>CAJUGD010000015.1 GCA_910586205.1 uncultured Lachnospiraceae bacterium | reverse complement strand
TACTTCCGATAATGTGCATTATTGGAAGTAAAAACCACCCATGTTACACCGGATTCCCCCCTCCTCCTTCTTGTTTATGCCCTCCGGTTCCCCTTTCATCCCCTTCCCTTTCAAACCTCATTCCGCCCCTGACCGGCAGCACAAAAGTTCTGACTAACAATTCCAGGAGATACGGTTTTTATGAAAAATTACGAACAGTATAAACGGATCATACGGTTTGCCTTTTTCCTCACCGTCCTTTCCCTGGAAATGGCCTCCTACTGGTATGTCTGGAAACATTTCTACAACCCGCTGATGGAAAATCCCTATAACCGCACAGGGCACTGGCTCATGATTGCCGTTTACGGCATCCTCCTTGTCCTGTTTAATGCCTTATATGGCGGTCTTAAGGTCGGGTACCTGAAAACCGGGAACATGATCTACTCCCAGACCCTGGCCGGCCTTTCCGCCAACGCCATGATCTACCTGCAGATCACCCTCTTAACCAAACACTTCCAGACTCTGCTGCCCCTGCTTGTCATGTCTGCCGCTGAATTTTTCATCATCTGCGTCTGGAGCTTTCTCTCCACCAGGATTTACCGCCTTTTATACCCTCCCAGAAAAGTGCTTCTCATCTATGGGGAGCATCCGGTGGCAAGCCTTATGGGGAAAATCCATACCCGCAACGACCGGTTTGTCATTGGGGAGATTGTCCATATCCCTGCGGGGACAGAGAAAATCAGCCAGGCGGTTCGGGCAGGATGGCGGGAAGACGCCTATGGTATGGAGGGAACCAGTCGGGCGGAGGGAACGGGAGAGCAGGATAGAATCAGCTTCGTGGAGGAAGCTGGCGGGCAGGATAGAACCGGCCCTGTGGAGGAAGTCGGCGGGCAGGATAGAACCAGCCTCATGGATAGAGCCGGCGGGCAGGAGGATAGAAATGGCATAGGCAGAGCATCCGGGATGGAGGAGCCTGACGCCATGGATAAAGCCGGCATAACGGCAATCAAAGAAAAAATCGAAAAGTACGAAGGGGTGGTGATCTGCGATATCCCCTCCCAAGTGCGGAATGTGATATTAAAGTACTGTTATCAAAGGTCCATCCGGACCTATACCACCCCCAAAATATCCGATATCTTAATCCGCAGCTCGGAAAGCCTGCATTTATTTGACACGCCGCTGCTGCTGTCAAGAAATCACAGGCTGTCTTTTGAGCAGAGGATCATGAAAAGGGGAATGGATGTTGTGCTGTCATTGGCAGCACTTTTTTTATTGTCTCCGGTGTTTCTGATAACAGCAGCGGCGATTAAGCTGTATGATAAGGGGCCGGTGTTTTACTTTCAGGAGAGGTGCACCAAGGACGGGAAGGTGTTCCGGATCTGCAAGTTCCGGAGCATGGTGGAGGATGCGGAGAAGGAAGGGCATTCCATCCCAGCAACGGATGAAGACCCGCGGATAACCCCGGTGGGGAGGATTATCCGGGCCACAAGGATCGATGAGCTGCCTCAGATTCTGAATATCCTGAAGGGGGATATGAGCATTGTAGGCCCCAGGCCGGAGCGTGTGGAGCATGTGGAGCTTTATACCCGCCAGATCCCGGAATTTCGTTACCGGATGAAGGTGAAGGGAGGATTAACGGGGTATGCGCAGGTGTATGGGAAGTATAATACATCAGCATATGACAAGCTGAAGCTGGATTTGATGTATATCCAGAATTATTCTTTGATGATGGATGTGGGGATTATCTTTAAGACGGTGAAGGTGTTGTTTATGAAGGAGAGTACGGAAGGGTTTAGCAGAGAAATAGCATCTACAATTGAAGACAACTTTTCTGCTAAATTATAATTAACATGCAAAGAGATAATATTAAAATGCTAGGTGAAATACAATTATTAATATTTGCAGAACCTGTTTACTAAACAAAAGAGATTAAAAAATTACTATCGTATAATGGAGACCTTACCATGGTAAATCAGATTGATGTTAGCATTATTATGCCTGTATATAAAGTGGAAAAGTATGTAGAAAAAGCTATAAAAAGTATTTTAGGTCAAACCTTGCAAAATTTTGAATTTATCATTGTGGATGATGGAACTCCAGATCAAAGTGGTGTTATTTGTGATAAATATGCATCAGAAGATTCGCGGATACATGTGATTCATAAAGAAAATGAAGGGGCGCCAAGCGCCAGAAATTTGGCCATAAATATGGCTCAAGGAAAATACCTATATTTTATTGATTCCGATGATTGGGCAGAAAGTGAAATGTTAGAGGAAATGTATCTTTTGGCAGAGAAAAATCAAGCTCAAATGGTAATTGCTGGATTTTACATAGATACATATTTTTCTTCTAACAGATATATTACAACAAATTATATACCTAAAGAAATGATATATACCTCTAAAGAGAATTTTCGTAAAGATGCTTATAAATTATTTGATAACAATATGCTCTATTCACCCTGGAACAAATTATATTTAACCAGTTATATTAAAGAAAACAATCTTTACTTTCCTCAAATGATATGGGATGATTTTCCATTTAATCTTAATGCAATTCGTAATATAGAACGTGTAGCCGTTACTTCTAAGCAATATTATCATTTTTTACGTGCTCGATCAGAATCTGAAACGGCAAAGTATGTACCAGAAATGTATAAGAAAAGAGAAGATGAGCATGGATGGATGTTAGAATTATATCGATATTGGAATTTGCGGGATAATTTTAGTAAAGAAATGATTGCACGTAGATATATTGATAGATTAATTGGATGCTTTGAAAACTTAACAAATCCAAATTGTGTTTTAAGTAAAAAGGAAAAGAAAGTTCAGATAGAGAATATGTTAAAAAATAAAAGAGTTATGAATTGCATAAAAATAGCAAAACCAAAATCCATGTATGCAAAGATATTATATTTTCCAATCAAATTGAAAAACAAATTATTAATACAAATTCAATCAAAAGTTATTAGCTATATAAAAATAAATAATATACGGTTATTTGCAAATTTAAAGGCAAGGAGATAAAATTGAACTAATGGCCAAAAAAATAAGATGGAATTTCTTTTTAAGCAACAATGCGAATTTTAAAATATGTTATTTTATTTTTTTGAGTCTGAATATGATTCAATTTATTAATGTTTCTATATTTTCTCGTCTTTTTTTGGCAATGTTTTCTATTTGGGGATTGTTCTTTCTTTTAAAACAAATATTTATACAAAAATTTCGGTCATTAAATAAAACTAATATTATTTGGCCGATATGTATGTTATTTACTTGTTTTTTGTCATATTTATGGAACTGGGACGGTCAAGGATTACATAACATATTTTTACTATATTATTATATACTTTGTGTTATTATTTTATATACTCCAAATTTGGCAGACAAAAATAACAGCGAATTAATAACCATTTCTAAATCGTATACTGTACTTTCTGCAATTACAGCCACTATTTGTATTTGTATGTTCTTTTTGCAAACACAAATACAGATAATTGGACGTAGCGGAAGTATCATGCATATTGGAATGTGGGAGAATCGTTTGTTTGGAGTCTTTTCAAGCCCTAATGTTGGAGGGACCTTTTTTTTTATTGGGATTGTTCTCAGCATATACCTGCTATACTTGATTAAGTATTTTAAAATAAATCGTAAATGGAAATATCTATGCGGTGTAAATGTTTTTATGTCGATGTGGTATATTGCTCTTTCATTATCCCGCGGAACGTATCTCTCGCTGTTATTGACTTATGTTATTACTTTTATATTATATAAAATTCCCCAAAAGGATTTAAGTCTTAGTCACCATAAAAGAATGCCAAAGTTTTTATTGTTTTGCTTGATTTCAGTTGGTGTTTTGGCATCCTCTTTTTTCCTTAAAGAATGTTCCCTTGCTATCGTAAATAAATGCACTCAAAATGACTTAGTTCTGGAAAGAATTGAATATAGGCAAACATCTGAGTTAGCATTGGAGCAATCTTTTGAGCCAGAACCAAAAGCGCAAATTGACATTTCTAATAAACGTTTTGGGATATGGAAAGCTTCAATAAAATTGGTTATGTCTTCACCTTTTTTGGGGGTAGGTAATAGTTATATAAAATTACAACAATTATCTAATACAGAAAAAGCCAAATATTCAATTAATGAAATAAATATGATTAATTGGTCCGCAGGAAATATACATAACGGATATTTACAGATACTGGTGTCTTGTGGGATTTTTTCACTATTTTTTTATGTTATTTTTTTATTATTATGTTTTATTAATGTGTGTAACTTCTTTAAGCACGAACAGAATATACATACCAGGAATCAATGTATTTTATCATTTTCTATAGTATTATATTTATTAATAAATAATTTGTTTGAAACAAATATGGCTTTAATGGGCACAAACTCCTTTCAGGCAGCCTTTTGGATATTCTCAGGTTATGTCATTACTTATTGCAAAGTTTACAAGGAAAAAAATAGATTATGATTTGCTTTTTTTGCGCTACCCCCTATCATATTATGTTGTCAATTATAATAAAAGAAAATCATTTTAAAGCTCAATCTGCAGATATTGTTATTTATAATCATTTTCATGGTGCTAAAAATTTATATGAGAAGATACTAGACACTGGAATATTTAAAAATGTTTATTTTTTTAATGAGAATAATTCAAGCATAAAGAATAGATTTAAGCGAATATACCACAGCATATTTCCGCAAAAAGTAATTCAGCGTATTGCAAATAACAGCCATTATTCAGAGATGATTTTTTTTGCCTTGGATTTTCTGAATATATCTTATATTATAAAGAGATATCATAGAAGCCATAAAAAATGTATCTTTAGCTATGGTGAAGACGGAATGGGGACATATATGGAGCCAATCTATGTTCCGAACAAATATCTCAGATTGTTTCTTAAGATAACAAGGCGTAAACAGTTCTTAAAAAAAATTAAAACATTGTATGTTTTAGTACCTCATCTATTACAATGTAATAACTTTAAAAATATTAAACAAATAGGAACTGCAAAAAATAACGAGATACTAACATTTTGTAAACAAACTCTCTGGAGTGAAGGGATAGGAATACAATTAAAACGTGTAGTATATATGCAGGAGCCATTTTACAATGACTTTTCTTTAAATATTGATTATATTGAACATCAAATTTTAGATATTTGCAATAAAATATTTCAAAATGATTTTTTAATAAAGCTGCATCCTAGAACTCAAAAATTTAAATACTCATCGGCATCTATACTTCGAATGAATATTCCATTTGAACTATTGCTGACTGAAAGTAAGCCTGATTCGCTAATTATCATATCTTTTCTAAGTACAGCAGCTATAACACCTGGATTTCTTTTCGGTCATACTCCATATTTGATTTTTACATATGAACTATTGGCTGATAAATGTCCATTTATTAATACTGAAGTGACGGCATTTATTACTGAACTAAAAAAATTAAAGACCTGTCATGAGAGAATATTTATACCTAAAACTATAGAAGAACTTAAAACAATACTCTTAGAACTTCATCAAAAAACTAACAATTAGTTTCTACCAGTACTGGTTTGATAATAAAATAATTACAAATTAATAAAGACCTATGAATATATCCAATAAAGTAATCTCGTCTGGCATTTGGTATACAATAAGCAATTTTGTTTTAAAAGGTGTTGTTTTTATTTCTATTCCTATTTTTTCCAGAATCATGTCTAAGGAACAATTTGGCAGTTACAGCAATTATAATACATGGCTTCAATTATTGATCACCATTGTTTCTTTTAATTTATATGTTTCAGTTAACCGGGCAAGATTAGATTTTTGGAAAAATTTAGATGAATATTGTTCATCGATTTTACTATTAGGAACCGGTATAACCTTACTTTTTTACATTGTTGTTTATTTTAATATAAATACTTTTAAACAGTTATTTTCAATGGATGAATTTTATATCCATACAATGTTTCTATATTTATTAGTTCAGCCAGCTTTAGAAATATTTCAAGTTAAACAACGTGTATTATATGAATACAAGGCAAGTGTACTACTTAGCTTTATATCCACGTTAGTAACCACTATTCCTTCCATATTATTGGTCTTACTGTTAGAGGACAAATTTAAAGCACGTGTTATAGGATATATTTTTCCTTTTATTGTTTTAAATATTTTTATATATGTTTATTTACTTTTTAAAGGGAAATCTTTTAATTTTCGATATTGCAAATATGCTGTTTTGTATTCATGGCCATTTATTCCCCATTTACTGGCAACATACATTTTAAGTGCGTCAGATCGGATTATGATCACTAAATTTTGTGGAAATCAATATACTGCATTATATACTATTGCAAGTAACTGTATGGGAATTTGTACTTTATTTCTTTCTGCTTTAAATAATGCTGTCAGTCCATGGATATTTGATAAGATAGAAAATGAAGATATAAAAATTATAAATGATATAACGGCTCCATACTGTTTTATTTTTTTCTTTATAACTCAATTAGCAATGCTTCTAGCTCCAGAATTACTATGGATACTTGGAGGCACTCAATATTCAGGATCAAAATCCATGGTAGTTCCTCTTTTGACTAGTGTAATCCTTCAATTTGCTTATTGTCTTTATGTAAATGTGGAACAATATTCAAGAAAAACCTGGGCTATTGCATTAGGAACAACTATAGCAGCTATAATAAATGTATTATTAAACTATATCCTTTTACCTAAATATGGTTATTGGATTGCATCTTACACTACTCTAGCAGGTTATGTTGTTTTATTTTTTGTACATTATATATTTGTGAGAATTATCGGTTACAAAAATTTATACAATGATAAATTTGTATTTTTAATGATTTTTGCTGCTGTTTTAGAACAACCATTAATTAGCTTTTTATATGAGCACACTTTTATAAGATTTATAATCTTAACAATGGGATTTTTTACTGCTGTATTAATAATCATGAGAAAGGTAAATATACTTTCAGGTATTAAGAAATTTGATATCAACTAAAATAACGAGGGAGGATTATAAGTGAAATGAAATACTGTAAAAAATGTGTTATGCCAGATACTAGACCAGGAATTACGTTTCGGGGGGGGGATGCAGTGCGTGTCAGCAGATGGAGCAAAGAAAGAATATTGATTGGGATGCTAGATGGAAAGAACTTCAGCAGCTCTGTGATAAATATCGTGGAATGAACGGAGATGGATATGACTGTGCGATTGCTGTATCTGGCGGGAAAGATTCGCACTATCAAGTATATTTAATGAAAAAGGTCATGAACATGAATCCTATCTTGTTCTCTGTTGAAGATAACTTTCCCATGACAAAAGCAGGACAACATAATTTAAAGAATATTTCCGAGGAATTTAGCTGTAATATTATCAGCATTAAACCAAACATCAATTTACAGAAAAAATTAATGCGGTATATGTTTGAAAAATATGGGAAACCAACATGGTATCTAGATCGCCTGATTTATACATATCCTTTAATCATGGCATTAAAATTTAATACACCATTATTAGTTTATGGAGAGAATGTAAGTTATGAATACGGCGGTGCAGATTCAGAGGAAACATACTCAGCAAAAGAGCAGATTAATAATGGAGTAGCTACTGGAATTGATGAAAATGAGTTAATTGAGAATGTAGGAATGGCATTGCAAGACTTATCTTTTACACGTGCACCTAAACAAAGTGAATTAGATAAATTAGATCCTATTTATCTCTCTTATTTTATTCCATGGAATAGCGTATCGAATTATGTATTTGCAAAGAAACATGGATTTCACGACTTGTCACATGAATGGAACAGGACCCATCATGTGGAAAATTTTGATCAAATTGATAGTCGCGCATACCTAGTACATTCGTGGATGAAATATCCAAAATTTGGACATGCCAGCGCTACGGATTATGCGGCAAGATTTGTGCGATATGGAATGATTACAAGAGCTGAGGCAGTAGAACTTGTCAGAAAACATGATCATAATATAGATCCTCTTTCTGTTCGAGATTTCTGTGATTTTTGTGGATATACAGAGACTGAATTTTGGAATATTGTTGACACTTTATATAATACAGATCTTTTTACTAAAGATTCATTTGGCAATTGGGTTCTTAAACATCCGGTTTGGGAAAAAGATTAATTGTATACATATTTACGGCATTATTTAAAAATAATATTTTTAAAATTCTAATTAAACTAATTCTTATAAAGAAGGATAGAAATGCAGTTATCCGATTATATTATTAATTCCAGTACTCCACTTCTCAATGCTATGGAAATAATGGATAGCAATGGAAAAGGGATTGTTTATGTTTGTGATGAAAATAAATTAAAAGGTTCTTTGACGGATGGTGATATTCGCCGTCATATTTTAAAAAACGGAAATATAAAACTTCCTGTTTTTGAGATTGCAAATCATCATCCAATATACTTAAACTATCAAGATCAATATAAAGCAAATGAGATTATGGAACTTCACAAAATACGATCAATTCCTATTCTTAATGACGATGATGAAATCATTGATATCGTATTTATACGAGAAAACAAGCAAAGCTTTCGGGCACAATTAGAAATTCCTGTTGTAATTATGGCAGGAGGAAAAGGCACCCGTTTGTATCCATATACTCAGATTTTACCCAAACCATTAATTCCTATAGGAGAAAAAACGATCACAGAACATATTATGGATCGTTTCGAGGAATTTGGATGTAAACATTTTGACATTATTGTAAACTATAAGAAAAATTTTATAAAATCCTATTTTTTAGACCATGAATATCCTAAAGATATTACTTTTATTGAGGAAGATAAATACTTAGGAACAGGTGGAGGATTAAAATTATTAGAGGGAAGATATTCTTCCTCTTTTTTTATGAGTAATTGTGATATTTTAATTGAAGAAGACTATTCTGCTATTCTAAATTTCCACCAAGAGAAAAAGAATCTTGTTACTATGATTTGTGCTGTCAAAAATATAACTATTCCTTATGGAACTGTGGATGTTTCGGATTCCGGTCAAGTAATAAGCTTAAATGAAAAACCTCAGATATCTTTTATCACTAACACAGGCTTTTATGTTTTAGAACCAGAATTTCTTCATGAAATACCCCAAAATACATTTATTCATATTACAGATGTAATTCAAAGATGTATTGATAAAGGAAAACGAATTGGAATGTATCCAATTTATGAAGATCATTGGTTAGACATGGGACAATTAGACGAATTAGAAAAAATGAGACAAAAGCTAAAAAGCTGATACATGACTTTGTTTTAGATGGAAGGAAAACTTAAATTTTATGGTAAATTTTAATATTCCTCCTTATGTAGGAGAGGAAATAAATTATATAAATGAGGCAATCAAAGGACATAAAATTTGTGGCGATGGCCCTTTTACGAAACAATGTAATACATGGCTGGAAAAAAAGTTTCATGCCCAAAAAGTATTGCTTACAACAAGCGGCACTACTGCCTTAGATATGGCATTATTATTGTGCCAATTAAATCCAGGAGATGAAGTTATTCTTCCAAGTTATACTTTTTCAAGTACCGCCACAGCACCTGTTCTAGCTGGAGCAAAGTTAGTTTTTGTGGACATTCGCCCAGACACAATGAACATTGATGAAACAAAAATTGAAGCCGCTATAACGGACAAAACAAGAGTGATTATTCCGGTGCATTATGCAGGGGTTGCATGCGAGATGGATTCTATTATGGAGATTGCTAAGCGTTATAACCTGTTGGTGGTAGAAGATGCGGCGCAAGGTGTCATGAGTTCCTATAAAGGAAAAGCCTTGGGAACAATAGGTGATTTTGGATGCTATAGTTTTCATGAAACCAAAAATTATTCTATGGGTGAAGGCGGTGCGATTGTCATTAATAATGAAATTTATAATGAGCGTGCTGAGATATTAAGAGAAAAAGGTACAAACCGTTCAAAATTTTACCGAGGACAGATAGACAAATATACTTGGATTGATTTTGGTGATAGTTATCTTCCAAGTGAGCTAAATGCTGCATATTTATGGGCACAGCTTTTAAAAGCAGACGAAATTAACAATAATCGGCTAGATTCCTGGAATAAATATTATAAGGCATTTGAACCTTTGGCAAAACAAAATATTATTTCACTTCCTTATGTCCCAGAACAGTGTCAACATAATGCTCATATGTTCTATATCAAATGTAAATGTATAGAAGAACGAACAAAATTAACTGAATTTTTAAAAATGGGGGGGGGTATCTGCAGTATTTCATTATATTCCGCTGCATAACGCTCCGGCTGGTTTAAAGTATGGACGATTTCACGGTGAGGATATATATACGACCAAAGAAAGTGAAAAATTACTACGCCTTCCTTTATATTATGGACTAAACACAAAAGATCACAAACAGGTTTGTGATCGGATATTGGAGTTTTACCAATGAGTAAAAAGCACTTTTATGGCATAGATATCCTAAAATTTTTGTTTGCCATACTAATTGTATTACATCACTACCAGCAGATAACAGGAATAAGGTTCACAAAAGTAAACTTTTATGGCGGAACTATTTATTTGGGATATATTGTGGAATTTTTCTTTATTATTTCAGGGTTTCTTTGTGCATATGGAAATTCGAATTTTCAGTT
This sequence comes from uncultured Lachnospiraceae bacterium, assembly GCA_910586205.1. Classification (GTDB taxonomy): domain Bacteria; phylum Bacillota; class Clostridia; order Lachnospirales; family Lachnospiraceae; genus Brotaphodocola. The sequence continues at coordinate 72,418 of CAJUGD010000015.1, read as the reverse complement.
TAATAGCTTTAAAGGGTACATAACCAAAAAAATAATACGTCTCTATCCTATGTCAATTTTAAGTACCCTTATTTCAGCCGGAATACTTTTGCTTTATAAAACGATAACAGGGGAGTGGCTTTTGGATTTAGTACCAGGACTATGGAAATTATTAACCAGTGTACTGCTTATCCATACGGGGGGGGGTATTTTGAGCTCCGGATTGGCAGTGAATAACCCTACTTGGTATTTGTGTGTGATTTTTATTTGTTATGTGATTTTTTGGCAAATACAATGGTTATGTCAAAAATGGGAACTTTGTACAATCTATTGGTTTATAGGTCTCTCATTGTTAGGGATAAGTATAATTGATTATAATATAAATCTTCCATTTTTTAATTATTATTCAGGAAGAGGATATGCAGCCTTTTTTTGTGGAGTTTTACTATGCGATATATACAAAAATATTCCACACAGAAAATTACTTGTAAGTTCTTTGAGTATAATAGGTATATGTGGAACAGCGGCATTCATAAATTATCCGGTGTTTTACGATAATCCTTGGGGAATATTTACTTTTTTGCTATTTCCGTCTGTTTTTATGTTATCTTTATGCTTAGATTCACTTATTAAAGGGCGCTGGTGGAATAGATTAGGGGCAATATCCTTTGAAATGTATTTATGGCATTTCCCGCTTTTAATTTTTTTGTGTTTAATAAAAAAATGGTTAAAAATAGATGAAAAGATATTAATGGCATTTTTTTTAGGAGTAACATTCCTATTTTCAGCAGCATTGTATTATTGGATAGAACTGCCCTTATATCGGTTAATAGTTAACTTTATGGAGAAAAATAATGAAACTGTTTAAGAACTATTTTTGTCTACAATCCATAATGTTTTTATATTCTTTAGGGGGAATATGTTCAAAATTAGCTTCCTCTCATCCATTTTTATCTCCATTTTTTTTCTTTTACTATAGCTTGGCTCTGATTATATTGGGAATTTACGCCATTGTCTGGCAGCAGTTACTAAAAAATATTTCATTAATAACTGCATATGCAAATAAGGCAGTTACTGTCATCTGGGGCTTATTATGGGGAAAATTTATTTTCGGAGAAAGTGTTACAGTCTGTAATATTATAGGAGGGCTGGTAATTATTTGCGGTATTTATTTCATGGTGAAGTCAAATGAGTAACAAAACGGAAAGTTTATTTTTGTTTTTAGCTGCAATATTCTTATCATCTTTGTCCCAGGTACTGTTAAAGAAAAGCGCGGAAAAAATATATGCTGACAAAAAAAAGGAATATTTAAACAGATTAGTAGTTACTGCTTATACATTATTTTTGTTTTCTACATTATTAATAGCATTTGCTTATAAAAGTCTTCCGCTTTCTATAGGTGCCATTTTGGAGACAACAGGATATATCTGGATCGCAGTATTGGGACGGCTCTTTTTTAAAGAACGACTAAACAAACGAAAATGTACAGGTCTTTTGATCATTATTTTAGGTATTATTATTTTTCAATTCTAATGTAGGAGAATTTTTAATGAAATTGCTAAGTTTTGTAATACCATGTTATCGAAGTGAGGAGACAATCGAAAAAGTAATACAAGAGATTATAGAAACAGTATCTCAAAAGGATTCCTATGACTACGAAATTATTACAATAAATGACAGTTCTCCTGATCAGGTATATGATATCCTAAAAAAACTTGCAGAAACTAACTTTAAAATAAAGGTAATAAATTTATCTAAAAATATGGGGAAGCATTCTGCCGTACTTGCCGGATATTCTGTTGTTAAAGGTGATTATGTTATTAATCTGGATGATGATTTTCAAAGTCCTGTATATAGACTTTGGGATTTATTGATCCCTTTGGAAAGAGATGAATGTGATGTTACAACAGCAGAATATCTAGTAAAGAAAGAATCTTTATTTAAAAAATTTGGAAGTAATATAAATCTTTTTGTATCTGAGATTATGCTTGATAAACCCAGAGGGCTTCGATTTGAAAATTTAAGTGCAATGAAACGTTTTGTATGTGATGAAGTAATAAAATATCAAAATCCATTTCCGTTTCTTGAAGGGTTAATAGTAAGGGTTACAAAAAGAATTAAAAAAATTCCTATGGAAAATAGGAACCGTGCAGATAATAATGCCTCCGGATTTTCTTTAGCAAAATCTATTTCCCTTTTTGCAAATGGATTTACCTCTTTTTCTGTAAAACCTTTGCGGATCGCATCGATTTTAGGGTTTTTGTTTGCACTGTGGGGCTTTCTGTTTGGGATGTACATTATTATCAAAAAACTCCTTATCCCAAAAGTGCTTATTGGATACAGTTCCATGATGGCAGTTATTTTATTTTCCAGTGGGCTGATAATGTTAATGCTTGGAATGCTTGGAGAATATATTGGAAGGATATTTATTTGTATTAATAATTCTCCTCAATATGTAATTAAGGAAATGATTAATGTAGAAAAAGGTTAAATTAAGCGGGACGAAATCATGGAGGCTGACTAAAAGAACATGAAAAATATAATAATTTTTGGTTTAGAACAGTTTGCAATGCAAATGTTTCATTTGCTGAAACAAGATTCAGAAGTAACTATAAAAGGGTTTTGTGTAGATAAGAAATATTTACTGGAAAACCATAGGGGGGGGTATTCTGTGTATGCTTTTGAGGATTTGGAGAATTATTTTACTCCAGATGAACACAGCATTCTCTTTTGTATCGGCTATACAAAAATGAATCAGGTTCGAAAAGAAAAGATGGAATCTGCAAGAAAACGGGGATATTCCATTGCAAGTTATTGCCATCCCACAGCGTTGATTCAATCTCAAAAAATCGGTTATGGAAATATTTTTATGGAAGGCGTTATAATTGGGCAAAACACAGAAATTGGAAACGGAAATATATTTTGGCCGGCAGCCCATGTGGCTCATGACACCCATGTGGGCAATTATAATTTTTTTACTATTTCAACGGCTGTTGCCGGAAATATAGTGATACATGACTTCTGCATGTTTGGAGCTAATTCTACAATAAAAAATAATATTGAAATCAATGATGGAACATTGGTAGGCGCTGGCGCATATATCTCTCATACCACAGATGCATGGAGCGTATATACGCCTCCTAGAAGTTATAAACTAGAGGGAAAAAATAGTCTTCAATTTAAACTATAGATCGAGGATAAAATATGATAAATGTACTGGTATTAGGAGTCGGCGGTAATGTGAGCCAGGGTATCATTAAAGCATTAAAAAAATCAAGGATGGAGTTGTGTATCATAGGTGCCTGTATTTCTCCGTTTTCTGCAGGCTTGTATATGTGCGATGAAGCATGCTTGTCTCCTTATGCAGCAGATGATGACTTTATGGCTTGGCTTATAGACCTTTGCAACAAGCGAAAAGTAGATATTATCCTAACAGGGGTAGAAGAAATTATTAAAAAAATTGCAGAACATATTCATGAACTATGCTGCCAGACCCACTCTGTTTTTGTGTCTTCTTCTTATGAACAGTTACTTATTGGACAAGATAAGTATTTAACAGCTCAATGGCTGAAAGAAAATAAATGTAATTATCCTCAATATTGCATATTAGAGGATAAGGCTGCAGTTAAAGAATTTATTGAAAAAGTGGAATTTCCTTTTATTGCAAAGCCGCGCTGCGGAAAAAGCTCGAAGGGAATCCATATGGTTTATAATGATATACAGTTAAAGCAAATTGAACATCTCCAAAATTATGTTTTGGAAGAATATATAGGAGATAATAATTCGGAATATACAGTTGGATGTTATTGTGATCGGAATGGAATCCTTGTGGATATGATTATAATGCATCGTATGTTAAATAAAGGAACCACAATATGGGCAGAAATTGTGGATAATGAAAAAATCCGCAGAGAGGCAGAAAAAATCTGTATGGCCTTTAACCCTCGTGGACCATTAAATATTCAAATGCGGTTAGATGCAACCGGAAATCCCGTATGTTTTGAACTAAATGTACGATTTTCAGGCACAACTGCTATTCGTGCAAACTTTGGTTTTTGTGATGTGGAAGCTATGATACGGGAATATGTTTTTGAAGAATCTATAGAACCCTGTTTTCATATCATATCAGGAGAAGTATATCGATATGATGAGGAAATGTACTTATTAGGAAATGCAGCAAAGGACATGCAGCACAAGAATAAAATTGTTAATATGAATAAGTTTCAGGTTTCCTATGGTTCTTTAGATTGCACATAGGCGGAAAGGATAATTTATCGGAAAATGAATGTGCTCATAACAGGGTCCAATGGATTTGTCGGAGGGTGGATTGCACGAGAACTTAGGAAAAATCATTATGTAATTGGTTCTGGAACAAAGGAGAAATCCTTGATCCAAGTTAATAGGTATATACCATGGGATATCTCTATGGAGAAAGCTCCTGACCAATTTATGGATTTGAAAATTGATGTAATCATTCATGCTGCGGCATCCCTCAACAAAAGGGATGACAGTGAATCGCTTATTCGGACGAATTGTCTGGGGACTCATAGAATATATACTCTTGCAATTCAAAAACAGGTAAAAAAAGTAATATACCTTTCAAGTATTCCCATAATCGGAATTCCTAACATTGTTCCTATAAAAGAGAATTCAAATATAAATCCATACACCATGTATCATGCTACAAAAGCAGCCGGTGAATATATATTGAATCAATTAGAAAGAATAGGAATAGATATTATCCATTTGCGGATTCCTTCACCAATAGGACCTGGTATGCCGGTAAAAACAGTTGTACCAATTTTTTTGAATCAGGCTTTAAAAGATGATAACATTACATTATTAGGAAAAGGAACCCGATGTCAGGATTATATTGATGTGAGAGATATTGCTTTTGCTATTGAAAAAATAATGAAAAAGGAAATTCCCTGTGGAATCTATAATCTGGCTTCTGGGAAAACAGTATCTAATTATGAATTAGCTAAAATGTGCATTGCCGTATTACGTAGCAATTCTAAAATTGTTTTTTCTAAAAATACAGATCCTGCTGATAGTTTTATATGGGATATAGACATTTCGAAATTAAGATGTGCCATAGGCACATTTATCCAATATTCAATAGAAGATTCCCTTAAAGATATTTCCGATGCCATGAATAGTAAATCTCATAATAATTAAGAGGGAATCATTTTACATGAAAATCATATTTTTTTCGGATGTGCACGGTAATAGATATGCTGTTGAACAATTCTTTAAAGACATTAAGAATATATCTTATGACAGGTTGATTTTTGGCGGAGATGTTTTTGGATACTACTATGAAGCGGACAAAATTCTTTCAATATTCAGAGAGAAAAAAGTTCAATGTCTTTTAGGCAATCATGACCGGATGTTTTTGGACTTGCTTGAAGGGAAAAGAGAGGAACAGGAACTTGTAAAAAGATATGGCAATTCGTATAAAAAAGTGTCCTCAAAAATCAGTATAGATAATATTGAATTTTTATATTCATTCTCTGACAGGTTTGAATTTGAAGCAGATGGACTTCGACTGGTTTTCCTTCATGGTACTATAACTGATTCACTAAACGGAAGAATTTATCCAGATACAGTAATTCAGAACTTTGAAGATTATAAAGGAATAAATATTGTGTTTTCTGGACATACCCACCATAAAATGATACGTAAATTGTCAAATGGATGTACTATTATTAATCCCGGTTCTCTAGGACAGCAAAGAGATGGAAAAGGATGTTCTTATATAATTTTTGATACAAATTTGCTTTCATATGAGATTCGTATAGTTTACTACGATTTAAAACCTTTGATTACAGACATTATGGAAATAGAAGAAAAAGCTGAGATGAAAGAAAAATTGATTGAAGTGTTGTGTAGAAACCGATAAGGTTAAAATTTATGATTGATACTAATGAAAAAATAGTGTATTTATTTTAAATAAAATTTATATTTAATGATTGGAAGAAACAAATGATATTTTCAAAATATAAGAATAGGGTATGGTTTGTTGTTCTACAAATAATGCTATTATTTTTCATGCTGATAACTTGCATATTTCATAATCTGTCATTACATATGGGCATTAACTATTTTCTCTTTCAACTGCTTTGTATTTTACTGCCTGGATATGCAGCGTATCATTTATGGGGGGTAAAAAGCGGTGATTGTATAGTGGCTCTTGCCATTAGTTATGCATTAGGCTTGATCCTATTATTGGTTGAGTATTTAATTCTTGCTATATTTAAAGCTCAAACGCTTTCATTTCCTTTATCCTTCTTGCTGTTTTTAAGCTCTGCAATATATATATTCAAAAAACATAAGGAAATAAAGTTAGATAGTACAAATTTCAACTGGATTTTATGCATTACATTTATTTTTCTTATTCTTATATTAGATTTATTAACAGTATCATTTGTTAATACAATCCCTAATGAAATCGATATAAATGGATATTATGTAGATTGGCTTTTTTGGATAGGAAACAATATCTCTTTTACAAAAGGATTTCCGCCACAGGATTATCGATTATGCGGAGAATCATTTAATTATCATTATTTCTCCAGTATATTATTAGCACAATCCAGCAAGATTACAAGCATTAATATAACCGTGTTAAGCTTTTATTTCTCTTTCTTTATTCCTGCTATATTATTAGTATCTGCTGCATATACGTTGTTCTCAAAATTGATTAAAAAAAAGGAATTTTTATTCCTAGCCCTATTTATTGTATTATTCACAGAAGGATCTTCGCTAACATATATATGGCATATTTATTTTTGCCCATTTGGATATGACTATGGTTATATCTTCGGTATGCTTTCTATCTATGAACTTTTAAAGTTAAAAGAGCAAGAAAATTTATCAATAAAAGAAGCAATTCTATCAGGGCTCTTAGTTGCCATGACAACAGGATGCAAAGGACCAGTTGGGATTGTTGTTCTTATTGGCTTTGGAATTGCAGCAGTTAATTATATTTTTCAAAAAAATTATAAAAGGGGAATGCTGCTTGGCAGTATATGGCTTAGCGCTTTTTTGATAGTATATTTTCTCTTTATTTCAGGCAAGGTTACTGCCTCTGATTCTGGATTGAAATTTTTAGGAGTTTCAAAAGCATTTAAATTGAATCCGTTTGCACAACCGATTTTTTTAAATCTAAAAAGTATTTATGGTTTTCCTGATAATAAAATAACAAAGATAATTTCATTAATATTGTATATCTATAATATTAATAAAGCATCTATTTTACTATTTTTAGTTGCATTAGGAGTTCTAATCTATTTACTTTTTCAAAAAAAGTTTGATTTAACTTTAGCCATTACAACAGCGATTTGTATTTGGGGTATTATATTGACAATTACTACAAAACAAGTTGGAGGCAGTGAAATGTATTTTGTTATGTCCATAATTCCTTTTGGAATTGGTGGAGGATTTTACGCTATTGAAAGCATTTCTCGCATTAAATATTGTTATTTAAATTTTTTACTTGCAGCAGTAATAATCGCTGGTTATTTAAACTTTAGCAGTTTTTGTGCCCTGGCATATCCAAGAGCCAGACAGGGGATTTTGTGTAAGAATAATCAATTAGACAAATCAAATCATCAAATATATTATGCCACAAGAACTGATCTGGAGGCATATGAATGGCTTAAAAATAATACAAAAGAAGATGATATTATTGCTATAGACTCTATATTTGATTCAAATGGTCAGACATTAGAAATGGTTGCCGGCGTTTTTTCAGAGCGGTATATTTGGAATGATGGTAAATACTCTGCCAATAAAGAGGAAGTAAAGCGACGAAAAGATATTATCGAAAGACTATTAAGCGGAGATTTTAAAGCAGCAAAAGAATTAATACAAAATGGAGTTGATTTTTTTCTGCAGAATCTGCAAGTAAACCCGTCTTTCTATTTGGATGATGCATACGGGGTTTGTATATATGAAAACTCAAATTTTAGGGTCTATAAATTGATTAACTAAGCAAAATATCATCATTAATGCAATAGAACAAGTAGTGAGTTATTCTATTGGCGAAAATGCATGGCTTGATATGGGCCAGTTTGATGAAATGAAAAATATGAAAGGAGGAGTGATACACAAATGGAAGATATTGTTTTGCTGGGCTGCGGAGGGCATGCCAGATCAGTAACAGACAGCATTGAGCAAAGCGGCAGGTTCCATATAGCAGGGTTTGTTGACAAAAACATGGATAGTAATTTTTCTTATCGAAACCATAAAGTGATAGGAAATGATGACGATCTGCAGAAAATATATGATTCCGGGATTCACTATGCTTTTGTGGGTATTGCATATTTAGGAAAGGGCGATATCCGGGACAGATTATATAGGAAATTGAAGGAAATCGGTTATATCTTGCCTATAATAATGGATTGCTCTGCTGTGGTGGCCATGGATGCTCAAATAGAAGAAGGAGTATTTATTGGGAAAAATGCAGTTGTTAATTCAAATGCATTTATTGGAACAATGGCAATTATCAATACGGCTGCCATTGTTGAGCATGATTGCCAAATAGGAAGGTTTTGTCATATTGCAGTATCAGCGGTCATATGTGGCGGGTCCAATATAGGCAGGAATACCCTCATAGGAGCCAACTCAACAATAATTCAATCAGTTAATATAGGAAAAAATTGTATCATAGGTGCAGGAAGTATTGTTAGAAAAAATATAGAAGATAATATGCTGTTTAAGGATGGAGAAAAAATGCAAAATTTAAATAAAAGATAGGCTGTCAGGGGAAAAGAATGAACAAAATATACATTATAGCAGAGGCGGGAGTGAACCATAACGGAAAATTAGAACTGGCGTTAGATTTGGTGGATATTGCCAAAAGCGCTGGCGCGGATGCCGTAAAATTTCAAACATTCCGTACTGAGAGGCTGGTGACAAGGACAGCCGAAAAGGCAAATTATCAAAAACAGACAACCGGCCAGTCACAGAATCAATTTGAGATGCTGAAGTCCCTGGAATTGTCTCAAAATGATTTCATAAGATTGAAGGAATACTGTGATCAACGGAAAATCGAATTTCTTTCAACGCCGTTTGATATTGAAAGTATACATTTTTTGGACGGTTTGGTGAAAAGATGGAAAGTGCCTTCTGGTGAGATAACCAATTACCCGTATCTTGTTGAGATAGCTAAAACGGGAAAGCCTGTTATTTTATCAACGGGCATGAGCACGCTTTTGGAGATAGAACAGGCGGTAGATTTACTGCAAAATTGCGGTACAGATGATATGATTCTTCTCCAGTGCAACACGCAGTACCCCACGCCATATGAAGATGCAAATCTGAATGCAATGGTATCTTTAAAAGACCATTTCCGCCTTGCGGCGGGATATTCGGATCATACACCAGGGATTGAAATTCCTATTGCGGCAGCAGCCATGGGAGCATCCGTTATTGAGAAGCATTTTACTCTGGATAAAGGATTAGAAGGGCCTGACCACAAAGCGAGCCTGGAACCTGATGAATTAATCCGGATGGTCCGCTGTATACGGAATGTGGAGAAAGCTTTTGGAGACGGAAAAAAAGAGCCGTCTGCTTCAGAAAGAAAAAATATGGATATTGCACGGAAAAGCATAGTGGCGGCCAGAAACATAAAGTGTGGAGAGCTGTTTACAGAAGATAATCTGACGGCCAAGCGCCCTGGTAGTGGAATTTCTCCAATGGAATGGAACCATGTCTTGGGGCGGAGAGCAATACGTGATTTTAAGGCAGATGAGTTGATCCAAATTTAGGGGTGGTAAATAGGGCATGAAAAATATATGTGTTGTTACAGGGACGAGAGCGGAGTATCATCTGCTGTTCCCATTGCTCAAAAGATTGAAAAAAGATCCTGAACTGAGGCTGACTTTAGTAGTAACAGGCGCTCATTTGAATGGGGCTTATGGAAATACATATAGAGATATCGAAAGGGATGGTTTCCTTATAGATGCCAAAATTGATATTCTGCAAAAGGAAGATAAAATACATGATATCAATACTGCTATGAGCAAGGCGATAGAGGGTTTTGATGTTTTTCTTTCTAAACAGAGGCCGGATCTTATCATTTTGCTGGGGGACAGATATGAGCTTCTTTCTGTGGCGATTGTCGCTATGAATTATCAGATTCCCATTGCGCATATACATGGCGGCGAGACAACGGAAGGCGCTATAGACGAATGTATCCGCCATGCAATAACAAAAATGAGCTATTTGCATTTTACAAGTTGTGAGGAGTATCGGAACAGGGTTATACAATTAGGGGAAAATCCGGACAGGGTATTTAATGTAGGCGGACTTGGAGTTGAAAATGCAAAAAATGTGAAGCTGATGACCTTAGATGAATTGGAGAGATCGTTAGATTTTTCTCTTAAAGAAAGATTTGCAGTAGTGACTTTTCACCCTGTAACACTGGAAGATGACACAGCAGAAGATGATTTTTTGAAATTACTTCAGGCATTAGAACAAACAGATCATTTGAAGATCATTTTTACAAAGGCAAATGCAGATGCCGGAGGGCTGCGGATAAATTCTTTGATTGATGCATATGTGGGAAAAAGGCCTGAGCAATGCATAGCTGTATACAGTTTAGGGTTAGTCAGATATTTAACAGCATTAAAATATGCAGCGATTGTAATCGGAAACTCCTCCAGCGGAATATTAGAGACTCCATCTTTTGGAGTTCCCACAGTGAATATAGGGGATAGGCAAAAAGGGAGAATACAGGCCCAAAATATCATAAATTGCCAGGTGAAAACAGAGGCAATCGTAAATGCAATAAGAAAAGGTTTGGATGAGCAGTTTAAAGACTATGCTGCAAATGCAGTCAACCCATATGGGGAAGGGCATGCATCGGAACAAATAGTAAAAATTATAAAGCAGGTATTGTATACGTCAAATATTAATTTAAAAAAACAATTTTATAATATACCAATGAATCAATAAGAGGGAGAGAAAAAATTGATATCTTTACCAAAAACTTTTACGCCAGATAAAAAAACAGTCTGTGTCCAGGGACTCGGTTTTGTAGGTTCAGCAATGGCATTAGCGATTGCAAACGCAAAAAATAGGGAAGGACATCCTTTATATAATGTTATTGGAGTGGATGTGCCTAATGATTTGGGGTATCAGAAGGTCATGTCGATTAATGGTGGAAAGTTCCCATTTGAAAACAATGATAAGAAAATACAGCAGGCCCTTAAAGACGCCATTGAAAACGGAAATATCTGGGCAGTTACTGACGTCAATGTCTTTGCGTTAGCTGATATTGTAGTTGTTGATATTAACCTGGATATTAAGTATGGAGAAAAGGGTGAACCGATTTTAGATCTGGATTTATTTAAGGGTGCTATACATACTCTCGGCAGCTATATAAAGGAAAATACGTTGATTATGGTTGAAACAACCGTCCCTCCAGGAACATGCGAAAAAATAGTAAAGCCGATCCTTGCTGATGAGTTTATATGCAGGGGGTTAAATCCAGATAAAGTATTTATTGCGCATTCTTATGAGCGTGTTATGCCAGGAGAAAATTATTTTGATTCTATTGTGAATTTTTGGCGAGTGTATTCGGGTGTAAATGACGAGTCGGCGAATAAATGCCAGATTTTTTTAGAGAGTGTGATTAAAACAGATAAATATCCGCTTGTCAGGTTACAAGGAACTACATCCACAGAGATTGCTAAGGTCCTGGAAAATTCATATCGTGCCACAACAATTGCGTTTATGGAAGAATGGGGCAGGTTTGCAGAGGAAATAGGTGTGGATCTTTTTGAAGTCATAGATGCGATCCGAATGAGGCCGACACATTCTAATATGCGCCAGCCTGGATTTGGCGTGGGAGGATATTGTCTGACTAAAGATCCTTATTTTGCGCCGTTAGCAGCAAAAGAGCTTTTTAAACTTGAAGGGATGGAGTTCCCTTTTAGTACAAATGCAGTTCGTACTAATAATGCTATGCCGCTTGTCAGCTTAAACAAAATAGAAAAATTACTGGATGGTAATTTAAAGGGAAAGGCTCTTTTGGTTTTGGGAGTGAGTTATCGTCAGGATGTAGGGGATACCCGGTATTCTCCTACGGAAATATTTGTCAGGGAGGCAATAAAAAGGGGGGCGGAAGTTGTCTGCCAGGATCCTTTAGTGTCCGACTGGACAGAAATGAAATTGCCCGTGTTTTCGGAGATACCAGATTTTTGTGGGTTTGACGCAATCATATTCACGGTTCAGCATAAACAATATTCAGATATAGATTTTCAAAACGCTGAATTAGACAATGGGACTTTGATTTTTGATGCGAATTGTGTCCTCAGCGAAGAACAGCGTCAGGCTATAAGAAAACGGAAAAAAATCAGTTTAGTAAGTATAGGGAGATGAGAAAATCATGAAGGCATTGATTACAGGCGGAGCAGGCTTTATAGGATATCATTTGGCAAAAGAACTTTTAGACAATGGGTATGAGGTTGTTTTAGCCGACAATTTCTCAAGGGGCGTAGAAGACAAGTTTTTAAAGGAATTAAAAAAGGATGCAAGGGTTTCTTTTTTTGTGTCCGACCTAATGTGCCGTGAGAATGTGATGAAGCTGGGAGAGGAATATGACTATATTTTTCATTTGGCAGCAATTATAGGTGTACAAAATGTGCTGAATCATGCTTATGACGCGCTGGAAAAAAACGTGAAGCTGCTTTTTCATCTGGTAGAACTGGGACATAGGCAAAAACATTTAAAAAGATTTGTCTTTGCTTCCACAAGTGAAATATATGCAGGAACCCTGCAGTATTATGAGATGAAAATTCCAACCCCGGAGACAACTCCTCTGACGGTTATGCCATTAGACAATCCCAGGACAAGCTACATGCTGTCAAAGATATATGGAGAGGCGGTTATGAATCAGAGCGGATTGCCATTTACCATTATCCGGCCCCATAATTTTTATGGGCCGAGGATGGGGATGTCCCATGTAATTCCAGAATTATTAAAGAAAGCTTTTACGGCAAAGAACGGAGACAAACTGGAGGTCTTTTCTGTAGATCATTGCCGAACCTTTTGTTATATTTCGGATGCGGTAAAAATGATAAGGTTATTGGCTGAAAGCGATAAAACATTGGGGGAGGCTTATAATGTTGGAAATCAGCAGCCAGAAGTTTCTATTTTGAAAGTGGCTGAAATGATTTTGGAAATTACCGGGAAAAATCTTCTTATTGAGGCAAAACCAGCCACAATAGGTTCCCCTGCAAGAAGATGCCCGGAGATGTTAAAAGTGGAACAGTGTATTGGTTATAGAGGGCAGGTATGCCTGAAAGATGGGATAGAGAGAACCTATAGCTGGTATAAGGAGAATGTGTTTGAGGGAAGTGAGGTGAGTGCAAAATGATACCACTGGCTGTGCCTGATTTGGATGGGCGGGAAAGAGAATATTTGAACCGCTGCATAGATACCACATTTATTTCTTCTGTCGGAGAATATGTGAATGAGCTGGAAGAATTGACTGCAAAAAAGGCTGGTGCAGGATACGGTGTCGCAACGTCATCAGGAACTACAGGACTGCACGCTGCCCTGATGGGATGCGGCGTAGAGGAGGGGGAAATTGTAATAATCCCTACATTTACTTTTATTGCGACAGCAAATGCGGTGGCACACTGCAAAGCAATTCCTTGGCTGATGGACATTGATCCTTTAAATTGGTGCATGAGTGCAGAAGATTTGGAAGATGAGCTTTTGAGAAAAGCAACAATTATAGACGGCAGGGTAATCCACAAGGAATCTGGCAGGCGGGTGGCGGCAATTATGCCTGTTTATACATTGGGAGAAATACCGGATATGGATAAAATCCAGGAGATTGCCGAAAAGTATAATCTTCCAGTAATTGCGGATGCGGCAGCAGCGGTGGGGGCGGAGTATAAAGGGAAAAAAATTGGCAGGTTGGCGGATTTGACTATCTTGTCATTTAACGGGAATAAGACAGTTACTGCAGGTGGCGGTGGAATGGTTTTAGGCGATAAAGAGGAATTGATGAAGAAAATAAAACATATAACCACTACTGCCAGGGTTACATCTGAGTACGATCACGATATGGTTGGGTATAATTACCGCATGACAAATGTTCAGGCGGCAATCGGATGTGCCCAGATGGAACGCATGGAAAAACTGGTGGAAAGAAAGCGCGAAATTCGCAGATACTATAATAAGAAATTTAGAGGAATTGAAGGGATTTCGCTATTTCCAGAAAACAATGATGTGAGGAGCGCCTGTTGGTTTTCCGGAATCGTGACAGATAAGGGCGGGATAGAAAGGGTTAGGGAGATATGTACCGGCTTGAAAGAGAAAGGTATAGAGGGCAGAAGCTTTTGGAAACCGATTCATTTGCAGAAGCCGTATAGGAATGCATTTAAGGCGGATTCTCTTGAGACTGCAGGGCATTTATGGGATAGGATAGTAACTTTGCCATGTTCGACTAATATTATAAACAGTGAACTGGAACAGGTTGTAAATGCCGTTAAAGAAATAATTAAGGAACTGTCCTGAAATAACTTACCGATAGTCTGCAGGATTTTTCTTCGAGAACGCTGTGCAAAAATCAGGCGCATAGTGAGATATGTAATTGATTTTGTGCAATGCTCTCGAAGAAAGAGCCAATAAAATGGTGAAAGGGACAAGGATAGAACATTGTATGAGAAATTTAGCAGTAATACCAGCCAGAAGCGGTTCAAAGGGCCTAAAAAATAAAAATATAAGAATGTTTGCAGGTAAACCATTGATGGCATATACCATTGAGTCTGCTATCAATTCGAATCAATTTGAGTGTGTGCATGTGTCAACAGATAGTTTGAAGTATGCCGATATTGCTAGGCAATATGGTGCTGACGTGCCGTTTTTGAGGAGTGAAAAGTTGTCTACAGATGAAGCTGGCACTTGGGATACAGTGAGATTTGTGATAAACGAATATCTGAGATTGGGAAATGAATTTGATACAGTTACGGTATTGCAGCCAACTTCCCCTTTGAGAACTTATGGGGATATCATAGCGGCATTTCATATATTTGAAAAAAAGGAAGCAGAGGCTGTTGTAAGTGTTTGCGAAACGGAATATTCACCATTATTGTGCAATGTTTTGCCAGAAAATGGTTCATTAAATAATTTTGTTGACTTAAATATTGTAGGGAGAAGGCAGCAATCACAGCAATTTTACAGAATAAATGGAGCTATCTATATACAGCGTATTGACTTGCTGATGAGAAAGGGAAAGTTATACGGAGAGAAATCCTTTGCGTATATCATGGCGAAAAGAAGCTCAATTGATATAGATGACGATTATGATTTTACGATTGCGGAATTGCTGCTGTTAAAAAGGTTGAATATGTCCGGGAGGACGGAATAATGGTAAGTAAGAAATAGGTTCTTTCCAATGTTTGTTGATTTTATAAATATTTCATCAACAAAATTCAAATATATCACGTTATTACATGATAAAAATAATCTTTTCAACTAAGTCTGGAAAGAACCGATTACCTACTTACATATGAGCCTTACCCCATTCATATTGTAATGTAGACGGCTTAGCAGGATTTTGCCTGGTCTGCACTACATTATGTTTCAGAGTATTTACAATACCTCCATGCGCCTGGCAACAGAAGCACCACCACACATGAAAGTCTGGCGGGCGCACTTGGCTCTCTGTTCTGCTTCGGTCGTTGCTAAACGTGCGCCGCCGGAACACAGCAACCTTGAATACATACCGCCTAATCAGCGGCAGGACTTTACTTTTAAAGTAATCATAACTGGAAATGAACTTACATGTTAAAGTTTTCCAATCAATGCCATGAAATTCCGTTTTCGTTTATTCTTTTCTTTTAATTCACGAAACTTTATCTCCCATTCTTCCAGTTTTTCATTCTTTTTCATTAAAGATTTGATCTTTCGTAAAAAGAATACCGCTGTCTCATAGTTTTTATTATTTGACATAGTAAGAAGGTTATTAACATTTCCCCAGTAGATTTCCAGAATCTCATTGGGATATTTTTCAGCTAATCGTTTGCTGAAATATTGGTTGTAATCCACACTACAATAATCATATCTATATCTGGTATTCTGAAGACAAGTTAATACAATATCTTCCCTTCCAGTTTCCATGCAGATATCCAAATAAAATTTTTGATCTGTTTTCTTTACTTTTTCTAAAATGCCTTCATATTCCTTCTGCCAGTCTTCTGCATACAGAGTACTTTTAGAGAGTTTAAACCATTTTTTTATTTCGTCTTTTTGACAAGTATCTAAAATAAGCAAAAGCGTTCTTTTCCTTGACTCATAATCATTTTTTATACTGTAATATTTATACATCTGTTTTGCCATTGCAAAAATATTAAGATCCGTTTTGGTCTTTAGTATAAACTGATATAAACGCTGAAGTTCTGCATCACGGTTTTCTTTTATATAAATAGGCGCCACATAGTTGATCAGCTCATCTAGTCTTCCATTACATCTTTCCAGACCCTTCCATATGTACTCCATCTCTTTTTTTCGATCCCGTTTTTCTGCATAATACTTGGCAACCTCTACATAGTCTGAACCATATCTCAAATTATCAAGCTTAGTTTTTAAAAATTGATCTTCATCTCCAATATGCCGGTAAAGTTGAGCGGCATAATTTCTGTAATAACCGCTGGACCCTTTTGCCAATGCATCTGCAAAATATCTGTTTTCGTCTGGGCTATTACAAAATGAACTGGCCACATCAATCAATATGTCGTCAAATCCGCTATTTCCTATATTAAATTCTTCCAGCATTTTATCAAGAATTACAACCCGTGTTTCCCAGGATATATCGTTTTGCTTAACTATTTCATCCATTTTCCATAGGTTATCGCAGACCTCATCCATTTCCGAGTCAGGACCGCCACCATATTGATTAAATTCATTGATAATTGGCTGGACATCCTGCCAAAGATTTTCCAGTTCAATCTCTGCTGCTTTTTTCTGCTGACTTTTATTATTTTTTTTGCACCAGTCCAGAATTATTTTTTCTGCTTTGTGATTGGCCTGCGACATATTTGATATGATATCAAGCAAGTCCTCCTTTTCTGCATTTTCCAGCATTTTACTTACGGTATCTTTATCCATAGATATTTCCTTTTTTATAAGTGATTTTATAATATATCAGTTGCAAAATAGTATCTGAGATGACGTTTTGTTTCCTGCAACTAATCATATCATAAGATTATGCTGAAAATTTGTCAAGCTATGAAAAAGATTAAAAAACCTCTAAAAATGCCGGTACAAATTATACTCCCCTGAATCAAAAAACCCCTTTTTCCCTAATGTTCCTTCCGCCAGCAATACACACATGAAAAATCGCATAAGAGAGGGAGAAAACCCCAGGTGGTTCATCCCCAGCTCCACACATGCGGCGGCGGCCAGGCTGCAGCCTACAGAAGTTTTCCAGAGGAGATGGGTTTCAAGAAATGGTTCGCAGAGATACATTTTTACCATTCCCAACAACAATCCCAGCACAATGATGGCTGTTATGCGCAGCAGGACAAAAAACCAATCATATTTTACATAGCTTCGATAGTCCAGAAGATTCCGCTTGCCGTTAGCTTTTGCCGCCTGTTCCATGGCATCCTCTAACTGCGCTGTATCCTCTACCGGCACATAGATACCGCCGGTCTTTTTTGCAATCAATTCCATTAGCCGGTCGTTTGTATTTCCCAGACCTATGGTGCTGATGGAAATTCCTCTTTTAGCATATTGGTCCAATATGTTGCTTAAGTGTACCTTGCTCAGAAAAGGTTTCATATCTGTAGCAGCGCCATCAGTAAAAAGCAGCACCCTGCTGTTATCTCCCAGCTCAAGTGTTTTATTGTTGATCTCGTTATAGATATTTCCCAGTACAGTCTGTATTCCTGTGCCGCCGCCAGGAGCTTCCATGTAAAATTCTGTTCCATGGGATATGGGGTTCATGGAGCGGATTTGCTGACTTGTATCAGCAAACAAATAGACGGCGAAAGAAAAGTCTGGTTTTTTTAGTGACAAAACAGATTGAATGGCATCATAACGTTTGTTCTCTGGATCATTGTCTGCCATAGATCCGGAATTATCGATTGCAAAAATATATGAGACAGGTTCTGTAAATTTTTCTTGGAAACATTTTTCATAGAGGAACTCCAGAAAACAGCCTGCTGCCAGTATAGCCAGACACAGGAGTAAACAGCGCAGAGTAATATCGCGGTATGGACGGATCAAGCGGGTCATCGTTGCACCGATGATCCGGATTCCCATTATCACAAATATCATCAGGCCCAAAAAGTAGAATCCAATCAGAAGCGGCATATACATCTTTTCTTTCAGCCCACGAAATAACAGCTCTCCCAGGAAAAAGTATACTCCTCCTGTGAATGCTGTTCCAAACAGCATTCGCTTTGATATCCCCATAATGTCTCCCCTCTGAATCATGCAGAGCAAAAGCTCAGGTTGTTTTTATGGTTCCATAACACAGCCTTCCTGTCAGAAGCAGTACAATTACAGCCCCTTGGATTATATTTATCCATGTCCCGGACAGGATTATTGCTGATGCCAAAGAAATTACGGATAAAATTATAAAGAAGATCATCCATCGGATCACGTCATTGTTTCCTTCATGAATAATATGAAATGAGTTTGTATCGCCAAAATACATGCTCACCAAAAGGCCAATAACAGTAAAAGTAAGTCCGACAGCAGCCGTAACCTTTCCCAAAACAGGATTCACCCCCATCACATATTTTGCCAGCAGGATCTGAGTCATGGAAATTGCCAGAAATAATTGCCATTTCTGGACAATATCCAGCAAATACCTATCCAAATCCGATCCGGATGTTTTGGGAAAATAATATTGATATAGCTTTTGCAGGATATCTGAACGGTCAGTCTTTACGGCTTCCTTAAGAGCATATTTAAGGATATTCTCATTTTTACTGCCCTGTTTCAAAACTTTGCTGGAATTTACAGCATCGTATAAAACCGGCCGGCCATCTCGTTCAGAGTCTATCCAACTGATCTTTTCCAAGTCCTTTGCTAATTGTTTCAAATCAAAGCTTTGTCCGGAATGGAAATTCAAAAGAAGGCAAGCATCCAGTGATATTTTTTTCTTATTGATAGCCTCCTCGCGCAGCTCCTGTACAAGACGACTTCGCATATTTTCGTCCAAGAGTACAGAATCCGTGAAAAATATATCTTGAAAATCTGCTGCATCGATCTCTTGAAGCAGGGATTCCCTTACCTGAAGAAGCCGCTTTACTGGTTCACAAACAAAGGGATTTTCTTTTTGTAATGCTTCCATATCCCTATATTCGTTGAGATTCTTATATGTAAATTCCTGGATCCGGAAATATTTCCAATATTCTTCGTTAACCGTCTGAATAAACGAACTGCTGCCGTTTTGATAAACCAAAAGAAGATTATTGAAAAATTTCTCATATCTTTTACAAATCTCATACCGCTGTGAGTTATTATCTGATGCTGCCATTTCTTTTTTAAAGAGATTTTCCATAATATCCAGCAGCTTTTTGCCTTCAGGAATGCTGAGGAATTTTTGTTTTTCTTCCCACACAGCCATTAAATCACTATAATTGGCAATCCTCCGTTTTAGTTTGTAATTTAAAGAGTAATCATTATAAAATTCCGGACAATGTTTTTTTATCTCCTTAAAAAAATCCTGAAAGTCTTCGGATCTGACGGTTTCCAAATCATACAGCAATTCATAAGCCTGTTCTGCGCCTACAAAGCATTGGTGTTTAACATAATAAGAAACAAACACATTTTTTAGATATTGACAATTTGTAGCTTCATATCGTTTTTGCAGTTTATTTAAAAATTTCTGAGAAGAAAATGTCCAACCCATTTGCATATACTGTTCTATCAATTTGGCATAATACTCATCCAACATTTCATAGTTGATATTTGGAATGATATTTGAATCGGACAAGGCTTCTTCCATATATTTATCCAGATTTTCTTTAGACAGTTTTTGCAGAGTCTCAGGCCTTGATACATGGTATGACAGCTCTACATGTCTAAACTCCAGATTCTCAAATCTTCTGCCATATGTTACATTAATAAAGTGATCCTGACGTTCTAAGATATTGTCTCGCAGAAAACCTTTCAACCTGATATTGCTGAAGTACGAGATAAAATCATATTTTGGCATATTGGGGCATTTATACTCGCCTGTTTTCAGACAAAACCATGCTCCTTCCGTTGGTATATGGTCAGAAAAGCACAAGGCAGCTCCCTGACGGATACCTGAGAATACACTTACCTTCATCCGCAAAGAGTACGGCATATAGCGCAGGATCAAAAAGGTAATCTCCTGAGACACATTTTTTAATTCGTTTATGTGGAGTGATTCTGGTATGATAGTCAGACTTTTTCCTACGCTATTCATAGCCCAGCAAATGCATCCCATCAGGTTATCAAACGAATCCTGTTTCAAGTGATATTTATCCAGCAAAGGCTCCGGCGTTAGTTTTGTATAGGGAATCGCTGACAAAACCGGCAACTCTTTTTCTCCGTTATAATTCAACATTATGCAATCCTTTTGGATTGCAAGAAATTGTTCAGGTTCGCGGATAAGCTCCTGATAATCAGCTTTTTGCATTGCAAAGCCATGGATAAAGGAAATGCCTCGTGAATCCGTTTCCCCGTTCTCATTTATGCTGTAATAATTAATGTGTGAAAGAAACACATAATCATGAATCGTTTGGATATCAAAAGCCAAAGACAATCCTTCTATCTTGGGATTGGTATTGAGCAGATTGGCAGCGTGACTTTTGAAATTGTTTTTTGCTGTTTCAGGGATGCCCTTTGAATTGGCCACAATGTTCCATCCCGCCTTTTTTTCCTGTATTCCGCATCTCGTATAATATAATTGATAGATTTTCGCCATTTTACTCCTCCCAAATGATTGTGCAGTCAGCGCGGCTGCGGCTCTATCTTCTGCAGAATCCCAAATTCCGAAAGCATCCAATAAAGAGGTTCCTCGATACGACGGGGAATGGGGTGGGCTGCCGGTTTTGAGACGGGAATGGATTGTCCGTTTATAATCTTTTTTTCCTCTATTACATCACAGTTCAGTGCGCTGAATGCAAAAAATCCTGTTCTGGAAAAAAAGCGATCCGCCACATTCAAGACTGCTTTTCCCTGAGAATTGCCGTCTAAGAATCTCCGGACTTCACCGGCAAGGTTCCGGTACTGCACTAAGTCAAATCCGAAATTGCCTTTGCTATAATCAATGTCCTTAAAAATATTAGAATTGGAAGGAAACAGGTTCGTTTTTTCCAGCCTGTCACTTTTTGACAATGCTAACGCCAATGGGATTTCTGATTTTACACCCGTTTTTCCTTGTCCCAGAAAAGCCTTGTACATGGCCTCCAGGACAGTCTTGGGACGAACATTTTTATCGTCAGACCGGCTAATCTGCATAAACTGCTCTGGATCCAGGATCATGATGACCCCGTCTGCATTCTTGATAAACGCTCCATACCGGTTCATTTCCTTTTCGTCTGTACAATCCTCTCCTGCCACATCGTAAAATACAAGCGTATACCCTGCGCCCTCAGTTAAAATTGCATAAAACAGCGGGGGATTTAAAAGCCCTGGCAGAGTTCCCTTAGGCAGAGGGACATCTTTTTTCACCGGATGTTTTTGTAAAAAATCGCTGACAGCAGAAGACATTTCCACACTTGCCATTTTTACATTGCCCATATATTCATCCATTCCCTTTAAAAGCTGGGATAGATATACGGTTTTTCCGGAAGCTGTGATTCCCACAGTAGCAATAAAATAAACCGGATATTTCCCGTAATTAGCAGGAAGAGGGTTGTGGCAAAAGGGGCAGATTCGTTCTGTTGTCTTTTTCCCATAATGGTCTGTCACAGCCACTACCATATCGTCCCCATCCCGCTGGCAGCTTCCCTTCATCATTCTTGGGTCTTTCCCGGTAATAACCGGATAATTGGCATATTCCCAGGACAGTTCATTAGAATAACTGTCCCAGAATTTTTTGAACAAAGGATCCTGTTTTTCCTCAAACAGCCTGGCATATTCTCTTTCTGAAAGATTCTCTGATGTTCCTTCAGAACTGCCAAAAGGATCCATTTCATCTTCCGTAATTCCAAAATCATCTTCACTGCTTTCTGTCTCTTTTCCTTCAAAATTGTCCAAGGATTTTCTATCTTTCTTAAATTCATTATCACCTATGTCAAATCCCCCAATATCCGGTGACATTATGCTAATGGCTTTAAAATGGACATTTTCATGGGAGAACTCTTCAAAGCAATAAGGACATTTTATCATCCTTGGTTTGGAAAACGGTATTTCAGATACAGAATCTGATTTCCTTTTAATAAATAATTTGTCCAGGCTTTTTCGGAAAAACATTCTCTTTTCCTCCCTATTGTTCTTCTATTCTGACATAATAGTATTTCTTATATTCTAATGTTGTATAAACATTCAGCTCCTCGCCGGAAGGAATCCACACTCTCAGCCATCCATCCTTGGCATTTCTCATGCTTTCAGCCGATACAGGAAAATGACACCGGCTGCAGGAAGGTTTGTAGCAGAGGATTCCCTCTAATTGATTGAAATCTTGAGTGAAATCAAATATTGGCCGGAACATGCATAGGCGTTGTTGGGGAAATATAAAGTATTTATTAATATTTTTATATTTTAACTTTACTGGAATATGGACAGGAATAGCGGCTTCATTTTCGTGATTGGAAACCTGATAGATTTCCCAAACATTCTGGCTGATCTGGCATGGATATATGATTATGCGGTATGGAACCTGGCTTTTCAGGCTGCCTCTCGGAATTATAAACTTGTTTTTCTGAGCAAAAAAATCCCTTTCCTCAATCAAATACCACAAAAGCTCCCCTGCCATAATACTGTAATTTTTCAATAGCTCATTTCCATTCTCCTCAAGCCAGGATATCATATTTTCTTCCGGATTCCAGGCTGCTTTTGCCGGAGCCGCTATTACCAGAAAGTGGCTGGCCTTGTTGTATTTCCAGTTAAGCTGCTGATCCCCATTGCCTGTTTTTTTACAGTCCAGGCTGCGTATGGTATATTCCTTTGGATTTTGCCGAATTGCAAACGTCATGGTGATTCACCTGCCATTTCTGTCAAATTGCAGTACTCATTTGATCCTAAAGGATCCAGATCATATATGGCAATTTTCTCAATACAGTCAGTTCGTTTCAAATGAAACAAAGTAAAGGTATGATTGCTGTGCTTCACTTCCCTGGCATATTTTGCATCCTTGTTCATCAGATAAAAGATACCCCGCAGATTGTTTTCATAGGAGGCAGTACTTCCGCGAAGCCGGATTTTATTCTCTATTTTTTCCTCCAGTACCCTTTTCACCATCATTACTCTCGCCTCATCACTCATGGTATCTAATCGGGCCTGCATTTCCTGCTCAAAGGACATAGAAAATATGGCGTCACTGGCAATCAGTTCACCGAATATCTGCTCTAATTCCCGGCAAAGTCCGTTTCCGTCATTTTCAATACGAAAAATCCGTTTGGAGATTTCAGCTTCCTTCTGACGCAAAAAATGTTCTGCCAAGTGTTCATAATAGTTTCGAATATTCCGATCTTCTTCATCAATAACCTCTTTTCGTATTTCATCTTCCAGCGCCTGGTAGGTCTGGAGAAAATACTCTGTCTCATAATGAAAGGTGGTAAGAAGCTTTAAAAGCTTCCGAATCATATCGGAATAGAAGGATGTTCTCATTTTTGCCACAGCATGAGAATGCACACTCTCCTCAATGGTATTTCCGGTTAAGTCAGATTCAGAGACAGAAAATTCCTCCAATGCTTCCAATACCCGATCTTCTGTCAGGCCATACAAGGCATCTTCATAGGTTAGAACCAAGCGCCAGTCTTTTTCAATTTTGGTCAGACATTTTTCAATAAAATTTTGGTCAGACAAAAGCTTATCCAGCTCTTTTTTATAGTGCTCCTCAAAAAACAGGCTCCAGTTCCCACCGGTCGCCTGATTTAACCGGGTAAATGAGATTTTCTTTTCTTTGTGAATCTCCTTAAACTCATTTTCGTCTATGTAGGCCAGATAGGAAAGCTCTGAGGGAGACGGAAATATCTTTATTACATGATCTTGAAAGATATCTTCCAGACATTGGATTTTCCCGCGCCTAATTCCTAGCTTTTCTTGAAGATCTTCGGACAACTGCATGGCATCCTTAGACCAGTCCTGATAGCTGCGCAGGTTTTCTTTCATCAGACATTCCATAATCTTAAGCAGGCTGAAAATGGCAATGCTGCGTACCGGCTTTTCCACCAAGGCATAAGCGGCTGTTTTTATAGTATTATAGCCCTCAATCACTGCCTCCGCATTGCCATGGCTGCCTGTCCCACGGTTCCCTCCCAGAAGAATCAAGTCTGCCACCAGACGGTAATTCAGCCCTAGGCGATAATCCAACA
The DNA here is from genome assembly GCA_910586205.1 of uncultured Lachnospiraceae bacterium. Classification (GTDB taxonomy): domain Bacteria; phylum Bacillota; class Clostridia; order Lachnospirales; family Lachnospiraceae; genus Brotaphodocola. Next base: position 47,951 of record CAJUGD010000015.1, on the reverse strand, counting down.
GCACATTTCCATCCTTCAAATAATTGCTCAATAAATAGACAGCGCCTAATTTATCTTCTGTGTTTTTTCTTTTTTCCCCAATAAAATGCAGAAATTCACTGATCCTTCGGCGTTTTTCTGCCGTGCTTTCGTCCATCATTATAAATATGGTTTGAAGCAGGTTATATTTCTTTCCCAGGTTCATGTCAAGCATAAGATCAAAATATTCATCAGCAGCTTCTTCCTCACCTGCAAGGATATATTTTAACCGGACCTGCAATTTATTCTGAAAAATGTATTCGTCGGTTTTCAGCATTTCCACCAAAGACTGCTCGATAAAGACAGAAAGATTGTTCTCATAGATGCCTGTTATCAGGTCCAGGCATTGGAAACCGTCTCCGTTTTTTGTAATCTGGATATATTTTAAATATTCCCCGTTTCGCCAGTTGGTATCCAGGATTTCCCTCACAGCAGAAAAATGCGAGACGGTCTTATGCCCCAGAAATATGATAACTACAGGATATAAAGCCTCATTGCTGCCGTTGTCTGTCTTTGTAATCTTACTTAATTGATTCATGCAGCTTCGAAGAAGCTTTTTGCCCTTACGTTCCTCCATGCTTTCCTCCATCCCATGTATATTTTATAACCATACATACGAAAAACGGCTGTGTATCATATTATTGATAAGTGATCCTATAATTTTGCAGCGCCTGAATAAACTCGTTGTAAAACGTCTGGATTTCCTTTCGCTTAGGATCCGCCGCAATCCGGCTGAGAATCATCTTCAGGAAATCGGAAGTATATCTGGCCTGGATTGTCCCGGAAATAAGATAAATTTCATCTGTCATATTATCAAGGGCATTCACCGTCTGTTTATGAATCCGTTCAGCCAGATCTTCCTCCAGCCCCTTATAGGTCAGAAACGCTTGATACAAAGGAGCCTTGCTTCCGTATGGCATGGCGCTGTTTTGGAGATCCAGGATTTCCTCTATGCCAAATTGTTCATATGTGAAAGTGGTTTTAGAACGTTCCAGCCGAATTATGCCGGTAAATACCGCATGAAAAAACAATTCTTGTTTATCCTTCTCACTGACAATACTTGCAGATATCTTCTCAAGCCTTGCAATCTCCTGATCTAAAGCATTGATTTTAGCCAACTGTTCCCGTACCTTCTTTTCGACCTCCGGATACCGGAAATAATTATCGCGCAGAACCGTTTCCTCAGATCCTTCTCTGGCTCCTTTTGTGCTTAAAGTTATTCGGTCAATATTATTGTCCTGATACATCTGCTTCCTGGCTGCTTTCAGGATATCCAACATTTCTTCCAAACGTATCGGATCCGGCTCCTCATTTTCCAAATCAGAAGATGGAATTGCCAATTTGGTACACTTTACATACCATCCGGCGGCATCTGAGCAAACAATCCCTGCTTTTCTTGCGGCATCCAGTTCTTCTGCCAGCCTTTGGTTGCGTTTTGTAATGCGGGGAATCAGATGTCCATCCATCTTAAAGCTATCCGGATAGGGCGAAGGCAAATATTCTCTCCAATCCATATCGCCTGCCTCATATAAATGGCGTCCGGCCTCTGCCGTATTGGCCTCATAAGCCTTTTCCAGCTCGGCAAGCCCCTGGTAAGCATAAAGCGGTATGCCGGAATAAAAACGCATCATAAATATCCGGTCCGTAAGTCCGGTCCGGCGCACAGTATCGCCTTCCTGCCTTACAGCCTCGGCTGCCTGGATAATTTCCGCAGCATTAAAGGGAATGGATATGGTATTGCTTTTAGCAATATCAGACAGGTCAAAAAGTCCGTTTTTCCAGAACAGCGGGTCTGCATTCCTGCTTAGCTTCTTCTGAATGATCTCTGTTTTGATTCTTTCCATAAGCCGGGTACTGTCTGTGGTCTCGAACTTGATTTTCAGGTAATCTGTCATTTCCTTGTTTGTAATCGTGAGAAATTCCTGGGTAATGTACTCAGAAACAAGCCTGGTAATCTTATTTTCATCCTGGGATATCCAATCAGGCCATTGTTTAAACAGCTTCAAAACCAGCTTTTTCATCTCCTGGTCCGGGTCTAGCTGCATCACTGTCTCATCTAACTGATCTTTAATATCCCGAATGGTTAAAATCTGCCATGTATAGACACTTTTGGAAGTCTTCCCTGACATAAGGTGACGGCTGTTCTCAGAAAATGTATTCTTCAGGGTATCCAGAACAATGGACATCACAAGAAAAAAGCCATTGTTCAGCTTTACCACCTGATCACGAAATTCCCTCAGAAAGTTCTTCATGCAGTTATGCCGGTCTATTACAGCCAGATGGACATACCAATGGTTCACTGCCTCCAAATATTCTTCAGTGTGTTTTTTTCTGTTTATAAAATTGGATTTTGCAAGGGCCTGCTCCGCTGTGTCCAAAGCTTGTCTGCGTATTGGTTCCTGACGCAGCTCTGCGGCCAGACGTTCCTCATTGTTTTGGATATATCCATCGATTACATGTATCAGGTTCTTGTTATTTTGTCCGCCTAAAAGCCGCATGGCAAAAAAGGGGCCGGTTGCAAAATCCATGGCAAAATTCAAATATAAATTAGAAAATATTCTGGAAATCAAAGAAGTGGATTGATCCGGTATATTGTAATCCTTCAGTGGTTCTAACATTTTCTTGCGGTTTTCCTCTAGGGAACCTAATGCATTGGCTGTCCAGGTATCAGCACAACTAATGACACGTCTGTCACCTGGGGTAATGTCGCTGCCTTTTACCAGATTATGGGGATAAGGCACTTTGTACACCACGCCCTTGGTTAACTGCTGCATAAGCTGCTCAAAAGTGAGCTGATTGGCGCTCACAAAAGCCATCAAATCCTTTTCTGTAGGTACATGGTCAGAAATATCCCCAAATCTTTCAAATAATTTGGCTCCTAAGTAGGTTGCAATATCTGATAAGGGCATCTCCGCATTCGCTGCCCCAATAATATTGTATTCAAAGGACGCCCCGTGTATTTTCTTAATATTGTTTTTGGCCTGGGCCAGATTAGAAATATGCCCTTTCAAGGTCATGGAACCGGCCTGAGCCGGGTCAAGTCCATCGGGAAGCGTTACCTTGGAAAGAAAAGAGATCACATAATCCACTGCTACACTTAGTCCATATTCATAACCATCCTTCATGACTACTCCGCCGGCCGTTGTTGCAGAGATCAGATAGCAAAGATCCACCGGAGTACGGCTGGTACTGACCTCAAAACTCCCGTAGTTCTGGACAAATTTCCCTTGGGCTTCCTCAAGTCCCATCATATAATCCAGTTCCTTTAATGCCGCATAGCCGTTGCACCTGACATAATTGGCCGTAAGTGGGCTTCCTATAATACTTGGCACGGACAGATTCACATCAGGCAGAAAGAAATAGCCGCTAATCTGGGCGCTGTCCCTTCCCAGAGTCTCCAGAACATGGCGCACAATGTAACATACATCAAGAAAGGTGCCGCTGCCAGTGCCGCCGGAAAGACCGGAAAAAAGATGGATATTCAGGTCGCCGGTAACACCCTGAATAGCATCCTGTATCAGAGCAGTAAGCTTTGCCTTAAACAATGCCGCTTTATCAATCAGAAGGAACCTTCCTACCTGGCGGATTCCGCCTGCCCCGTGTCCTGCATTCTGAATCCCGATATGCTCATGGTTTAGCCAGGATAATTCCTTGCGCACCGCAATAATCTCCTTGGATCGAAAAGTCTTCACAATTTCATTGTTGGAAATGTCAAAATATTCGGTTGCTTTATCAATGCTGGAAATATCCTGGGTTATTCCTAAATCTGCATCATCCGAATCAATCAAAAGGAACCGTATACTGCCGTAAAAGGGGATAGGAGACTCTGGATCATCTGGCTTTAAACGTCGATATACTTCTTTTTTGAGTTTTTTCAGCGCATCCTTTCCTGTGCCTCCTAAGCCGATGCAGAGTGTAGCGTCATCTTGACGGTCCGACTTTTTCATATCATTCATTATGCCGCCGCCTGCGCTCACTGACAATCTGTCATAAGTAGCCATCTTCAATCCTCCTGTATTTGATTTGATCCTCGCAGTCTCTCAAGCCATTTAAAAAGATTAATACATGATATTACCTGACATATAAGTGATCCGAAGTCCGCTTTCCAGATCACGGTTTCTGCTGACCGTAATTTCAGAGCCACTGTACAGGCATATCTTTTTTTCTTTTTTCTCCGCATTTTCACCGGAATACAAGCCGCTGTCTGATACTAACCAGATATAGTTAGGAGACTTGTCTGCCATCAAGTAAGTCTTATCCAGATCAATGCCGCCGCCTTCTGTAATATAGCGTCCCAGTTTTTCCCTGCCTCGTGTCGGCTGAATCGTTCTGGGTGATTCCATCATGCCATTGATATTATCAAATGCATAAATCATAACATTCCCCTGGAACACAGAGGGTTTTATACGAGGCCATATGAGACGGATAAGCAGCGCCAGGAGTGCCAGCCCAAGAACAGCAGCCCTGGCCATAGCTGCCAGGCTTAAAATACTCCCCATGGATTTACCTGATGCAGAGGATGACTGAGCGGCGCTGCTCTGAACCGGCTGTGTTACGGCAGGCTGAGAAAGGACGGAAGCAGTCGTCGGTATCTCTGTAGATTGAGGAATCTCACTATTTACAGTCATAAAAATTTTCTCGCTGCTTTTTTCCAATCCCTCAAACATAACCGTTACCGTGACATAAAAATCACCGGCTTCATTTGCAGAGTAATCCGCCCTATATCCGAACTGTTCTGCCTGCATCAGTGTTTTTGCCACTTCAGAATTATCCGAAGCATTAAAAACCGTCAGAATCGCCGAATACACAGCATACGAACTGCTTTCTCTCATTTCCTCTCCATTGGAAAAAATACTGGCAGTAAAAGTAATCTGATCGCCAAGCTCATAGCCAGGGCCTGCCGGCTCAGCCTGTGCTCTTACGGAAAAATTAGAATTATACACCATATCGATTTTGACTGCATCGTCCGGATTGCCTCTGGCCTGAATCTTCCACACACCGCCCGGGGGGTGAGGGATCTTAATTATAGAAAATGTCTTAACCTGGATAGTAAATGCAGAAAGCTCGTCTTCGGTAAATCCATTCCCGTCCGGCCTGAATAAAGTATACTGTGTCTCGGGATTCAATGTACTGATGATAATGTTCAGTTCCTCCACGCCGGCAAAGGGCACGCTGAACGGAGTTTCTAAAATACCATTGGCAGGTATCCTCTCATCTACAATCGAAATCGTTTCCGTAGAGTAAATAATATTATAAAAATAGCCGAAGACTTCTTTTAAATCCTCCGCTTTGCCCACTTCTACAAACTGGCCTCCTGTGGCCTTAGAAATGTCTGCCAGCTCCGCTGTATTGGCTTTATTGTTCTCATTCAGGCAGACAGAAAAAACAGAATACTGGTTTTCCCTGGCCCGTTCAATCGCTTTCTCCTTATTTTCCTTAGATTGTTTATAGTATTCTCCTGTGTTATCATATGGAAAATCCGTATTTCCATCAGAAAGAAGAATAATAACCGATGGAAGTTCAGGATTTCTTTCAGCATCCAGCATTTCCACTGCCTTCAGAACCGCTCCTCCAATATCCGTATCTCCCTGAATCGGTGAATTTCTCAAATTTTGTGAAAATGTGGTCTTTATATCTTTGCCATTGATTTCCTGCATCTGTATAGCGGCAATAATTCTGTCATTAAATATAACAGCCCCCATATGATTTCCGGCATCTGTTGCAAGTCCCAAAAACAGGTCAATCGCTTCATATCGCCACAGGGAGTGATCCGTTTCCAGCATAGAGCTGCTGGCATCTATTACAAAAACCACATTATACCGGTTAGCGGCTGCTGCCTGTGCACCGCTGCTGGAAAAAGTTCCCACTGGTGAGAGTAACAAGGCCACGGCCAGCAGAAAGCCATATATTCTTTTTTGTAAATTTTTCATTGTTATCTCCATTCTGTGTATCTTTCATTACGTTCCATACATCGTTTTACGGGTACAAACCGGTATAAGTAAAATACTATGAAATCTGCCATGATTCCTCAAGGTAGTACTAGTGTGGTGTCTGACGTTACTTCCTGTGCCGGAGACGCCAACTCCTGTATGCTGCTAATCGTTCTCTCATCTATCTCACTGCTCTCCCTTAATTCCTCCTGTATTATGGATAAATCTGTTTTTGATGTGTTCGGTTGTTCGCTGTTCAGATATAGCCCGGCTGCGAACAATGCAAACACCATAATTGTCAAAACAAAATCAAAAAAACATGACAGGATTGGGGAGCCAATCCATTTCACCATCAAAACCGACAGGATCCACAGGGCAGAAAGAATGATACATCCGCCGAAACAAATATAAATTCCCATTTCTTATTCTCCATGATAAGTGCTTTTATAAGTGTCAATAAGTCTACCTTCTGATTTGTCAGCCAAATTCTGAATCCTTTGCCATTGCTCTTTTTTATACACGGACTCCTAGAGCGTGTCTGAAAATTCATTCCCGCCAGATGCACGCCCCACTTTGCGGGAGATTTGGCCCTCATTCGGTCAACGTAGCCCACTACGCCTCCCTCATTCGGGTCAAATCTCCCACAAATTGTGACGCACATCTGACGGAAAGCAATTTTCAGACACACTCTAAAGTAAAACCCATATATACGATTAAAAATATGAGAAGGAGAAAAACCGCAGATCCGATAAAATATGCTATCTTTTTGAAAGGAAGACAATACTTCTCCCAGACTGCTCTAATTTGTGTTTTCAGGCGTTTGCTCCATATATCCTCAGTCCAGAGACATGCCATACATAAATAATCCAGCTTTTCTTTCCTGCAAAGACTTGCCAGCTTTTCTTTCAGCCTTGTATTCCGATCTGCTCCTTTCAGCATCAGCTCGTGAGCTATTTGATCCAGGTTAACCGAATCCTCTTTTGCCTTATCAGAATATAGTTGTCTGCTGCCTGCCGCAAGAAAGATCGCGGCAGGAGTCGTGTCCAGACAGCAATAGCGAAACTCGCGGAGTGCGGTTTTGTCACACATAGCTGTGCTGTACTCCTTTTCACATTTATCATTTTTCGGAATCGTATCCTTCCGTATTTTGGCTGACCGAGAACGGTTTTTCATGATCCAGCACTCTCCGTCCCCATTTTGGAGCATGAGGCAGTAATCCTTTGCCACAATAGCTGCAGTCACATTAGCACGGTAAGCATATTCCAGATCAATTCCCTTCTTGTAATTCTCTTTATACTTATTGTTTCTGATTGCTTTGATTTCCTCTGGCTGAAAGGGATAGGTTTTCAGATGCGCCCGAACCAGAGCCTTCCAGGCTGTAATAATACTGCCCTCCAACTGCCGCAGCAAGCGGGATTGGTTTCTCTCATCCGCAAAAAGCATGTCCCTGGTCACAGAAGATGCAAATGCACGCAAAGCATCAGATGCTGCCTCCACTGCAAAACGCGCCCCCAAATGGCTCCGAAAATATTGTGTCTGCTTTCCGCCTGCAGAGACTGCCAGAACTTCATATTCATCATTCCTGTGAATGATCCCGCAGCCTTTGGATTGATCCTGATTCCCTTTTTTCTCAGGATGACAGGCGCATACTGACAGTCCCTGATATTTATCCATCTGTCCACCTCAAAGAAGTAGTTTTTTGAAATGAATCATTTAACTCTTTTTTACAGTTCCGACATACCCGCTGTCCGGACTGCCTAAAATACTCTCTGCCGCAGTCCGGGCAAAAATCAAGCAAATCCCTTAATTCCCGAAATAACTCATACCATTTATCTACCGATGTATAAGCAAGGTTTTTGCTTAATGCTTCTTTAGAAAACACCCGAGAAAAATGTTCTTGAATATACAAGGGGTACATGTTCCTGCGTATATACATGTTAATATGAACCCCGCGAACCGGTCGGTTAGAGGCGTCTTCATGGTCATAAATAAAGCATGGGCGAGAGCCATACACTTCCATGTTTTCTTTTTCTCCCATAAACGGATATTTTGCCGCACAGCGCCCCTCAAGAGGATGGCTTAAATACAAGATTTCAAATAATAATACTGACAAAAGATAACAGTTTGAACGTTCATTAGGCAAGCGCTCTTTTCTCACACATACAGGCGGAAACAGACGGCTTACGTTAAGCAGTTCCCAAAGACCGCCAGGTTCTTCTTCCTTCTTTAAAAATTCCACATTAGCAATTATTATCCGTCCGCTTTGGGGATGGATAAAAAGATCGTCCTCTGTCATATAAAGAAAATAATGTGATTTCTTTTTGAGCATCGTAAAAGCTTTGGTCAAACACAATGCAGCATTTACAATGGTCTCGCAGCTTTTATAGTTATCCGTTCCCTCCATCATATCTGCCAAAGACCGGTACAAAGAAAAGTCACGATTAATTACATAGCAAAAAGAATTTTTCTCTACATTTGAAAGATCTATGGGCCACAAAAACGATTCATCCGGCGAATCTGCAAGCAGATGAGCCTTCAGGTTTTCATATAGCTGCATTCCACAATTTGAGCGGGCAAAATCCTTGCTGGAAAAATATTTTACGAAGCATGGAGCCCCATCATACTCTGCGGTTCTGATACTGCCAAAGCTCAGTTGGGCAACCATATGGTCAAAAATCTTCAAATTCTTCCCCTTGACACTGTTCAGCTCTATCACTTCCACACCCATAGCCTTCTCCCTTGCTGTATTTTTTTCCTATTATTTCCTTGAGTATCAAAGAATGTCTCCGATTGACTATGGACATTCTTCCTGCCTGATAATTAAGATAGGAATTTCCCCATAAGTCCGTTCTAAGAAAATGGTTTTTGTTTCCTTCCCTTCCGCTTCACATCCAAAAAGAATTTCAAACACCTTCTCCAATCCATATGTTTTCCACCCGCAATCTTCCTCCGAAACAGCATTATAGCGCTCAACCCACTCAGGCATTTTATAGGGACGTTTTTCTGTATATGTAATTGTCACAATAATTAACAGCACCTGTGGAAGTGATTCCGGCTCTGCTGACAGCAGCTCAGAATTTCCGGATAGCCTGATATCCGCATACTCTGTTTTGTTTTCATTTCCCGAGGAGAAAAACAGGATGTTCTTCTCTACTTCAAAGTCCTCTGCCTCCACCCATTGTCCCCAAGTCTTTTTCTCCTTCCCCTGTTTTCTTTCAGCAGAATGTTTTAACTGAAAACATTGAATTTTTTCTCCATAGTTATGGAGCTGTTTTCCCGCTGGAATATTCAGCGATACCTTAAAATGAACATTCCAGTCCATTTCAGCTTTTATCGTATTTTTTTCCGGTTTGTAGAAAAACCTCAATTCCGGAACCTCAGCTTCCTTTTCTCCGCTCTCATAACTATTTATACTTTTAGAGACTTGAACATTACCTTTTTCATAAGCCTTCTCATCTTCTAAATCTTCAATAAACGTAATCTGATTAGGAAGAATCTCTGTTTTTTCCTGCCCCATGTAAAATCGAATCTGTTGAAAATCTTCCCCAGCCCTTAGCTGAAGACTTTCCAGACAATTCAAAAAGCTATCCATATACTTTTCCAGATAGTAAGAAGGCCCTGTTATCATAAGATAACAAGGTCTTGTCCCTTCTACCCTTTTTTCAATCAGAATTTCAGGATTATTTGGTTTAGGGACTTTTACCGTTCCATAGTATTCTGGTTGAAACACCAGTAGGTAGGCATCACATCTGTTTTCTTGGCACATATCACGGATCCGTTTTGCCAGATTTTCCGGTTCCATATTCCGCTCAGTCATGTCCGTAATTACAAGATTAATATTCTCAGGATCCCATTCTCCATCAGCCGAACCATATAGCAGGGACAGAGGCTGTGATTCATCAGATTCATTTTGATCAAGATAAAATTCCGGCTTTAGAAAATCCTTGTATAAACAGATATCCAATAGAGATTCTGACTCTGTCTGGTATCTCGTCCATCTTGGATATATCTCCATATCCTCCTCTTTCTGCAATGTATAATAGCTGGTCTTTCCATAAATTATCCCCATATCATGAATTCCGCGCAGTAGATTTATCAAATGAGAATCTGCCTGAAATCCTTGATCCTCACTGAATACAAAGGAACACATATTTGCCGTATTACTTATATATACATGCACTGGCGGATTCTCCACACTCTGATTTTGGGAACCTGCTTTTTCATAACCAGCGTTCAGCAAAGAAGAATAGCTCGGAATTTCCGGAAATAATACTTTTCCATTAATAGGCTCCTCCTTTACACTACAGCCGGACAATAAAAGAGCTGTCAAAAGCACCTTAATCAAACACTCCCGTCTTTTCACGACAATCCTCCTTACCACAGCAGATAAATCAGAGCCTTTCAGATTCTTTCACCCTTTCAGTGCCTGAGCTGAATTTTTATTGCCGCTCTGGAATCCTAAGGTCATCTTCCACAATTAAGTCCAGCAAAGAACCAGTTGTGATCTTTCGGAGGCGGATTTGATATAAGCCTGCTTCTAAGGTGTTTGTATCTCTTTTGTTTTGATCAAACACATAGTTTACAGCTCCCCAGTTGTCCCTGTTTTTCTCAAACGAACGGCTGCATAGCAGATTAATCGGTTCTTTCCATGACTCTAATAGTTCCATAGAATCTTCGCCTTTTTTCGCTCCTGACTTTTTTAGTTCAAGCTTTACCTCAACCCCTCCTTCTTGTAAAACAGTACTGTTATCTGTCATGCTATAAAGGATCGTAGCTTTTATTTCTGGCACCATCATCATATATACATTTTCCCTGGTGGGGATTAGCCCAAGATCCTTTACAGATTTCTGGCTCACATAATAGAAATATCCGCCAGTCTTGAACTCACAAAGAAGCTCGGGATACATTAAGGATATACCCTGAGCTTCAAGCCTTTTCTCACTATATAGATAATAATCCCTTTTTGTTTCTACATCGTCCTTTGCCACATCTCCAAGGATCTTCCATTCTGTATCCGGATCACCGGTCAACCCTTTCATTAACAGCTCTATGAATTTTCTCTTTATGATTCCGTCCGGATCCTCGACGTTTCCGTTTTCTTTCTTTTGCAGTAACAGGACATGATCCTTTCCAGCATTTTTCTGAATATCATATCTTTGATTTCCGCTTTTTTCTTCCTGGATTGATGGAAACAGAATATAATCCTGTTCAAATCCTTCTGGCATGATAGCCTTTATATCCTCCGCCAAAGCATCTATTGCCTCTGTTCTCTCCTTAATTACTTCCATTGCCAAGTTGCTTACTTCAGGGTCGTTTTTAATTCGCTGATATTCTTCTCCCATCACGGAATCGTAAAAATCAGATACCATCACAATCCTCGCCCATTTTTTTCCCTTTAATCTGGAAGTCTTCATATAATTTTTGATTTTTTCAAAGACATCTTGAAAATCCGTATTTTCTGATGAAGACCAATCTGTGGGATCTTTCATTTCGGAGAGCCGTTTTACCGATTTGCCAAAAAGAAAGGCATCTTGCTCTACTCCCTTTTCTCTGTCAGAAAGAATAAGATAGACGTTTTTGAAATCTTCAGACAGCTCCTTATTGATATTCTCATGAAAAGAGCCGGTTGTATCGAATACCAGCAGGAATATTCCATCTGGGTCAGGTCCCAAAAAACGAGAACTGGGAATCCATACCTCTGTTTCATAATGGTTTCCCTCCGCTGAAAGGGAGGACACACAGGTGAGACATACGCTAAAACAGACTACTGCCATAAAAATACTAATCTTCCCAGGTATCTTCCTCATATTCCTTTAGATCCTCCTTGAATACGCGGACATCTACTCCTCTCCTTCTTGCCGTATCAAATAAAATTTGAAGAAGATTATGGATACATCCTGTTGTTAGAACATACCCTGTAACCCCGTCAGACAGTTCTTTGACTGGATAAGCCAAACCTGCAGAGTGCAGCAACAGCATTTCCTGATAAAAGTCAGCCGACCGGACATGCTCCTCACTAACATACCATTCATCCCGGTTATCTTCCTGCTTACTTAAAAGCTTTTCTCCACATTTAGAGGACAGACGGGACTCAGGTCCATTGGCAAAGTCAAGGATTTGGTAAACTTCTACACTCCGATGTAAATTCCTGATCTCACAAAACTTCAGCAAGTCTAATGCATGGCTGTTTAACAGACAATGCAGCACATTTCTTTCATCCCAGTGATTTATTGGACTTTTGTACTCTTTTTGTCGGTTATTTTCCGTCTGGTCTTCTGGTTCGGACCGGTTTTCAAGCCCGTCTTCATTTTCCTGCATTCTTCTCTTTCCCGTTTTTTTATCCTTCTTTCTTTTAATCTGCTCTTTCTCCTGCTTGGGTTGGATAAATACAGAATACACCAAATTCCTCCTCATACGTATACTCTTTCCTGGTTTCTGTGAGGATCGCACAAAACAAACCAAAAAAATAATAACATCTGCACTGTAGCATAGGCCATAAATAAATTTCAAAAAAAGATTCCTTATGCCAGTAAGAGCTCCAAAGGCCCGGCTTACTAAGGTCAAGCGGCTGTCTGTTATTTCCAGGTACCGGTTATATTTTGCAGCAAAACTGCTTTTTACCGGGTTTTTCCAGAGCATTCTGACCCTTTGGCCAGTTGACTTTGTCTGATTGGGCGCAGTATCCCAAACAGAAATATCGTGAAGCTCAGGAATCTGACGATACAATTCCTGGGTTTCTAATATAAGCTCTCTCACCAGCTCACGAATTCTTTGATTATCGAAATCTTCCTTGTTTCCGTTATTCCCATTATCTGCTTTTGATTGTGTATTGCTGCTTTTGCTATCCTTTCCGTTCCCATTTTCTCTTTTTTCTGTCTCAAAAAAATTTTCCATGGATAATGCATGATCCGCTAAATAGGTTCGTAATTCATCCAGCTTTGGATTCATGTTTTTTAACTGACTGCTGTCATAAAGCTTTAAAAGCACTGCATTCTCTGCCAGAAGAAGTATCTGCGGCAATTCGATCTGAATTTGCAGTCCCTCGGCACTATCCCCAAACAGAAGCTCGTCCGCGATCTGGAATGCTTTCCTGTTAATATCCGAATTTTCTGTATTAGCATCTGAATTTTCTGCATTAGCATCCGAATTTTTTGCGTTAACACTCGAATTTTCTGTATTCGCATCCGAATTTTCTGTATTCGCATCCGAATTTTTTGCGTTAACACTCGAATTTTCTGCCTTCAGTTCTCCGAGATATTTCTCAAAATCCGCTAACCTTTGCTGCGATTCTTCTTTAGTGCCATCTGTGCCCTCAAGATAAGCTACCAGTTGATTTATATCATTGCCTCTATTTTGCTCCTCTCCCAAGTATCTTTGAAAAGCACTCATTACCTCTTTTATGGAATAAAAATACTGATCAATCTGTGCTTGATTTTGATCCGCATCTTGTTCTATCTCGGTCATCACAACATATGCTGTCTTATAAAGCACATAATCACCTAGCTTTTCGCCATAAATGTAAACATACGTCAGAGAGGAGGAAAGAAAAATCAAAGGCAGAAAAAAGAACAGATATATAAAGCCTGACTTCCAATCCCCTTTTCCATACTCTGGATCCGTTTGGTATGGGATTTCCTTTTTGCCGGATATTGTATAACGAACAATCTTTTTGCATTTCGGCAGCTTTTTAGAGAAGTTCTGTGCACAGGAAAGAGAAGTTAATACCAAGGCTGTCTGGATAGTGAAGGATAGAATCAGTGCCAATCCCCAATTCAATATTCTGCAAAGACCAAACAGCGTGGTGACAAAAGAAACAATGCTGGCAAAGAGTATGGTGTAATTTGCCACAATAAAACGAATATGGGAGTGGAAATTGCCAAAAAGTATATATTGAAGCACTTCAAAAAAATCTGCCCACATTTCCAATAACCCCAAAGTAGTATTGGTAATGTCAATCAGAGCTTCCCCGGCTGCTTCCAAAAGTCCAGAAAGAGTTTCTAAGAATCTTTCCATCATATCCTGACTGCGGTCGCTGCCTCCATAGATCATAATAACCAGGAAAACAATCACTACAATCAGAAACAGTATAAGCGGGTTCTCCTGTATCCATTGTATAGAAATTTCCATAGGTAAAAATATTCTCCTGTTGTTGTAATGATTTTGGCTGCTTGTGTATCGTTACTGCGGGGGGGATTACTATTTTTGAAAAGCTTATGATTATTTAAGTTTCACCAGTTTACAACTTCTTAACTTTTGAAAAAATAAAATACAAACTCGGTCTCTTTGCGGTATAATTTAAGCGCCTAAACAAAAATTGTTCTGCTCTGATAAAGGTTGTAGAAGACTACATTTTATCAGGTGTCAGGAAATTTCAAAAGTTGTAAACTGGTGTTATTAAATTAACCGTAACTATTTCCCTTAAACTTTCTGCCACAAATTGCAGCTCATTTTCTGTAATATTCGTTGAACATGGTAAAGTTATAATTCTTTCCCATACACTCTCTGCCTTTTCTACACTGGATCTGTGAGCAGATAGATACGGCTCTTGAAGATGTACTGGTTTCCAAAAAGTACGGGATTCAATCCCCCGTTCCTTCAGCTTCTGTATAATCTGCCTTGTATCCTCTAACTTACTGGCAGCAGGGAGTACAATGCCAGAAAACCAGCAAGAACTTCCTTCTGTCATTGGAAAAAGGGATATCCCTATGCTTTTCAGAGCTTTAAACTGCTTCTCATAAAACAACCGAATCCTGTGCTTTGCAGCTATGAACTCGTGCAATCGTTCCATCTGTGCGCATCCTACGGCTGCCTGAATATTGGTCATTCGATAATTAAAGCCAATCATATCAAAATCATACTCAACGCCCACTCGTGATGTGGTGGTTAAGTGCCGGATGTGGGATAATAACCGTTCATTATTTCCCACAGCCATACCGCCTCCGCCGCAGGTAATGGTTTTGTTTCCGTTAAAGGATAATACTGAGACATCCGCCAAAGAGCCAAAGGCGCTGTTTTTATATTTTGCTCCAACTGCACATGCAGCATCTGCAACTAAGGGGATATCATAATCATCTGCTATTGAGCGAAACTGATCCATGTCAGGAATATTTCCCAAAGTGTACACAGGCATGATTGCGGCAACTCTACGCCCTGTATCAATATGGAGCAGATTGCCATCCTTTCTCTCACAATGCTTTTCTATTTCTTCCTTTACAATCCCTGCATCCATACACCAGGTGTCATCAATATCCATCAGCCAAGGAATTGCTTTGCAATGGGCTGCTGCATTTGCAGATGCAATAAAGGTGAAGGTTGGGAGAATTACCAAATCTCCAGGGCCAACTCCCACAGCCGTTAGTGCTGCATGGAGTC
Source organism: uncultured Lachnospiraceae bacterium (assembly GCA_910586205.1). Classification (GTDB taxonomy): domain Bacteria; phylum Bacillota; class Clostridia; order Lachnospirales; family Lachnospiraceae; genus Brotaphodocola. Next base: position 32,631 of record CAJUGD010000015.1, on the reverse strand, counting down.
CGGTGGTTCCTGCGGATGTTGCAACCGCAAAATCGCTTCCCGTTGCATTTGCTGTCATCTGTTCTAATTTGGAAACATACTCCCCAACAGAAGATACATAAGTAGTATCAATGCAATGCTCTAAATAATTCTTTTCATTTCCTGTAAGATTTGGCACTGCTAAAGGTATCATAATATTATCCTCAACTTTTATAAATATTTACATTTTTGCATCTAAAGATTTCCCTGTTTCCATATGTTCAAAACTGGGAAGATATGAAGTAATCATATGGACAATATCCCTCTTAGTAATGGAAGCATTTTTAAATGCATCGTCAAGTGCAGTAACCAGAAGATTGATTTCTGTTCTGTTTGGCATAGGCTTATCAATTATTACACCAAGAGAAAGAAAACGATTCTGATCTACAGACTCTGTACTTGTATAAAATTCTTCGAAAGCTTTTTCTCCGCTTGTGTCTGACACAGAAAAATGGACCGGATAACGTTTGCTTCCCTTTTTTAATTCTTTAGAACATCGGATAGCTTCTTCATCACTTTCGCAGTATACAATTTCATAACCACAAGTCCATAACAGCTCCTTGGCAATCGCGTCAAAGGTCATCATCTGATTTTCCTTTAGTTTAGGAAAAAATATTTCACGATTGCCGCCCAGCATTGCAGAAAGCATACAGATCTGTCCTGATTCGTCAGGAGACACAAAGTATCTTTTTACATCGGATGGTGCGGAAATAGGCTGAAGTTTCCTGATTCTTTCGAGAAATCCTGCTGGCAACGAGCCGTTGCTAAATGCTACATTGGCAAACCGCGCAGTTTTAACAGGAAATGCATCTGAATACGAAAAAATCAAATCCTCCATAATTCTTTTAGAAGCTCCCATTATGTTGACCGGATTTGCCGCCTTATCGGTGGATACACAGAAGTAAATGTCTGGCTTATATTCAGATAGCAAATCAAGCAGCTTTTTAGCATTTATCACATTATTATAAAGTAGGGCTTCTATGGAAAAGATATCCTTTTCGGAACGTACATGCTTATGGGCTGAGAAATTAGCTACAATATCAAATCCACGATGAGAGATAAACATTTTCTGAAATGCATCAGAACAATAATCCATTGGGTATGGAACAAATATTGGCGGGATATAAGTGCCGCTAGAATGCAGATCGCGGGCCAATTCCGCCAGAGCATTTTCATTTGTATCAACCACCACAAGTTCTGACAAATGGAATGGCATTACGGCCCGAATAAAAGAACTGCCAATACTTCCGGCTCCGCCGATTACCAACATGGATTTCCCTTCTATTGCAGAAGATAATTCCTCCGTGTTGTTGGAAATATCATCCGCAAACATACTGCAAGAACGTTTGGTGAGGTGTGAATTGATAAAATCATCTAAATTAAACAAGTTCCTTCTCCAATCTTGAGTGAATTTATAAAAAACATTTCATATGTACTATTGCATTAGATATTTAATATCCTAAATTCAATGATGCAGGCACACATCATTAATCCATCCTTCTGATATACACATCACATTCTTCCACAAACCTACCTCCCAAACCAACATGCAGATTCAGGGATGGCAAATTCGTACTGGAAATCTCTCCCCGCAGCCTCTTAATCCCCCTATTCCTCAGTTCTCTTGCCATATACACATACAGCCCCATGGCTGCGCCTTTGCTCTGCCACTCCGGCAGCACTGCCCCCAGGCAGTTTTCACACACCAGATTTTCTCTTTTCTTTATGACTGTAAAGCCTACAAGGGTTCCCTTATACAGACAATGAAACACCATGCAAGGTTCACTCGCTAACTCCTCCAGATACCCCAAAATCAACGGTTCGGCAAATGTCTGGTCAAATTCCCTTTTCAGATGAAACCTTCGGTCACGGACAAATGCAAGGCAGGCCAGGCCGTACATATCCTGCGAGACCTCTTCCAAATATCTGCATTCATACCGGATACAGCGCTCCAGTCCCTGGTCCCATTTCTGCAGATTCACTTCCATGGTAAGCATACGGTTATGGAAGGTGAACCCTGCCTGTTCCAGTTCCCGGATACGTCTTATATCCTCCGGCTTTGTCCGCACCAAAGCAAACTGTTCTTCACCCCTTCTGGCAGGAATCACATCACGTTCATCCCACATGCCAATCTGGATGCCTCCATATTTGACTTGCCTCATTTCTCATACCCCAATCTTTTCGTTCAATGTCTGGTACAAAGTTTTGCCGGCCGGATTCTTTGGAATCCCGTCCACAATGCGAGTCTCCACTGCCATTGCATACAGCCCGGTTTTAGAAAGCAGGAATTCTCGAATCTCTGCCTCCAGTTCCTGGTCTGTCAAACAGATATACAGCTTCCTATCATTCCCGGTACATGCGCAGTCCACCGCATATTTAGACCGAATAATCATTTCACATTCATCCAGGCTTACCCGGTATCCATACAGCTTCAAAAATCGTTTCATTCGCCCTACAATATAAAAACATCCGTCCCCATCAAAATAAGCAATGTCTCCTGTAGCAAGGATTCCGTTCCTCTCATCCCCTTTAGCCAGATCCTTAGCGTTCTCTGCATATCCCAGTGTAACATTTGGGCCTTCATAATACATCTCCCCCTGAACCCCCGGCTGGCAGATCCGCTTCCCGTGCTCATCCATTAGATACAGACATCCATTGGGAATAGCCTTTCCAATACTTCCGCATTTTTCAAGTGCAAGTTCAGGAGGCAGGTATGCCATCCTGGCGCTTCCCTCTGTCTGCCCATAAGTGGCATAATACTTTCCGCCCTTCTCCATGATATAACCGGCAAACTCCTTCTGCAGCTCCTCCGGAAGTTTTCCACCCCCTTGGGAAAGCATGTTTAAAGAAGGAAGATCCATATGGAAAAAACGAAGTCGTTTCAAAAGCTCATAGCTGTAAGGGACCCCGGTAAAGCTTGTGGCGCCATTTTCCCTGAAAAATGTCCAGAAGCTTTTGTTCATAATGCTTTCTGTGCTTAGGAGCACGGTCGCCCCCGCATACAAGTGGCTGTTTACAATGGAAAGTCCGTAGGTATACATTATGGGCAGGTCCACCATAGGGCGTTCCGTTCCGTCCATCTCGAAAAATGCGGCGATGTTCCCCGCCTGTTTCTCTATATTATCATAGCTGTGCCGCACCAGCTTTGGGCTTCCTGTTGACCCGGATGTGGTCAGAAGAAGGGAAAGCTCCGGGTAAAGCACTGGTCTCTCCTCAGTATTGTGCACCAGGATGGTTTCTTCCTTTTCCCATAAGGAAATGCCACCTTCAAACTTTAATTCCTCTAACAGCTCCTTTTGCCCGGCTATATATGCCGGCTTGTATTTTTCAATCAGGTTTTTTATTGCATCCTTTTCCATAGTATTCCCGATTAAAATGGGCACGATCCGGTTAATCATACATCCCAGATATAAAAACAGGGTAGGGATGTCATTTTGGCTCAATACCATCACCAGCTCCCTGCCCGGAATCATCTTTCTTAAATCCCGGGAAAAACATACAAGATCCCCATAAGTGCATTTTCTCCCTGCTGAGTCAATGGCTGCTGTTTTTCTTGGGTCTTTTTTGTCAATTGATAAAAACATATGCATATTCTCCCTATCTGAAACAAATATCCCAAAATTCCCTGCTTAGGGTGCTATTACCCCCCCCCACAACCAAAATCTGCCCGGTTGTGTAGGAGGAACGATCCGAGGCAAAATAAAGGCAAGCGTCCGCCACTTCCTTTACCTCCCCTAAACGTTTCATTCCGATCTCCGGAATATGGTTTTTATAAACCTCTTTGATGGTTGCTTGGAGCCGGTCCGTAGCGATCATTCCAGGCGCCACGGCGTTAACCCGCACATTATGGGGCGCAAGTTCTTTGGACATGGATTTGGTAATGGATATGACGGCTCCCTTACTGGCAGAATAAGCCACCTGGCCTTTGCTTCCTTCCACTCCCACAACAGAAGCAAGATTTACAATACTGCCTGCCTTCTGCCTTACCATAAATCTGGTTGCTGCCAGCTGAGATAATTCTGTCAGGCCGAAAACATTGACCTCAAACATTTCCCTCATACGGCTCATGGAAATCATCCCCAGCACTTCATTGCTCACCATCCCTGCGTTATTTACCAGCACATCCAGTCTGCCTGGTCCTTTTTTTATCCGGACTATGGCATCTCGAATACTTTTGGTGTCACTCAGATCAAAATAAAGCGGAACCACGGTTCCCGGCGCTTTTTGGGAGACCTCCTTGGCCCATTCCTTTAAACTTCCTTCTTTCCGGGCGCCTGCAAGAACATATCCGCCTTCCTGGGCAAAACACTCAGCAATAGCCCTTCCGATGCCTCTGCTGGCGCCTGTAACCAGACAGACCTTGTCTGTCAGTATTCCTTTGTACGACATGTATGATCCTTTCCGGACAGCCGCCGCTTTTGCCGGGAACCTTCCTATTGCATTGGATGCACTCCCAAAGATTCCGGAAGTATATTTGAAATGTTCCCTGAACAGCACCGGCTTCCTAGCCTACTACCCTTGTTAAAGAGTAGATAAAATCAAACCCATCCCACTGAAGCCCGAAATCCATGGTGTCCCCCACCGGTACAACCCGGTCCACTCCCATGCAGTGGTTTCTTTTCACCATGGACAGAATCTCCTTATCCTTTATCCCAAAACAGGAGATAGTTTGGGTATCCACAGAACAAATCTTCCCTATTTCATCCAGATTTTTGGCATGGTATTCATAAAAATAGCCTCCAGGGCACCGGTACCAGCTCAGATCCCCAGGCAGTCTGTCTAACTCCATTCGACACAATGCCATATTTTCACGGATCAGTCTTCCTTCTTCATGACTGATGGCAAAACGGCATGCGGCCGCTAACTTGTCCACTGCCTGAATATCCTGAAAGGGATATCGTTCCAGCACCACCCGATTCAAGCATCTCCAGAATCTCTCTCTTGCTTCATTCACCTGCTTCCCCATCCATACCACCAACTGGGGAGAAGTGCAGGCATTTTGATCTGTAACATAAGTGTCATTATAAAAATCGAGGGCAATCCGATCCGGATTTTCTGCCTTCAGATATTCATCCGCCTGGATTACGGAAAGGGAAAAACGGTCATAAAACGGCAGATCAATAGCCCACGGGGAAAGTTTGGTTTCCCTGATTTTACTAATAGAAGCATCCCCGCCCCATATAATTCGATTCCTGCACCTCTCAGAAAAGGCTTCCGTAATCCTGTCATCATGAGGATACTGGAGAATCAAAATCATCCTTCTTATCCATTCATTTCCTGGTTCAGCAAGCAGAGCCCTTAAAATACGGCAGACAATCCCGGTCTGGACAAATTCCCTGCTGGAAATTCGAACCACATTGGGATTTCCGGCAAGCAGAGAAACTGTCAAAGAAAACAAAAACATCATGGGGATATTAGACGGGGCGATATGGAACGTCATCCCCCTGCCGATACGATCCTCCAACCTGCAGTATTCCTGTTTCATTTCCAGAATCGAAGCCTTCCTGCACCAGAATCCATAGGTTTGGATATCAGGATACTCCCTTGCCTCCCTATCTTTTCGAATCATGCGGGAAAACATGTCCAAAAAATCTACAATCTCCTCAGAAAAAGGTTCCCTGCATTCCGCCTGGTGCACAGTTTCTGCCATGTCTTCATCCCCCACAAGATATTTAATTTTATTCTTTAATTCCTGCTGCATAGGTATCGCTGCACCCCCTGAGCTCCGCATTTTTTAACCTCCCAAGAATCTCAAAGTATTTTCCCTTCCGTCCACATGGACAGTCGTCCTCTCCCAGAATTACCCCTACATCTTCTGTCAAAAGGGAATGGCCTGGATAAGAATGGGGCAGCACGGACATTACCTGCAAAATTCCCTTTTCCCCGTTTTCACATACTTTTAACGTCTTCGGGTCCCGGATAAAGATATCTGAAAACATACTTACATGCAGATGTCCAAGTTCACATTCCATAAAAATACTGCCTGTCTGCTCCGCCATCCCATAGTTTTCATAAATATCCCTCATTCCACAGGTACGAGCAAACCGTTCCCGAAACTCCTTTTTTGAAACCGCTTCACTTTTAAGCTTTTTCCATCCCCCTCCATGGACCATAACCGCATTTGACAGATCGTACCTTTTTCCGCATCTTTCCAGCTCCAAAAGGAAATGTTTCCAGATAATAAAGGTAAACCCGAAAAACAAGATCCGTTCCCCTTCATGCTCCTTTAAAAATCGTTCCAGAACTTCATAATTTATGGACATATCACGGTTCAGAACAAATTCACGTCTGGTTCCAAAAGCAGAAAATCCAAGAATTCCGGCTCCTCTTGTGGAAAACTGAGTTCGGTCTTTAATCACATCATCCGTATCCAGAACCAACATGGGCATCCGCCGCCGGCCAATAAAATCCCCCACAATTTTTGCCAGAGCCTTCTGCTGCCATAAAGCTGTATCTTTATCCAAAAAAATCTGAGAAGACGCCTGTCCTGTGGTGCCGGATGACAGCATGGTCTTCACGATTTTCTCCTGGGGAACACTCTTTAAGCTGTATTCTTTAAAAAGACGGACTGGTATCATAGGAATATTCTCCATTTCCCATAAAGAATCTGCCGTGACGCCATACATCTTAAGAATCTGTCTGTATTCCCTGCAGTTTTGTTCATGAAGCCTGGTAAGTTCCTTATATTTAGGAAACACGATGTCTCTCTTTTTGTATCTCTCAAGTTCATAAGGCCCGTATTGATAAATTGTCTCCATTTCCTCTGTCCTCTCAAATGCTATTCATCCACACCCGAATGCATTGCCATATGGCTCTTGCAAAAACTGCATTTGCAAATGGCAGTAAGTCCATCATCACAAAATTGTCCCGCCGTCCACCCCAAGAATCTGCCCTGTTATAAAGGAAGATCGGTCACTGGCCAGGAACACACATGCTTCCGCTACATCATCCGGAGTTGCCAACCTTCCAAAACCAATCTGCGCAAGGTTTTGTTCCACATTTTCCTTGGTCTTTGCCGCTTCCATAAACATATCCGTATCAGTCATGCCTGGGGCAACCGCATTCACCCGTATCTGATAAGGGGCAAGCTCCTTTGCCGCTGATTTTGTTATCGAGATTACAGCTCCCTTGGTTCCGGAATAAGCTGTTTCCCCCCGGTTTCCTCTAACTCCGATAATAGAAGAAAGATTAATAATCGATCCAGACCTTTTTCTCCTCATAATCCTGGCAGCATATTGGAGAGCATGAATCACAGCAAATACATTGGTTTCATACAACTCCTGTAATGTCTCCTGACGAATCATACCGATCAACTCATTCTTTGTAATCCCTGCATTATTAACAAGAACATCCAGGCAGCCCTCCTCAGAACAGATGAAAGCCATTGCTTTCTTCATAAGATCCTGAGCCGTCACATCAAAATAAACCGGCACAGCTCTGGTTTTGTACCGGAAAGCCACTTCCCGGCACCACTCATCTATGCTTCCCGGCTTCCTGGCATTCGCATACACCACGGCTCCTTCCTTGGCAAAATGCTCTGCAATCCCCTTTCCAATTCCCCTCGACGCTCCGGTCACTAAACAGACCTTTTTCTCCAGCAGCCGAACCATCCCCTAAATCTCCACTTGATATTTTTTTAAAATCCTCATCCCGTTGTGGTATGAACGGAACTCAAAGATGTCATCTGTATCCATCATTATCCCAAACGCATCCTCCAGCTCTGTGATCAAGGTCATTTGGGTTACGGAATCCCATCCTGCTACCTGATCCGATGTGAAATCTTCATTTAAATCCGTCTCATCCACTCCAAAAACGTTCTGAAACACTTCCTGATACTTTTTTCTGTTATCCATAGAAAACTCCTCCTAGTCTATTCTGTTTTCCTTTAATTTGGCCTGTCCTGATCCCCGTCTGCTTTGCATATGGTTACAGAGGCATCTGGTGCATGAAACCATATCTCCACATTTTTCTGTTCAAATGGAGAAAAATAATTAGGAATAATATTCTTGTCTCCAAGCTCCCTCTCAACAAAACCAGCCATCCTTATGTCGTCCCCATTAAAACCATACTCATAAAAATCAACATATTCATAGCCAAGCTTACGGATGCTTTCCCTCACCCATGCCCCAATTCCCCGGATCTTCCTTTTCTCCCCCACATAATCCACAATGCGCAGTGCTTTTGCGCCGTTAGCTTGCACCTCTTTTGTAACAAAAAATGCATCTATGGCATCTCCTGTCCCAATTCCCCATACCTGGTACTGAAAAACAGGATGAAAAAAGAATCTCCGCCGGATATACTCTGCATCCTTAAAAGGGACATGTGCTCGAAACCTGTTAAAGTCAAAATTTTTTTCCAGCTCCTCATGCTCCCTGATTTGTTGAATCTGGCATGAATCTTGTACAGGTTCCTGCTCTTTTCTTTCCTGGATCCTGGCAATCCGGAAGACAGGGCTGTTTCCCAATACATACCAATGGCGCATCCGGTCAACATACTGTCTAAGTCCCTTCATCATGACGCCAGTGGTGTTTAGGTTGATCCCTGGTGAAAGGTATGCACGATGAGACACAAGTTGAGGCAGGCGCCGGATAAGCTCTGCTCCAAGCATCATCTGATTGCCTTCCCGCACTTTCCACATACTCCCCCAAAGATCCCGGTCCTTTTCCCCGTAGGAAGCACATACGAAGCCAAGAAACCCTTCCAGCTCCCCTGTTTTTCTCCTGTATGCCACTACCATATGAACTTGGCTGCGGTCACAATACTCATACAGAAAGCAGGCCTTATCCCGCCCTAAAATATGGTTTTCACTCCAGTTTTCTTTAATAAACTGCATAATCCTTGGGATCTCATGGAGGCCTGCAAGGCGGATCTCATACAGCCTGTCAAACTGATTTTCCCTGTTCTTCATACCCCTCCTTCCCTTCCGGAAAATGCAGACAGAAACTCATAATAATGGCTGCTTTTCGGCGGAAAATCATTACAGTCCAATCTAGGGATTCGATACGGGTCATCTGCCCCAAGGCATGCTGCCCTCACCTCCGTAGTCAGCCCCAAGATGCAGCCGCGCTCCGCGATATACTGAATCACCTCCTGACTGGTATTTCCATAGGGATAATTCATCACCCATGCCTTCCGGTCAATCCATTCATCCAGCACATCCAGCGCTTTCTCCACGTCTTCTTTCATTTCTGCACTAGGGAGACTAGCCAGCCAGTAATGGTCATAACCATGAAGGCCTATATACATGCCCGCCATTTTCATCATGCGGATCTGATCCCGATTCATGTAAAGTTCCCGGCTAAACGCTCTCTCCTCCATCCCCACAAACCTTTCAAACAGGTTGGATGCTATGTCTGCTCTCAACCTCTCTGGCAGCACAGTCTGAAGCATCCTTTTGATAAAGACCGTCTCTGCCGTGTCAAACCGGCTGGACTTTCCATACTCCTGAAAAAGCTCACGGTTAGAAGGGAAAGAATATTCCTCTCCTCGGTAATGATCCATTTCCCGATACAATTCCTCCAAAAGCTCCGACTCTTTTGCAGATGCTAAGATAAAGTGGATTTTATTTACATCCAGCAAAGTATCCTCTGCAAAAGTTTTTCCGGGCATAAAAAAAGAGCCCTGCATCTGATGGGCTTTTAACACGGGAAGGACATAAGAGTAGTGATCTAGATAACCATCGTCAAAAGTCAGGAGCAATGCTTTTTCCGGCAAATACCCCCCCCGAACAAAAATTCCAAAACCTGCTCCATGGTAACTACATGGAAGTTCTGTTCAAAGAATTCAATTTGCTTCTTGAACAAAGAGTAGTCCAAGCCTTTGATCGCTGGATAACGGCTGTTGTTTAAATCCCTCACATAGTGATACATTGCGATAAATAACTTTTTGTTTTCCAATTTTATTCTACCTCCCAGCACTCAGAAAAATATCCCCATATACGGCTTTTTCCATAATTCTTTACGACCAGCCTCGGGCTGGATCCAAACACAAGGGAGCCATCTGGTATCTGGACATCTTTCAAAAAGGAATTTGCTGAAATAACTACATAGTCTCCGATTTCACATCTTCCGATAATGGATGTATTGGCATAACAGGTGACATGGTTTCCTATTTTAGGATAATAGATCTCCCCCTGTTTCCAGTTTCCTCCCACAGTAACTCCCTGATACACACAAAAATAATCTCCATACTCAGCTCGTCCTAAAACTGTTCCCACTGGATGTTCTGCCAAGAAATGTTCCGGAAGCTCGATTGCCCAATACCAATCTACACCATTCATGATTTTATTCAGATAATAAATCTGATCTGCTATTTTACCCCCCCCCCATAGCTTTTCCGGCCAGATTTGACAGATAATACAAAAATACCGAATACTGCACCGAATTATAAGGTGAAAACCCATTTTTCTGGTAATATTTATTTTTTGAGACGCTGAAACTTCTATTTAATTTCTCAAGAGCTTTGTGAATCATCTCTATCATAAATTCCCTATTGTCGGTTTCAATCTCCCAAAAGTTTTCTAATTGCCGCTTTACCAACTTATAAAGCGCTTCTGCGTCTACTGTGGCATCCTTCCCCTGCCCCGTCTCTGTCATCCCATAAGTCCCCTTTCTCACTAAAATACCCTGCATTCTCTGTAAGCCTTCTAATCCCAGGATCCTCTTTTATAAACCAATCCATCAGATAAGACATCCTCTGAAAATCCTCCTCTGAATCAATGTCCAAAACCAGATAATCCGGCATCTTCACAATCTGACAATTATAATCCAAAATGGTCTTTTCGATCACCTGATTCAAAAACCTTGGCCTGTATGCATAAATACTGGCATTAAGCTCATAGACCTTGGGAGCCTGCTGACGGGCTGTAAACCCAGAAGGGCACACTTTCCGGTAATAATCCCCATCCTGTTTTACCATATTAAAATACGGACTCCTGCGGCTGTCCACTACGCTGAAAACGAGATCAATCCGATCATCAGACTTAAGCTTTTCTACAGCCGCTTCTATATCTTCTGTCCTGCGCAGAGGGGAGGTAATATCTAAGTCCACCACCACATCATAGGGGGCTTCTTTTTCACACTGCAGATAGGTATCCCGAATTACCCCAACCTTAGCCGCCGTATCATTTGCCAGCTCCGGCTTCCGGTCTATGATTTTTATATCCGGCACCATCCTTTGGCCCCGGACAATATCCACCAGTTCACGGCTGTCTGTGTTTAATGCAATGTCAATATCCATTTCCGGATGGGCGTCCATATACATCCGGATGGACGCCAACGTATAATAGAACAGCGGGACTCCCTTCATTTTCCTCAGATTCTTATTTCGAAGCCCCTTTGAACCAGCCCTTCCGCAGATGGTAAATAAGATCCTCATATTTATTCTTTCCTTCCTTAAGCGTTTATAAAATATGGATATTATCCTTTCCCCTTGCGATCCGTAGCATCGCACACGCCTGTTCAATCGGGTTATCATTCACATCTTCCCCACGAATCACTCGAAAAAAATGCTGCAGCTCCTTCTTTTGGTATGAATCCCGTTCTTCCCAAAAACTAACCGTCTTCCCGCTTTTCTGATAAGTAATGCACTGCTTTAAAAGATCTGCCTCTAAAGTATCATCCCTGCCAAACAGCTCCAGCTTTCGAATCGGCGCCCTGCCAAAATAATCCAGATGCATCTCCACGATCTTATCCTCATATTCCCCAAGATAAACCGCCAGATCATCACTGTCAATCTCCAGACCTGACTTACGAGTTAGGATGCTTTTTACCCTTTGGGGCATCCCAATCAGATAACACACATAATCCCACTCATGAATCAGGTCAAGTGACACTCCTCCTCCCAGCTCCTTTTTAGCACTGTAGCTGGTACGGTAATCACTCCCCGGCCTCCATTCGGGCAGATAGCTGGAAGATATACAGCGCATACTGTATACACTGGAAAAATCCACATGCTTTTTCAGATACTGGATCACATTGGTATATCTTAACGGGCACGCCACATAGTAGACGCTTTCCTTTTTCAATTTCAGCGCATTCAGTTCCTCATATCCCGTCTCAAATACCGGTTTCTCAATAAAAAAGTGCTTTCCCTTCTGGTTCATCCTCTGCAGTGTCTCATAATGCAGCCGTGTTGGATTGGTGATAAACACCACATCGTAATCCTCTGCTATCCTTTCATAATCATCATATACCTGATGAATAAAGGACGCCAGGTTTTCCTCCATAGGCTTCCCTTTTCCGCTTCGGACCACATCAATCTGAAGCTCTCCCGGAAACAGGCTTTGAAGGTTTCGGATATGCCGGCCCGCTATGGACCCCAGACCCATAAAACAGATTTTCATATCATGCCTCTATTCTGTCAATCCATGATAAAATTTCTCGGTCCTGTTCAAATGACCATCTGGGAGCTTCCTTTCCCTCCACAGTTCCGATAAAATTCACCAGCTCCTCATAATAAGCATTTTCCACCACAAATTGGGAATACTCCTTCCTGTGCTCTACCCTTTCATAAAGAGAAACTTCTTCAAATTCCTTTTTCTCCTTATCATACTGGTACAAAGTCTTGGGGCTTCCCTTCCATCGGATACAAAACTCCTCACCCCAGACCTCAAGCTCCCGCTTTGCTTCCGGGGATATTACATCCACTGTTAAGCTCCCCAGAATTCCGGAGTCATGCTCCACCAGAATTTGATAGAGATCATCATATGCAATCTCCAGCTTGGAAGCCTTTTTATGGAACACATGCAAAGCTTTAATCCCGCCAAAAACATCCACTAGCCACGGCAGCTCCACAGCAAAAATCTCACGGCAGGCATTGGTCTTTTTCTGTCCCACGAAAAAGTCCTGATAGCGTTCCCATGGATGCCACTGGGGCAGATACTGACCAATGTGGTAATGGTAGCCGCCTCTAAATCCCTGCTGTCTTACCTGCCCCTTTATAAACTCCATTTCCTTCCTGTACAAAAACGTGGAGGATAAAAAAAGCACCCGCCCTTGCTGCTTTGCCAGACAAAGGTTCTTTTCATACCCATCCTCCACCAGATTCAGCTCCGTAAAAACATGCAGGTGGTTTTTCAGACAGTTGGTAATGATTCCCGCATGAGACAAAGGAGGGCTTGCTATCACCGCACAGTCAAATTTTTCGGCCTGCAAAGCTTCCTCCATGGATTGGTATGTACTCAGATGAAGCTGCAAAGCCGCCTCCTGACGGCGGTCTGGACTGGAATCCACCCCAGCTATGTTCCACTCCTCCCTTAAACCATCTTTATGGTCTTCTATGTATTGCTTCAGCAAGCGGATCCTGCGTTTTCCCATAGACCCTAAGCCGATTACAAGGAATTTCATCTCAGGCGCACCTCCCTCTGAAGGAAGATGTGGGCGCCTGGAAATAGGGGGTAGAGAATCTGCAGACAGTATTTAGTGAAATACCCCCCCCGCAATTACTTTAGCCATCCATTCCGCATATAAAAAATCCATCTCTGTATCAATATCCATGCTCTTTTCCCGTGCCATCCTATACGCAAAGCATCCTTTCTGATAAAGGTTAACCGGCTCCTCTCTTATCATTTTTATATCCGCCAAATAAATGGCGCCGTTTATCCGGTAATAGGTTCCCGCCTTCTGCCTCTGTACGTTATTCTTTATTCGGATAAAGCCATCCAGGCATCCATCCTCTGGCAGCGTATGATACCAGGACGGAGGATGATCCGACTCACAAACCGAAACCACTGCAGAAGCTCCCCGTTCCCGGTATAGCGCATAAGCAGCCACGATGTCCCCGCTGGTTCTTAACGGAGAGGTTGGCTGGAGCAGGCAGATCACATCAAACCGGCGCCCCTGCCTTTTATACTGCTCCAGCACCTCACGTACCGCCTCCCAGGATCCTGCCTGATCACTGGAAGTTTCCGTGCCACGTAAAAAAGGGACCTTTGCCCCATAACGCTTTGCCAGAGAGGCATAATAGGGCGAATCCGTGGATACCATGACTTCATCAAACAAAGAAGCCTCCAAAGCTGCCTCGATGGTATAAGCCATTAATGGTTTACCATTAAAGGGTCTGATATTTTTATCCGGAAGCCCTTTTGAGCCACTCCTTGCCGGAATCACTGCCAAACCTTTCATATAAAATCCCTTCTGTATGGAATCCTGTTCGCCCATACGCTTAATCTGCCAGACAAAAAACACTTCCCTATTCTGAAAAGCTCCTTTTCTTATACATCAAATGGAATATCATAAAATTTTTTCTTCAGATCCAGCTCTTTTCTGCCCAGTTCCTTCTCTAAAATACGAACAATCTTTTCAGAGGTATTCCCATCCCCATAAGGATTTTGCACTTTCTCCACGATTTTCTGGAAATCAGGGGATATAACCTTTTTAACAGCCCTGACAATGTCTTCTCTGCAAGGCAAACAGTCCACTACGCTTTCCGCCCGGATCCGTCCCCTTTGCCTGTCTCCGATATTTACGGTTGGGACATGGAAAGATGGAGCTTCCAAAATCCCGCTGGAAGAATTTCCCAAAACCAGGCTGCAGTATTTCATTGCGCTTAAATAGTTTCTTAACCCCAAAGAAGAATAAACTCGGACATTTTCATGGTTCTCGGCATACTCCTCTATCGCCTGATTGATCAACCGGCCACCCTGGTCTGCATTTGCCTTTGTCACAATGAAGCTCCATTGGGAAAGCTCTCCCATGGCAGCCATTAATTCATGAATTTGTGCTTTTGCACTCTGCTTCTCTAGCGTAACCGGATGAAAGGTCACTAATGCATACTTTTCCGGCAGGGAAACATCCAGCTTCCTTTCCAGATCCTCCTTTGGCAACAAACGGGTGTGCAGGACGTTTTCCACTCCTAGAGCTCCCACACAAAACACCCGCTCCGGGTCCTCCCCCATCTGGACGATCCTTTTCCGGTAAATCTCAGTGCTCGCCATATGCAGGAAGCTTAATTTGGTTATAGCATGGCGAAACCCTTCATCCACTGCCCCTTCTGTGACTTCTCCTCCATGGATATGAATAATTGGGATCTGCTGGTTGGCTGCGGTACACGCCACTGCCAGAGTTTCATATCGGTCTCCTAACAGAATCACACCGTCAAACAGATTTTCTGAGAAATAATCCGCAAACCCGATGAACGCCATACCCATGCTTTTAGAAACCGCAGACGGCGTATCTCCGCTGAATAGAATCTCAACCCTCTTATGGATTGGAATATTATCCTGTTCGATCTCCTGGTAAGTCAAACCGAACTCCGGCGAAAGATGCATGCCCGTGACAACGACCTTTACCTCAAAAAGCAAAGATTCTGACAGTCTGCTTATCAGCGGCTTCAGCAAGCCATACTCTGCCCTTGTGGCAGTGACCACACATAAACGTTTTTTCCTATGATTTCCCACTGTTTTCATAACAAAACCTGCCCTGCTTCCCTTTCTGACAGCTCCTGCCTACCCTTCAATTCCCCTATGTAAGCCAATGTCCGGAATTTCAATCTGCTCGTCTTCTTCAAAATCACGGATAGCTGCCATGCCAATCACTTCCCTCCACTGCATTGGTGAAATCCCATTTCCAGGCCGCTTTACCGTCAGGTTTTTTTCCGTAAAAAGTTCTCCTTTTTGGATCCAGGTTCTTGCAACAATGCTTTTTCTGGCCACGATCCGGTTTTTCTTTTCTGATTCCTGCAGAGCTTTCTTCCCATCCCCCAGGGCAATCCCCACTGTCCGGATTGCTCGAACCATGTCGCCTAGTTCATCCGGCTCCAGACTCGCTTTATGGTCAGGCCCGTCCAAAGTTCTATCCAACGTAAAATGCTTTTCAATCACAGATGCCCCTAATGCTGCCGCGGCAATAGGAATCTCTATCCCGGACGTGTGGTCCGAATATCCTACCGGACAATGAAATTCTTTTCGGAGATGTTCCATAGCCAGCAAATTCACATCTTTTGCAGGTGTGGGGTATTCCGTATTGCAGTGCAGCAAAACCAGTTGATTCTGATTCAGCTTTTTTATACACATAACAGCTTGCCGGATTTCCTCCATGGTACACATCCCTGTAGACATGACAATCGGTTCCTGATACTTTGCAACCTGTTCCAGATAAGGAAGATTTGTTATCTCCCCGGACGGGATTTTCCAAAAGGGAATCCCAAGTCCATGGATAAAACGGACACTTTCCTCATCAAAGGCTGTGGAGGTAAAATCAATTCCCTTGG
Source organism: uncultured Lachnospiraceae bacterium (assembly GCA_910586205.1). Classification (GTDB taxonomy): domain Bacteria; phylum Bacillota; class Clostridia; order Lachnospirales; family Lachnospiraceae; genus Brotaphodocola. The sequence continues at coordinate 16,404 of CAJUGD010000015.1, read as the reverse complement.
ATGCTGCATACCGGGCCAGATACTCAAAATCCCGATCCGGCAGGGTTAATTTCTCCAGCATTTTTCTCTGGCTCTCCCCAGAACTTGTATTCCTTATCTGGTATTCCGCCTTTTGGGCATTTCTGGTAACCAGGCTTTCCGGCCGGAAGGTTTGAAATTTTACACAGTCTGCCCCTGCTTCCGCTGCCGCATCCACCAGCTTTACCGCCATCTCAAAGCTGCCGTTGTGGTTCACACCGGCCTCGGCAATGATATATGTTTTCTTTTGATTCATTCCAATCCATCCTTACTTTTATGGCGACCTTTTCTCTGCTCTAAGAGAAGGACTTATACATACGTTTGTCGGCAAACCGTCAGAAGACTTTTTAAGAATCCTCCGAAATCATCTTCATCCTGTCCCCAACCTTTACAGTCCCTTCATAATCAGTTATTTTAATATAACTGTCCTTTGTTTTAATCAAAAGGTATCCCGGCTGTTTCAGAAGCACCTGTCCTGGAATCCCCTTATATGCAGGTGCATCCGGAACAAGAACAGAAGAAAGAAAGCGAATTCTTTCTCCCTTGCAATATGAACAGGCGCAAGGCCCCGGTTTTGTTATCCCTCGGATAAAATTAAAAATCTCCCGACTGGTCTGGTTCCAGTCTAAAATCTCGTCATTTTCCCTACGGACCCCGCAGTAGAGACCTGCTGCACTGATTTCATCCTGTTTCCAGGGATGTGCACTGCCCGTCTGGATCTGTTTAATAGCCTTATAGAGAAGGCTTGGACATTCCTGATACGCTTTTTCCAGTAATGTGCCGTAAGTATCCTGGTCTGTGATTCCATAAGTCCTTTGCACCAGGATATCCCCAGTATCTATGCCGGAATCCACATAGTGGACCGTAATTCCAAATTCCTTTTCATCATTGATCAGAACCCAGTTTAGAATATTTCTCCCACGATAAAAAGGGAGCCTGCCTGCATGGCAATTAATAATCCCCAACGGAGGAAGTTCCCGTATATCCTCCCGGAAAATCTGGTTAAAAGACATGGATACATATAACTCAGAAGGATATCCCTTCAAAATCTCCAAACATTCCATTGCATTCACATTCGGAACGCATAAGACATCAATCCCTTTTTCCTTTGCCATAGCAGCCAAGAGTTTGTCCTGTTGGCCATAACGGATACAGACAAAATCCATTTCCAGAGTCTCATCCTCCATGATTTTATGAAAAGCACCATGCCCCCATGGGCCATCTGCGAAATATCCGATATGTAATGGTTTCATTTTTTATCCCTCCATGAAATAGATTTTCCACAACAATCAATCATCTTTTTTCGTTACCATTCTCTTGTTATTGAAAATCCCTATCCTGTTAAGAGACAAAAAATGTCTTTTCTATTTACCCCCCCCCCGTACACATTTACAGTTTCATGAAACGGTTTTGTGGTTTTCACTACCTCGCCTGCCCCGATAATACTTCCTGATAGAATCTCCCTCCCCTGCAGTACCGTGGCATTGGCTCCTATCAAGCAGTCCTGTCCCACCTGAACATTACCGCAAAGAACAGCCCCTACAGAAATATGGCTGAATTTTCCCACCAGGCAGCCATGCTCCACAATCGCTCCTGTATTGATAATTGCCATATCCTCAATCACGGCATTTGCATTGATGACCGCATTCTTTCCTACGAAAATCCCCTTACCCATATGGACAGAAGACGCCAGTCGGGCAGATGGATCCAGGATATTTACCAGTTGGTATCCGTTTCGGATAACCTTTTCCAGAAGGGATCGACGCAGGGAGGTACTCTTAACAGAACCCGCACTTACAAAAGCATAGTTATACCCTTGCTGGTGCAGACGTCCCAGATCCTCATCCGTTCCCACAACCGGGCAGCACCGAATGGATTTTCCCAGCTTATCTGCTGTATCTACCAAGACAATGTCCTCAAACTCACAGGTAAGCAGCAAAGAATCCAATATGGATTCACAGTGTCCGCCTGCTCCTAACAATACCAACTTTTTCACTCAGCATCTCCCTTTCCATACTGTTCTTCCATCCGTCTTAGTTCCTCCATCTGCCCCATATCCAACCATGAATTTTCACTGACTGGATAAATCCCGATTTTCGCTTCTGCTTCCCTGTACTTTTCAATAATATCTGGGAAGGACAAACATACAGGTTCTTTCAGATTGGCAACTACCTCTGGTTCTACAAAATAGCATCCCGTATTGGTCAAAAAAGAAAGAGATGGCTTTTCGCTCATCTCCTTTATGCCCCCCTTCTCATCAATCTCAATGACTCCATAAGGGATCTGAAAATGTTTCGCCGCACAGACCATAGTAATCAGGTTCCCCTGGCTTTTATGCTGACGGTACATCTTCCCAAAGTCTTCCTTGATCAGAATATCACAATTTGACAAAACAAAGGTTGTCTGGATCTTCCCATTTAAAAGACTTAACCCGCCTCCTGTTCCTAAAGGGATTTCCTCGTCTGCATACGTTACATGATATCCCATATCGTTTTCAGCAAAGTAAGCCTTTATCATATTTTTCTTATGGTTTACAACAAGAAAAAAATCATTGCACCCATAGCGGTGGAACTGGTTCATAATATGTTCAATAATTGGCACATCCCCTATGGGAATTAAGGGCTTTGGCAAAATCTTTGTATATGGATACAGCCTTGTCCCTTTCCCTCCTGCCATAATCACAACCGGAATGCCTGATAATTCTGTTGACAGCTCCTCTTGTTCACCCCCGACCGCAGTAATAATTTTTATTACTCTATGGCCATCATCCAAGATAGGAACCGCATCGATTTTCCTTTGCTTCATAAGGGAAAAAGCTCTATTTTCCTTTTCCTCTGTCAAAAAGATCGGATGATTGTTTGCCGCCAGACAAACCTCTGCATCCAAGTTTCCTTTTGCCAGGATCCATCTGCGCACATCCCCATCTGTTACAGATGCCTGCAGCCTTCTGGCCCCATCCACAATAAACAAAACCTTCTTTGCTGTATGGTCCAGGCATTTCATGGCATCTAGGATGGTAATGTTCCCCTGAATCAGCATATCTTCGTTTTTCATTTCATACAGTCCCCATTCCCCGAACTTTTTCAAACAGCCAAATCCATTTCTATATTTGTTAATTGTGTATCTGGTTTTCATTCAGATACCCAATACCAGAACCTCCAATAGATATCCCTTCTAAAATTTTAATCAGGTATATTTTTTAAATATTCCATAAAATCCAGTTTGTTTTTAACGGGTCTTGTTGTAGGTCTCCCTAGATTTTCCCTAGAACCGATACTGCATTTTACTTCAATAAAGCTTAATGTGTTTCTTCTTTTTATTGTATACAGTTCCTCATCTAAACCTTCTAAACTATTCACACACACAGCATATGGATAACCACAAGCTTTGGCAATCGCCACAAGTTCTATGTGAGAAGCTGCAGTAGGCATTCCGCCTACCGTTTCGTGTGCTTCATTATTTATCACTATGTGAATCATATTCCTAGGAGCAATACTGCCTAAAATAGCCATAGCTCCCATATGCATAAGAATTGCACCATCGCCATCTATACACCATACTCTTGTGTTTGGTTTATTGAGAGCAATACCAAAAGCAATGGAGCTACTATGTCCCATAGCACCTACAGTTAAAAAATCATAATTATGACATTGTCCATTACTCTCTCTGGCCTCAAATAATTCACGGCTTATTTTGCCAGTGGTAGAAACAATTGGATCTTTGCCACTTGCTTTAATTATATGGTGAATAACGGTTTCTCTATTTATAATATTTTTATTTACATAATCAATTCTTTTATTGTAGGACAATGCATTTTTACGAATAATAAATGCAACACTTTTTCCAGATGCCAGAATATTTCTAAAATCGTTCATTACAGCAGTAAGTTTCTGCTCTAATGTATTTTTATCTATTACAAAAAATTTAATATCAACATCACTTAAAAGCTTTAATGTGATTTTTCCCTGAAAGACATGTTGCGGCTCATCAATTTCTCCTGGTTCACCGCGCCATCCAATAATGAAGATCACAGGTATTGCGTAAACTTCATTATTAAGAAGTGAAGCAACCGGATTAATGATATTGCCTTCTCCTGAATTTTGCATGTAAACAACAGGAATTTTTCCAGTTGCTAAATGATATCCGGCTGCTAATGCCGCAGCATTTCCTTCATTTGCAGCAATAATATGATGCTTAGAATCTATTCCATATGTATCCATTAAATAATCACATAATGCTTTAAGCTGCGAATCAGGAACACCTGTAAAAAAATCAGATCCAATAATACTATTAAAAATCTCTACATTCATAAATCACTTACCTCATTATATTCTAAATAATCAGGTGCAACCGCTGCTAATTCATCAATAGTGTCAATCTCGATAATCTGAGAGTCCTCTATTGGATTGACAACAAGATTAATATTACCTAATTGTTCATTTACAATATCATCCCAAAATAATTGTTCATGTCCAGGACGCTTATATGCTTCTTTTACTGCTTCGGCAATTTTTTTTGCATCGTTATGAAAGAAATATGCAATACCACACATATTATAAGTATTATTACCTGTTTTGCCTACACGTATAATGCGCCCTTCTTTGTTTAAATCAAATACCCAATCATCAGAATGTCCTTTGAACATTTTTCCATAATAACAGGATTGATGAAACTGCTTTCTAAAAATTGAAAAATCTGTTACATACAAATCGGATTCACATATAAAACAGTGCTTTGATCCCATTATGTCACAAACCGAATATATTGAAGAAATATTATTTTTTATCTGAAATTCTGTATTATCAATTAACGATAAATTATTATATTTATTTTTCAAAAACTCAAATTTCTCTTTCTTGTATCCGACAACTACATAGATATGGGATATTCCTCTGCTTTGCAATCCACATATAACTGATTCTATCATGGATATGCCATGAACTTTCACTAGAGGTTTAGGAATTTTTTCTGTTAATGGCGCCATTCGACTTCCTAATCCTGCAGCCATTAAGATTGCAATTTCATTTTCCATACATTTTATCCTTATAGTGATAATAAAAATGTTTATAAATCATAATTTTTATATATTATAGGTATTTTTATTCTATAAGCAACTAAAGCATTTTCAAAAACAGTCCAAAATTTTTTTATATCATTCTCATCTATAGCACCAAATGCGCAAAGTCTAAAAGTTCTGCTTGTTTCAACTTTTCCAGGATAAATAGTAAATCCATATTTGTAGCAATAATCGTGAATTTTGTCAAAATCCCAATTTGGATCATCTGGATATTTAACTGCTGAAACAAGACCTGATTGAATTGAACGCGAAAGAACCTCTTGAAATCCTAATTTATCCAAGCCTTTATGAATTGCCCTCATAATCCGCTTATGTCGTTCCCACTTTTCTGCTTCTCCCTCATTAAAGTATTCAAATAATGCCTGACGAGCTGCATAAAGAGTTTGAACTGGTGGTGTAAAATGCATTTCATTTGTTTTTTCAAAAAATTCATATTGCCTATATAGATTACAATAATAAGAACGCTTAGGGTAATACATGGATTTTTCAATAATTTCTTTTCGCCCAATAATGTAAGAAAGACCAGCCATACCCATAATTCCTTTTTGTGCAGATGCCATACAAAAATCTATATTATCCTTATAAACGTTTATTGGCATCATTGCATATGAAGATGTTGTATCTGTAATAAAAAAAGCATTGTATTTATGGGCAAGTTCTCCTACCTCCCGAATTGGATTAAGCAGACCTGTCCCCGTCTCATGATGAACCATGTAAACATATCCAACATCATCATTCTTTCTTAAAGAATCTTCAATAATATTCAAATCTGGTAGCTTGTCAATTGGCTGCCGAATCTCTATTAAAGGTAAACCATAATAATTCAGTACATCGACAGCTCGTTGGCTATAAGAACCATTATTCACAACAAGTGCTTTTTTTCCTTTATCTAACAAAGAATTCAATACAATATCAATACAAATAGTTCCTGAACCACAGAACAAAACTGCTGTATAGTCTTTGGAATTGCCATGAACAATCCTCACAAGACTCTCCCTCATTGGTTTCATAATACATTGAAACTCTTTTTCCCTAGGACAGATATCCGGAACAATCTGTGCCATTTTTACTGTATCAGTTGTGGTTGATGGTCCTGGATTCAAAAGTACTTTCCGCTCAATATTAATATCCATATTTACTCCTATACTATTTTCAAAGTTCATCTATTAATGTAATAATTTGTCTAATCGGCATAAGACAATTATCTGCTTCCTCTGCACGATGATACTTCAAAATCATTTTTGCCACATTTTCCATTGCCGGAAATGCAGCTCTTAATAATTGGTTTGCATAAATCACAATATTTACTCCATGTTTTGCTAATTCACCCTCTGTAATGGAATTAAATGATGTTGGAACTACGACTAATGGTGTCTTTTTATCTTCTTGTCTAAACGCATCGCAAAATTCTATAATTTCAGTAGGATCCTTTTCGCGGCTATGGATCATAATGCCATCTGCTCCGGCATCTCGATAAGAACGAGCACGTTGTAATGCATCACTTTTTCCTTTGCCAAGAATCAAGCTCTCTATACGGGCTATAATCATAAAATCATCTGATAGCTGGGCTCGTTTTCCTGCAGAAATTTTAGCGCAAAAATTCTCCACGCTATCCTGTGTTTGTTCAACATCCATACCAAAAAGACTATTTTTTTTAAGTCCTGTTTTATCTTCTATAATAATTGCTGAAACGCCCATACGTTCAAGGGATCTTATTGTATACACGAAATGTTCTGTTAAGCCGCCTGTATCTCCATCAAATATAATAGGTTTTGTTGTAACCTCAATTACGTCATTAATTGTTCTAAACCTACTTGTCATATCCACTAGTTCTATATCAGGTTTTCCTTTATCTGTACTGTCGCAAAGACTTGAAATCCACATAGCATCAAATTGATCGATTGCTTCCCCGTCTGCTATGATGGTTTTTTCTGCAATAAGTCCTGTCAGGCCGCTATGAACCTCCAATGTCTTTATAATTGGAACTAAATTTAAAAGCTTGCGTAGCCGACCTCTTCGGAACTCTGGCATTGCAAGCTTTTCTGTTATCTGTTTATCTATTTTTTGGATTGTAGAATTAATCGTATATGGAATTTCAATAAGTTCGCCACCATATTTTTTTAAAAGCGACAAAATATTCTTTTTAATCTCCATCATGCCAGGATCTTTCCAGTTATCACCATGGACTATATAGTCTGGACGTAATTCCTTCACTATGTCATCATACATAATGGTTTTTTGAACAATAATTTTGTCTATTCCTGGAATGCTTCGGATCATATCTATACGATCCTTCATTGGTTTTGTCGGAAAACGATTATAGCGGATCATTTCCGAATCTGTTAAAACACCAACCGTTAATGAACCTAGCTTTAATGCCTCATGTATAATATTCAAATGGCCTTCATGAATAATATCAGTACAAAAACAAGTATATACCGTTTTCATTTCCCTACATTCCTCCTCTGTTAAAAAACTTTCTTTATAAAAGAATCTTATCATTTAATTAAAAAATCTATTTCCAAAGAATTGTTGTTTTTATAAAATAATTTATCATCCATATTTTTTATTTCCTTTAACCGTAACAATTCATACAACTCATCATATGAATATGGTATATGAATGTTTTTTAGAAGGTTAGTAAAATATTCAATCTTACCTGATAACTCTTTGTTATGAGTTAGTACAACTTCATAACAAAATATCACTTGTATATGTGAAAAAGTATTAGCAATCGTTATACTTCCTGAGGAAAACAAAGATATAATAATTTGGGGTTTGGTGAAGCATAAAATGCTTTCAATTGGCAATTTTGAAAGTGCATCATTGATTATAGATATTTTTGGTATATCTTTTAAATACGAATTATATAAATGCTTTCTGCGGTCTCTAGGATGGGGTTTGATAATAACAGAAAATTCAGAAAATTTTTTAACAATGTTTAATAATAAATCACACTCTACTTTCCTTAAATTTTCGCTCGAAGGCGTACTTGCTCCTAAAAATATTATATCTGCATGACTACTATGATTAAATGAATCTACAAAACCTGATATAAAAATTTCCATATTTTCTCTTTTAAAAAAGTCGCTATACGGAAACTTCCTGATATTACGCCATGTTTTGTGATTGTTTTTATACAACTCCGGATACCCTACAACTATTTCATCCGGACATATTTTAGAACCAATGAGTTCAGTATCTTTAGATGTATAATAAGTTCCAAGACCTTCTTCCATCAAAACCAGCTTACCTGAGTTATATATGATCTCTTTAATTAATCTTTGAGTTATTGGATCTCGATCATTAAAATAAACTAACACTATTTTATGATTGTTATGATTGCAAAAAAATCTTCCAATCCTTGTAATATAAATAAATATAGGTATTTTTGAAATTAAAAAAGACCATATCTTTCCGATTATTCCATATTTAATTGAATAAATCTCTGAATATTCATTTTGATTCTTAGACTTAGAAACATATTTAAGAATGATAAGGGATTTACATCCGTGTTGTTTATATAATTCCCTAGCATATATATCTGATAACATGTATTGAAATGATGTTACACATATGAAACAACAACTTATATTCATCGTTTTACTCCACTGGAAAATATCTATTGTTTCTAGTTGATCTTATCATGTTTTATAAAGGTGTTGATTATATTTATAGGTTTTGGAAGAAAAACCAGAATACTTATTAAATATATTGCGATTATAAGATAACGTAATTTTAAAGCGACAAATAAATAATTAACTCCAATAGTAAGAAAGCACATTCCCAAAATAATAAATAGAAAAAACTTGTAATTATATACACTGGAAAAACCTATAATTTTAACCAGGAACATATGCATAAATAATAGGCACATAAAACCTATTAATGTCGTATATGCTGCTGCAATATATCCAAATTTAGGAATATAAATACTGTTTAGAATAAAATTAATTAACGCAGCTATTGCACTTGCTATTGCCATACCTAAAGTTTTTTTTCTTGCCTGTTCAATATTAACAAACATAGTATAAAGAAATTGACAGATTGCCCCCATCGCAATAGGAGGCATTACATATTGAGCCTCCATATACTCTTTTCCACCTAATAGCCAAAGCAATTCCGGTGAAAAAAGCATTATCCCAAATGCCCCGTATGTAAATATTCCCACATAAAAATAGGACACTTTTTTTATTTTAACAAACTCTTTACTGTTTAGTTTATCAGCCAGCCAGGGACTAAATGCATCATTAAGCGATGCATTTATAACAGAAACAGCAGAGCCGCATGTTGTAGCGACACTATACAGTGCTGTAAATTCTACACCACAGATTTTGGTAATCATCGTCCTATCCATAGAGTTTAAAAGTGTCATTGATAATAAATGCGGTATATACGGAAGGCATATAGGCAGTGCATAGTTCCAACATTTAATATTAACTCTTTTTCCTTTATATATTAACTCTATACATAAGATTAAGCCAATAATTATAGTTGGAATTACACTGCCTAATATACGTCCCCATATTTTATTTTTAAATAACATAACTAAAACAATTGAAAGAAATGCTGTAAATAATGTTATAATCATACTAATTATAACTGTTGTTTTGTATCGATAAAAAAATTGCTCTTTTTTTTGGAAAATTGTAATTGACATCAACATCAACAAATATATAAACATCAAATTAATATATTTAATATCTAATGATAAAAAAGAACACATTTCTTTTGAAAATATATTAATAAAAATTGTCCATAACAAGATAGATAATGCACTTAATGAAAAAACTGATAATACATATTCATTAAAATTTCTTTTATAGTCATACTTTGCACTAACTAGTGTTGCCTGTACATTCAATGTTGCAATAACCTGAAATATATTTAACCACGATACATAATTACTATAATATCCAAATTCATCTTTTGTTAAAAGCCTAGTAAAAACAGGTGTTGTTATTAAAACCATTCCTTTAACAAGAAAATGAGAGATTGTATACCATATTCCAGATTTTAATACAAGAAATTCCTTTGGTTTATCAATATTCAAAGCGTCTTCACCTGTTCTAAATATTCTTAGTTACCCTCTTTTTCCATATATCACTTATAGTCTTTTAAAATATGTTTATAAAAAGTATTCTCATCTTCATCACTTTTCAAATGTTTATATGACAGTTTATGCACAAATGTTATTGATTTGATCCATTCCCAGTCCAGCTCATTATAGTGGTCAAAAAATCTACTCTGGAGTATATGATTATCTTCGGCATATCTGATAGGAATGCAATCAAACTGTTTTCTTAAATCAATATTCAAATTTACAGCTCTTGCAAATACATAGTGCCACAAATAATATGTATATAATTTATTATATCTACTCCAATAAGTATAAAGTCCAATTAATGTTTTTTCTAATATTTTATTCCCTGATTTAGCTCTAATAAATTGAGACGATGAAACTTGATTAGTATTTTGGTTATGATATTTAAAAACAAACAAATCCTCATCCCAAATAAAATTGGGGATAGCTTCTGTTATCAGCATTGTAGAATCAATCCAGATTCCCCCCCTATAATATAATAATGCTGTTCTCAAAATATCAGAGAAATGTGATCTTTTTATAATTCCACGTTTGTATTTATCCCAAATATTCTCTGGGAAATCAATATAATTATGAATATTTTTATCTGAAAGAAGAATTATTTTCGTACTTGGATTTTTCTTTATCAAATTCTTATAACAAAGTTTAACTATTTCTGGTGCATTTTCTATTCCTTGAAACCAGCAAACCCAAATTATATTGTTTTTCTGACCCTCTAATTTGCCTTTATATGGAATAGATAGATGTTGCTCATTCATTGGTTTTATTAATTTACGTGTTTCCTTATATAAAAGTTCATCTTCTGAAAATCCCGATGCTATATACGAAAGTCCTCTAAAAAGACACCCTTTTAAACCAATCAAATCAATATTTTCTTTTATAATCTCTCTGGATATTTTTTTTTTCATTTTCCTCTCCTAAATAAAAAGCTGTCAGATTACATGTTATAAAGACTATTTTTACCAAGAAGCTTGTTGTGAAAAAGGGGTGCAACATAAAATACAAAATTCCCATTAAGGTTGATGCTAATATGGCAGTAATGTTTTTATTTTTTCTTATCCTTAATAAAATAGAAATGAATATCACCATTTCAGCGGTAAAAACCTCTATTCCTAAAATTCCATAGGTTAAACCAATTTCCATAATTGCATTATGTGGAGCTCTTAAATTCATGCCATGATAAAACCGATTGTCTCCTTGTCCTATTAAAAATGACCTACTATCTAATTCATAAAAATATCTATATGCATCTTGTAAAATATTGCTATGATCAGTATCTAACTTTCCCAGTAAGTTAATATAGCTTTCATAAACAAATTTATTCTTAACAAACAAAAAAATAGATATTATTATAAATATTGATGTGATTAAATAAAAATCCGATGTTCTCTTTATGCTTTTTCTTTGAATTTGTATGTGGCTAAAACTATATATTATACTTATTAAAATGATCTCTACTAATAAGGTTGTACTATAATAAAGATAAAGTAATACTATAGTCAAAGTGACATATAAATATCTCTCGATTTTTTTTAGGCTGTTCTGCTGAGACAATACATGTGGCAACATTATCATACATAAGCATCCTGCAACATTTATGCTTCCAATGCCTTCAACCTTTATCTCCCTCTTTATATAATAGACAAATATATATATGCATACTACAGCTATTATAAACCAGGTTAAAATTCTCATAGGATTTTTCTGACATATTTTATATCCTAGCCAAAAAGACAATTCCAAACCACATAAACATTTTGTTATACCATATAATCTAATAATAAAAAATATTCCTTGATTATTAAAAAGAAACTGCACAAAAAAAAGAATCCCATATCCAACAACAGGGATTAACATACTTTTCCCATATTGAGATTTTGTAATATCTTTCCAATTATTCCATACTAGAAAAATGCAATACGCCAAAAATATTATCTCAAAAAAAGAACCTGGGATCGTTACTGATATTAACAATAATAGAAAAAGAAATCTATCTTTATCCAAATATAGCATTACGATTTTTCCTCATGCACATTATAAGAAATACTTTTATAGTAATAAGATATAACATTATAATCCACACTCATATCAAATTTTCTTGCAAAATAAAAATCACTTTCCTCTATTTCTTTAATATTTTTCATTTCAATTATAACAGGATGATTTCTTGATTTTAATGTAGCTCCCCATTTTTTATAAACAATGTCACCAACAATATTTGTGCTATATTCAGAGTTCATAATAATTGTATGAAAAAACATTAAATCTGAAGCTAAGCTATTCTTCCAAAAATCCATATAATAACAATTATTATCTAAATACTGTATTATATAACAGAGAAGATCATATGTTCCTAAAAACCATGTGCTACCTGTATAAATTCTAATACCTTTTCTTAATTTATGCCTATTCGGAAACATTACAATCCCTATACTACATAATATTTGAATGATAAACCTTATTAATCGGTAAATATGTACATCATTTCTTTTCATTAGAATCTTTGGCCAACAGACTCGATATCTGGCTCCTATTCTTGACATATCATTTACTTCATTATATACATTAATAAAAATATCTTTTGGATGATCTGACAAATATTTATATAACCCTTTTTTAACAAGAAGATCCTGACCCGATCCAAAATAAAAATGAGTATATTGAATGTTTGATTTTATAGCCTTTCTCATCAGATATATGCTGGCCTTAATGATTTCAAAACTCCCCCATTTCACCTCATAAATAGAATATATATGTATGTGGGAATTTTGTACTATTTCTTTTTCAATTTCCCGATTCTTTCGATCTATATGAATGTAAATATCACAATCGCCATTATTTAATAGTTGGTTGATAAATATATTTAATTGTTTAGGATTATTATGTACAAGAAGTAAATATGCCACTTTTATCTGATTTATCATTATCTCACTACCTGTTTAAATGTATTGGTATTCTATCCTTTTCTTTTGGCAATATAGTATAATCGCCATACTGAGCTTTAAGATAATCTTCATAAAATCTTGTAATTGGTGCTTGCATATCTTCAAATTGATGCAATACCAATTTATTCATTAGTTTATTGTTATATTTTACTGAAATCAGTTTAAATAGATCATTATATGACGCTACATATTTTGTGTGTTTTTGGTTGGAAATTTGTGAAACTCTGTTATACATTTTGTATTTTAAATCATCATTACATACTTTTCCCAATAAATATGTAATGATTAATAGTACTTCCATAACTATTGAATGTTTTCCAAATTCAATCTTTTTATGCATCATACCTTGCATAATTTGTATTAAAAGAATCTTTAACTGTCTAGCAGCTTTCCCATCTGGACAATTATCAATCACAAAAACATCGATAGTCGGAATAGGTTCATTCTTTCCATACTCAGTTTCTCTCTGAATCCTGTATATCCACAATCTCCTATGCATTGTGTATCCCTCAAATTTATCAATTGATTCCAATAGATTTGTGAAATTTTTTCGATCAACCATAATGTCTAAATCATCATCCCAAGGAATAAAACCATTATGCCTTATTGCACCAAGTAGTGTTCCACTGCTAAGACTATACCTTATCTTTTGTTGTTTACAAAATCTATTGAAATCTTTTAACATTGATAAGAGTGATTTTTGGATTTCTGTCGTACCATATTTATCTGATTCTTTTGTCATAAATAATCTCCAATACATAGCATATTCTAAATATCATCAATAAAGTCCATCTGGATTTTTAAACCATATAGATCTCATTCCTAGTTTTTTTGGTGCAATAAAGTCTTTTTTTATATTATCCCCAATATATACCATTTTCTCATATGGAACATCCATTTTCATTTTCATTAATCGAAATGCCATTTCATTTGGTTTTCTAAATTCTATTCCGCCAAGTTCATCTGTGATAATTAATTCATCTACATTTAATCCCAAAGCTCTAATTTTTGCATATTGACCTTCTGGACGTCCATCTGTAATAATCCCCACTCTTTTTTCTTTTTGAATTCTCTTAATTAATTCAGGAACACCGTAATATAGCTTTATGTCAGGTACTTGGAAGCGATAAATTTCAAGAGATTTCTCTTTAAAGTCAAGTAACCCTTCTAATTTTAAAATTTCATCGATAGGTTTACCACCTTTTATAAATACATTCCACAATTCATCTTCCATTGATGGCTTTTCAAAAAATTCTGCTATTTTTTTAAATCCGCTTCTAACATAACTTTTTTCTGAATACAGTGTATCGTCAAGGTCAAAAATCACAGCCTGGATATCATTTAAATACATTTCCGATTCTAAAATATTATTTATTAATATCATTTTAATCTTATACTTTGATCATATCTACTAAATATAGCTCCATCCTCAGCCGCCTTTTCTATATATCCAATTTGTTCCCCATTAACTAAACGTAATAACATTTCTGCACTATTTGCACCTGCTTTTATACTAAGAGGTGCTCCTCCCCCAAAACGGGGATTAATTTCAATATAATAATCCTCTCCTGTAAATCTATCTCTAATGAGCTGTACAGTAATTTGTCCACATGGTTTATAATCAGATATTAATTGTTTTATTTCAAATATGATTTTTGGGTCCTGACTTATTTGGGTTTTTAGTACCTCACCTGCTCTGACTGCCAATCGAATTCTTGGAGTTATAAAAATTGGATTCCCATTAAAATCACACAATATATCAACGGTATACTCCACTCCATCTATAAATGGCTGAACAATATAATCTGGTACTCGTTCTGCAAACAGTTTTAATTCATCTATATTTTTTACTTTATATGCTGATATACTAGAGCTTCCTTCTTTTGGTTTGATAAATGCCGGATATTTTCCTCTATACTCTTTCCAATCATCTACTACCTGGGGACTCTTTAATCCTATAGAATTGAAATAATTAGCAGTATACTTTTTATCGCAACAAATAGCTATTTTCTCTGGCTTACTCACAACTACATTTGTTTTCCCAAATATATTTTTATTTTGAGCAATAACCATAAGTTCTGTATCTATTGTCGGTATTAAAAGATCTATATTGTTTTCAATACATATTTGTTGCAATTCCGGTATATATTGGTTAGTATTTATACCATGAACAATAGTGCTGTGATCACAAAAGCTTAATGCCGGAGCTGTTTTGGAAATATCAACACCATAAATTTGCAAATTAATATTTAATTTTTCGGATGCATTTCTAAATGCCTGAATTAACTCTACTCGTCGTCCAACACTGGTAAATAGAATATTCATATTAAGATTTATATTCTCCAAATAATTTTAATTTTTTTGATATTTTATAGCTATTTTGCTTATTCTATATCTTCTTTACTTCATTTTTGTTTCGTGTATCATTTAAATTTATCCCATCAAACATTATTCTGGTATCATTTGCTCTCACATCACTTGCCTCAAAAACCTTTTTTACCATAGTCCAAAACATTCTGATATCTGTCCATAAGCTAATATGTTCCAGATACCATATGTCATTCTCAAACTGATCTCCCCATGTCCAAGTGTTTTTTCCAGTATCTATAATCCGAAAACAGGCTAATCCAGGACGAATTTTATGTCGCATCCGATGCCTCCTACTATATAATGGCAAATACTCAATAAGAAGCGGCCTGGGACCAATAATAGACATATCCCCCTTAAGAATATTAAATAATTGCGGAAGTTCATCTAGTGATGTTTTTCTTATAAATCTTCCGAACCTAGTCAGACGTTGTTCTTCTGGCAAAAGATTTCCATCATCATCCATTTCATTAGTCATTGATCGAAACTTATAAATAGAAAATATTTTTTCATCTTTCCCTGGCCTCTGACTAAAATACATAATTGGATGCCCATGAAAAATAAGCTCAAGTATTAAAATAATCAGATAGACAGGACTAACAATGATTATTCCAATTCCGCTTAAAACAATATCAATTACCCTTTTTCCATATTTCGTATAAAAAGTGTCTCTTATAACAGGAATATCGTTATAGTAATTGTGTTCTTGACGGTCGTTCATGGTCGATCCCCTTTTACATCTTTTTAAAATCAAACATACATTATATAGATTTCAAATAGTTTACTTTTTCTTCACATTCTACTTGTAACATTTAGGAAATATAAAAATCTTTAATGGAAACACCGACGAATAACTTCAATAATGGTATCCTGCTGTTCTACTGTCATCTTAA
>CAJUGD010000014.1:10375-89599 GCA_910586205.1 uncultured Lachnospiraceae bacterium | reverse complement strand
CCGGCAAAGCCCACGCCCTGCCCTAAGCCATTTACCGCCACACCCAGGTTAGGGGTAGATGGCACTGTGCCAATAGACCCTGTTTTTTCCTTGGCATATGCCAGAAAGCCGGAACCCACCCCAGCGGCAAAACGCCAGTCCAGGGCAGTGTGGACGCTGTGGGGGCTTTCAGAAAGCGGGAATCAGTTCCCCTTCTTCTTGATCCCGTTATTCTCAAACACCAGCACGATATTTGCCATAAACTCCCAGCGGATTTTGTTGGACAGCATTGTCTTGGACTTCACATCCAGCCTGCTGGACTGCACCCATTTGATAAACTCCTCCTCACGTGTGGCGAAATCCCGCAGCGCCTCCCTGGTTGGGAGCGGCATGGGCTTTATTGCGGAAAAACTGAGGTAACGCTCATTCCCTGACTGGAATTCAATCCCATTGCCTGCCAGGTACTGCAGCTTACAAAACAAGTCATATGCGCCGCAGGCAAAGGACTTCACGCTGGGGACACAAAGACTGTCCCCGGCAGACATCCTGCTGACCACGTCACTCATCCGCCCTACCCCCACGATATTCTGTTCTGGAACCCCCATCTTCCTTACTACGTGAACCTCCCCGTCATGATAGACAATGCCAAACTTCGCATTCCTGCCTTTCGCCATATGTCCATCCTCCTTTCTGAATTTTTTTATCCTCCAATATAAAAAAATCTTGGCGGGAGGAAACTAAGATACCCCCGAAAGATGCGTCTTAAAACGCCAGTCTGCCATCGCTGCCTTTTCGCCAGCCGCTGTCTAAAACTGCGGAAAAATACCCCCAGGAATACCAGGAATAAACATCCGCAGCCCCCTGGTTGTTTCTGCCAGCCGCCGCTCCAGGCGCATAAACAGCCGCTTTTCGGTGCCCGTTTCCATTTAAGTTTAAAAATGCCCGCCCAAAATAAACATAGGCTTAAACATCCCCCACACTTTAACCGACTGAAGTAAACAAAACTCCCGCCAGGAAAGCGGCGCATACCCCAGGCATAAAACAGGTCTGACCACGGAAACTGTCACATCCGAAGGCTTAGCCTTCTTCCATCAGGAAAACCTGGGCATCCTTTCCCCGCAAAAAAGAAGCACACTCCCCATAGAAAAGAATCCATGCGGGAAGGCAGATGAACTTCCATTTTAGGTGCTGCCTTAACAAAAACCGTGGAAATCCAGGGGTAAAGCGCAGATTGGGCACGGGTACTCAAAAGATTCCGGCAGGAAATCCAAAGGTATCCACAGATGAAAAAAGCGTCAAAAATCTCCATGCTCCAAAATACCCCTGAAATCTCCACCCCCCTTCTAACTGATAGGGTGTCTGGGACACCAGATACCCCATAAAAACCCAAAACCCTGGAACCACGATAAAAGTATCTGCAGGAAGCAGAAGTTATGGATACATTTTCACATAAATGGAAACAGTCCAGGAGAAATGGAAGCAGCATGGCAGGAATCAAATCAGAAAAGCACTTCTCTGTACACATCCGAATGAATCCAAACAAAAAAGACTACCCCACTTCGATTCAGTAAGGATGAAAACAAAAAAGAACATATCCCTTCGCTTTAGCAGGAATGAAAACAAATAAAGAATTTATCCCTTCAATTCAGCAGGAATGGAAACAAAAAAGATTATATCCCTTCACTTTAGCAGGAATGGAAACAAATAAAGATTATATCCCTTCGCTTTAGCAGGAATGGAAACAAATAAAGATTATATCCCTTCGCTTTAGCAGGAATGGAAACAAATAAGATTATATCCCTTCGCTTCAGCAGAAATGAAAACAAAGTAAAAAATCTTCTCTCACTCTGGCAGAAATCCTGACGGAATAGGAATACCCCGTTGCTGCAGACATAAAAACAGCCCCACACATGGTCTGCCCATGTATGGGACTGTCTTATTCCCCGAAAAACCGATGGAAAGTACCCCTGGATACAATTCTGCGTGGCTGGATTTATCTTCTGTGTCGGAAACGGCTGTCTATTCCGGCGTATTGCGGATGTTGTCTATGTGTGCCGCAAACCACAAATCTGTCCCCTCCAGCCCGGTACTGTACCATACTCCCAAAATTCTCATAAGCGTACCCCGGACGCTGCCTCTGTGCGGCTGGACGTATCCCCTGTGCCGGAACTGGCTGTCTGTTCCCGGATGTATTGCGGATGTTGTCTGTGTGTGCCGCAAACCACAGATCTGTCCCCTCCAGCCCGATACCAGGCTTCCCAAAGCTTCTGCTCCTCCAGCCCGAAGCCGCGGTACCCCTTTAAAATTCCCATAAAGTACCCCTGGCCAGGCAGGGCAGGAACTGCCCGTCTGTTCATCACATACACCATGCCCCTCACCTTCCCCTCAGCCATCTCCACCTCAACCGTTTCCTTCCCATAGTGTGCCGGAACTCCCTCGTAGCTGTCCAGCGCTGCCTCGTTTCTCTCCCCGATCTCCCATATGCCTACCGGAACATATTCCCCCTGGCAGGGTTCAATGGTCGCGAAGGCGCATACCCCAACACGCTTAAACGCCAGACGGTATCCTGAAATTCTCCCTGCCCCCAGTACCCTGGCTCCTGGGCATCTTGCCTCCATCTGTGCCAGGTTCAGGTTGCTGCCATACGCTGCATAAAGTGTGCTTTTCTTCATCATGTCTCCTCCTCATTTCTTTTCTCATGGTTGCTGCAGTCGTGCCTTCCCAGGAAGCCTGGAAAGAGCGCCTACGCACTCCTTCCATGCCTCCACGCACAATCCCCCTCAAGATTCTTCGTCATATGCATCCTGCAGGTCTTAAATTCTTCCCCATTCAGCCCCAGCCGCAGCAGCCAGCACCTCATGCAGTACTTTTCATTGTCCGTAACGCTCCTGCGGCTGCTGGCCCTCTTCTGTGTCAGAGCCTGGTGACTGACCGCCAGACAGAACTGGATGTATGCCTTGATCTCCCCCGCATGGGTGGTGCTGTTGAAGATGCGGAACTCTATGGTACCCCTGGTAAACGTGGAATGGAGATTCAGGCCGTGATACCTGGTTTCATGGTAATGCTGCCTCCTGGGTTCAGAGGAACCGTCATACCACAAGTCCGCCAGGGCTGCCAGCGTCCTGGGCTTTCTCTTGTTAATCATCTCTACCAGGGTTTCATTGACCTTTTTGCAATAGCGCAGACGCTCCGGCGCTATCCTCAGGCTTTTGTAGAGGATGTCCTCCTTCTGTGCCATAAGGTTCACCAGATTTTTCAGTGTTTCCGGCGTATGGGGGCTGGCGTCTATGTGGATATGGATGCCGCAGGACGCATTCACAATCGCCCCGCTGTGCCTGAGCTGGCGTACCACCTCCTGGAGGTCAGCGATGTCTCCATACCCCAGGACAGGACTCACCACTTCCGTGGAATACTCCCATTCCGCAGGCTCCCTCTTCCCGCCTGCTGTCTTTCTCTCGCGGGCAATGGAAGCATCGCTCATGCACTTCCAGATGCGCCCCTGGCGGTCTGTGGCCTCGAAGATGTCATAGCGGTTTCCCACATGACGGAAGCAGGTTCCAAAGTACCCCGCAATGACGCTGGCTGCTTTCTCCCTGGTGATACCTGTCATTTCAATCTCAATTCCAAACCTCTGTGTCCGCATACCCTTTTCCTCCTGGCGTACATATGTTCTCTTGACGTGTGTGTATGTTAACTCTTCCAGGAAGGGATTGCAAGTGATTTCCTCCCTCTAAAGTAACCAAACTTCTGAGGGAAAAAAGGGATTTTCTTTGTCGCTTCCTGCCAGATTGACGCAGCTTCTGGAGATTGCGCTTCCATAGCGGCCTCAAAAACAAAAAAGCCTCTCGAACTACCCCTGATGTTTTTGAAACCACCCCAGGAAGCTGCCTAAATCACCCCAGGAAACTGCCTGAAACCACCCCTGGAAGCTACCTGAAATTACCCCTGGAAGCTGCCTGAAACTACCTCAGGAAGCTACCTGAAATCACCCCTGGAAGCTGCCTGAAATCCCCCTGGAACACCCTGCGTACCCTTGCCATCCAAAAACTTGTCTGCCCCAGCCAGGGACGAATCCAGCCTATACACGCCGATCACGTCATGAATCCCATAGTCTGCAAGAAGTTCCTCCTCCAGTACCCCATCCGGCGCACCCTGCTCTTTCAGCATTCCCCGTATCTGCTCAAGGAGCAGGACAAAATGGCGGTAAAGCAGACGGACTGGGTTATCCCTGACTTCTGTCAGGCAGTGATAAACAAAAGAGTCCATCCTCCCGATGGGCGTGTGGAGCATCTCATAACTGCCCCTATGGAAACAAGCAGGACGTTCAAGAAGCTTTCTCACGGCCTCACTCTCTGCGTCCTGGACGGGAAAAAGTACCCCTGGGAAATTCCTCACGGGAATACAGGTGTCTGCATTCACACGGATCTCTACCTGGAGATCCTCCCCCGGCAGATACAGCAGTGTGTATGCCTCTGTCCGCAGGGACTCAGACAAATCCAGAAGGCTGGCCATACGCAGCCAGCGTTTCACGGCGTTCAGTGCGTCAAGATAAGCGTCCCAGCACTGGGACTCCACAGAAACATCCTTGTCTCCCCTATAGACAGCGGCTGTCCCGGCAAACTTCCTGACTGGCTGTGCCAGTTCCCTCGATTCCGCCTCCAAAGCGGCGTGTAACTGGTGGTGATAAAATAACATAAACCTTCCCTCCTCTGAAATCTACGGTTATCCTTCAACAGCAGCCTGCCGTCAATGGTCGGCAGGCTGCCAAAAACCATGCCCTCAGACAGAACCTGATCGGCTTGTCAGGTACCATCTACCTATGCGAAATATTATTAAAACTAAGCAGGCCTGGCTGTCTGCCTGAGCGAATCGACTCCTCCAATGGACAATTCCCTGCCCCATGTTGTATGGTCTGTTGTCTAAGTAACCGCCTTATATGGATTGACTGTGTTGCTATGAAGTATGTAAATACAAATCAGCCTATATTATATGTTTCTAAACCAGTGAATCAGCCTCCCATCATCGTTTCGTTCACTAAGCCATCAGGAACCTGACTCTCAGAGTTCTAGCAAACTATGCTAATTAACCCTGCCCCGATCCCTATATATTATGGCTGTCATGATCTGACTGATTTTCCAACTGTGAGGTTCCTTGCTGTTTGGTGATTGCCTTTTGCTGGAGAAAATAAGAAAGCCTCTGAGGTGTCTTTTTGTGTTCTCATTTGGTGATTTCTCTATGCAGTATTTCCAGTCTAAATAATTAGGAAATTTTTTTTGGCAAATGTTCTGTCCTGACCTCCTGCGGGGGAGTAATGGATAGGTTTTTCCATTGCCTGCCCGCAGTATTTCCCTCTTTCCCTGGCAAAAGCCAGGGATGGGGCTGTTTACAACGCCTGCTTTTTCCGACTCCCCCTCTGCCTTCACGATCCTCTGAATCCCATGCCTCCTGGCTGTCTGTCTTCGGGCAGAAAAGCTTTAAAAAAGCATCCATAACTACCCCTGGTGTCTTTGTCTCCTGAACACTGCCCGTAAGCCAAAACAAGCCCCACGCCCAAACCAGCGTCCCGCCCAGGCCATGCCCCATCCACAAAAGCCCACGTAAGCGCCCACAAAGGCCGTGTGGCGGCTTTATGCCCAAAGGCATGGTATTCCACACCAAAGGCCGCAAAAGAGGAATACGGGGCAAATACGGAGCCGTGGAGAGGGGAGGGCAAAACCACCGCCAGGACACCAGCCCACAGAAAAACCGCCGGGTTCCGACCCCCGGCGGCATAAAAGCGTCTCCCCCCGCTTCCCCGTGCGCTCCAGGCGTCCCCACCCCCTGGACATCCTTTTTTCCTTCCTGGAGCAAAACGCTACCCCACATCCGCACAAGGGATTCCATCATCCGGCGCTGTGCCAGCCCCGTCACCGCCTCCTGCAGCGGCAGGAATGGCGTCTTCACTGCTTCCCGCGGCTTCTCCCGGCTCTGCGGCCTGCGTTCCCTCATCCAGCGGAACTGTGTCCGCAAATGGCTTGCCCACCGCCCCCGCTTCCAGTCCAAAGTACCCGCAAAACGCAAGAAACATCATCCTCAGGCGCATCTGCACCGACCTGGCCTTGACATTGCCGCTGCCGGAAGCCTCATCATAGGCGGGATGCTCCTGACTGGCAAAGTCATTGATAAATCCCCGGAAGCTGTCCGGCGTCACCCCCTGCTCCTGGGCAACCCTGGCCATGACTGCCACAACCGGCACGTTGTTCTTCCGCAGGAACTTATTCTTGGCTGGAAAGGCCGCATCCAGAAAGCGAACCGCTTCCCGGAGGATCTCCCGCTTTTCCTCCGTGTAGCTGCCCTTGATGGATTCCGCATAGGCAAGGCAGTAGGCGGCACTGATGGTCTTGTACTCCAGCCCGTCATGGCGGTTGTCCAGAAGGAGCGCTGACTGGAGCAGCATCAGAAGGTCATCCTCCCGCCTTGCCTGAGCCTCCGTGATATGGATCGCCTGGGTAAAGAACACGCCCTCCAAAAGCCCGGAAAAAAACTGGATCAGGTCAGTCCCCATCTTTGCCTTGGACTTCTGCACGGCTGACAGCGCTACCCCTGAGTTGATATTGAAAAACAGTGACTCCGCCTCCTGCATGGTGTAGTTTTCCAGGCACTGGACAGAAAAGCGGTACTGGCTGATGGCGCTCTGGAGCTCCTCCGGCAGTTCAGAGAACTTCTTTCCCGCCAGGTCATACTCAAACCCGTCATACTCCACGACTGGCGTAGCCCCGTGAAGCGTCCATCCGTCATCCATAAAGCTGAAAAGGTTGGTAAGCCGCTGCTGGCCATCCTCGATGTTGTAAAGGAAGGTGTCCTTCCCCCGTTCATCCATGCCTGACTTGTCTTTGAGAAGGACAATCGGCGGGATATAGCTGTCTGCCAGGATGCTCCACACCAGGTTACTCTTGGTGATGGGACTCCAGGCTCCGGCATGCCTCTGGAATGGCAGGTCGCACCGCAGCACCCTGTTCTCATCGTCCCACCATTTTTTCAACTTGTTAACTCCCAACGGTAAACTGCTTCTGTTCATACCATAACCTCCTTCGATTTCGCTGCCCCTGATGAAAAAAAACTGGGGACTGCGTTTTTTGTTGTGTCGTGTTATAACTCTGAATGGGAACTAACGCAAGTCAAAAATAGGGAAGAAAAGAAAGATGGTCAGATATGCACAAAAAGCGGGAGAGGAATTGGGTAGTTTGCTGCCTGGCAGGGCATAGAAAAAGCCACTGGCGATTTGCTGCCAGCGGCTCTGATAGAAATCTTGATTATGATATTCATCTGTGCTACTGAACCCAAACGCCGTCGGCATTGACCGTATATCCGTCTGGTGTGGTGGTGCTGGTGAGCATGTAGCTGTCTGCTCCGAGGTAATACCAGAGGTTGTTTGACTGATACCACTGGTTCGTCAGGTAAGTGCCGTCTGCGTTCTGGACTCTCCAACCTCTGGCATCAGATACCCAGGTCTGCTGGGTTTGGGGCTGGGATGTGGCAGGAGAACCTGTGATATAAAATACAAGTTCGTCATTGTAGTTTACATAATGACCAGAGCCTGCTGTCTCCAATACACTTGACATATCAACATAGTAAGCCGTATGGTCTGCGTTCCAGACCCTTGGGTCTTTTGATTTAGACTCGTCCCAAGCGTAGGGGTTGAGCGTTAAGGTTACGGCGTCCTGACAGTTTGCCGGGAGGAGGATGGCGTAGACCTTGGCGGTTGTATCATTATCCCATGAAGAAGGGTAGGTACTTGAGGTACTCAGGTACTCCAGCCTACAGGCAGGATAGGCTTGTCCATTTGCAGTGACTGTGAAGGTGGCAGTAATCTCTGAGCCGTTAATCCCTGATGTTACAGTGTAATTGGAAACTGCCCCGGTGACCTTGAGTTCGTAAGGGTTACCCCTATATGAAGTATCATTATCATCAATCTTGATGAAATGATAGGTGTATCCGGCAGGGGCTGGTGTGAGCTGAATTTTACTAGTCTCACGTAAAGCCTCGTAAGGTACCCGGCTGAAGGTGAAGTTTGAGGTATGAGAGTGGTCTGCCCACGATGCGTTGTGGATGCTGGTTGGCTGTCCCTCCTGGGCTACCGTTGTGGCTGCTGATGCTGGAAAGGATGCACCTACTGATAATGTCATGGCGAGTGCTAAGGCACTAAATCTAATTTTCTTTTTCATATACTTGTTACCTTTATCCAGATTTTTGATTACATTTAATTTTAACTTCAAGATCACGCTCATATCATTCATTTCTATTGAACCCAAACCCCATCTGAATTTACAAAATACCCATCTGGCGTGGTAGTATCCGTGAGCATATAGCCATCAGCACCCATATAATACCATAAGCCACTGGCAGGTGACTGATACCATTGGTTTGTCATGTAAGTGCCATCAGGATTTCCAATCCACCAGCCTTTATCATCTTGTTTCCAGGTGGGAACATTCTCCGTTGATGAAGAAGTACTGACGTTACCTCCTAGTTTCACAATAAGAGCATCTAACTCAGCGGCATCTGCTCCCCGATTAACACACATATCCCTATCTATGTAATAATAGTCAACCTGCGTTTCTGCCCAAGCCCGATCTTTCTGCCCAAGAACAACTAGATATGCTATGGTTTCTTTGCCAACTGAGCTTAACGTATCCCAGTATTGGCAATCCCATGTAGGATCATCCGATGCTCCTATATCGATGATCCAGTCAATATGTGCATCCGTTATTGAAGGAAATCTTTCACGTAACCCGTCACGAAATCCTGTTGCCATAGAATACTCATCATTTGACACTCCTATTGCTGCACTCGCCGTCATCACGGAAGCCATCGTCATGGCTACTGCCGCCGCAACAGCGGCAACTGTTCTTAACTGTCTTTTCATCTTTCCCTCTTTCCGCAGGTAACTCCTGCTTTCTTGTAATTTTGCCGTTCAAAACTAATAAGTAAACGCCAAAATCGAAGAAATAAAAAAGACTACGAGCACGGCAAACAAATCGTAGTCTTTTCAAACTCCGACTTCTCACTTAGGATACCCCAGTGGCGGATCAATCCGCCACCAAAGCACCCAGGTGAGAAATCAAGAACGAGGTGCCAGTATGCGTCCACACTAACACCTCGTAAATATATCTTAAGGTCGACTTCATCAACTTCACAACACAAAAACATTGCACTTTTACTTCCAGTGCTTTATAATTACAATTGTGTATCGCTGATTCGTCAGTATTGTGTGGTAGCCTGATTACCATCCTTGCCACGGGGAGTTGGCGCTCTCCGTGGTGGTACACCTTTGTCGTCCTATGATTTCTCGAGGTCTATTTTAGCATACATATTGGGTAAAGGCAACTACAAAATCTTATGGCCACAAGCGCAAATCTATCGTTTACGCCCCCAAATTGCAATTATTAGTTAGTAAAACGCCTTTTCAATCTTCAACTTTCCCTTACTCATATCCAAAATATTGTCACAATGATAATTGCTGATTGTATATAAACGGATTTTTTGATATGATTATATAAAAAATCGGGAGGTTTTATGAGTACTAAGGAAATAAATAATAGACCTCAAGGAGAGGTATTCTTTGAACAACTACTAAATATGCTTAAATTTTTTAATACTAAATGGATGAGCACCCCTTCTTTAACATATACACAAACAGAGTTCATAAAAGACAAGTGCTTACAATTGTGTGTCGATCTATATGAATCTGATTCAAATTATGAGAAACTTTTTAATGCCTGCCGTGATTTTATAGTAAGCACACTTAGACAATACAACTATCAACCTAATGTCCCAAACAAACATCATAATACCCCAAACACCTTGCGCTATCTGCCCTATCCAATTAAAATTCTCATTTATACTATGGCATATAGAGCTATTGAATTATACGATAATGCATCAGATAAAACTAAAAAAGCAGTTCAAAAAACGAAGAAAAAACCTTCACAAAGTGAAATATTAAAATTCATAGGAGAGCCTGCTTGTCAGGGACATAGACTATCAGACAAAACTTTTACAGAATTTGGCATATCCCCAAATAAATTTTATGCTATTAATAATTATCAACAAATTGAGCTTCCCTCCACCTACGCAGGCGCAAAAACAGGGTACTTAGGATATGCTATCAATTATCTAGTTGAATACGCAGGCACTATTGACCATTTTGTAGATTTATTTGGCGGATCTGCAAATGCTTCTATCGCCGTTAACCGTACAAATAATGTAGAATATCACATCAACGAAATTGATCCTACACTTATAAATTATTATTATGTCATATCAGATAAACACCTATATGCACAGTATATGGCAGAATTATGTAAGATTAGAGATCTACTAAAGGGTTATCTTGATAACAATACCGCAGAAATCCAAGGTCAAGGCTTCTATATGACTTGTAAAAACACTCTGACACAATGGAATAAAGCGCATCTCCAACACTGCCTTGTCCCATGCCATCAAGGAAACTCCATTCACCTTTTAAATTTTGCACAATATCACAGCATGCCTAATAATGATAAGGTGGATGTTGCTATTGCGTATACTTATCTCCATTGTTTTCCCACCACTGGCGGTAACTCTTCCACGGGTGCTGTCACAGTTGCAAAGATTAGAAAGTTTTGTGGATTTAGCGAGAAAGAATTTGATAAATTCCATAAAAAAATGCATCGTTTAAATACTGTTTACAGTAGCGATATATTAACAAATAACTCTTCTCTTATTGAATATTATATAAACAAAGCACCCAAGCGCTATGAAAGCATAGAACGACTTGCGGAGACTATACGAAAAGGAACTACTCCATTCAATATCGATAGCAAAGATAACGAACTATTACGATTACTTGGAAAAGGAAAAGATGGAAAGCCACGGCTTTTTTGCACCTTGTTCTATTCTGACAGTCCCTACCTGAATACTGCTGGATACCAAGGTGGAGGCATAAACGAAAATCAAATGCAAACTTTAATTGAAAGATTAGTAAATGCCTCAAATAATGGAAGCCACTTTATATTTTCATGTAGGGCCAGTAAAACAATCGAAGATTCCACATTCCAAAAATTCGTAAAACTTAATATAAGTTTAGACTGTTTTAAGGAGGACATCCCAAAAAGAGAGTATGAGGACTCCATAAATATAAACGATAGGACTTTAGAAAGAGTAGATATCTCTGCAAAAACATATTTAAACAAGGCAATTACACTATTAAAAGAAAATGAATCGATTTATTGGAATATTTTTTCTAAATTCAAGGATTTCTCTGACGAATATGCAAAAAAATATTATATTCTGGTATGCTTAGAGAAAAATCGCTTTGAAAAAGCCAAAATAACAGCGAGCCTCGAAATAGCCTTACAAAGAATGTTACCAATCGAAGTGTTTATTACAGACTACGATTTTCTATGCCCCCTCGCTTACAATGATAAAGCAAGAGGAAAAGGCTATATGTTTGAAAAATATGAATTTTCTAAATTTTGTACATTATTAGATAAGCATATGTTTAAATCAAATAAAAACTTTTCTGTTCGCTCTAATGGCAGCAATAAGTATATAGTGGTTGAAGTTTAAATTCAACTTTGAAAAAGGGAAAATACACCAAGACTCTTCTGAATTCCTAATGTATCTTCCCTTTTATTATAATCCCATTATTTAGTTTTTACGAATCTAAAATTCCCAAACCCCGCATAAAATCAAGGTTTTTCAATCACTCACCCCTGGTTTATTGCCGCCTGAGCCGCCGCCAACCGTGCAATCGGTACTCTGAACGGGCTGCAGGACACATAATCCAGACCAATCTTATGGCAGAACTCCACAGATGTGGGATCGCCGCCGTGCTCGCCGCAGATACCTACATGCATGTCCGGGCGTACCGGCTTGCCAAGCTTGATAGACATCTCCATCAGCTTACCCACACCGGTCTGATCCAGTCTTGCAAAAGGATCATTCTCAAAGATCTTAGCATCATAGTAAGCGTTTAAGAACTTACCTGCATCATCACGGGAGAAACCGTAGGTCATCTGAGTCAGGTCATTGGTGCCAAAGCAGAAGAACTCAGCCTCCTTAGCGATCTCGTCAGCAGTCAGGGCTGCTCTCGGGATCTCGATCATGGTTCCAACCTCGTACTTTAAGTCTGCATTTGCTGCTGCAATCTCAGCGTCTGCAGTCTCAACCACAAACTTTTTCACATATTTCAGCTCCTTGATATCCCCGATCAGCGGAATCATGATCTCCGGAACGATATCCCAATCCGGATGAGCCTTCTTCACATTGATAGCGGCACGAATCACGGCACGGGTCTGCATCTTGGCAATCTCCGGATAGGTGACAGCCAGACGGCAGCCGCGATGACCCATCATGGGGTTGAACTCATGGAGAGAATCAATCATAGCCTTGATGTGCTCCACGCTCTTGCCCTGGGCGTCAGCCAGCTTCTTCACGTCCTCATCCTCAGTGGGAACGAACTCATGCAGCGGCGGATCCAGGAAACGAATGGTAACCGGGTTGCCTTCCAGAGCCTCGTAAAGCTTCTCAAAGTCACCCTGCTGCTCAGGAAGAATCTTCTCCAGAGCTGCCTCTCTCTCCTCCAAAGTCTCTGCACAGATCATCTCGCGGAATGCATCAATACGATTGCCCTCAAAGAACATGTGCTCGGTACGGCAAAGACCGATACCCTCTGCGCCTAACTCTCTGGCCTTCTTAGCGTCAGCCGGAGTATCTGCATTGGTTCTTACTTTCAGTTTTCTGTACTTGTCAGCCCATGCCATGATACGGCCGAACTCACCGGCAATGGTAGCATCCACTGTAGGAATGATTCCATCATAGATCTTACCGGTAGAACCATCGATGGACAGAGGATCTCCCTCATGGAACTCCTTGCCTGCCAAAGTAAACTTCTTGTTGGCCTCATCCATGGTGATCTCGGAACAGCCGGATACACAGCAGGTTCCCATACCGCGGGCAACCACAGCCGCATGGCTGGTCATACCGCCGCGGACAGTCAGGATACCCTGAGCAGCCTTCATGCCTTCAATATCCTCGGGAGAGGTCTCCAGACGAACCAGAACCACCTTCTCTCCTCTGGCAGCCCATGCCTTGGCATCTTCAGCGGTAAATACGATCTTACCGCAGGCAGCGCCCGGGGATGCAGCCAGCGCCTTGGCAAGCGGCTCAGCTTTTTTAAGCGCATCGGTATCAAACTGGGGATGCAGCAAGGTATCTAAGTTACGCGGATCGATCATCTTCACAGCCTTCTTCTCGTCGATCATACCCTCATCCACCAGGTCACAGGCAATCTTAAGAGCAGCCTTAGCAGTTCTCTTACCATTACGGGTCTGAAGCATATAGAGCTTCTTGTCCTCAATGGTAAACTCCATATCCTGCATATCTCTGTAGTGATCTTCCAGCTTGTTGCAGATGCCTACGAACTGATCGTAAACTTCCGGCATAACTTCCTTTAACTGATCGATCTTCTGAGGAGTACGAACACCAGCCACAACATCCTCGCCCTGAGCGTTCATAAGGAACTCACCCATCAGGTGCTTCTCGCCGGTAGCCGGATCACGGGTAAAGGCAACACCAGTACCAGAGGTCTCGCCCATGTTGCCGAATGCCATCATCTGTACATTCACTGCAGTACCCCAGGAATAAGGAATGTCATTGTCCCGGCGGTATACATTGGCACGGGGGTTGTCCCAGGAACGGAACACAGCCTTGATGGCCTCCATCAGCTGTACCTTCGGGTCAGTGGGGAAGTCCTCACCGATCTTCTCTTTATACTCGTCCTTAAACTGATTGGCAAGCTCTTTGAGATCATCGGCAGTCAGATCCACATCCTGTGTCACGCCTTTCTCCTCTTTCATCTTGTCGATCAGCTCTTCAAAATATTTCTTTCCGACTTCCATAACCACGTCGGAGAACATCTGGATAAATCTGCGGTAGCAGTCCCAAGCCCAGCGGGGATTGCCGGACTTCTTGGCCAGAACCTCCACCACTTCCTCATTCAGTCCCAGGTTTAAGATGGTATCCATCATACCAGGCATGGATGCTCTTGCACCGGAACGCACAGATACCAGAAGCGGATTTTCCTTGTCACCAAACTTCTTGCCGGTGATATCCTCCATCTTGGTAATGTGCTCCATAATCTGACCCATGATCTCGTCATTGATCTTTCTGCCGTCCTCATAGTACTGAGTACAAGCCTCAGTGGTGATAGTAAAGCCCTGCGGCACCGGAAGCCCTAAGTTGGTCATCTCTGCTAAGTTGGCTCCCTTGCCGCCCAACAGGTTCCGCATGTCGGCATTTCCCTCAGTGAACAAATATACCCACTTGTTTGCCATACGTGTTTTCCTCCTAAATTAAATGTGTAGACATTTTCTCTCCGTCTTCGGTAAGCCTGCTGCAATGAGTGTGCTGTCTGTATTATATCTGGTCAGCACACTATCGCCCGGTATCCCTTACGGCTTTCTTTTGGACATGTCAAAAAACGTCGTTTTCACCTCCATGTCCAAAGGGTAAATCACAACTGCTGCACAAATTCCACACAGCAAAAAATCCCTCCGACGGTCTGCTTTAAGTATAGCATATTTTAAATTCAAGTAAAGTTATTTTCTTCAAAATAATGGAAAAAAAATATCCAAAATTCTGCTAATTTTTGTGAAAATCCTTTCATATTCTGTCTTTTTCGTATATAGGTTTTTAATTCGCATATACGATTTAGCTGTACTGGATTTTTCCTTTTACTTCCTCTGCCGCCTCATCTCCCACTAAAAGTCTGACCAGCTCGATTCCTAAGTCAATGGCAAACCCCAAACCGCGGGCTGTTGTAATATTCCCATCCGTAATCACGCCCTGCCTGGTATACTCTGCTCCCTGAAATTCCTTTTCAAACCCAGGAAAACAAGTAGCGGTCTTCCCCTTTAAAAATCCATGACGTCCCAGCACAACTCCAGGCGCCGCACAGATTGCCGCAATCCGTCTTCCTTCTTCATTTGCCTTTGAGAGAGCGTCAAGAAGCTCTTTAGAGGAAGACAGATTTTCCGAGCCCGGCAGACCCCCCGGAAGAAAGATCACATCCCCGTCAGAAAAATCCGTCTCTGCTGCCACAGCGTCTGCCTGAATCCTTATGCTGTGAGAACTTATAATCTCTTTTGTACTGCCCACAGACACCAGTACAACCTCTACACCGCTTCTTCTTAGAATGTCCACAACAGCAAGACACTCCACTTCTTCTGTACCGTCTGCAATCATTGCATATACTTTTGCCATCCTTTTTTCCTCTCTTTCCTAAAATAATGTTTTCCCTGATATTTTAACAGATTTTCCAAATAATAGCCAGCAGATTGTCATTTTAACATTTCATCAAAAAACACTGGAAATTTTCCTAAAAATCCGCTATAATAACCCTCGAACATCATAACAAATGCACCCAAAAGGAGATTCGCTATGAGACACATGTTAAACCCGTTAGATTTTTCTGTGGAAGAAATCGACCGGCTGCTGTCCCTTGCATCGGATATCGAACACAATCTTCCCCAATATGCCCATGTATGTGACGGCAAAAAATTAGCGACATTATTTTATGAACCAAGTACCCGTACCCGGCTAAGCTTTGAATCAGCCATGTTAAGCTTAGGTGGCAGTGTACTTGGTTTTTCTTCGGCTGACTCCAGCTCTGCGGCCAAAGGAGAAAGCGTTTCTGATACCATCCGCACTATTTCCTGCTATGCAGATATTGCAGCCATGCGCCATCCCAAAGAGGGATCTGCCTTAGTGGCATCTCAAATGTCCTCTATCCCGGTGATCAATGCCGGTGACGGCGGCCATCAGCATCCCACTCAGACCCTGACTGACTTAATGACCATCCGCTCTTTGACCGGACGCTTAGACCATATGACTATTGGCTTGTGCGGAGACTTAAAATTCGGGCGCACGGTTCATTCTCTCATCAATGCCATGGTCCGCTATCCGGACATCCGCTTTGTCCTGATTGCCCCCGACGAGCTGCGTGTTCCCAGCTACATCCGGGAAGATGTGTTAAAGGCCAATCATATCCAGTTTAAGGAAGTAAACAATCTTGACGAAGCCATGCCGGAGCTGGATATTTTGTACATGACCCGCGTACAGAGAGAACGTTTCTTCAATGAGGAAGACTACATCCGCCTCAAAGACTGTTACATCCTGGATCAAAAGAAAATGAAGCTTGCCAAGGAAAATATGTATGTGCTGCATCCGCTTCCCCGGGTCAACGAGATCTCCACAGAGGTGGATCATGACCCCAGGGCTGCCTACTTTAAACAGGTACAATACGGCGTCTATGTGAGAATGGCGCTGATCATGACATTACTGGAGGTGGAAAAACCATGTTGAACATCAGCGGACTGAGCGAAGGAATCGTACTAGACCATATTGAGGCCGGAAAGAGCCTGGACATTTACTATCACCTGGGGTTGGACAAGCTGGAATGCCAGGTAGCCATCATCAAAAACGCCCGCAGCAGCAAAATGGGACGCAAAGACATTATCAAAATCGAGGGCGGGCTGGACAAACTGGATTTACAGATTTTGGGCTATATTGACCACAATATTACAGTCAATATTATCCAGGACAACAAAATTGTGGAGAAAAAAGCCTTAAAGCTTCCAAAAAAGATTACCAATGTGATCAAATGTAAAAATCCTCGATGCATCACCTCCATCGAACAAGAGCTTCCGCACGTATTCTATTTGGCAGATGAACCTAAGGAGATCTACCGGTGTATGTATTGTGAGGAAAAATACAGCAAATAATCTGTTCTGTTCAAAAGATTCCGGCTGCCTGTATATACACAGGCTGTCGGAATTTTATTTTGTATTCACTTATTTCTTGGGACAAATCTTTTTCTTTTGCTTATCTTATTCTCCCTTTTCTCCTATTTCCCTCAAAAGCTTCCCCATATCCTCCGGGCTTTCTGCCAGATAATCAGCTCCCGCTTCCATCAGTTCCTCCCGTGACCCATACCCGTAAAGCGCCCCGATCACCTCCAGGCCATTCTCCTTAGCTCCCTTCACATCATGTTCCCGATCACCTGCCATCACTGCCCTCTCCTTTTCCTCCACCCCGCAGGCAGTCAGAACATAACGAATCACATCCCCTTTCCTGACCCGGCTGTCATCTAAAGTGGCTCCTCCGATATAATCAAAATACCCTGCCAGCCCAAAATGCTCCAGTACCCGCACAGCCGCCGTCTCTGGCTTAGAGGTAGCCACAAGCAGATGATATCCCTGTTCCTTCAGCTCCTGTAGCATTTCCTCAATGCCCGGGTACACCTGATTCTCAAAAATTCCCTGCCGGTCAAAATATTCCCGGTACACTGACACGCCCTCTAACGCCTTATCCTCTGGAAACCCGCAGTATTTCATCAGGCTTTCCTTTAACGGCGGCCCCAGCCAGGGCTGCAGCTCCTCCCGATCCTTTACCCTGATCTGATAATGCTCCAGCATATACTCAATAGAATTGACAATGCCCTCCCGAGAATCGGTCAGCGTCCCGTCCAGATCAAACAGCACATATCTTTTCTTCATTATTTAATCTTCCCTCTCTAAAATCCGTTCCATTGCTGCCGGCATTTCGGCTTATCCACAATCATGCTCATCCTGTCACTTTCCCTATAGACAATGAGCCAAATGCCGTCCAGGCACAACACCTGGCATATTCCCCGCACAAATAAAGAGGAAGCCGGAAACTCCCTGGTTCCCGGCTTGCCGCCTCTTAAAAGACCCTGACAAACTATGCAGCAGTCTCACTTACATTCTTTTTACTTTCTTACCTTAGGCCAGCTCATCCACTACCTTCTGAATTGCAGCCAATGCATCATCCGGAAGCTTATCATAGCCTTCCTTTGCCTCGGCAAAATTCTTAATCTCGCTGACACGGTCATTCATACGGGCCTTTAACTGACCAACATACTCTGCATCATTCATATCCGGTACAAAGCCTTCCCAATCCAGAATCTCAATATCAGAGAACGGACCCCATTTATGGAAGTCAGCCTTGCCCTCAACAATTGCTTCCAGAATCCCCAGGGTATCAGCCGGTTTTACCTTTTTACCCATGAAATCTCCGGTGTTGACAATGTAGCAGTCTACATTCTTCTCCTCAACCAGCTTTTTGAACTTCTCATAGTCATTGGCCAGAGGATAAGTACGGAACGGGTTTGCATAAGGAACCACAACCAGCTTGTTGGGATCCACACCAGGAGCCAGACGCTCTGCGGAGGAACGCTTAGTAGCCAGAGTTGCGCCCATTACAGAAGCCAGGGAAGCGCCTTTCAGCTTTACTACCGGCGGAATGGTCGGATCCTTCATGATCCAGAAGATTGCATTTACCGGAGCATCGATCTTGTCTACCCGGTTCGGGGACCACAGTTTGGACTTAATGGCGCGGCCGTTGCCGTTGCGGATATCCTCAGTCACAAGCTGCAGCTTACCCTCCTCGTCCAAAGTTGCAGAACAGTTCTGTGCAGTAAGCAGGTACTTATTGTCCTCACATCCAGTAGGATAATCGGCAGTCTTATCGAAGTAGGTAGGCTCCAAAGCGATGGATGCACAGGTATCGGTGTTAATTACAAAAGCATCATCATGCAAAACCTTAATCTCATACTTGCCGCCATGCTTTGCATGGGTCAGGGTAGACTTACCGGATCCGGACAGACCGTATACAGAAGCCACATACTTTTTGCCGTCAGCCAGCAGATACTCTTTCTGTCCGCCATGACAGGAAGCATAACCATTGCGGTTGGCAATCGCCCAAGCCATGGTCAGGGTGCCCTTCTTGTGCTCACCGAAATATCTCATGCCCAGGATGCAGGCACAGTTGGTCTCAGTATTGAAATAGCACAGGGTCTTCTTCTGCGGGTCAGACAGACAGTCTAAAGATACGTTGGGACGGTCAGAGCCTGTCCACTGCGGATCAGAGAAAATGTAAATATCCGCTTCCTTGCCGTCGCCTACTGCCTTGGAGTTCTTGTACATTTTAACATACTCGTCAGACATATACTGGAAGTTCAGCATCCAGTTGTACATGATGTTCTCTTCCCCTTCCGGCAGAAGCAGGTGAGCCTTCACCATGAATTCCGGATCCAGACCTACAAATACCTCTGCATGGTACATGGTTTTCCAGCGGGACTCGTAGACTGCATCCATGGCAACAATGTCCAGGGCATTGCAATCCACTCCGGGTTCCCCTGCAATGCGGCGGGCAGTAGCATAACGGCCGGTAATAGCACCGTCGTTGAACAGCAATACTTTAGCGTCTTTTTCCAGACCAAATTCCTCGCCTCTGTAAACCGGCATATCGGTTACAATGGTTCCTGGTGAGTTCTTTGCTAACTCGTATGCTTCCTTCAGGGTGTTAACCTTTACCACATTATTCCCATAGAAAGCAGCCTCAATAATTGATCTGGTCTTGGAAAAACCTGTCTTTCCTTTGCCGATCTCGCTAATTGGATAATAAGCTTTTGTTGCCATTCCATTTCCTCCTTTAATCTAAATTTCGTAAATCGAAATTTGCTTTTATTATCTCACTTTGTGAATTAAAAGTCAATATCGAGTGGAAAATATTTCTTAAATTTCTTGAATTGCCTGCCCTTGTGAATACAATACACGAGAAGACTGAGCATACAGCCTAAACCGTTTTTCTGCTTCCCAAAAAAACGTAAAATCAACTCGTCTTCACAAACATCAAAATCACAAATTATTTCTTTCTTCAAAAGGGCTTTTTCCTATATAATACAATATATTACACTCAGTGAACAATAACAAAATATACACCCCTGAACAACACAATATTGTAACACATTGACAAAAACATACGAGATATATTATAATGAACCAAATTATATTTCAAGGAGGCATTTTTATGTTAAAGTCAAGAGCTCAAACGGCGGTAGACTATTACGCCAAAAGCGGCTACAACTGCTCTCAGGCTGTGGCTGTTACTTATGCGGATCTTCTGGGACTCGATCCCATGGTCTGTTTCAAGGGCATGGAAACCTTTGGAAGCGGAATGGGTGCCAGGTTAGGAACCTGCGGTGCCATTTCAGGCGCTGTGTATCTGGCTGGATTTGTCACCAGTACCGGCCACATGGACGATGATAAAAAGAACAAGTCAAAAAAAGAATCCTACGCTCTGGCAGGAACCATTACCAAAGAATTTTTTGAGAAAAACCGTACCGTTACCTGTGGTGATTTAAAGGATTCCGGTTCTGACAAGTTCCGCTCCTGTTTAGACTGCATCGCAGACGCGGCGATCCTGGTGGAAAAGCACATTTTCCCCGGGCAGTTTGAAGAATCCACCTATTTTGAAGACAAGGTAAAAAAGTAGCTGCAATGATCAGAATACAGAAAGAATGAGGAATCATATGACTTATATAATCTTTTTTGCAGTCAGCATTCTGGCCTCCGTGGTAGGCGCCATCTGCGGTGTAGGCGGCGGCGTGTTTATGAAGCCTGCACTGGATGCAGTAGGGGTACTGCCTGTGAACACTATCACCTTTCTATCCACCTGTACCGTTATTTCCATGACCAGCTATAATGTTCTCAGCTCGGCCATGAACACGAAAAAGGGCGGCAGCGACAACTTGATTGACTGGAATCTCACAACCTGGCTTGCCGTCGGTTCTGCCATTGGAGGAGTCATCGGCAAATACCTCTATGATATCATCAAAAATTCCTCTGCCAATCGGGAAATCGTAGGTGGATATCAGGCTCTGGCCCTGTTGATTGCGGTATTTCTGACATTGATTTACACCTTGAATAAGAAAAAATACAAGGCGCTCCAAGTTACCAATCCTATGATTTTAATATTCCTTGGCTTTGGTCTGGGAACCTTATCCTCTTTTGTAGGAATCGGCGGCGGTCCGATGAACCTGGCAGTGCTGTATTTCTTCCTTTCCATGCCTACCAAAACAGCCGCACAAAATTCCTTGTATATGATCCTGATCTCTCAGATTGCCAGCCTGATTGTAACCTTCATAAAAGGCAGTGTTCCCGAAGCGCTTTATCAGGATGTAGACCCAGGACTGTGGGTGATGCTGATCGGCATGATGATCTGCGGTGTGTATGGGGGAATTGTCGGAAAAAAGATTAATAAAAAAATCCCCACAAGTACGGTGGACAAGCTGTTCATTATTCTGATCTTTGTTATTATGGGACTTTGCGTTTGGAATATTTACACCAAGCTTTTGATTGCATAAAATTGCCCGATAATCAACTTTCTAAAAAAGGACTGCTTACTGGCAGCCCTTTTTTAAGTTTATCAAATCATTCAGGAGGAATTGTACATGATCCTATACCGAAATTTAACCTCAGATGAACTTTGCCTGGAATTATTCCGGTATTTTATCCGCCGTCAGGTTGTCACAAAATGCTGGCGCAGGGAAAACGATACGTGGCTTATCAAGGATGTTCCCTTTATCGATGACTGGACAGAGGCAGATTATCAGGTTTTAATATCCTGTCTGAAAAACACATTAAGTTCAGGCGGCTTTGTCTATGGCGCCTTTGATGACAAGAAGTTAAAAGGGTTTGTGTCCGTGGAGTCTGCTCTGTTTGGCGGAGAACAAAGGTATCTGGATTTGACCAGCATCCATGTATCGGAAGATATGCGGGGCTTTGGAATCGGCAAAGAGCTTTTTCTTTCGGCAAAGAACTGGGCAAGGCAGCAAGGTGCAGCCAAGTTATATATCTCCGCTCATTCCTCTGTTGAAAGTCAGGCATTTTATCAAAAGATGGGGTGTGTGGAGGCAGCCCTCTATCACCAGCAGCATGTCCAGGCTGAGCCTTTTGATTGTCAGTTGGAATGTGCTTTGTAGCACATGACAAATCATTTCGCTGAGTCGTCATGAGCCGGTGCAGTTATAAAGTCAAAGCATCTTCTTTTTCATGATGCCGATATCATTGTGCAGACTTGACAAATGCCGGCCCATTCTTTATATTTAATATATCATATGATACCAGGGTCAAAACACATTTTGACCCCAACATCATTCTATAAAAGGAGAGATAAATATGAGCAACCGTTATGCAGGAACACAGACAGAAAAGAATCTGGAGGCCGCCTTTGCCGGAGAATCCCAGGCAAGGAACAAATACACTTATTTTGCATCTGCCGCCAAAAAGGAAGGCTATGAGCAGATAGCCGCCCTATTCTTAAAGACAGCAGACAATGAAAAGGAACATGCCAAGATGTGGTTTAAGGAGCTGAACGGAATCGGCGATACCAAAGCAAATCTTGCCGCAGCAGCAGACGGAGAAAACTATGAGTGGACTGATATGTATGAAGGCTTTGCAAAAACAGCCGAAGAAGAAGGCTTTCCGGAGCTGGCTCAGAAGTTCCGTTTAGTAGGCGCCATTGAAAAGCACCACGAAGAAAGATACCGCGCCCTTTTGAAGAATGTGGAGACTGCAGCCGTATTTGAAAAGAGTGAGGTTAAAGTATGGGAATGCCGTAATTGCGGACATATTGTGGTAGGAACCAATGCCCCTGAGGTATGCCCCACCTGCAGTCATCCCCAAAGCTATTTTGAAATTCACGCAGAAAATTATTAACTGTCAGAGAGTGGAAAGTCATATTTTCCACTCTCCTTTTTATATTCTTTTGAAAATATTTTTCATACCTCCCAAATTGTGATATGATAAAAGCAAAAAAGAATCTGATAATGTATAAATGAAAGAGGAGGCAAGGGATGTCCGACAGCCGTCTGTTTAAAATCTTATACTATCTTTTAGACAAGGGACGTACCACTGCCCCTGAACTAGCGGAAAAATTCGAGGTTTCTCCCAGGACGATTTACCGGGATATCGAAGCCTTAAGCGGATCCGGGATTCCGGTCTACACAGAGCCGGGAAGAAACGGCGGAATCTGTTTGCTCCATGATTTTATTCTTGACCGGGCCGTCCTGTCTGAGAAAGAAAGACAAGAGGTACTGACAGCCATACAAAGTATGTCTGCCACAGGCTTATCTTCCGGAAAGGAAACATTAACAAAGCTGTCCGGACTTTTCCATATGGACACAGAAAATTGGCTGGAAATCGATTTTTCCCGCTGGGGGAAATCCACCTGTGACAACTCCAAGTTTGAAATGCTGAAAACAGCAATAACCAGACACCTGGAAATCAAGATCATCTACGAAAGCACATGCAGCGGGAGAAGCGAACGGATCCTTTGGCCATTAAAGCTGTCCTACAAATCAAAGGAATGGTATCTAAAAGCTTTTTGCCTGCAAAAACAGGATTTTCGTATATTCAAACTGAACCGTATCCTGGAACTGAACCTATTGGAGCAGACCTTTGTGCCAAGGCCCTATCCGGAGACAGAGGGCTATCAGCCTCAGACACCGTCCCGGATTGTTCTTCTCTTTCCAAAAGAAATCGCATACCGGGTCTATGACGAATTTGACCAGACAGAAATCCAGATTCAGAAAAACGGAGATTTCATTGTTCATGCAGAAATGCCTATCGATTCATGGCTTGTAGGGTATTTGCTCTCCTTTGGCTCCCAGGTTGAAATCATTGAGCCAGAATATCTGAGAGGAATTTTAGCTGCACAGGCGCTGGAAATTTACAAAAAAAATAAATCCTGACAAAAGGTGTCAGGATATGTATGTTATATTGTCATCAGCTTAAGCAAATCATAAATCTTAAACACACAAAAATCGGAGGAAATGAAAATGACCAAGATGAATCAGAAATTCTGTCAATGCTGCGGCATGCCCATGGGAGATACTGACGAGCTGTACGGAACGAATGGCGATGGAAACAAAAATGAGGAATACTGTAAATATTGCTTTGAAAAGGGGGCGTTTACCTTTCAGGGCACCATGGAAGAAATGATTGAGATATGCATACCTCCCATGGTTGCCGCCAATCCGGATATGAAGGAAGATGAAGCAAGAAAAATCATGCAGGAATGGTTCCCCACATTAAAGCGCTGGAAAAACTAATCCATCTGTTCCAGAGCGCTGTTCAGTATTCAGAGTGTCAGTGCCGAATATTTTGTCAGCCTGCAAGGCGGAGGAAAAAGGCGATGTCACCGCACTGCATCGCCCCCCTTCTCCGCCTTGCCGATGAAATTCTTTTTTAGGCACATCCCGAAAGCTTGTCAACAGCAAGTGAAGCTGTTGGCTGAAAGTACATATCTTTTCCTTGATTGCACTCATACATAAGATCCTTTAACGGCTTACTTGTATATTTTGAAAAATCGCCGTATATAGCAAATCTCACACCATAGTTAATAAATTTCTGCATTATTTCTCCTGCCAGACAAGTACTCAAGACAAAGAAATCATTTACAACAGCCTCTTTGTTTACAACCATATTTGTACATCCCGTCTCGTATTTTACTGTCATAATCAAGTCTAAAGCAGACTGGACATCTGTGATTAAAAGTTCCTCACTGCTCACCACTGCAACCTCTGTATTATTTTTCTTTATGACTTCTGTTTTCATATTTTGCATCATTCCTTTCCAAATGGACAAATAAAATTTTGAATCATTTTGACAATGGCTTTCAACTGACCGCAACAGTACTAAAACGTGTCTGAAAATGGGAATAAAAATCAGCAAAACAACGCTGAACCTCCGTTATTCGTACAAACTATCAATGAGATGGTCAGCCATAAAATCAAAAGTTTCCATATGATTGTATGGAAGAATATCCTTGTTTTTGATATTCATAATTAAAGAGTATATAACTGACATCGCCAAATCAGCATCAACCTTGAACTTCAAATACGAATGGTTTAAAAAAAGGTTTCGGCTCATATTATTGGATTCCTGGATTTTTTTTGCCTGTTCCTCTGACAACTTGTTCACTAAAATTGTAAAGTCCTTGCTGTCTGAATTATATAAAAAATTGTTCTTATCATATTCCCGATAAACGAGCTTTAGGGCTTCTGCAGCGCCGTACTTATCTTTGTGTTTCTCGATTACCTCTGATACGGCTCTGCAGATTTGTTCTTGCACGGAACACAAAACCTCGCAAAAGAGAGCTTCTTTCGATTCAAAGAAAAGATAAAATGCCCCCTTTGAGATGCCCGCTTGCCTGCAAAGGTCATCTACACTTGTTTTCTTATATCCATATTGTGTCCAACTCTGCTTACAAGCTTCCTGTAAGCTTTTTTTAATATTTTCTTTTTCCCGTTCTGTAAAACTTCTGGCCATATAGTTTTCTCCTTTATATGACTTAAAATACTGTTTTGGTCATAACTATAATACACTCAACGTCTGCAAAAGTCAACACTATTTTTATTTTTTCCCTTGGCATCTTGTATCTGTACTGCAATCATGCTAAAATAGACATAATCATAAATCGGAAAGCCGGAGGCATACACATGAAAAAATTTGA
The DNA here is from genome assembly GCA_910586205.1 of uncultured Lachnospiraceae bacterium. Lineage (GTDB taxonomy): Bacteria > Bacillota > Clostridia > Lachnospirales > Lachnospiraceae > Brotaphodocola. Next base: position 64,219 of record CAJUGD010000014.1, on the reverse strand, counting down.
TTTAAAAAGTTTTATTGCCGGACTGCTCATAGGAACCTTGGGAATAACCACTGCATATGCGGCAGCCGGAATCAAGTCCGCAAACCTATGCGATATCAAAGCAGCACTTAACGGATCTGTTATCCCCCATACTCACCCCTTGATTTCCGTCACATTGGAAGAAGAACAAGAGGCAGAACTGTACCTGCCGGCCAATGAATTTCTGACATACCTTGGATATACCCTTCATTACGACCATGAAAAAAATACTGTCGATCTGATTCCCGGCAGTGACAATTTCTCCAATGTTCCCAACCACATTAATGGAAATGCAGTCATTGATTTATCCAATAATCCAGACCAGCGAAACATTGCCAAGTCCGGCTCATTCCAGGCAGAAAACAATCAAACCTTGACCTTAAAAATCACCTCGGATATAAAAGGCGGCTCTGTAGATTTCTTCTTATTTGACCCTGACGGGAAAGAACAACGCATTACCATCGAGTCCTCTGACACAACAAAAGAGATCCTCCTAAAAAAAGGAGTGTGGAAATATAATTGTTCCGGTATCTTTCAAGATGGCGGAAACATAAAAATTGTAGGCACAATCAGGTAAAATCCCAAGCTGCAAGACCATTTAAACAAACGAAAGCCTCTGTCTTATCTGCCCATAGAATCATCTTATGATCCGATTGGGCAGCTTCACCTCATAGGCGTCCCCACCTCAATCAGATTTCCATCCGGATCATAAAACCGCACCACCCGTTGGCCCCACGAATGTTCCATAAGGCGATTCACATATTCTATAGGTTCCGGATACTTTTCCAGCTTTTTGACAAAACCTTCTATATCCGGCTCCTCAAAATACAGCTCTGCAGCATGATTTCTGGGAATTATTTCTTTTTCCAAAAATTTCTTCCATATTCCTGCATCCTGAAGAACCAGCCCTTCTGTCAAAATCACATTGCCGCCTTGATCCAAAATTACATAAAGCCCAAACAGCTCCCTGTAAAACCTTTTGGCCCTCTCCATATCCTCCACTGCTATCAACACATTTTTTAACTTCACCTTCGTTTTCCTCCTCTATGTCTTCCTGTTTTCTCTGCCTTATTTACTCATCCAGCCCTCACAGTAACCCCTCATGCCGCATTTCGCAGCACCACCATAAATGAAAGAGAGGTTACTGTGAGCCTCCGGCGGATGCACACAAAATGCCAAAAAACAGGCATTTTGGCGCTGTACGGTCAGCGCAGCAAGTGCGCAGACCTATTTCGGAGGATTCGAGACTTTCACAGCACCACCATAAATGAAAGAGGGGTTACTGTGAGCCTCCGGCGGATGCACACAAAATGCCTGTCACGGCTTACACCGCCCGCAGGGAACATATCCCTTCTCAATCAGCGTCTCCCTGTCCCCTGTAAATGTATCCCTGTTCTTCTCACTCATATCCCCCACACTGGGACACTCTGGAATATGAAATCTTTTTGTATTTGTGTTAAGGACATAATCATACATTGGCCCTGTCTGTTCCGGCTGCGGCGGCGTCCAGTTTTCGTCCAATTCGCTCTCACCAGTTGCATAATCAATCAAAATCCCCGGCTGCACATTAAAACAATATACATTCAGGCAAATTCCCTCTCCCTGATCCTCCACCGAAAAAGCCTCCATCAGAACACCGGAAGCCACCAGATTCTCCCCCTCATAGCAGGGAGTGACACGGTACAAAACGTGATTTCCCGTTTCTTCCACATACCTGGCCACCTGATTCTCCCAGGGAAGCATCCCTTCTGTGTTCAGATACCGTGTTCCTGTGATAAGATTTTTCTCATTGGCATTTTCACCAGATAACTGATAACCGATCAAATGACAGCGATTGTACAGATACCTGTCAGCAATCCGGTCATACTTTATTGTATGCCAGCCGGAAGGTCTGACATTGCCGATGCTTCCTCTTTCTTCGGTAGGCATAAGCTCCCTGCACACATTGGCAAAAGCCACGCCGCAGCGGCCTAAGCTGTCTAACTCACTGTAATGTTCAAAAACATTGACTGTGATTTCTTCCGGTAAGAAAAAAGGCATATTTTGGTTTATCTCCATACTGGCTTCCCCTGTATATGCCGGCAGATTCTCCAGCCAGTCCTGCATAAGCCCGGTTTCCTGGCTGTCCGTTTGGTTCTCCAAAAGTTCTTCCCCAAGACCTTCTGACGCCTCCCTTGGCAGCACCCCTCCGATTGCTGCCTGCGGCTGATATTCTCTGTCATCAAAAGCCGATATGGCCGCTTGTCCCTCACCGGCAGAAACCGGCAAAGAGCCTTGCATTCCACAGGCAGAAACAGCCAGGGCCATTGCCGCCAAAATTCCAAAAAATATTCCCTTTTCCCGAATCAATTCCTCAAACCTCCTGCTAAAGCATAACAAAAGGGCTGTCACAAAACAGCATATTTCCACAATTCTATAGGATCCCCACCTTATATTGTGAAATTGCCAGATTGTGCAACAGCCCCCTTTTAATCTCCAAGCCTGTTTATTTTTTCCTCATTTTCCCGATAATCACATTGGCTATAATGGCAAATTGTTTTCTCTTGATCCCATTATCCGGAGATGCTGACTCCAAATATCCTCTCTCATCATAATTAAAAAGCATATCTGTAATGATCATACGCCAGATCCGCTCGTTTGACACCGGCATCCCACTGGCAAGCTCATAAAAATCCTCACAAAATGAATCAAAAACCTCAGCCTTGATCTTTGGATTATAGCTGTCGAATATCCTTGTAAAGCTCTTGCGGATTTTCTCCAAATCAAATTCGCCCAATGTCACATTGTTTTGATTAAATTCCTTGCTGTAAGAATAACTTCCCATACCGTTACATCTCCTTTTTACTCATCTATCATCCAAAACCTATGCTTCATCGATTGCTTTCCCGATGTCCCTGCGCATATATTGGTTCTCAAACTGCACCCATTCTGCCGCCTTATAAGCATTTGCGCGGGCTGCTGCAAGGCTGCTGCCTAATGCAGTCACTCCTAATACCCGCCCTCCGTTGGTAATCACATCCCCGTTTTCATTAAACTTTGTACCTGCGTGGAAAACATAATATCCGTCTGCGCCGGCAAATTTCTCCAGACCGGAGATCTTATATCCCTTTTCATAGTGTTCCGGATAGCCCTCTGACGCCAGCACCACACACACGGCCGCATTATCCTCAAACTCCAGCTCCACCTGGTCAAGCGTTTCGTCAATGCATGCCTCAAACACATCCACAAGATCATTTTTCATCCGGGGAAGCACCACCTGGGTCTCCGGGTCCCCGAACCGGGCATTGTACTCTAACACCCGCGGTCCCTTTTCTGTCAGCATCAGGCCAAAGAAAATAACCCCCTTAAACTCCCTTCCTTCCGCTCTCATGGCATCCACCGTAGGCTGGTAAATATGCTCCTGACAGAAAGCATGAATCTCGTCTGTGTAAAACGGGCTGGGAGAAAATGTACCCATACCGCCTGTATTCAGTCCCTTATCCCCATCCTTTGCCCGCTTATGATCCTGGGCAGAGGTCATAATGCGGATTGTCCTGCCATCCACAAATGAAAGCACAGAAACCTCCCTGCCTGTCATAAATTCCTCAATCACAATACGGTTTCCGGCAGAACCAAACTGCTTATCCAGCATCAAGGATCTGACCCCGGCCTTTGCCTCCTCCAAAGTACTGCAGATCAGCACCCCTTTGCCCAGAGCCAGACCGTCTGCCTTCAGAACAATCGGCATATCTGCCGTCTCAAGATATGAAAGCGCCTTATCTGCTGAATCAAAAGTCTCATAGGCTGCTGTAGGGATCCCATATTTCTTCATCAGATCCTTGGAAAATGCCTTAGACCCTTCTAAAACCGCCGCATTTTTACGTGGTCCGAAGGCCCGGAGTCCTGCTGCCTCAAAAGCATCCACTGCCCCTGCTGCCAGCGGATCATCCGGCGCTACAACCGTCAAATCAATCCTTTTCTCCTTTGCAAACGCTACCAGGCTTTCAAACTCCATCACCCCAATATTGACACACTCTGCCACCTCGGCAATGCCCGCATTGCCCGGTGCACAGTAGAGCTTCTCTACCTTCGGGCTCTTGGCCAGCTTCCACGCAATCCCATGTTCCCGGCCGCCTCCGCCCACAATCAAAACTCTCATTCTGCGTTCCTCCCTTCTTTCTGCTGTGAAAGTTCTTTCTGCACATCTCCTTATCTTCGTGCATTGGCAATCCGGTTAATGGCCTCTGGCAGAATCACCCATTCCGCCTCCTCCATCACCCGTTTCTGCAAAGTCTTCGGCGTGTCATCCTCCTTTACCTCTACCGCCTTCTGTAAAAGAATGGGGCCTGTATCCATCCCTCCATCCACATAATGCACCGTAGCCCCGGTTACTTTCACCCCTCTTGCCAGAGCCGCCTCATGAACCTTCAGTCCATAATAACCCACACCGCAAAAAGACGGGATCAGAGACGGATGGACATTAATGATCCGCCCCTCATATCGCTTCACCATCTCCTCCGGAATCCTTACCAGAAATCCTGCCAGCACAATCAGATCCAGCCCATAAGAATCTACCTTCTGAAGAAACGCCTGCTCAAACTCCGCCCGATTGGAAAAATCCTTCGGGGACAGGCAGACTGCTTCAATCCCGTGCTCTCTTGCCCGCTCTAAAGCATATGCCCCCGAATTGTTGCTGATCACCACGTCAATCCTGGCATTCGTAATCCTTCCTGCATCTATGGCATCCAATATGGCCTGCAGGTTGGTTCCCCCTCCGGAAACCATCACCCCTGTCTTCAGCATAAGGTCACTCCCTTTTCTCCCGCCTCCACAGAACCTACAGTATAAGGGGTTTCCCCTGCGGCCTTCATGGCGTCCATTGCCTTTTCTGCATCCTTTGGATCCACAGCCACGATCATGCCAATGCCCATATTAAAGGTATTATACATCATGGCCGGCTCTATCTCCCCCTTTTTGGCCAGCAAATCGAAAATGGCCGGCACCGGATAGCTGTCCTTTCGAATCACTGCACGGGTTCCTTCTCTCAGCATCCTGGGAACATTCTCATAGAACCCGCCGCCTGTAATATGACAGCACCCTTTTACCGTCACACCAGCGCTTTTTATACCCTTCAATGCCTTTACATAGATCCGGGTAGGGGCAAGAAGGGTTTCTCCCAGTGTCCTCCCCAGTTCCTCATACCAGGTTCCCAGCCCTTCCCTTGTAAGCTCCTTCTCAAACACCTTCCTGACCAGGGAAAAACCATTGCTGTGAACACCTGAGGACGCCATCCCGATCAGCACATCCCCAGGAGTCAGATTCTCCCCTGTGATCATATCCTTCTTATCACAGACTCCCACGGCAAATCCTGCCAAATCATAATCCTCCTCCGGCATCAGTCCCGGATGCTCTGCCGTCTCGCCGCCGATCAGCGATGCCTCTGACTGAAGGCACCCTTCCGCAACCCCTTTGACAATATCCGCGATCTTTTCCGGATAATTCTTTCCGCAGGCAATATAATCCAGAAAAAACAAAGGCTCCCCTCCTGCGCAGGCAATGTCATTGACACACATGGCCACCGCGTCAATCCCAATGGTATCGTGCTTATCCATAATAATGGCCAGCTTTACCTTGGTTCCGCAGCCATCTGTGCCGGACAAAAGCACCGGTTCCTCCATCTCCTTGATCTTTGCCAAAGAAAATGCTCCGGAAAATCCTCCCAGACCTCCTAACACTTCCTCCCGCATTGTCCTTTTCACGTGCTCTTTCATCAGCTCCACGGACTGATAGCCTGCCTCAATATCCACTCCCGCCTTCTTATAATCCATATGTCTTCCTCCTGTTGTTCCCAATATGTTCCCGAAATTTTCCTGTATTGTCTGCTCTCCCCTGCTCCATTCCCACATTCTTTCAGCCATGATTCTTTCTTACATCTGCGCCAAATATTCCTTATACCCTATACTCTCCAGCTTTTCGGCCTTTTTCACCACATCGCCCTTTAAGGACTCTGCATATGCCTTGACTTTTTCCAAAAGCTCACTGTCTGACACGGCAAGCATTTTTGCCGCCAGAATCCCTGCATTCGCGCCGCCGTTAATGGCCACAGTAGCCACCGGAATCCCCGAAGGCATCTGCACTATGGAATACAGAGAATCCACTCCCCCCAAATCAGAGGTCTTCATGGGAATCCCGATTACCGGCATGGGAAAAATAGCCGCGCACATTCCCGGAAGATGAGCCGCCTTCCCTGCCCCTGCAATAATCACCTTGATCCCTTTCCCCTCAGCCGCCTTTGCCCACTGAAAGAAAATATCCGGCTCCCTATGTGCAGAAATAATCGTCATCTCATATTCAATCCCAAAGTGATCCAAAATCTCCGCTGCCTTTGCCATCACCAACATATCTGAATCACTGCCCATTACAATTCCAACCTTAGCCATAATCTTGTCCCTTTCTAATCGTCCTGTCAGCCCTGACTGCTCTCGTCCTTTCTAATCATCCGGTCAGCCCTGGCTGCTCTCGTCCTTTCCCCCATCTCCCTGCCTTCCGGCAGACAGTCCCTATATTTTCCTGTCTGTATGTCAACGTCTGTATTACTGAAAGCGCCGTGAAACTCCCTCAGCTCCACAGCGCTTCCTGCTCATTTCCTTATAAAAGCTTGCCTTACGCCTTCTGATTGGCCAGCTCACAAAGCTCCTTCAGCATCTTTGGCAGCTCTGCATCCATATTCTCATCACTAAACTGGCAGGTGCCCACCTTCCGGTGTCCTCCGCCATTGTACTTTAACATCAAACTGCCCACATCCAGCGTAGCCGTGCGGTTCAAAATGCTGTAGCCTACAGCCGCCGAACACCCATGACCGCCCCGGCCGCTGACTACCCATGCCGACACATTCTGTTCCGGATACATGCTGTAGATCATAAACCGGTTCCCCGTATAGATAGGATCCACGCCCCGCAGATCGGTAATGATCACATTCCCCTCTGTCCGGGTATACTTAGAAACCATCTCCTTAAACTTCTCTGTCTGATCATAATAAACGTCAATCCTCTCCTGCATATCCGGCAGGGCAAGGATTTCTTCTGTACTCAAAACACGGCATGCTTCCAGAAGCTTTTCCATCAACTGATAATTGGAAATGGAAAACTGTCTCCACCGGCCAAGTCCGGTTCTGGGATCCATCAAAAATCCAATCAAAATCCACCCGGAAGGATTCATTACCTCATCAATCGTCAGGTTTCCGGAATCTACCTTGTCCACAGCCTCCATAATCTCCCCAAACTGCGGGAAACGCTCTTTTCCGCCGTAGTACTCATAAATAATCCTTGCACATGACGGAGAAATCCGGCTCTCTCCCTTATATTTTCCCTCAAGTTCCAGCCTTTCATGCTCACTGGAATGGTGATCAAACCACAAGCCGCACCCCTCTACAAAAGGTACATTGGCCAAACAATCATCTTCATGAATCTCCACAAGGCCATCCTGCAGATCCTTGGGATGTGCAAACTTCCAATGGTCAATAATTCCTGCTTCCAACAACAACGCTCCGCACACCAGCCCGTCAAAATCTGAACGTGTTACTAATCTCATTAGGAAATCCTCCTCGTTTTAAGGTTATGCCCCTCACATCTGTTCGGCAGCAAGTCGTCATCCGTTAAGGCGCTGACCTGCACACATCACTGTGCTTTCCTATTATACCATCAATTTTAAAACATTTCCACAAAAAAATCTGATTGAATACAAAAAACCAATGGTATAAATCGAAATAAAACAATCAATGAATCTGATCTAAAATAAAGGGATCTTTAATCTTTTTGTCCTCTGCCAGCAGTACAATCTTGGACATAATCTCTGCTGTTTTCGGATCCTCATCAACAAAGGGCAAAAACAGTTTGCCCCGTTTCTGGCTGTGAACCGGAAGAATGTTCAGCATAGCGCCGCCCTCCTGGTGGATCACACCGCTTCCTAAATGCACATTGTACACTGCCCGGCTTCCTCTGATCAACGCATGGCTTCCGGTCAGCTCCACATTCTGAATGCCAAACAGATCCAGGTTAAACTCCACAATAGCCCGGCGCATCTCAATGGTAGAGTGGCTGGTCTCCGGATCCACACCTCCTGCATGGGCCACGCTCACCGCCAGATCCACATCCCGCATGACCTCGCTGTAGATCAGATCCGGCACCTCCTCTATAGTCAGGGCCTTAAAGGTCTTTCTGTCGGAAAATTCCACCCACTCCAAAGCAGGCGCCTCAATCTCACTGGGAGAAAACCAGTCTGCCATAGCATAAATCCGCGCAATAATATTTTCTTTATAATATATTTTCTGCAGTCCGTCTTCATAGTCTGCCACCCAGCGCCTTCCCCGCAGGCAGCCCACGGTCTTGGCCGGCTGAATCTGATTCCCGGCAAACATTCTGGACGCCTTCTGGCCAAGCTCCTCCGTAAGCTTTACATACAGCTCCCGAAATACCTGCTTAAAGGGCTGCTGTACCTCGTGATCAAACAAATATTTCTGATACTCATGCCAGGTTCCCTCCCGATACAGATCCAGAGGATGGGCAATGCGTATCTCCTCTCCCGGTGTCAGAGCCACATGCCTGCCGTCAAAGGTCTTTAAGCCAAAGCGATCCTTCTCCTGCTGCCAAAAGCCGATTCCCCCTTCGCTCACATACACCAAAGGCTCTAAGATTGGGCGCACCACCGGATTCTTTAAAAGCTCCATAACCTCACATACCTGAAATCCGGTTCCGTCCTCCATTGCCTCCTCCATCATGGCTCTGGTTCTTACATACTGATCCTTCAGCCTCTTATGGGCCTCCTTCACCTCCAGCAAATAAGGCTTCTTCCCAAGCCGGGACGGCACGGACTTCAGCATTTTCCCATCCTTTCTGCATAAGATCCTGCTCTTTCCGTCCTCTCCCACCTGAAGGCAGATTTCCACATCCTCCACTGGATTCCATTCCATAAAGCTGTTAAAGGATTCTGCCAGTCTTGACTCCATGTTTAAGGTCAGCCGCGTCACATCTCTGTATCCGGCCCGGACGCTTAGGTTTACCAGAGCCAGGGAAACCGCCTTGGCCTCACTGGCCCGTCTCTGGGCGCCGAACTGCCGGCTCTCCTTAAGGAACTGCTGGATAAACTGATACCGCTCCTGCATATCCTGTTCCCGGTCCTTTCGGAAAGGAACCAGGCCATAGCTCATCAGCAGATCCTTATTCCTCTTTGCCGTGATCTCCTGCCTGAGCATGTCGGTTGTCACTTTTCCCGTTGCTGCGTCCGCATACTTTCTTGCCCGTGAATGCTTCTGGCCGTCTGATATGTATTTTGCCCCATCATAGAGCACTCCGAAATTCTTCTCCCCTAAAAGATTGTATGCCTCCTCAAACCATGTCACGTCAAAAGCTCCGTCCTGCAGCTCCTCCGGAGTCAGCGGCGTATACTTGGCAATTATGGCTGCTTTCTGATCGTCAAACCGCTCATTCATATGAGCCATAAAATAATAGCACCCGCTCTTAAGACCCGCCCAGCCCAGATAATCTTGAATCACATCAATCCACTGAGGCGCATACATGGCTGCCTCCACCAGCCTGGCCTCCTTAATGCTGGTATTCTTCAGAGCCTTTTTCAGATCCTTGCCTGTCTCCCCGTCCGCCGGGTAAGATGCCTTTAAAAAGCCGCTTAAGACCTGTCTCTTGGATCGATCATTGCTGCCGTAATACCAGGAATAATAGGTCTCCCGTCCCAGTGTGTCCTTTCCCAAAGCCATAAGAATCCGAACCAGGTAAGAGATTCCCCGAATATAAGTGATCCCTCTTACATCCCAGGACACATCTGTCTCTGCCTCTCCCCTGCGCAGCTCCATGTCCGCCAGTACAGGCACAATCCGGTCATACATTTCCCGGATCAGGCTTCCAAGCCAAGTATCCTCCCCGAAAAAGGCTTCTCCCTCCTCATAGATCCTGTTGGTCAGATCCCATCCGAAAAATCCACTCAGACACCGCCGGTTCTGGCTCTTTACAGCCTCCCCCTTCTTCACTTCACACAGCACCTTCAGACAATCTTCTCTGGCAAAATACTCCATCACTGCCTTATAGAGAACATCCTCTGACACCAGCCCCATGTGATAAGCCTTTAAAAACCAGTAGGGCACAATAGGCGTCAGGGAATTGTCCCTGCCGGGATTATTTCCGGAAGGTATGAACCTTCTTCTCTCTCTGTCCTCCTGGCATTTTACCTCCAGACGCCACGCTGCCTGTAAAGCACGGGCAAACTCCTCGTCTGTCTCCCATTGACGGATTCCCTCCATGTACGGGAAAAAGAACGGCATACTGCTGATCCACCTGGCAGACTCGCTGACCGTCCCGTTCCAGCCCGTGTAGGGATAACGCAGGATTTTATTCTCCCTGCCAATCACCCGGGTCATGGCAGAAACCATCTTAAGGCCAGTCTCAAAAATCGCTTTTCTGTCCAGGAACTGATACCGGTACACCTGACGCACCTGGTCCACCTGCCCCCTATGGTTTAACCTTAACGCCTCCGGCTTTACCGGCATACATCCAAACACAGCCTCATAGAACACCCTTGCCGCCTCATAAGAAGCGGATCCTCCAAAGGACAGCAGAGCATCCAGCTCCAAAAACACCCGGTAATCCTGGATCTCTTCCCGGTAAAATCGTTCAAAAACCTCTGCCAAGGGATAATTTTCCAGAACAAACCGCTCCTCTAAAGACTTTTTCCAAAACTCCCCTGCATCCTTTAAAGGCTTATACCCATTGCCTAAAAGGGTGGTCTGACCGTCTGAAGAAAGATATTCATAATCCTTATATTCCTCAAAAAGCTGGTCCAGCCTTCTAAGTTTTTGGATCGCCTCTTTTTCCGAAAGGGGCATACACTCCCGAAACAGCGCGGCAGGAGAATACTCCTCCTCCTCTGCTGCAGTCAGCATTGTCTCCGGCACGGCAGGATCATAAATCCCATACCCCGGTTTATCCTCTGCTGTCTCCTTCTCACTTTCTAAAATCTCATCAATCAGGATTCTTTCTTTATCCGTAGGCTTTTCCACCAGGCATGACATGTCCCTTACCTCCCGGAAAAAGTCCTTCTCCCTTTCCTCCTTAGAAAGCCGCAGCAGGATATCCAGCCCGGCGCTTCTCTTTTCCTCCTTCTTATCCTGCAAAAGCCGTTTCAGAGACATTTTCATATGCGGCTTTTTCTGCCCCATCAAAAGTCCGATCAAAACCCCTCTTAAGCTGCTTCTCTTAAACCGAAGCATGTCCTCCAAAAGCCGGTATTCTTCATCCTCAAGCGTCATCCCCTTTACCATCTCAACTGCCCTGGAGGATGTCTGGGCATCCGCGCTTCCCATATATCCGATCAGCAGCTCACGCTGCTTTTTATTCTCCGGCTTATATAAAAGCAGATTCACAAGGGTGCTCCGGCGGCCATATCCTCCTGATGTATCCCCCAAAAGCCCTGCCGCATAAGTAATCTTTTCCTCATCCCTCAGCACAAAAGCAAGAAACGCAAGCTGTTCTACGATCTGTCCCGGCGTCAGTTCCACCCGATACCAGGGGAAAATACAAGGATCATACACCACTCCCTTTTTGGGCAGTTCCTTATAAAGCTTCACAAAACACTCATAAAACCTTTCTGCCTCCTGCCGGCTTTCATAATAATCCGTTACTGGCACTGCCTGAACCGGTTTTAGCTTGCTCACATAACGCTCCCCGCCAAACGCCTTCCAAAGAGCGCCAAAAGGCCCTGACAGCCACTCGTCAAAAGCAGGCATAAATGCCGCTGACAGTTCCATATCCTCCTGTTCCAAAATCACCTTCTTTGCTGTCTTTAAACGAATCTCCCGGTCATAAAGGGTTCCGTTATAAAATGCTGCCGTCAGCCTTTGGTTCTTAGTCCCTGTATCCACCAGCGCCTCCATGGCATGAACCGCATCCTCCACCTCATAAAATCCCAATGCCCACAGAGCTGTACTGATAGCTATGGAATCATTGCTTTCAAGCTCTGACCGGCAAAATGTCTCGTCCCGAAGGCACCGTCCCATTAATGCCAGAAGCTTTCCGCTGATCCGATCCACACTATTCTCGTCAAAAATCCCGATCCAGGCAGATACTGCCCGCTTTACCGAAGAATAGCGGATCAGGTCATGCTCCTCCACCACCTGGAAAAGCTTTATAAACGCCTCACAGGTTCCCTCGTCCATAGCCTCACAGATTGCCTGCCTAAGCCCCTCCTGCAGCCGCGCCGCCAAAAGAAGTCCGCACAAAAGCTCCTGTAATTCCTCATTGTCAGACCGTATGATCCCAAGAATCATCTCCCGATCCAGATAAGCCGTATTATTCTCGCTTAAGATCAGATCCTTAAATGCCTTGATCACCGCCTGATTTCCCCGGTCAATCTCCGCTGCATAGATATAGCTGAAATTCATATTAAAATTCCAGACATTCCTCACATAATCCAGCTTCTCCTGATCAAGCCGTTTTAAGATATAATCCTCCAGTCTTCCCTCTAAGTAAAAAAGATTCTCATAAGTCAAAAGCAGTGAAAATACCTGCCGGATCTGAGGCCCATATCCTGCTGTCCGGATACTCCTTCTGCTCCATCCCCGGGGAAACGGAAACCGATTCATCTTATCAATCACGTAAAGGTAGGACTCCTGAAATTCCTTGGGAACAAATCCATCCAAAAATTCCCTTCTCCTGCCAGAAGTAAACCACAAAGAAGGCTTTCTGTCCTTTGAATATTCATACTCACGGATAATCTTATCCAGAATCTCATTTCCTGCTATCCGGTTATCTTTCAGATCCAGCGCAAGCTGCCCTTCCATCCCGGAAAGCCCCCGGATTCTATTTTTTAACTCCTTGGCTCTCTGCTCTGTAATCTTCATTCTGGACTGCCAATCAAACTCTGCCATCTTCACCACATCCTTCCTGTCAGCATAGTCAGTCTGACAAACGTAAATACACTCTCCTCTGACACGGCAATCGCCTCGTCTAAGCTCTCAAGCCCCCGTCCATCCATAAAAACACGGTAAATTCCATCCTCAAAACACTGAACGGCATTTTCCCCGGCCTTCTGTGCATCTGCCTTCTTCCCCCCATAATTCACTCCAAACCCAATCTTTCCCCCTTGGGCCTTCTCGTCAATCTCCTCTCTGGTCAGACAGGCCAAAACCTCATTCACCCCACAGTTCTGAGCCAGTTCGACTCTCTTGTTATACTCCTCCACCTGAACATCCACCACCCCCAGAATCAATTCCCTCACCGTCTTCGGACACCCCTTAACCTCACAGCCTATCTCCTCCACCCCCTGCTTCCTTTTCCCCAAAGCCTTTACATTTACTCTAAGCCTCATCTATTTCCCATCCCTTCTCACGATTCTTTTTTGCTGCCTGACCAACTCCGCTTAAATATCAGAAGATGGCCTTTCTGTTATTTTAAGGAAAAAGCGGCCTTAGACAGTCCATTCTCCGTCTAAAGCCGCATATCCCTACCACATCTCCAATTCCTCCTCTGTCAAAACTTTGTCCACCTGGGCCTTTATATTCTCCTCTGTTGCCGGAAGATATCCTCCAAGAACATTCTCCCCGCGGCTCCTCCTTGCCTCGGCCAGCTCATAATCCCACTCATCTTTATCCTGCAAAACCCCGTTGACCCGGTACTCCGGCCCTCCCCAGTCATCCAGCTCCATCTCAAAGCTCCACATGCTCTTAAGCCTGGCTTCCTGATCTTCCATCTGAAATAAATACAAATCTCCGTTTGGCTCCACCATCTCCAGCCAGACTGTATCTCCCAAAGGATCCTGATACAAGGTGCTGACAGCCATCCCCTCCTCCGGCTCATCAAACTCTGCAGAAAGAAGAAACTTTTCTTCCTCCGCATCCCATATGGCCACTTCTACCAGGCTCTTTCTCTCCTCGGTTCCTTCCATCATCACCAGATCCCGATACCCGTCCAGATTCAGATCCGTCAAAAGGAAATACGATTGACTCACATCTTCTCCTTGTCCTGTGTTTGTCTGAGATATTTTTTTTGTACTTTTCGTTTTCTTCTTGCCTGCCTTCTTAATCTCCGACTTCACAGCCTTCCGATACGTGTCATAAGCCTCTACCCGCAGTCCGTCCGGTCCCACATAACGGTCGTCCTTGGTAAAGGTATTAAAACACATAGCCCCATCCTCCCCCATATAATACTTATTGCCGCTGTCTTCATCTGTGACCCAGCCGGTCTTCATCCTTCCCTTACTGTCCACATAGTAGATCTTCCCGTTATCCTCTATCCACTCATCCTCCCTGGGATTCCCCGGAGAATCACAATAGGTCCAATACTTTCCGTCTTCTGACCGCTCCCATTCCCCTGCCATCCCGCAGAATGATCCGGCGGCTGCCAGCACAAGGCTGCATGCCAGCGCTGCTGCTTTTTTCTTCAATGTCTCAGCCTCCCTTCCTGATATGAATCTTCCTTAATTTTTAATCTTCCCTATAAAAAACATTCTGGCACAGCCCCGCACAAATCGTGCCAGGCTGTACCAGCATACTCATCTCGTCCCCGATTCTGCAAAAAACCTGGCTTTTTATATCTGCCGTTTCTTCTGCAGCTATTTTATTACATCCCGTTTCTGCTCACAGTCGTCTCAAACCGTTCCAGCAGTTTGTCAATTACATGAACCAAATTCCCAATCTCAGGCTTTGTAAGCTGCTCATCCGCACCCAAAGCCTGTCCCTTGACCCGCATCTGATCATCAATCAGTGACGAGAAAATCACTACCGGCAAGCACTTAAGTCTTGGGTCATCCTTTACTAACTTGGTCAGCCTGTGTCCATCCATCTTAGGCATCTCAATATCCGTAATGATCAGATTCACCTTTTCGTACAGATCCGAATCTCCCTTGATAGAATCCAGATAATCCCACGCCTCCTGACCGTTGTTAAAGTTCTTCACATTGGTAAAGCCAGCCCGTTCCAGAGCCTCGTCAATCATCTTCTGCAGCAGAATAGAATCCTCTGCAATCACCAGCGGATTAGAGCAGATCGGTCTGTCGCCCATCTGATCTACCTCGGAAAGCTGAATGGTTGTCTCCGGTGCAATCTCCGCCACAATCTTCTCAAAATCAAGGATCGTCACCAGCTCTCCTGCACACTGGGCGATTCCCGTAGCTACCCCTTCCTCGCCATGGCTTAAGGTCTTATCCGGCTTCTGGATATCATTCCAGGAGATCCGGCTGATTCCCTCAATACTCTGAACGCGGAACGCCACTGTCATCTTGTTGAAGTTGGTCACAATAAACAGGTCCCTGGGCTTATGCTCCAGACACTCATCAGTCAGATAAAAACCAAGGTCAATGACCGTAATCAAAGTATCCCTGGGTTTAAAGATCCCTTCCACTGCCGGATGAGCATGAGGCATGGCCTTCACTTTCTCTGCCATCATGATTTCCTTCACCTTTGCCACATTGATTCCGTAGAATTCCCCCTGGATCGTGAATTTCATAATCTCAATCTCGTTTGTCCCCGACTCCAGCAGGATTCCCTCTTTTCCTTTCTCCACCTTCACACTCTCCTCTCTCTATGCCACAGCGCCGGGCGTCTTTTTAACTCCCAGCCCTGCAGAGTTACCACATTCACACAATAACATCTTCCTGTCTGACCAGCATTCCCCATCCTCAGACAGATCTCCAATATTTCTACAGATGCTTCTCCGGCCTTCCTACTGTACGGATCACCACATCCCCGTTGTCCACGTTCAAAAGCATGGTACGGGCATAAGCTCCTCCGGTGTCCTCTGATGTGATACGCATCCGTTCTTCCATCAAAATCTTTTTTACCATAGCTGCATTTCTCTGTCCGATATTACCGAAATCCGTGTTGCCCTTAATATCGAACATCTTAGCCCCTCCTGCGATCTTCACAACCGTTCTGCTCTTAACCATACCAAAAGCAGAAAGCTTACGAACCATCTCCCGGATTCCGCTGTCTGCATATTTATAAATCTTCGGATCATTGGGATCGCTCCGGTTCGGCAGCATAATGTGCAGCAGGCCGCCCAGCTTAATCGCCGGATCATAAAATGTGATTCCAATGCAGGAGCCGAGGGCATAAGTAATGATGGTACCGCCTCCTCTGGTGAACTTCATGTCACCGATTCCCACTTTTATATCCCTCTCCGCCATTATATAACTCCTAATCTCTCTAAAATACCGTTAAGGGACGCAATGTCCGGCAGCATCAATAATCCATCAGACAGCTTTTTACCGTCTATAATAAATTCTGCATTAATGTACATCAGCTTATCGGTCTCATAACCATATTCTGCAATGGGAACCGTCAAAATCCCGCCCAGCATATTAAGGGTAGAACTGGGAACTGACAGGTCAATCTCTACCCCTACCAACTGGGTAAAGGCATTGACATAGGAACAGATAATAATGTTTCCGATCTCCTCCAAAGCCGAATAAGCCAGCTCATCCAACTGTTCAAAGGATTCATACCGGGTGCCGATCAGCTTCTCCAAAACCACATTCGCCAAATCCAGCTTAAAGATAAATAACATCAATCCGTTTACCTCATTAGACATCTGCACTAAGGTAGCAGCCACCAGCTCCTCTATGTCTCCGATCCGGTTCACGGTCTCATCATATCCCAGAACGCTTACCTCTGGTATGGAAATTCGAACTTCCTTCTGCAGAAGCTTAGAAAGAGAGGTAGCGGCATGGCTGGTGCCGATGCTGCTGATTTCCTTCATTACGTCCAATTCCAGTAGATTCATATCCTCATAGCTTTTCAGTTTCATAGCTCCCCTGTGACCTCCTATTTATTCCGGTGTGTTATCCTCGAAGTGAATTGATTGTATTCTCGACTTCATCTGCTGTTGTTACCATCTTCAATGCATAGGAATAAGCCCTCTGGCACTCAATCATCCGCACCATTTCCTTAGAAAGATCTACGCCTGAACGTTCCAGGGCGCAGGGAATGATCTTCGGGTTATTTACCAGAACCGGCTCCATACCGGCCGGAGCCGCATATTCATTATCCCCTACGCTGAGTAAATGACTGGGATTAGAAAAGGTATAGACGCTGAGGCGAGGCTTATCCTCATCAATCTCCTCGTCTTCTTCCTCTTCTTCCTCTTCTTCTTCATAATCCTCATCCAGCATGGCAATCAGTTTTTCAATATCCGGTGTTTCCGCCTCCAAAGGCTCTCCGTTCTGATCAAGCACCAGCTTTCCGGTAGCTGTAGTCAGATAATACCCGTCCTGCCACTGTCCCTTGTGAAAACTGCCGCTTCGGGTATAAGTAATCGCCCCGGTAGCCGGATCCTGCACCATAAAAAAGGCATTCTCATCCGCAATGGCAAAATCGCAGGGGCTGGTAGTCTGCCCCATGGCCGACACATCAAAATGCGTATAAGTCCGCTGCATCCGCACACCGTTGCCGGACATCAGCTCTGTAACCGCTGTCTCGGAATCATTCAGATTGAAATTCATCAGATCAGAAAACACGGCTGTCTTCGGCTTATATCCGTCGTTGTTAATATTGGCAAGGTTGTTGGAAATGATCCCCATCTTTGCCATGCAGGTTCCGGCTCCTAAAGCCCCGGTATAAAATGACTGATACATAAATCTCCTACCTCCCTTACAATCTTCCCACATCCGTGACAGCCTTGCTTAAGATCTGGTCATACATCTTGAGCACCTGGGCAGCGCTCTGCAAAGCCCTCTGAGACGTCATCATGGAAACCATCTCCTCTACCATGTCCACATTTGACTTCTCCACCATCTTCCACATAACAGAAGGAGACTCTGCCTCCTGGGGCTCCTGATTGGTGGAAAACATTCCATAATCCTCCTTGTGGAGTTGCTCATAGTCCTCAAAATCCACGACCCGCAGAGTACCCATCTGGCGCACTTCCGTGGTAACTTCCGCATCCTCTGTTCCGCCGCCGCTGGTCTCCACTACACTGATATTGCCTCTGCCGTCTACCGTAAAATTCTCATTGTCAATCCGGATCGGCTGTCCGTCTGTTCCCTGAACCCTTCCCTGTCCGTTGAGAGAAAGATACCCCTCATCATCTACAAAAAAAGAACCATTGCGGGTATAACGAACCCCTGCCGGGGTGTCAATGCAGAAATATCCTTTATCCCCCAAGGCAAAGTCAAAAATCCCGTCTGTCAAATCAAAGCCGCCCTGCTCATGATTCACATAGGTCCTCTCTGCTGCCCGAATCTTGGATGTGGTGGCAAGAGGCTCCGGATCCTCCTTATAGCGCTTACCCGTCCGGTAAAGCATCTCCTCCTGAAATGTGGTGCTGACCATCTTATCCCTCTTATAACCAGGAGTCTGGATGTTTACCATATTGTTACTGATTACATTTAAATTCCTGCTTTGGGTCAGCATACCGGATGTCAGATTATAAAAACCCTGATACATGCCCATCTCCTCCTTTCGGCGTATCCGCCCTGTTCCTATGATGCTGTTTTTGACGGCCCGCTGACAGCCGCATTCTCTCACAACTCTGCCGCCTTTTCTTTGTTCTTTGCCTGTTATGTATCTGCAGACAGTGAATCACTGCCGTCTATGTCATGTAGCCGCTCATATAAGCTTTCAGCTTCCGTATGGCTGCACTGTGAATCTGAGAGATCCTGGGTTCGCTCACATTTAAGATATGAGCAATCTGTCCCATATTCAGCTCCTCCACATAATAAAGGGAAATCACCATTTTTTCCTTTTCTTTTAAGCTGTTAACCGCCTCCGCCAAAACCTGGCGGGACTCCTCTTTAAGAAAAGCCTTCTCTGGCTGGGAATCCGGATCGCCGCTGGAAAGCTGCAGAGACTGATGTTCTCCCTCATCGTCTGTAATCATATCCAGTGAAAGCACATTCATCATAACGCTCATGCGCTGAAGCTTCTTAAACTTGCGCACATCCATTCCCATATACTCTGCCGTCTCCTCGTCCGACGGGGCATAGCCTAAGCTCCGGTCTAAAGCCGTCCTGGCCTCATCCATTGCCTTCACCTGCTTGCGGAAGTCCCTTGGCATCCAGTCATTCTTGCGGACCAGGTCAATGATCATCCCCCGTATTCTCCGGGATATAAAGGTCTCAAACTTATTATCGCGCTCCGGGTCATATCTGTCAATACCTTTCATGATCGCAATAACGCCTTCATTGATAATATCTTCCATCTGAAGGGTTCCGGCATAGATATTACGCATCTGCATGGCAATGGTTTTTACGATATAAAGATGGCGGAGGGCAAGAGCCTGCTTTACTTCCAGCTTTCCCTCCTGCCGGTACATCTCCAGCAGCTCCTCATTGGTTTTATCTTCTAAATAATCTGCCGGCGGCATCCTGCCTCACCCCCTTTTCTTTCACGATTCTTCCAAAATAACCCCGCTGCATTTCCATGCCTTAAACCGTACCGGATCAAGCGCCCTTCCTTCCTGTATTGTCAAGAGTCAGACTGCCGATTGACTGAATCTGTACATTGTTGGATATCTCATTAAAAGACAGCACCCGCACATTGGGATAAAACTGATCGATCAGCCGGTAAAAATGCACCCGCATTACCTGTGAAGTCAAAATCACGGGACTTTGAGAAAATCCGCTGAACTTTTTAAGCTGAACCGTCACCTGATTGATAAGGCTCTGAAGGATATCCGGGCTTAAAGCAAGGTAATACCCTCTCTCTCCTTTAGACAGACATCCCACCATCGTCCTCTCCAGCTCCGCATCCAGTGTAATCACCTTCATGCTGCCGTCCTCACAGTACATTCTGGTAATCGTGCGCTTTAAGGCGGCTCGAATATTCTCAATCATGCCGTCCACATCCTTCACCGGAAGCCCTGTATCGGAAATGGTCTCAATCATAGTCTCCAATATGGTCTCCAGATCCTTAATTGGCACACCCTCTTTCAAAAGGCTGGTCAAAATCTTCTGGAACAGACTGTAACTGATCAGATTCGGAAATGCTTCTTCTATCAGTTCCGGAGAAACCTTCTTGGTGTTCTCCACTAAGTGCATCACTTCCTGACGGGTAATCAGCTCATGGGCATGCTGCTTTACCACCTCCGATAAATGCGTCACCAATACAGACAAAGGGTCAATGACCGTATAGCCGTAGATCTCTGCCAGTTCCCTGTCCTCGGGACGTATCCACCGGCTGGGAATCCCGTAAGCCGGTTCAATGGTTTCAATACCGTCAATCTCTTTTTCCGGATTCTCCGGCTCCAAAGCCAGGAAATAGTCCACCAGAATCTCGCCCTTAGCCACCTCCTCACCTTTAATCTTAATACAATATTGATTCGTATTTAATCCCGAGCTGTCCCGCAGCCGGATAGACGGAATGACAAATCCCATATCCTGGGCATACTGACGCCGGAAAATAATAATCCGGTTAATCAGCCGTCCTCCCACCGATTCATCCACCAGAGGAATCAGGCTGTATCCAAACTCCATCTCAATGGCCTCTACTGTCAGCAAGGTATAGACATTATTCACATCCTTGAAATATTCCTCCTCGCTGACCGGCGGAGGAGCTTCCTCAGCGGGAGCCGGCTCTAAGCCCTCCGGCTCTGCCCCCGGAGCAGCGATGCCCCCAAAGGCCCCGGCCATGGCAAGCCCCGGCTCCGCTTTAATCCGGCGCGACAGATAAAATCCGCCCCCGATCAGCCCTAAGGAAATGATCATGAGCTGAATCACCGGCATCCCCGGAATCACGGTCAGCACCCCGACCACAACGCCGCTGATCATAATCGCAGTAGGCTGTGCCATAAACTGCTTGGAAACATCCTCATTCAGACTTCCCTCTGAGACTGCCCTGGTTACGATCATGCCGGTAGCCGTAGAGATCAAAAGAGAAGGAATCTGTCCCACAAGGCCGTCACCTACTGTAGCAATGGAGTAGGTGCTGAGCACATTGCCAATACTGTCTCCTGACTGGATAATACCAATAATACTTCCCCCAATCAGGTTAATGGCCGTTGTAATCAAGGACATAACTGAATCGCCCTTAACGATCTTGGTAGCACCGTCCATGGAACCATAGAAATCTGCTTCCCTTTGAATCTTCTCACGCCTAAGCTTTGCCTGCTGTTCATTGATAAGACCTGAGTTTAGATCCGCATCAATGGCCATCTGCTTACCAGGCATGGCGTCTAAGGTAAATCTTGCCGCAACCTCAGACACACGCTCCGCACCCTTGGTAATAACGATAAACTGCATTAACACGATAATCAGGAAAATGATCATACCGACCACTACATTTCCCCGCAGGATAAAATCACCAAACGCTTTGATGATCTGTCCTGAGGATCCGGAGTTGGTCAGAATATTCCTGGTAGTAGACACATTGATTCCCAGCCGGAATAAGGTGGTAATCAAAAGCAGTGACGGAAATATAGAAAACTCCAGCGGCTCCCGGATGGTCATCGTGGTCACCAGGATCATCATGGAAAGAGACATATTCAGGATAATCGCCACATCCACCAGCGCCGCAGGCAGCGGAATAATCAATAATAAGATTACGGTAAGTACAAACAATACTACCGAATAGCTCAACAACTTTTTCATGAAAAACTCCATCCATCCATATAAAATATGATGCTGTTACCCATCTGATACCAATTATGGCATATGTTGGTCTTGTCAAAGACTGCGCCGGAAAAAGCGCCGAAACTACTGAAGCATATCCTCCCTGTGGCTCTCCCGGTAAATATATACCAGAATCTCTGCCACTGCCCCATAAAACTCTGGCGGGATCTCCCGATCCACCTCACAGGAATCATAGAGCGCCCGGGCAAGAGGCCGATTCTCCATGATAAATACTCCGTTTTCTTCCCCTACCCGCACGATCCGAAGCGCCAGCTCATCCTGGCCCTTTGCAAGAACCATAGGCGCACCGTGCCTGTCAGGGTCATACTTTAATGCCACTGCAAAGTGTGTAGGGTTCCTGATGATTACATCCGCGTCAGGAACTTTCTGCATCATACGGCTGAGAGCCATCTGACGCTGGAGCTTCCGGATTCTTCCCTTGATCTCCGGATTCCCCTCTGTCATCTTATACTCATCCTTCACTTCCTGCTTGGTCATCTTTAAGTTGTTCTCATAATCCCATCTCTGATAGAGATAGTCAAAGAACGCTACCACTGCAAAAGCCAGAGCAACCTTCAGCACCAGCTCAAACACCAGCTCCAGCATCCTGGCGGCTGACGGTAAAAGCCGCATGTCCAGCATCTTGGAGATATCAATCAGATCTGTCTTTAAAAGGTTTACCAAAAGAGCCAGCAGAAGAGTGATCTTAATCAGGTTTTTTGCCAGATCCACCAGCTTTTTGATGCCGAACATCTTCTTGATCCCGCTGATGGGATTCATCTTACTGAATTTAGGCCGAAGCACCTGAAAGCTTATATTAAAACGTGTCTGGACCCCATGGGAAATGATTCCCAGCGCCATGGACGCCAAAAGCACCGGCATGGCACACTTGATGGCCGCAACTGACATGTATACATAAATATTAGGCGAGGAACCAAAAGGGTCCGGATTCCCTACCTGTGAAAAAAAATAAACCATACAGTCCCGTATGGTCTCATACAGGAGCGGAATCATCAGCTTGAGCACATAAAACACACCGAACAGCATGACCACCGTGACGGCATCCTTACTTTGGAAAACATTGCCTTCCTTCCGGGCATCCTTCCGCCGTTTACTGGTTGGTTTCTCGGTTTTCTCCTGTCCGTTTGACTCCGCCAAGCTCACCACTCCCTTCCGTCATTCCAGGCCAAGTCCCTGCCGCCTTTTCCAGACAGCCCTTTCTTACCCGTCCGATACCTGCTTATCTCCTGACAAAATCATATTTTATCTTTTTCTGTCACCTCATCAGCATGATCAGCCGCTGCATATACAAAAACATATCATCAAGCATCACATAAATACGGGTTCCCATAGGGCTGAACAGATACACAAGCATCATCAGGCCCACCGCAATCTTGATCTGGAAATTAACGGCAAACACATTGATCTGAGGAATCATTCTCATCAAAATCCCGACTGCCGCCTCTGTCACCAGCTCCATTGCCACCAAAGGAAATGCAAACTGAAATCCCGTAAGAATACTTGTTTTAAAAATCTCCAGCATCAGCTCCGAAAGCTCCGGCCGCAGAACCACCTCCCCAAAGGGAACCAGCCTTGCCGACGAAAAAAACAGGGCAATCAGCCGTACATGACCGTCTGTGGCAAGAAAAATCAATGCTATAAAAGCATAATAAATACCGGAAGTAATGGTCATCTGGGTATTATATTGGGGGTCATAAACCTGCGCCATGGAAAGTCCCATTACATTGTCCATCACTGCTGAAGAAAACCGGACAATTGCAAAAGTCAGCTCCATGGAAAATCCCAGCACAAAACCTACCAACAGCTCCTTCACCAGCATAACCCCATACTCAATCATACCTGCCGGCTGGTGAGAAAGAGTACCGTCCACTCCCACAAACAGCATCAGAGAAAGGAAAAAAATCAATCCTCCCTTGGCCGCCCTGGGATAGTTCGTCCTGCCGAAGATGGGGTTAAAGATAATAGCCCCGCTCATCCGCATCACTACCAAGGAGAACAGAATAAACATGAAGCGTCAGCCTCCCGCAATCAATCCGGCCATCTGTCTGACAAAATCCTGCAGCATCGTCAATATGGTGCTTCCCAAAAATCCCATGATAGCCAAAATGGAAAGAAACTTCGGCACAAAGGTCAAGGTCTGTTCATTGATTTGAGTTGCTGCCTGAAAAATAGCAATGATCACACCCACAACCATACTGGTCAGCAGAAACGGCATAGTCAGCCTCACTGCAAGCTGAAATGTCTGATACATAATATCCAGAACCTGTAAATCACCCATAGACCGTTTTCCTTTCTATGTCTCTAACGAAAGCTCTGTACAATACTGGAAAATAAAAGCTCCCACCCATCCACTGTCACAAAAAGCAAAAGCTTGAACGGCATGGAAATCATAGCCGGAGGCAGCATTACCATACCCATGGACATCAGCGTGGTAGATACAATAATGTCCACCAGCAAAAAGGGCAGATAAATCAAAAATCCCGCTGTAAATCCCGCTTTCAGCTCACTTGTCATAAATGCCGGCACCACCACCGTCAAAGGATAATCCTGAGGATTCTCCTGAACCGGCGTCCGGGAGAGATTGATAAAGGTTTCCATAGTGTTCACCTCTGTGTTCCGCAGCATGAACTCCTTTAAAGGAACCACCATTCGCTCAAGCGCCTCCTCCTGGCTGATCTCCTCATTCACATAAGGCTGATATGCCTCGTCATTGATTCGATTGATAACCGGGCTCATAATATACAGCGTCAAAAACAATGCAATGCCTACCAGGACCATATTAGGCGGAGCCTGCTGAACACCCATGGCATTCCTGGTAAACGACAAAATGATGATCGTTCTCGTAAAAGAAGTCATCATAATAACAATGGTGGGAAGTAAAGCCACAAGGGTGGTCAAAAAAATCAATTCCAGAGTAGGAACACTCCCGCCGTTTAACTGTGTCAGAAGATCATTCATGGTTCTCCTCCCACCTCTGCTATAGGCATTTGCCTGATCAGCAGGCTGTTCATGGTTTTCCTCCCATCCTTTCTTGCAACTCTTCCAAGTGTTTCCTTACGAAATCTGAAAAAGGAAGTCCTGTACTGACAGGTGGTTTTATATTTTCCGGCTCGTCCGCTTTTTCAAAGGTTCCTTCCACCTTTGACAGAAGCTGGACTCCCGCCTGGCTGACTCCTACCAGATAATGCTCCTCCCCTACTTTTAAAAGAAGGATTCGCTTGTCCTGTCCTACCTGAAGCTGTTCTATAAGCCGGATATGTCCGGAAGCAGGGGATGCTTTCATTACCCACTGCTTTCCCAACAAGCGGCTGCACCACCAGGTAAGAATCAATACTGCCGCAACCGTCAGAACCGAACGAAACAATGTGAGATATTCCATCATTCCTCTGCCCTACAGGATTTCCGGATGCAGTTCCCGGGATACAATCTCTGTCACACGGATTCCGAAGTTATCCTCTACCACAACAATATCGCCTCTTGCAATACACTGGCCATTGACAAACAAATCAACCTGCTCTCCGGCCATCTTGTCTAAAACCACCAGTGTTCCCTGGGTAAACTCCAAAATATCCTTTACCAAACGTTTGGTTCTGCCAATCTCCACCGAGATTTCCAGCGGCACCTTCATCAGCATCTCCTGATTGGTCTTGTCTTCCTCTCCTGTGCCGTCCTGATCCTGCATCTGAGGAGATGCCAAAGGACGGATAATCGAAGAACCTCCGCTCCCGGAAGAAGAATGATCCGGTGTCTTTACATTCTTCATCATCTCCATCATCTGCATCTGTGTCTGCTGCATCTGATTGAGAAGCTGAAGCATCATGGGATCTGCTCCTGCAGGCGGATAAGCATAATATGGCTGCTGCGGCATAGCCTGCATGGCCGCCGGATCCGGCTGAGGCATTGGCAAAGGCTGTGCGGCAGGCATCGGCTGGGGCGCCGCTGGTACAGGCTGAGGCACTGGCTCTGGTGCAGGCTGTGCCGCCGGCATTGGCTGAGGCGCCGCTGGTGCTGGCTCTGGCGCAGGCTGCGCGGCAGGCACCGGCTGAGGCGCCGCAGGTGCTGGCTGAGGCTCTGTTGCAGGTGTCTCGTCTCCCCCTCCCTCTCCTAAAGAATCTGCAAAAGGCTCCAAAAGACGCTTCGCTAACTTAATGGGCATCAAGTTCATAAACTCACTGTTGAGCTTATTCTCGATCTCCAGCCGGAAGCGCACAATTACCATGCCGGATTCTTCCGTAAAATACGTATCCTTAAACTCCTCCGGCTCACCCACTTCAAAAGATTTTGGTGTGGATATATTTACAATGGTACCTAAAAACTCCGACAAAGCGGTAGCTGAAGATCCCATCATCTGATTCATAACCTCACAGATGGCGCTGATATACAGTTCATCCATCATCTCAAAGGCATCGGCAGGCGGATCTTCTCCCATCATGGTTCCCACAATGATCCGGATATCTTCCTTCCGGAACATCATTATATTCTTACCGTCCAGCCCTTCCACGTAATCGATCACAACACCAATAGCCGGCTCCAGCCTTTTAAACTCAAACTCCTCCCGTGACTGAACCAGCACTACTGGTGTGGTGATATTTACTTTGGTGCCCAGCATTGTGGAAACTGCCGTCGCCGAAGCACCCAAGCTGATATTCATTATCTCGCCTATGGCGTCCAGTTCCATCTCATTAAAGCTGTTAGCGCCCATTTTTCAATCTCCTTTTACCCTAATTTTTCAATGCGCTAAACATTATTTACCAATCTCTAGCGCTTTCTGCGCCATCAGCTTCATTGCATTCAACGCTGTAACATTGGCCTCATAAGACCTGGTAGCAGACATACTGTCCACGGTTTCCTTCAGAAGATCCACATTAGGTAATGTCACAAAGCCATTCTCGTCAGCATCCGGATGTCCTGGATTGTATACCTGCTTCATCTCCCGATCATCTTCTATAATTCCGGCGACACGCACTCCTGCATTTCTGCCTGCAAAACCCTTGCCCATAGAAGCATTGCGGAGGGCTTCTTTAAAGGATCCTGCCCCGAAGCTTTCAAAGAGCACATCCTTCCTCCGGTATGCGCCGCCTCCCTCTGTTCTGGTACTATCGATATTGGCAATATTCTCCGCCGCAATGTCCATGCGGACACGCTGAGCGCTGAGCGCTGACGCACTAATATCAAAAGAACTTAAAAAAGCCATGTTTCCTTCCTCCTGCCCGAAAGACTACTGCCCTAAAATAGTATTGACAGTCTGAACAATGCGGTCTGCATTAAAAGGCTTTACGATAAAATCCTTGGCGCCGGACTTGATTGCATCCACAACCATGCCCTCCTGACCCATAGCCGTACACATTACGATCTTTGCGTCCGGATGGCTCTCACGGATCTTCTTTAATGCCTGCAAACCATCCATATTAGGCATTGTGATATCCATGATCACCATATCGGGATTTTCTTCCTCGTACTTCTTTACTGCTTCCGCCCCGTCCTGTGCCTCTACAAAATTATCATACCCGCTTTTTGTCAAGGCATTCTTAACCATCATCCTCATAAACGCGGCGTCATCAACCAACATAATCTTAGCCATTGTGTTCCCCTCTCTTTATTAAAATAATAATATATGATGTTACTGAAAATACAGTAACCTCTTATCCTGTTTTATGATATGGCCCTCTCCTGTGTGAGAGCCATAAGACTTACTGGTCTCCGGCCAAAAGAAGTTCTTCTTCCGAGTCCTCCAAACCGTCCGGTTCTTCCTGGTCTTCTTCTCCGTGGATCCTCCGGTTAATACGGATTGCCACATTCTTTTTATAAATACCCATCTTTCCGGTAAACCATGCCTGCCTGCCCACATATAGTGTGACCTCTTTGTCCTTGGGCTTATTCATGTCAATCACATCGCCCACTTTTAGATGATATACATCATCCAGATCAAGAGACACTCTCCCAAGCTGTCCTGTAATGGGAAGCTGGGACTGACGAATATTCTCCAGAATGGTATCCCGGTTATCTTCATAAGAATAACCCTTCGCCAGATGTCTGTGGCTGTCTAATACCTGGAACATAGCCTCTAACAAGGTTCCCGGCATACAAATCCGAATCCTCTCTACTGCAAGTCCGGTCACATCCACGTTCAGATGGATGATGGCTACTGTCTCATCCAGACCTACATCCTGCATCATGGTGGGATTCTCCTCAATCCGGATAGCCTCGAAATTCACATTTATGTAGCTGGCAAAGCCGTCTTTTAATGCGTGAATCAACTGGTTTAAGATTCTGCGGTATAAGGCTGTCTCCACATCGGAATATCGGTATCCGTCCTTTACCTTTACCACTGTCTCCTCTCCGCCCAGCATACGATCCACAAGTGTGATCACCAGCCCTGGTGTCACATACATCATCAAAGGCACCAGTTTTCTGCTGTAGTTCTCCACACTGGCATTAACCAGGGTAATCACATCGTTTTCATTCAGAGAGTTTACAAATTCATAATAACGCCGTTCCTGAACCTCCATCACCGTGATATCGGTCATAACCCTGAACACGCCGTTGACCTGAGAGGTAATAATCCTCGCATAGTTCTCGAACACACTGTTCAGGATTTTCATCTTATCCTTAGTAAACTTTCTGGGACTGTAAAAATCATATTTACTGTATTTGATCTCTGGTGTTTCCGGCTTTTTCTTTTCCTCCTGCACAACCGCCGTCTTCTGCTCCGGCTGTGCAGGGGTAGTACTACTGCTGCTGTCGTCACCTCCGCCACCCTGCATGGACTTTAAAAGTGCATCTATCTGACTTTGGGATAATACGTCTGCCATTTTAAAACGCCACCTTTTCTCAATTGTTATTCCGCTGCAGGTTCAACCATACCGTCCGCAGCCTGACCTGCCGGCTCTGCTGCTTCAGCCGGAGCAAGCTCAGCCCCCTCCGGAGCCGGCTGTCCTTCTCCGCCGGGAGTATCCGGCTGCACCATACTGGCCGACCCTTCCATGCTGTTTCCTGCTTCCGTAAACCCATCCGGAGCAGAAGTGTCCTCATTGTTCACACCATTGACCTCATCATAAAGCTCATTCATCGTCTTAATATCAGCCCCATTGTTGATGATCAAAAATTCCACCCTCCGGTTTCTCGCCCTGCCTTCACTGGTCTCAAAGGTGTCTACCGGACGGTTCTGTCCGTAGCTGATTCCAATCAGCTTGCTGGGATCCATAATTTCTTTTTTCTGGATATAGGCCACCACCTCTGCCGCGCGCGTGGCCGAAAGGAGACGGTCTGTGTGGGGATCATTCCGTTCATTGGGATTTCCCTGGGCCGTGTGTCCTAAAACCTCAATCTGCGCAAAAGAGTCAATCTGAGGCTCTATTGATTCGCAGAATACATCCAGCACTTCAAGGGCCTCCCTGGTAAGCTGAGAACTGTCCCCGGCAAAAAACGCATGATTCTCAAAGGAAATAAAAGCATATCCATCCCCTTTGTTCATACTGACGCCTTCTGCAAGGCCCTTTTCCTCCAGCTTTTTCTGAAGGGCAATCCAGAGCTTATCCAGATCATCCAATTCTTCCTCCATCTCCAAGTTTCCCGAGACGTCAAACTCGCCCTCCAGTATATTTTCGTTAATGGCGATCTGCTGATCCTCATTTGAATTAGGAAATACACTTTTAACGAATATCTCCCACTTCTGCTGATCTAAGCTTGACATGGAATACAGCATGACAAAGAAACACAAAAGCAGTGTAACCATGTCGCCATATGTATCCATCCAGCTTCCGCAGTCTTCTCCGCCGCCGCCTTTTTTTCTCCTGCTCATTAACCTTCTGCACCTCCGCCGCCAGACTTTTCAGCCTTCAAAAGAAGCTTCTTCTGCTGGGACTGTTTCATACAAGACAACAGATGCTCCCGCAGCATCTTGGGATTCTCGCCTGCCTGAATACCCATAAGCCCCTCAATCACCGTGGAGCAGTAAAGCTCCTCCTCTGCCTCTCTCACCCTCAGCTTCTTTGCTACAGGCTGGCAGAATATATTGGCAAGTCCACTGCCGTAAAAGGTTGTAATCAACGCAACTGACATATCCGCGCCCAGGCTGCTGGCGCCTCCGCCTCCGTCTAAGTTCAGTCCTTTCAACATGTTAATCAGACCGATCAGCGTTCCGATCATACCGAAAGCAGGAGCATAAGCGGAAGCCTTCTCATAAAGTCCTGCCGCTTCGTCATGTCTTGCGATCATATCGTCCATCTGCTTTTCCAGCATCTCCCGCACTTTATCCGGATCACTGGCATCCACAATCATCAGCACACTCTGTTTCAGGAAAGGATCTTTGATCTCCTCCGCCTTTTCCTCCAGGGCCAGAAGTCCGCTCTGCCTGGCTAACATAGCCAAGTCTACAAGCTGATCCACCAACTTGGGAATATTGAATTTTTTCCCTCGAAACAGTACCATAATATGCTTTGGTATATCCAGAAGAATCCTTAAAGGATAACTTGCCGTAATCGCTGCAACAGTACCGCCGATAACGATTGCAAGGCTTTGCGGGTCAATAAAGTTGCCTATCTTATCCACTCCAATTCCCCACACGCACAGCCCGAGTGCCATCAATATACCAATAAGCGTTGTCAAATCCATTTTATTTTCCTCCTAAATTCACTCCGAATACGCTTATTTTCCTTTGTCCTCAAAGACAACACAGCTTTTGATAAACGCACGGATTTGGTCCATAATGGACTCTGCCGAATCTCTCAGCAAATAAAAATCCCCGTTCATCATCTTTACCTTTGTCTCTGGTATCAATTCCATTGACTCAATCTGAAGCATGTTCAGATAAATTTCTTCTCCATTTAAACGAACTACCTTAACCATCCCTTTTCCTTCCTTGTCTCCCACCTGATTGTCTGCTTCACCGGAAGAGTAGCCACGACGGCCGTGGCTGCTCTTGTCTCCAAATATTCTTTCTTTTCTTGCTTTGCGGGCGCGATCCATTATTTTCTGGTTCTCGCTGGCTAGCCGCCTTCTCATACTCATGGTCTGTTACCCGTTATTCTTTCCTTAACTGGTCATTGCTTTTTATTTTATCATGCAAATCCTTGTGCTGCTATATTATCCTTACCGCTTCATGGCTACTAAGTCGGAAAGCATCTCATCAGATACTGTGATCATCTTGGTATTGGACTGGAAACCTCTGTGGGTGGTGATCATGTCAGCAAACTCCTTGGCTAAGTCTACGTTGGAGGCTTCTACATAACCGGTCATAAGAGCCGGGTTAACACCGCCCGGAATACCTGCCGACGCATTACCTGCATTATCGTTTTTGCTGGTTGTATAGTAGTTGCCGCCTGATTTCGTCACACCGTTGGGGTTCTGGAAGGTAGCAACTGCAACTGCGCCAAGAGAGAAGGTTTTTGTTTCTTTCTTGCCGCCAACCTCATATTCGGCAGTCACTGAAATATCCCCGGCGCTGTTTATAGAAACCTTTTTGGATATCAGCGGATGATTGGCAGGGTCTGCGTCGCTGGAACTTGGATAGGTAGTCGCGTTAAATGTCGGATTCACTCCATCCGTTGTACCTAATCCGGCTTGAAGCTCTGCTAATGTAGGCATACGCAGCGGCACTAAAGCATTATCACCTGTCGTCTTATACCCATCTCCATCTTCCTCCGGATAAAAACCATAAACAAAGTTCTGATCTCCGTCTACCACATAACCGTTATTATCCAATGTAAACTGCCCGACTCTGGTAAACAAAAACTCGTTCGTCTTAACTCCGTCTGAATTAGCAGCAGCCGTGGTTTTAATTGGTTTTACCATAAAGAAGCCGTCTCCGCTGATACTGGCATTAAACCCACCTACATAAGTCGGCGTGCTGGCTGTCATATCCATGCCAATCGTTCCCATCAAAGCACCATAACCATACTGTGCCACGTTAGCGCCTGCTGAACCGTTAGCGCCTGCTGAACCGCCTGTGGAGGCTGTGGATGTCTGATACATTGCCTCTTTAAATGTATATGTCTGTGCTTTAAATCCAAATGTATTTACGTTTGCAATATTATGACCTACTACGTCCATCTTATTCTGGTGGGCCCGAAGACCTGCCACCGCTGCATCCATTGCTCTTAACATAATCTTTCTTTTCCTTTCCCTACAGCTTCCGTCCCTTCCCGCCTGCCCATCTGACAGACGGGACAAACATCCTCATTTCGAGGTCCTGCTTACAATAGGACGGCACTATCAATATTTGTGAAAACTCGTTCCTTCATATCCTGCTGTCCCATGGTTGTCACAACCATATTGTTGGGAACATTGACAATGAACACTCCCTGAGCTCCGATAATGGCCACATCTTTGGCCCCTTTTTTCCTGGCGCCCTCCACAGCGTGTTCTAAGTCGCTCATAAGCTGATTGTCCACGGAGATTCCCCGCTCGCCCAGCCTTTTTGCTGCATGCTTGGAAAAATTCAGGCCCACCTTTGCCTTCTCCTGGAGAAGCTCATCAAAGCCTGTCTGGCGCTCCCCTGTCCCTGGTATCATGCTGTTCTGGTGGGGGATGCCGGACATGCCGTTCTCATATACGCGCATTCCTTTCACATCCATATCTTTCCTCTTTCCAAAAGCGTTTTCTTTTTAAATCAAAGCATTTCGTGTCTTGGCTAAACCGTTGTCCGGCTCTGTATCTGGTTTTCCTGATTCCTCCGGCTTTCCTACACTGCCATCTTCTCCGGAATCATCCTTGTCGCCATCCTCATCTGTTTCAGGCGTCCCAAAAGGATTGGGCACCTTACCCATACCTACTAAATGCACCAGATTATATTCTTTGTCGTCTCCCTCAAGCTTTATGGTAGGATCTCCTGATGTAAAGTTTACCCATTCCACCTTAGCATATTTTACATCTACCGGCTCCTCTTGTCCATAAATATTTTTTTGCGTCACCGCCATGGTCACTTCCTGGCCTACAAGCCCTGCGGCATAGGTCTGAGTATTGATCGCTGAAGAGTTCTTCATGGTGTCTGTCATGGTGGTCATGGCCTGCACCATCGCCATCTGGGTCATCTGTGCCATGATCTCGCTGTTATCCATGGGATTGGTCATATCCTGGTTTTGGAGCTGAGTCGCCAAAAGCTGGAAAAAGCCGGTCATGGTTATGGTATTTTTGTCATTTGCCTGAGCTGTATACGAATAACGTGTATACGGATCCGAGGTTCCGCTGACTCCTAAACTGTCTGCCATCTTGTCTCCTTTTCTGTCTCTGCTCCGATATCCTCTCTGCCTGTCTTCTCCTGCTGTCCCGGATATCGTCTCTGCCTGCACATCTTATACCAGCCCTAACCGAAGCTGCTGGGCAAAGGAATCGCTTTGATGTGCCGGTTTTTCTTTTCTTTGCTGTCCCTGCTCCTGTTCTTCCTGCTGGCTGCTCCCGTGCTTGCTCTCTTGATACTGCTCCTGTTCATGGGGCTCCTGGGTGAGAATCACTGTCTCCTGCCCTGTCTTTTCTTCCAGGATCGACGCGATCTCCGCTGCCTTGCTGTTAAGAAGCTCTAATGTTCTTGGGTTGGTGGCCAATATGGACACTGCCGCCCGCCCTGCCTCATAAGTAAGCCGTATGGTCAGCTTTCCAAGGGAAGCCGGCTCCAACTCTACGGTCAGGGTTTTTCCTGTATCCGGAAGCTTTGCCGCTAAAGTCTTTCCTAAATCCTCGGGCAATGTATCCGGTGTGGTCTTTAAAGGAATCTGTTCTCCTCTTGTGTCATGGATCATGGGCTCCTGCTGTCCGGATACCCGAAATGCTCCTGCCCCCGCCATCTGCTGTGTGCTGCCATCTTCTGTCTGCTGAATCCTTCTGCCGTTCTCACTGCCGGAATCTGAAAGGTCCTGCCCCTGCTGTCGGCTGGTATCTGCTTTTACCTCTGAACGGTTATCTTCTGCCGCAGGCTGCCTGACACGAGATACGCCTTCTGACGGATCCCCTGATTCCTTTACCGGCTCTGCAGGCTTCTCCGCCCCGTCCTTTTGGACCGGTTCCTTTGCCGTCATGGTTTCTGCTGCCATCTGCTGACCTGTATTTTGAATCATATCCGCAGAATCTGATGCCGTCTGTTCTCCGGCCGCCAAAGCTTCTGCCGTCTGCTGGCCTGTCTGCTCTATCCCTTGTACGGATTCTGCCGCAGGTATTTTAAGTGTCTCTGCCCCAGGTTCCTCCTGAACCATTCCGACCATCTGTGCCGCCGCCTGCTCTAAGGCTGCTCTCTGAAGCGCCTCCTGACAGGCTGCATCCTCAGAATCTGTAGTATCCGGAACCTTTGTCTCATCCTTCTTGCTCTCAGAAGCTTTTCCGGCCTCATCACTTTCAGAGGTCTTCTTGTCTGTCTGATTTATGCTGTCCGGCTTTCCTGACTTATCTGTCTGGTTTTGTCCTTTTACATCCGCCGCATCCTTCTTTACCTGGAGAAGCTGGCGAAAGCCGCTGCCTCCTGCCGACGTATCGACTGACGGCAGACGTCCTGCTGCAGATGTCCTGACTGACGCTGTGCTCTGCACTTTCACTGATGCTTCCACTAAATCCCTCCTTTCCTTCCTATAATAATCTATAATCAACAGCCTTAAACTGTGATTACCCCTATTCAAAAGAAATGCCCCATTAGGGCCCACTTCTGCCGTATCTCTATAACTATAACACAAATAAAATCAAAATTCTACTTTATACGTTACAAAAGATCATTTTATTACTACTTTTTTACATCGTGACAGTCTCACCTGTACTGTCTTTCCTACCCTCTGTGCTGTCTTCTCTGCCGAAGCGAGGTATTGGACACAAATTCCTCCACAAACATCTCGTCTGCCTTTGCCGCTATCTTTTGGTATTCCTGATACTTTTTCTCTTTCAGCTTCTCAAACTTTGAGGTATCCACCTTAGCCCCAATGACCTCCTGCTTCTTGGCATCCTCTTTTTTTCTCAGCGCCTTCAGCCGTTCCTTCTCAAGATCAATGATTTCCTCCATCCTGCCGATGCACATATCAAACAACCGATAACTCTCTATACTGATTCCTTCTACCTTAGCCTGGTCAAACTGGCTCTCATAACCGGACAGCTCCTGGTTCAGTCCCCGGATTTCTTCCTGCTTCCGGTTCACATCCTGCAGAATCGCCGCATGCTCTGTCTTTAAATTATCAAGAACCTGCGTCTTGTAGGCCAGCACGGTCTCAAGTCTGTACTGAAATTGCTTCACCTTTCCTTCCTCCCGGACTGCTGCTTTTCATCTGTTATGGTAAGCAGCATTTCTTTTCTTCTGTCAGCCTGTAATGGCCTCAATCCGCTGCAGGGTCTCCTCATAAGTAAAGCTTTCCTTAATTCCCTGCTGGAGAAAACCATTGATCTCATTTATTTTCATAACCGCCTCGTCAAGAGCCGGATTGCTTCCCCTTTTATATGCGCCGATGGATATCAAATCTGCATTCTTCTGGTAGATTCCCAACAGATTCCGGAATTTGGCTGCTACCCGGTGATGTCCTTCCGGCACAATCTCCACCATCAATCTGGAAATGCTGGCTCCTATATCAATCGCAGGAAAATGATTTTCATTGGCAAGCTGTCTGCTGAGAACAATATGTCCGTCCAGAATACCTCTCACGGTATCGGAAATCGGCTCATTGGTATCGTCCCCTTCCACCAGCACAGTATATACACCTGTAATGGAACCCTTTCCAAAGTTCCCGCTTCTCTCCAAAAGTTTGGGAAACTCTGCATAGATGGACGGCGTATAGCCTCTGGCAATGGGCGGTTCACCTATGGCAAGCCCGATTTCACGCTGTGCCATGGCATAACGGGTCAAAGAGTCCATCATCAGAAGCACATCATAGCCCTGATCCTTAAAATACTCTGCAATGGTTGTGGCCACAAGCGGACATTTCATCCGAAGCATAGCCGGCTGGTCAGAGGTGGCTACCACCAGCACAGAGCGGCGCATCCCTTCCTCTCCCAGATCCTTCTGGATAAATTCCAGCACCTCACGTCCACGTTCCCCTACCAGGGCGATCACATTAATATCTGTCTTTACATTCTTGGCAATCATCCCCATAAGGGTACTCTTGCCTACGCCGGAACCGGCAAAGATTCCGATCCTCTGCCCCTTTCCAATGGTGTTCAGCCCGTCAATGGCCTTAATCCCAAACTCCAGACGCTCTCTGATAGGCGGCCGGTTTAAAGGGTTGATATAAGGACTGCTGACGGTATAATGACGGCTGGCCGGAAAAGGCTCCTTCCCATCCATAGGCTCTCCCATAGCATTAATAATGCGGCCTCTTAAGAAATCACCTACCGGCACCTTCAGCCTCCGCCTGGTGTTGCGCACAAAGCTTCCCGACGCAATACCGCTGGTGGCCTCATAAGTCATAAGCTGAATCTTTCCGTCCTTAAAGCCCACCACCTCCGCCGGCATCTGGCGGTTTTCTTCTTCGTTGTAGATCATCACAATATCCCCGATACTGGATCTGCCGCCGGATGCCTCCATGGACATGCCTACCACATTTTCAATTTTCCCAATATGGCTGATTGTCTCTGACTTGGCAATCAACTGCGGTATCTTCTCATACATATGCGGCTCCTATACTCTCACATTCTCCAGGATATCTTTAATATTTTCAATCTGAGTATTAACACTCACGTCTACAATTTCTTCCGGCATCTCGATTATACAGCTTCCCCTGTCCTCTTTATCCATAACAATAAACTTAATATTGTCCGACAAGTGGGAAAGCTCGTCTAAAATGGCGGCATCCGCTTCCATCATCATGTCATAATCACATTTATCAATGTAGATTTTGACCCAGGCCGTCTTTTTCAGCTTTTCTGTGGCAGCGATGATCATCTGTCTGATCACCTCGCCGCTGGAGCGGAGGCTGATATGGATCACCTTTTCTCCCACTGCCACCGCGCAATCTTTCAATTCATCCAAATAACTGCGCAGGCAGCGCTCCTTTGCCGCATCCACAGACTTAAGGGCCTGGCGCATATCCGCCTGGAAG
This sequence comes from uncultured Lachnospiraceae bacterium, assembly GCA_910586205.1. Taxonomy (GTDB): domain Bacteria; phylum Bacillota; class Clostridia; order Lachnospirales; family Lachnospiraceae; genus Brotaphodocola. Next base: position 27,599 of record CAJUGD010000014.1, on the reverse strand, counting down.
GATGCCAGCGCAGCGCGGAAAGCTTCCTGGCACTCTGCCTCTGCCTTCTGGCTGCCCTCCCGGTAACCAGCCTCGTACCCTTCCCTAAATCCAGCCTGGCTGGCTTCCTCCCGCGCTTTTTCTGCTGCCCCGGAGGCTTCAGAAAGAAGTTCTTCCGCCTCCCTTTTCGCATCTTCCAAAAGCTTTGCAGCATCTTCTTCCGACTGTTTTACAGCCTCCTGGCCCGGTTCCGGAATAATCACATCATCTTCCGGTTCTTCAAAATCCTCTGATTGTTTTCTGCGCTTTTGTTTTAGTTCTTCTTCCTCTTTCAACATATCCTGACCGGAATACTTTATGACAGAACGGTATTCTCCCTGCTCTTTCCCGTCCCTGCTGTATCGGGGAAAGGAAGGGGCCCTGGCCGTAGTCTGACGGCTCTCCCTGACCTGTTCCTTAGGAGGGATAAACTGTTCAATCACAGAGGCACCGGAAGTGTCCGGCTGTTTAATGACCCGCCTAAGCGATGATGTCATCATTGTCTCCTCCCTTCTTGATGACTACCTCACCCTGCTCCTCTAAGTTCCGGATAATATTGACGATTCTCTGCTGCGCTTCTTCTACGTCTTTTAGTCTTACGTTGGTTGTAATCTCCAAGTCGCCCTTGACGGTCTCCACCATACGCTTGGACATGTTGCTGAAGAATATGGTCTTCATCTCCTCCGTAGCATTCTTCAGGGCAAAAACGATATCCTTGGCGTCGCAGTCCCGGACAAAACGCTGTACGGAACGATCGTCCATATCCATAATATTCTCGAAGACGAACATTTTGTCCCGAATGCTCTGAGCCAGCTCCGGATTGCGTTTTCCCAGCTCCTCGAATATCTTTCTCTCGCTGCTGCGGTCCACATGGTTCATCATATCCGCCACATAGTCGATACCGCCCAGGCTCATATTGTCCTCGCTGGTAATGATGGTAGCAAACTTCCGCTTCATTTCTTCTTCTACAATGGCAATGGCTTCGGGAGAGACCCGATCCATTCTGGCCATGCTCTCCACAGTCTGAATCCGCTTGTCATCCGGCAGCTCCTCCAAAACCTGAGCCGCCTGCATGGCATCCATATAGGCAAGGATCAGGGCAATCACCTGCGGCCGCTCATTCTGCAGCAGGGAGAACAGCGCCTTGGGATCTCCCTTGGTAAAGAAGTTAAACGGCTTGGACTGAAGGGTCTTGGAAACCTTCTCCAAAAGATTCCTGGCTGTGGACTCACCAAACGCCTTTTCCAGTACGTTCCTGGCATAATCAAGTCCGCCGTCCGTCATCATCTTATGGGTCAGACACAATTTATAAAATTCATCCAGCACCGCCTCCACCTGAGCGTTGCCGGTCTTGCCCAGCTTTGCCACCTCATAGGTAAGGTCTTCAATGTCCTGTTCGTTCAGATACTTATAAATCTGAGATGCCCGGTCAGCTCCTAAAGACACCACCACCAAAGCCGCCTTGCTTTTGGCGTCGGTAATGGGCTCTCCATCCATCTTACTATCTGGACTGCTTTCTAGCCCCAGAAGACTTTCTTCTGTCACTGCCATCATTATCCTCCCCTCTCAGCCAGGTCTGTACAAGCTTCGCCGCAATCTGCGGATTCTGGTCTACAAATTCCGAAATATTCTGCTTCAGACGCAGGCTGCGCTGCATCCGAAGATTAAGAATTTCTTCACTCTTGGCAAATTCATCTTCCTCATCTTCAGGCATACCCGGCATTCTGTGCATATCTGATCCCTCCATGCCTTCTCCGCCCAAAAGTTCGCCGTCTTCACTCACCAGACCCTCGCCGCCTGCCGTCAGCTCACCTTCACCAATCTCTCCGCCTTCCAGAACAAGCTTCTTCTTCCGTCTGGAACGAAGCAGGAGCAGCAAGAGCAGCAAGAGCAGAAGCAGTACACCGGCGCCGATGGCAATCAAAAGCGCAAGGGGCAGCTTTGTCTCTACTTCGCCTTCACCGCCAACCGGCTTTTCGACGTCATCGCCGGTGCCTTCCACATCCACAGTCGGAGGATTGGAACGGACAATGGTAATTTTCTGATCCATAATATCTACCGGAATACCGGCAGAATTGGCTACCAGACGAAGCAGGTTCTGCTGCTGTACCTCATCTTTTTCCGTATCTGTAATAATTACCACACCAATGGAGGCATCCTGCAGCATCCCGGGATCAACCTGCCTTTGCTCCTTCAACATATTATAAAGCCAGATTCTTGAGGAACTGTTGTTGGAATAGCTGTCATTTACCTGGCCTGTACCGTTCTCATTGGTATACCGGGGAGTATCCGCATTGGCATCAGCGCCAACCAATCCTCCTGCGCCCTGATTTGACGACACAGTGCTCTCGTCCGTCAGGTTTTCCTGCTGCAAAAGCCCGGTCTTATCTTCCTCGTCAATCTTATCCGGAGTCGTATACTGGGTACTCTCCTGAATAAGCCGTTCCATGTTAAGGGTTCCTTTTACAGAGACCGCCACATTGCCCGAACCGTAAAGCTGCTCTAATACCCGTCTTACGTTGGCCGCGATACTGTTCTCCACCATAGTCGTAAGAGCGGCAATATCTGTAGCTCCGCCTGAGGATCCGTCTCCTTCTCCTCCCACCTCTAACATGGTGGCAGCATCATACACTGCCGTCTCGGTAATGTTGAGCCCTCTGACCGCATGGGAAATCAGTCCTTTAACCGCCTGAGCTTTTTCCGGAGTCAAGCTGCTGCCGTTCTGCATGGTAACCACCACAGAAGCAGAAGCATTCACCTCATCCGCATCATCAAGCACAAAGCGTCTGTCACCCCCTAAGGCAATCGTCACCTTCGCGTCCTGCACCCCGTCAAAAAGGCGAATCTGAGCCCCCAAGCGGTCCTGCAGCTCATAGACCGTAATCTGCTCTTTGTCAGATTCCGTGGTCATAAGGCCCGTATTCTTCAGATAGGTATCGTATGTAAAACCACTTTTGGGATAACCCTGGCTTAACAGGTTTGCCCTTGTCTGGTCTACGGTAGCGGAAGGCACCCTTATGGCCCCCTCACCGTTGTCATAGCGGTAATCAATGTTTGACTCCTGCAAAAGACTGACTACCTGCTGCGCCTCCTCCTGATTCATTCCTGTAAACAGGATACTGTAATCCTTATCCTTCCCCATATTCAGCGCAATTATGGCGATCAAGGCAATCGCCACGGTTCCCCCTGCGATCACCTTTATAAGAGTCCTGGTTTTTGCCGGCATGTTCTGCCAGCTTTCTTTCCAATTCTGCACGTCTTTATCCAACCTTTTGTTATATTAATGTCCGACCTTTAAAAACAAAACTAGACATTGATCTTGATAAGCTCGTTATAAGATTCCATGGTCTTATTGCGCAATGTGATAAGAACGTCTACGGCAATCCCGGCCTTGGCCTCCGCAATGGGCAGCGTATGGGCGTCGTCTAACTGTCCGGTCATAAGCAAATACTGCTTATGCTCCACATCTGCCTGAGTCTCCTTGACCCGTCCCACTGTATCCTTAAAAACACTTTTAAACAAAGACACTTCTCCGCTTTCCGCTGCTGCGTTCTGCTGAACCTGATTCAAATCTCCGTTTATGCCAATGGGTCCCCATGGGGTCATAGGCACAATAAACGCCGCTCCGTCCATAATATCCTCCTGTAATTATATGATCCTAGAAGCTTTTTGCCGCACTTCTTAAACGGTTAATGTCATTGTTAATGGAATTAAGAACATATTGGTACTGATATGCGGTTCTGACTACCTCCACCTGCTCCTGATCCATATCCACATTGTTCCCGTCTAACCTGGAAGACTCATCCCAAGTGGTATTCAGCTTATAGCGGGACGCATCAATAGCATTGGAAACGGCACGCTTAGGAGCCGTACTCCTGTTGCTTGCCGCTGACAGGCGCCGGCTCATCTCCTCCTCAAATGTTATGTACTGGGATTTAAATCCAGGAGTATCTACATTTGCAATATTATACAGCGATACGCTCTGTCTTCCCCACAAATAATCAAGAACCTTCTCCGACAGGGCCACGCCGTTCCCATATATCCCTACCATGCTCTTATCTCCTCCTTTTGCTTCCTTGTATCCTTTGTATCATTTTCCGTGATAGACTGCATAATTTCAATAGTAACTTTCTTCCAGAGCTTCTTTTCTGTCGGTTCCAACGCCTTCTGACGTGTCAAATGCAGCACAATAAATCGGGAGGCTCTCCCACTGACTGCCCCCCTGACAACTGCCTCGAAACCAACCTCCCTGGAATAGAATATTAATTATTATGCCGCAATTTTTTTTCTATGTCAAGTGCTAAGAGTATATTTTTTAAAAAGACACAAGAACGAAAACAAGGCATATTCATGCATATTTTGAAATCCCTTTTCTCTGATACCGTCTTCCTTGTTTGGGAACACAGATACATATTTATGCTTAAAATGCATCAAATCACCAGGGAATGTTTCAAGTTCGTTCATGCGTTTATTCTGGCATATTTTCATCACACCTAAAAATATCCGGCAGCAACCCTGCCGGATATCCTTCTTCCTTATTTGCTTTGTCAGAAAATACTGCCGCTACACTAAAATATTCAGCATGGATACTGCATAGTAATTGCTCAGATTGTACGCTCCGCTTTTTGCAAAGCTTGCGAACTGTCTGAAGGAATCAGACATATTGGATTTCGATGCAGTGCTGGATCCGCTTACGGAGCTGGTCGTGGAATTAGTCTTGTTTGAGGAATCAGATGTTGTTGGATTGCTTCCTCCCATAATTTCATTAACCGACATATCCAGGATCTGGGTTGCCTTGTCTCCGGCCCGCTCTGCCATGCCGAACTGTCCGCCTAACAGATCCTTTACCAACTCAGGATCCTTTTGCAGCGCTTCCCTGAACTTTTCTTCATCCATCTTTAACTCGCCCTTGGTATTGACGCTGATACCAATCTTTGCCAATGCCTTGTCAGAAGGTATCGTCCTCTGCAAAGAGGCAAGCTGGAATGCAACGGTTGCACTGTGGCCGCTGTTCTTCGACAGAAATGCGATGGTTCCGTTGAGCTGATCAATGAAATCCTTGGTTGCATCTACCACATCATCTGCAGCATCGCTCATCTTCTTATCCATCACACTGCCGTCTTCATTACCTTCGATCTGGGTCTTGGAAAACTCAGCAAGAACCTGATCGTATTTGCCGAATACATTGTCCTTCTTGCTGGTCTGCAGCTTCGCCGCCGCTGCCTCCAGATCTTCCAGTCTGGTCTGATATTCCATCAAAAAGCCTGATGTACTGCTGACTGTGTTGGCAGAGCTGCTACTGCTGGTCTTGTTGGAGCTGGAGGTCTTGTTCTCCGCATCCTGTTTCAGCTTCTCCGCATCTGCGTTAGCCTTGTCATACCAACTGTTGCTGTCAATCATAGAGCTGTAGCCGCCATAGCTGTAGCCATTGGATGAAATTCCGTTAATTGCCATAGAGTCTCTCCTTTCCGGTATGATAATACCTATGTTTTACATTGTATATATCGGCTTTCCGCCTTAGAAATATAAGAAACTTTACCTTGATTTTCCAGTATCTCAGCCATTTTTATCAATCCCGTATAATCATGGCTTCTCTCTCTGCCCCGGTTCCAATAAATTTGACCGGAATCCCCATATATTCTTCAATATAACCAATATACTCCCTGGCCTTTTCAGGAAGCTCCTCAAAGCTTTTACAGCCAGACAAATCTCCGAAATCTCCCGCAAATTCCTTGTATACCGGCTCTGCATGATTCAAAAGCTCCAGATTGGTAGAAAAATCTTCTGTGATGATTCCGTTCTGCTCATAAGCCACACACACCTGAATCTTTTCAAACTTCCCGATTGTATCCAAATGATTTATGGCAAGGGCTGTCAGTCCGTTGACCCTTTTTGCGTATTTTAACGCCACCAGATCCAGCCAGCCGCATCTTCTCGGCCTTCCGGTGGTTGTGCCGTATTCATGGCCCAGTTCCCGAATCCTGTCTCCTGTGGCGTCAAGGAGTTCTGTCACATAAGGCCCCTCTCCTACCCGGCTGGAATACGCTTTAATCACTCCGTAAACATTGCCGATATCCAATGTGCTTAACCCGGTTCCGGTCAGAATACCTCCGATGGTCGGATTGGAAGATGTGACAAACGGATAGGAGCCAAAATCAATATCCAGCAAGGTAGCCTGAGCCCCTTCCACCACCACCTTCTCATTCCGTTCCAGAGCCTTATGCAGATAGGTAAGGGTATCGCACACATAAGGCTTTAACGCCTCCCCATACCTGCTGTACGTCTCATATATCGCCTCAAAATCCAAAGCGTCTGTCAGTTCCTTTTCTTCCATGCCGTAAAAGGCAAGAAGCTCCCGCCTTGAATCAATCAGTTTCTTCAGCTTTTCCTTAAAATCCGAAGCATAAAGATCCTCTATCCGCAGTCCGCTCCGCTCGTATTTATCACAATAGGCCGGGCCGATTCCCTTTCCCGTGGTGCCGATTTTCTTTGCCCGCTTCTTCTCTAAGGCAAAATCCATCATTTGGTGATATGGCAGAATCACATGTGCTTTGTCACTGATCTTCAGATAACGCTCCACATCATAGCCATGCTCCTTAAGATTCAAAATCTCCTCCAGCAAAACTTTTGGATTCAGCACCACCCCGTTGCCGATTATGCCGGTAGTGTGCCCGGATAAAATGCCGGACGGAATCAGGTGCATGGCATACTTTACACCGCCTGCTTTGATTGTGTGCCCTGCATTATCCCCGCCGGTAGCACGTACTGCAATATCCGCGTCCGCCGCAAGATAATCTATCACCTTCCCCTTCCCCTCATCTCCATAAAAACAACCGATTACTACATCTACCTTTGACATAATCACTCAGCTCCTTCGTCTTTCTAAATCATACAGATGTTGCTCCCACTGCACAGCCGTCCGGCAGCCCGGATATCCAAACTTCCGGCAGCAATTAACAGTATAATGGAAATGTCCGGTAAAATCAATATGAAACCAAGAAAGGCCGGCTGATTTTTTCTAATCTGCCCGCCTTTCTTTATTAGCAAAACTTATGAATACTTATTTTACACAGTGATCTCTGCCTTCATTCCCAGCACATCCTTGTTATCTTCCAAAATCGGCCGCACTATTTCCGAAAGAAATTCCTCCACCTGCCGGGGCGCCCGGCCTATATAGAGGGATGGCTCCATACACTTTTCCAGTTCCTTAAGAGAAAGCCCAAAAGCCGGATCTTGGGCTATCAGCTCCAAAAGATTATTGTCAAGCCCTTTTTCCTTCACATTCCGCCCTGCCTCCATGGACAGCCTGCGGATCCGTTCATGCAGCTCCTGACGGTCGCCTCCTGCCTTCACTGCATCCATCATAATATTTTCCGTAGCCATAAAAGGAATCTCTGCCATAAAATGCTTCTCAATCACCTTTGGATACACCACCAGCCCATCCACCACATTCAAATAAAGATCCAGAATACCGTCCACTGCCAGGAAGCCTTCCGGAATACTGAGCCGCTTGTTGGCAGAATCATCCAAAGTCCTCTCAAACCATTGAGTGGAAGCCACCAGCATGGGATTCATCACATCACTCATCACATAATTAGACAAGGAGGCAATTCTCTCGCTTCGCATGGGATTCCTCTTATATGCCATGGCTGAAGAACCGATCTGATTTTTCTCAAAAGGCTCCTCCACCTCTTTTAAATGCTGCAGAAGACGGATATCATTGGAGAATTTATGAGCGCTTTGGGCAATGCCTGCCAGCACATTTATCACCCGTGTGTCCACTTTTCGGGAATAGGTCTGTCCTGACACCGGATAGCAGTCTGAAAAGCCCATTTTCTCCGCAATCATCTGATCTGCTCTCCGGCATTTCTCGTGATCTCCCTCAAAAAGCTCTAAAAAGCTTGCCTGGGTACCCGTGGTCCCCTTAGAGCCTAAAAGCTTCATAGAGCCAAGAACATGATCCAGATCCTCTAAGTCCAGACACAGCTCCTGCAGCCACAGAGTCGCCCGCTTTCCCACCGTAGTAGGCTGGGCAGGCTGAAAATGCGTAAATGCCAAGGTCGGCTGATCCTTATACTTCTCTGCGAATTTTGCCAGCTCTGCCATCACATTGACAAGCTTTTTCCGTACCAGCCTTAAAGCCTCTGTCATAATAATCAGATCCGTATTATCCCCCACATAACAAGAAGTGGCTCCCAAATGGATAATCCCCTTTGCCTTGGGACACTGCTCCCCATAGGCAAAGACATGGGACATAACATCATGGCGCACCAGCCGCTCCCGCTCCTTTGCCGTCTCATAATTAATATCATCTTTATATGCCTTCAGCTCGTCGATCTGTTCCTGGGTAATAGAAAGCCCCAGCTCCCTTTCCGTCTCTGCCAAAGCAATCCACAGCCGCCTCCAGGTTCTGAACTTTTTATCCGGTGAAAAAAGATACTGCATCTCTTTGCTGGCATACCGCTCTGACAGCGGGCTTTGATATTTGTCGTACATACTTCCTCCTGATCCGTCTTTTTCTTGTGATCTGCCTACTGAATCCCTAAACGTCTGAATACCTCCTGATAGGCGTCCTCTACATTGCCCAGATCCCGGCGAAAACGATCCTTATCCAGCTTTTCATGGGTCTCCTTATCCCACAGACGACATGTATCCGGCGACACCTCGTCTGCCAGGATAACCGTACCGTCTGACAGTCTTCCAAATTCAATCTTAAAATCAATCAGCTCAATGCCAAGACCTGCAAAATATTCCTGCATCACGTCATTGACCACAAAAGCATACTTGGTAATAACATCAATTTCTTCCTGAGTGGCCAGCTTCAAAGCCAGCGCATAATAGCTGTTGATAAAGGGGTCATGAAGATCATCGTTTTTATAGCTGAACTCTAATGTAGGACAAGCCAATTTGATCCCTTCTTCCATTCCAAGCTTTTTGGCAAAGCTTCCGGCCGAGAAATTGCGGATAATAACCTCAAGCGGTACAATCTCCACCTTTTTCACCACGGTCTCCCGATCATTCAGCTCCTCCACCAGATGTGTGGGCACGCCCTTTTTCTCCAGAAGCTTAAAAATATGATTGGTCATACGGTTATTAATAGCGCCTTTTCCCACTATCGTACCTTTTTTCTGGCCGTCAAAAGCTGTGGCGTCATCCTTGTAAGAGACAATGAGCTGCTCGGGATTTTCTGTTGTATAGACCTTTTTTGCCTTGCCTTCATACAATAATTCTTTTTTCTCCATGGTATCCACCTGTCCTTTTTTATAGTAGTTAATAAAAAGCTTCTTTAATTTCAGAAAAATTATAATATATAGGATTTATAATTGCAATAGATTATTTTGATTTCATTACTTTCCTGATTCTTATAACCCCTGAATCAATAGGGAATTATTCATGAAAATATTCCCTGCGATGATAAAATTCCATCTCCCAAGTCCCGGGATGAATCCGAATGCCATATAGATCCTCCGGCCTGCCTATACTTTTTTCCGGCTGAAAAATCCACTCCACCTCATAAACCTCCTGTTGTCTTGCAAGGGAAATCTCTCCTGCCCCGGTTTGTCCTCCAATCACTGCAAGCTCTGTTGCAGTAATTGCCAATAAAGCATATTTCAGCCGTATACTCTCCTTTTTCCCCTTTTTTATAATCTGTATTCTTCTCCAGGAACACCTTCCCTTCCAGGCAAAAGCTTTCCTTCTTCTGTCTTCTTTTTTGCCTGACTGCTTCTTTCCTTTTCTGCTCATTTGATTCTCCGGCTAAAGGCAACCCTTTAATCACTGAAATCTGCAGCGAACCGCTGCAACAAAAATTATAGAAAACCCACACAGCTCACAGATGAGATCCAGCCGTGAATGCTGTGTGGATAGTATATCAAACATCCTATCAAAATGTCAATTAAATCCTTTATGTCATGAAAAATCTATCTTTAGCCATAAAGTATTCCGCCCCGAATCCCGCAATCAGCCTTGCTCTGCACCCTGCCTGTATTCAGGGACATTTCAAGTTTACCATTTCAAGGGGGCCGCTTTCCGGATGCAGATCCTTTTTCCATGTTAAGACATTCTGTGTTTCTGTTTACAGGCGCATCTGCGTACATTGACTTTTCAACAATGCTTCTATATCTATTCATCATCAGGACGGGCATCAATTATTATTCAGATAACAAGCTGCCGCTAATCTGGCCAATCGCTTGAAAAATTCCATCTAAAGTGTTAGGATAACCTTACCAGAATAAATCAGCATAGCCTGAAAGGAGGCCTGACATCTGATGAATTACATCCGTCACAAATCTGAAGAATCTATTGAAGATTATCTCGAAACAATCCTCATCCTGAACAGGCGTCTTCCCGCCGTTCGTTCCATTGACGTGGCAAATGAGCTGAATTTCTCAAAACCCAGCGTAAGCGTTGCCATGAAAAACCTGAAAACACACAAGTACATCACCGTGTCAGAGGAAGGGTATATTCTCCTGACAAACGAGGGACGAAAACTGGCTGAGAACATCTATGAACGCCATACCCTGCTGACGGACTGGCTGGTCCATCTGGGGGTCGATCCACAAATTGCCGCCAGCGATGCCTGTAAAATGGAACATGACATTACACCGGAAAGCTACGAAGCCATGAAAAAATGTATCCTGTCCCTCCTGAAAACCGACAAGCCCAGAAGCAAATAATCACACACTGCAGGCCATCCCTTCTATGCCTACTGTTATATTTACCATAAGACGCCCTTCTTTTTTCGTCCGATCTTGGTTAGTACAAACTAACTCATATCTCTAAAAAATGCCGGTAAAGGCAAACGCTGTAATTCCAATACCTCCGCCCCCGCTTCCCTTTGCGCCTGCCAGGACCGCCTCCGCCATGGCCTGCGTATTTCCTGTGCCGCTCCAATAAACTACCTCTATTTTACTCATGATATGTATTCCTTCCTTGCTTTCCGAAAAATATATTCTATATCAAACGGCTACTGTGAGCCATTCCATAGACCTTCCCTGTGCAAACAGCGCACAGTAGACTGACGTGCATTTCCTGTACTTTGCAAAGGTCTTCCTCGCCTGTTCCTCATCCCCGTAAACCTTCCATCCCCCTGCACATTTATATCCTTCCGCCTTATTTTCGATAAAGCCGCAGACATCCTCCGGCGGGTATCCAAGGAACAGCCCGATCTCATGGGGAAACTCCCCGCCGTCCGCCAGACGCCGCATCAGGTGGACAATGCACCGTTCCGGCACTTCGGAAGCGTATCCACATTCCTTTAACAGACTGCCGGCATCAGCCCGCTGCAAGTCCTGCATCAGTTTTGACGGACGGTATGCATAAATAAGCGCACAGCCGTCACGGTACCTAAGAGGCAGAACCCTTACACCCTTTTTTACAAGAATCCCGTTCAGGCTGCGGATGCTGTTCCTCATTTCGTTTTCATCCACAAAACGGCAGGAAAATAAATTTGCCGTTTTTATCCCCGCCAGCGTAGGTGAGCAGTGCCGGATAAAAATTTCCTCAGACATAAACGCCCTCCCTGCTTTCCGCCATATGTTTTTTCAGGATTCCCCTGAGTGCATTCATGGAACTTGTATGGGAGCGGACTGTCCTCACCCGTTTCCCTTTTGTCTGATCCAATGCGCTTCGTACCATATTATGGGAAACCGTGTCCGTAAACAGGACGAGCAGATCCGGCGTGCCGATATCCCTCAGGCCGTTTGCCATCTTCGGATATACCTTTGCTTTACACTGGTACTTTCCGCACAGTTCTTTATATTGGCGGGCCATGCATTCATTCCCGCCTATGATTACCACGCTCATTCCGCTTCATCTCCTTCCTAGTTAGTATTAACTAACTCACATTTAAAAATAAACGCCTTTCGCAAGGCTCATAACAATAATAGCATATATTTTTCCACATTTCCGCTCCACAGGAACAGAAAAATGCTCCAAAGCAACACTCCTTAAAGCGCGCCGCCTTGAAGCAGTGAGCCTGCCGTTATTTTAATCCGCCGTGTATTTTCCGGTATTCACCCGGAGTTTCCCCCATGATCCTGTGAAATGCGGAAGCAAATTTTCCTGCATTGCTGTACCCAAATTCAGCGGCGATTTCCAATACTGCGGTATCCGTATGGATCAGCCGCAGGGCTGCGGACTGCATTTTTAAAATTCGGATATAAGAGCTTACCGGGACTCCGTACACCCCTTTGAACGCATTTTGAAGATGTGTCTGTGACACATGGAACCTGTCGGACATCTCAGCCACTGTGACTTTCCTGTCTAAATTTTCCGCAAGGTAGGCGGCAGCTTCTTTTGCAAGGTCTGTCTGCAGCCTTGACAGAGAAAGGGAGGGTGCACGGTTTCCCGCCGGGTCAATGCTGCCCAGAACTAAAAGCAGCTCCAGGATCTTGACTTTAAAATAACCCTTTCTGCAGCTCTCCGGCATCCGATACAGCTCAGAAAAAATATGCTCGATATAATCCTGCGAACGGATAACAAAACAATTTTCTTTTCCGCACAGCCTTCCTGCCAGTTCTTTCGGGCGGACGTTCACATCCTCCAAAAAACAGGAAAGGCATTCCGGAGCGGCATTGGTATCGATATTGATGGAAATCCCATGATAATGGCACAACGGGAAGCTGTACCTGCAGGAACGCTGCCCCCTAGTTATAACGGACAGATCCCCCGGCATGATATAAACGCTTCCATTTTCCCGCTCCTGCTCCATGCGCCCTTTCCTGCAGTGGCATATTTCCATGAAATCCCCGTTTTCCCCCTCCCCCCAAAAGAAGCTGTCCATATGTACGGAATAAAACGCAAGTTCAATCCCCGGAAATACGTTATATGAAGTGATAACTGCGTCACCCCGCCCATTCCGGAATTTATATATCTCCGGCTCATAGGCCGGGACTGTTTTCGTTTCCCCGCACATAGCACAGCAGTCCTTTTTGGTCTTTGTTTCCCTGTTATCCATTACACACCTCTTCCGGAGAACAATTTATGCCTCCCGCTTCCAGCCGATGGCCTCTTTCCTTCCAAGCACAAAGTCATGATAAATGCCTTTCTGCCCGATCAGTTCCTCATGCTTTCCTTTCTGGACAATACGGTTCTCGTTCTCCGGGTCTACATTGGCGGTCGCCTTGTCCATAACAATGGATGCGTCCTTCAGCATCGCCCTTGCGATGGAAATCCGCTGCTTCTCGCCGCCTTCACCGATACTCTGTGAAAGAAACCTCAGCGCACATCTTTAAGCTTAAAGGAGCGCATTAGATTCTTAAGCAGATTAGCCTGGGAGGACAGCTCCTCACTGGCAGCGGCACACTGCTCGCTGGTGGCAGAGTTAGTCTGAACCACAGAGGATATCTGATCAATCCCATCTGTAACCTGGGAAATAGCTGCTGTCTGCTTCCCTACAGCCTCCACCACAATCGCCATCTGAGTTGTCACATGGCCTGCGCTCTGGCTGGTCTGATTCAAAGCCTCTGTCACCTTGTTCACAATCTCTCCGCCCTCGGTAACTGCAGCAATAGAAGTCTCAATCAGCTTCTTGGTAGCCTTGGCCGCCTCGTCTGACTTGGAGGCTAAGTTGCTTACCTCATCCGCCACCACGGCAAAGCCTTTCCCTGCAGTACCTGCCCGGGCCGCCTCCACAGCAGCATTCAAAGCAAGAATATTGATCTGAAAGGCAATGTCCTCAATGGTGGCAATGATTGTACCAATCTTTTTTGAGGAACCGGAGATATTTTCCATGGCCTCATTCAATTCCTTGACAAAACCTATGCTGACTCCTAAGTGGGAACCTGCCTGATTGACATATTCCCCTGCCTGATCAGCCGCTGCGGAGGTCTGTCTGGCATTCTCAGAGATATCCGTCATAGTAGCGGAAATCTCCTCAACGGAGCTGGCCTGCTCTGTAGCTCCCTGGGCCAAAGCCTGCGCACTGCTGGACACCTGCTCTGCCCCGGAAGATACCTGATTGGCGCTGTTGGTAATCTGTCCCATGGCATTGTTAAACGCTTTCTGGATACCATCTAAGGACTTTTTGATGGACTGGAAATCTCCCATATAATCCTGGGTAGCGCTCCGGGTCAGATCTCCTTCTGCCATGGAAAGCAGCACACTGGAAATCTCACCGATATAAGAACGCAGCCGGTGAATCGTATCCTCAAACATCTGCCCCAGCATGCCAATCTCGTCATTGGAGGAAACATTCACACGAAGTTCTTCCTTATTATCCAGACCCAGCTCACCCTTCTCCAACTGTCCGGCTATTCTGGTAATCTCACCTAAAGGTTCAGAAACCCGCTTCTTTATGTAAGCCGTCAGAATTATCATACACAAAACTATGGTAATGGCACCTGACACAGCAGCCAATGCTACGACATTCACAACCTCCTCCCTGGCCTCTTTCCTGGAAATACCGGAAAAGATCAATCCATTAACCTTTCCGTCAGCCCCCTTTGTAGGAACATAGGAACACAGATAGCTCTCTCCATCGATGTCTGCTTTTCCCACATAAGACTTGCCCTGCTGCAGCACAATCCTGTTCAAATCAGAAGACAATCTTGTTCCTACCATCCGCTGGCCGTTTTGAGTCACTGTCGTGTAGGCCCGGGTATCCCCTTCAAAAATAGTAAATTCACAACCCATGCGGCTCTTTAAACCATCCAAAATCTGATTCCTATCATCTTCATCCGATGCCTGCTCAAGCAGATAGGCCAGCATATTCGTACCATTGGTGCAGCGGACTGTCTGCATCTTTGTAATCAGTGAATTGTATGTGAAAATACAGATCATTGTCACCAGCAGAATCGAAACCACCTGCATCACCATCACAACAGTGCCGATCTTCACACCGATCCTTTTATATTTTCCTTTTTTTCCACCTTCCGGCATATGAATTCCTTCCATCCTAAATCTCCCTTGATTTTCAAAAGTATTATTATTTTATATACCCCCAGTGGAGAAGGGAAGATCCTTTTGTCCGCTGAGGGTATTATTCCTGTTTTGCTATTGTAGCATAGATTTCTAGGTTAGGAAAGTTTAATTTTCTTTTTCAGGCTTCTCTGTGCTTCCAATTTGTTCCAGACCAGATCTCCTTCCTCCCCTTTCTCCAGGGCGTACTCTTTGGTTAAAGCTCTGCGTCTTAGGGGTTTGTCAGCACATTCTCTGCCGCCCCAAGGCCCGCTCCACCAGATCCGCAAACAGCTTATTCATCTCCGGAGCCGAATCCACCAGATCCTCAGGATGCCACTGGACTCCCATAATCAGTCCTTCCTCATCCTCAATTCCCTCCACCGTGCCGTCACAGGCCCGGGCAGAGATCGTAAGCCCTTCTCCCAGCTTCTTCACTGCCTGATGGTGCATGGAATTGGTCTTTAGCTTCCCGGCGCCGAAAAGCCCGGCCAGCCGGGTTCCCCCCTCCACCTTTACATGGTGCGTCAGATAACTCCGGTTCAGCTTTTGCAAATGCTGAATCTGTTCCCCGCCCTGAAGGGACAAATCCTGGTACAGACTCCCTCCCATCAGCACATTTAAGGTCTGATGGCCTTTGCAGATTCCCAGCATGGGAATCCGCTTCTTAAGGGCATACCTTCCCGCCTTCAGCCAGGCGTCATCAATCTCCGGCCGGAAAACCCCGATCACCGGCAAGGGCTCCTCATCATAATACCAGGGCGTCATATCCTCCCCGCCGGGAAACAAAAGCCCGTCACAAAAGGACACTGCCGCCTCCACATCCGCTGCCGCCGCTGCCGCGGGAATCAGCACCGGAACCCCGCCGTTTTCCTGAATCGCCCGCACATTGGCGCTCCCCGTAAACACATGCTCTCCGCTGATAAACAGCCCTGGGTCTGTTTTTCTGGTCAGCCCCAGGATCCCTATTACCGGTTTCCTCCGATTGTTCATTTCCCTATTTCCTTTCGTCCTGAAATTTCTGCCCGCCAAAGCAATTTACAAACACGAATCCAGCACATCCTGCCTGCAGATATGGCGCAAATGCTCTCCATCCAGCTCCCGGATTACCTGGGCCGCCAGACCGGCGGCTGCCTCCAAATCCTTCTTTGCACAGAAATTATAATGGGTATGCACATAGCGGCTGGGCACTCCCAGCACCAGCACCGGAACCGCTTTGCCTGTAAGGCTGATCTTTCCTGCATTGGTGCTTCCGCCCCTTCTCACTGTCTCCTGGTAGGGAATCCCATACTTTTTCGCCAGTTTTATGGCATACTCCATAAATACCGGATTGGACACATAGCTCTTATCCAGCCGCCGGATCTGCACGCCGCTTTTCATCCGCCCCTGAGCCAGAGCTGCGCTGAAATAGAAATCATCTGAGGGAGAGCCCTCAAACACAATGGCCAGATCCGGCTTCACCACCTGAGCGGTCACTGTGGCCCCCCGCATCCCCACTTCCTCCTGAGCCGCGAAAGCCCCAACCACCTGAACCGCCAGCTGCTCCCGCTCCTTATACAGCTGTTTCATGGTATCCACAATACAAGCACACCCTGCCCGGTTGTCAAACGCCTTGCCAAAGCAGACCCCATGCTCCTCGTCATAAGAAAAGCTTACCTCCGGCATCATCGGATCCCCGATGGAAACTCCAAATACCTCCTCCACCTCTCTCTTGCTGACTGCGCCGATATCCACGTAAATCTTCTCGATATCCAGCTCCTGGGAAGCCCTCTCCTTGTCATTCATAAAATGAACCGGTTTGGAGGTAATAATCCCCCTTACCATTTTCCCGCTCCTGGTTCGTATCATCACAGTATGGGCCGGAATATTGGTAAGTACAAATCCCCCCAGCATCACAATCCCTAAAACCCCGTTTTCATGAATGGCCTGCACCATGAACCCGCATTCATCCGTATGAGCATCCAGTTGAATCACCGGCTTTTCCTTATCCGCCCCGGGCATTCTCACATAAAGGTTGTTCATCGCATCATTTTCCACCTCAAATTCCCGGCAAAACCCGGCAATGGTGCGAACCACATCCTCCTCAAATCCGCTGGGTCCAAATGCATCCGAAATCCGGCCAAACATCTGCATATCCATGACTTTGCTGTCTCCTTTTTTCTGCTTTATCAATTTTCCCTCAAATACACCATATCACCACCCGACAGGGTGATGACCTACGCTCCCATCAGGGAGCTTCCTTAGTATACTTTGTCACCACCCGACAGGGTGATGACCTACGCTCCCATCAGGGAGCTTCCTTAGTATA
>CAJUGD010000014.1:0-10275 GCA_910586205.1 uncultured Lachnospiraceae bacterium | reverse complement strand
CCACAAAACAATGGGCCGTGACCACATCCATCCACCGTTTTGTCACCAGCCGGTTGGTAAACGTATCCACCTTCTCCATTCCCGGATAAAAAGACATCTGGTACGCCTTCCTCCAGTCCTTAAACGTCACCTCATAGGAAAACTCCTCTGGCAGATTTACCCGGCAGGCAGCAAACTCCCTGCCAAGGGCATTTTTCACCCCTGTCCGAATCTGTTCCAGCACAACCCCCTGGGGCTCACAGATGGTGGCTCCTCCCGTCCCTCTTTTCGTCACAACGGTTTCAATCCCCGGCACCTGGCAGCCGGCCAGTCTGCAGACAGCCTCATCCCCGGAGAGAAACAGCGCCGGCACCCCAAGGCTGGCAGCCGTATAGGTATTTAACATAAACTCACTCATAAACTCCCCGTTGAGACGGATATACAGGCTGTTGCCTGTGGAGGTATGGCTGATGGAGAACTCCGGGTTCCCTGCCGGCGCGTGATATCCCACATACAGCACCCCGTCAAAGCTTTCGTCCAGCCCCCACATCATATTGTAGGGATGTCCGCTTTTTCCCCGAATCAGCCTGACATAATCCGGCATCTGAAGGGGGTCGATGTTTGAGGCATCCCCGTGTCCGTCCTTTACCACAATCTCCGTGGCTCCCATTTCCCGGGCCGCCTCACACACGGCCAGCACCTCCCGGGTCATCTCCTGGGCAAAGGCTTTGTAGACTGCCTCCTGCTTGTGCGCCTCCGCCGGAATCGCCAGCCCGGCACAGCCCTCTATATCTGCACTGATAAAAAGCTTCATAATTCTTTCACATGACCTCCCGCTTACTTCCCGCTCACATTGTCATAAAGATGGCAATACACGTAATGGTCCTCGCTGACCTGATATTTCTTCGGCGCCTCCACCTTGCAGCACTCCATGGCCTTAGGGCACCGGGTATGGAACTTACAGCCCTTAGGCGGATTTAAGGGGGAGGGGATATTTCCTTCCAGAATCACCCGCTCCTTCTTGGCTGTTGGGTCCGGAACCGGAACCGCAGAAAGGAGGGCCTGGGTATAGGGATGAAGGGGGCCGGCATACAGGCTCTCCTTGTTTCCCACCTCAACAAAATTCCCCAGATACATAACTCCCACCCTGTCACTGATGTGCTCCACCACACTCAAATCATGAGCCACAAAAATATAAGTCAGGTTAAAGTCCTTTTTCAACTGGTTCATCAGATTCAGCACCTGTGCCTGGATGGACACATCCAGGGCAGACACCGGCTCATCTGCGATAATCAGAGATGGCTGCACTGCCAGAGCCCTGGCTATGCCGATTCTTTGTCTCTGGCCGCCGGAAAACTCATGGGGATAACGGTTGGCATGATAATCATCCAGTCCCACCTTCCGAAGAAGCTTTAATACCTTTTCCTCCATCTCCTTTTTATCCTTAGCCAGATTGTGAATCATCAAAGGCTCCGCAATAATGTCAAACACCGACATCCTGGGATTGAGGGAGGCATAAGGGTCCTGGAACACCATCTGAACCTTCTTGCGCACCGGCCGCATCTGCCTGTCATTATAGCTGGAAATATCCTCCCCGTCCAGGACTACCTTTCCCCCGGTAGGCTTTTCTAACTTGCAGATGCCCCGTCCCAAGGTGGACTTGCCGCAGCCGGATTCCCCCACAATGCCGAACACCTCGCCCCGCCTTACCTCAAAGGAAACCCCGTCCACTGCCTTCACATAATCCGTGGTGCCCAGACGCTTGCCTGCCACGGGATAATAGATCTTCATATCCTCCACATGCAGCAAAATATCCTCAGTCATTGCCATATCAGTTGCCCCCTTTCTCACAAAGCCAGCACCGGCTTACATGGCCATTTCCCACCTCATAAAAGCCTGGTTCCTCCTCATGGCATTTTGCAAATGCCCTGCTGCACCGGGGGGCAAACTTACACCCCTTTGGCATGTACTTGGGATTCGGCACATTTCCCGGAATAGCTTCCAGCTCCTCCACTGCCTCCCCGAGCTTCGGGATGGAGTTTAACAAACCGATGGTATAGGGATGGGAGGGATGGGCAAACAATTCCACCACATCTCCTTTTTCCACCACCCGGCCGCAGTACATGACCACCACCTCGTCACAGACCTCTGCCACCACCCCCAGATCATGGGTAATAAAGAGAATTGAGGTCCCGATGGCTTTTTTCAGACCATTCATCAAATCCAGAATCTGGGCCTGAATGGTCACATCCAATGCCGTGGTAGGCTCGTCCGCAATCAGGATTTTCGGCCCGCACACCAGAGCCATGGCAATCATAACCCTCTGCCTCTGGCCGCCGGAAAGCTGGAAGGGATACTCCTTCATCATATGCTCCACCCGGGGCACCCCGGTCCGGCGCAGCATATCCTCTGCCTTCTTCCATGCCTCCTCCTTAGAAATGTCCTGATGCTGCAAAATACACTCCGTCAACTGCTTCCCGATCTTCATCACCGGGTTTAAGCTGGTCATAGGTTCCTGGAAAATCATGGAAATCTGGCTTCCCCTCAGCTTCCGCTTCTCTTCCTCGCTGATGTGGGCAATATCTTTTCCCTCCAGCAAAATCTCTCCCTCTGCAATCTTTCCTGTAGTTCCGGTCAAAAGCCCCATGATAGAAAGGGAGGTCACACTCTTTCCGCTTCCTGACTCTCCCACAATCCCCAGGGTAGAGCCTTCCTTCAATTCAAAATCCACCCCATCCACAGACTTCACCACGCCGCTGTCCGTGTAAAAGTAGGTGTGGAGATTCTTCACTTCCAATATATTTTTCCTGTTATCTTCCATCTGTCTTATGCTTTCCTTTCTCCCTGTCTCCGCTTTTCCTTACTTCTTATCGTTCCTGTTTTGCCATCATACTGTATCCACAAGGATTTCCATTGCTGCCATTTACCCGCGGATATCATTTCTTAGCCCGGAAATGGCAGGCACTAAAGCAGCTTATGTTCTTTTAATCCGTCAGCTTCGGGTCAAGGGCATCCCTCAGCCCGTCCCCAAGAATATTAAAGCTCAAAACAGTCAAAAAAATCGCAAGTCCCGGAAACACGGTACAGTGCATACTGGTCATCATGTAATTCCGACCATTGGCCAGCAGTAACCCCCACTCTGGTGTGGGCGGCTGGGCTCCCATCCCCAGAAAGCTTAAGGAAGATGCCGTCAGAATCGAGGAACCCACAGACATAGTAAACTGGACAATGATTTCCGGCACTGCCCCGGGCAAAATGTGGCGGAACAAAATTCTGGCATCTGAGGCGCCTAAGTTCTTGGCAGCCTGGACAAACACCGAATTTTTCAGAGCCAGGGTCCGGCTTCGCACCAGACGGGCAAAGGTGGGGGTGGAAAACACGGAAACTGCAATCACCACATTGCCGATGCCGCTTCCTAAGATCGCCACAATGGCAATCGCCAGGATGATGCCTGGAAATGCAAACAGCACATCACAGATTCTCATAATAACTGCATCCACAATCCCCCGGTAATATCCTCCCAGGAGCCCTAAAACCGTGCCGCAGACAGCCCCCACAGACACTGCCGAGAGGCCCACAGCCAGGGAGATCTTGGTGCCTGTGATAATCCTGGAAAATAAATCCCTGCCAAATTCATCCGTCCCAAACCAGTGAGCCATGCTGGGCCCCTGAAGAATGGAATTATAATCATACTCATTGATCTTAAACGGCGCCAAAGCCTCCCCGAACAAGGCCAAAAACACCAAAAAGAGAATAAAGAATAAAGCAACCACCGAATTCTTCTGCTTTTTAAACTTCCGCACCATCTCCGAAACCGGAGTCTTAATATCTGTCTTTTCATTCAGCTCCGCTTTCGCGGCCTTTTTCTTACCGATCATGGTTTTTGTTTCCTCCTTATTGTCCATGCTTTTTTGGACATCCTGGTATCTCCGCAGGAAGGGCCTCCTTAATTGTCCACGCTTTTTGGACATCCTGGTATCCCCACAGGGAACTCCCTCCTTATCTCCCACGTTTCCCGGACATCCTGTCACCCATTCCAGATGCTCACTCCCCTACGACAGCTTGATTTCCGGATTGAGAATCGCATAGAGGATATCCACAATCAGATTAATGATAATAAACTGCAGCGAGAAAATCAAAATCAGGGACTGAATGGCCGGATAATCCCGGTAATTCACAGACTCCACCAGAAGCTGCCCTAACCCCGGATAGGCAAACACTGCCTCTGTCACCACAGAACCGCCTAGCAGGAAACCAAATTGCAGACCCACCACCGTTACCACGGAAATCATGGAATTGCGGAAGGCATGGCCCCAGGTCACAGTCTTTTCCTTCAGACCCTTGGCTCTGGCCGTGCGGATATAATCCTCCTTTAATACCTCCACAATAGAAGAACGGGTAAACCGGGCAATGATCGCCGCGATGCTGGTGCCAAGTGCAATGGCCGGGAGAACCAGGTTCTTCCAGCTTCCCACTCCTGTGGTGGGAAACCACCTAAGCTTCACGGAAAATGCCATAATCAAAAGAAATCCAATCCAGAAGTTGGGCAGAGAGATTCCTGAGACCGCCAGGGTCATACCAGTAAAATCCTGCCATTTGCCCCGGTTTTTCCCTGACCAGACCCCTAAAATCACTCCCACAATGGTACTCCAAAGCAGGCTGGCAAAGGTCAGGGCCATAGTGTTGCCGTACCGGGCAGCCACCTCGGTAAACACCGGCCTTTTGGTCCGCAGAGACATGCCTAAATCTCCTCTTAAAAGACCGCCCACATACTTCAGGTACTGAATGTGGATGGGCTGATCTAAGCCTAGCTGAACCCGCACTGCCTCCACTGCATCCAATGTGGCCTGCTCTCCGGCCACCAGACGTGCCGGGTCTCCGGGAATCATCCGGACAAAAAAGAATACAAAGGTTACTACGATAATCAGAGTGGGAAGCACTCCTACAATTCGTTTTAAGGTATATCGCAACATTTTCTCTCATCTCCTTACTGGTTTCAAACCGGACAATGTAAAAACTCACTTAAAACATATGGGAAGAAAAGACGCTTTCCTGTGAAGCAAAAGGCGCCGCAAACTGAGTCCACAGCCTTGCAGCGCCTGAAACATCGAATCAGCCAGATGCACCGGCCGGTTTCTGATAAAACCGGCTTCTTTTGTACTTCCTGCCGTTAATTCGCCATTTTTGCGTTCTTCATATTAATAGCGCCATCCGGATAAATCTTTACATTCTGCAGCTTCGCTCCGGTAGCCCAGGTATTGGACTCCAGGCTTAAGTACAGCATGGGCATCTCCTCAAACAGCAGATCCTGAGCCTTCTCATACGCTTCCTTCCGGGTAGCGTCATCTGCACTCTCCAGACCGGTCTTGATGTAGCCCTCCAGCTCCTCATTCTCAAAATAGCAGATATTGTAGCTCATAGGCGGCTCAGACTCGATGGCTACCAGAGGACGGATTCCCCAGTCTGCATCGCCCGTGGAAGGAGACCATCCGATGATATAGCACTCCACCTCAGCCTCAGCACCAGGAACATCCACATCCTGAATCTTCTGGTTCAGAACTGCACTCTCCATGCCCTTAAGCTCCAGATTAATCCCCACCTGCTCTAACTGCTGCTTTAAGAACTCTGCCCGCTTCTGGTTTGCCGTGGTGTTGGCATACATCAAAGAAGTGGTAAACCCATCCGGATAACCAGCCTCTGCCAGAAGGGCCTTGGCCTTCTCCGGGTCATAGGGACGAGCCTCATTGCCCTTGTAATACTGAACTGCCGGTCCGATAATAGAGGTGGCTACAGCAGACATTCCGTTGTCCACCACCTGGATGTAAGCCTCCTTGTTGACCGCATAGTCCATCGCCTGACGAACCTTCACATTATTAAGAGGCTCCTTCTGGGTATTCATCATCATGTAACGGACAACAATGCCGTCATCCCGGTAGGAGGTCACATTGGGGTCGCTCTCCAGCACAGACACACTCTCTGTTGGAATCGGCCAGATTAACTGGGCATCCCCGGACTGAATCATAGCCACACGGGTGGCACTCTCCGGAACCGGCTTAAAGGTAATGGTCTTAAAGCCTGCGTCTGCATCTGCCAGAGCTGTGCCGCCGCAGATCTCTGCATTATAGCCCCACCAGTCCTTGTTCAGTTCCAGGGTCAGATGGTCGCCCTCAATCCATTCCACAAACTTATACTGTCCGGTTCCCACCGGATTTCTGGCACACTCCTCCACACCGGCCTCAATGGTCTTGGGGCTCATGATCACACAGGCAGGATGAGCCAGGTTGCTGATGAAAGCGCCGAAAGGCTCGGTAAGCTTTACTTTGATGGTATAGTCGTCCACCTTCTCAAAGGTATCCAGCACATTGCAGAGGAAGGTAGTTCTCTTAAGCCCTAAAGACTCGTCATCCCACTTGGCAAAATTGGCCAGGGCTGCGTCCGCATCCCAGGGAGTGCCGTCCGTAAAGGAAATGCCTTCCCGCAGGGTAATGGTAAACTCTGTGGCATTGTCATTGGCCTCATAGCCGGTAGCCAGCATGGGAATGATCCCCATATCGTCATCAAATCCAAACAAACTGTCAGAAATCATACGCTGGATACCGCCGGACAAGGTATCGCTGGTGTCCATGGGATCCATGGTGGTAAAGTCCACATTGACTGCTGCCACAATATCAGTCTCCTGGGAAACCGATGCCCCTTCTGCGATCTCCGCCTGAGCCTGGGTTTCACCGCCGGCCGCCGGGGCTGCCGTAGAACCGGCTGTCCCGGAACCAGAACTCGAATCGCCGGAACCGCCTCCGCAGGCAGTCAGGGCTGCCATAGACGCTGCCAACAGCAGTGCATACAACTTCTTTCCTGTCTTTCTCATAAAACTCCTCCTAATCTTATTCTTCCCGAATATGAAATACAAGCAAGCAATAAAAAAGCAAAGGCAACTTTTTTCCAGAAAAGCCTTCGTTTTGCTATCCTACTATTCTAATTGCGTACTCCTTCTTTGTCAAAGTAAAGTGTTGAAATTTTCATCTTTTTTCCTCGCCTTTTAATTTTATTAAGTAATTAGGTAAATTTATTGTTTATTTTTATATATAATCAACCCAAATCTGCTATCTTCTCCCGCAAATAAATCCCCAAAAATAATATTAACCACTTGGTCTATTTATATTACAACCCATAAAACAGACCACTTGGTCAATATTTTTGAAAAAAGTTTTTATCCTCATCTGCCATTTCCGCTAATTCCTCAAGTTTCTTTTGCAAGATTTCCTTATATTTCTTTACAAATTCTTATTTGTCATAATCATTCTACCATACCACCCTCGGCTGTTTTCATCTGCTCCATGATGGCATCTAACCGTTTTTGTGCCTGTTCGTTCAGGTCTGCAAGATATGTCCATAATTCTTTAGTCAGTATCAAGGCGCTCCATCTGGCAGGGTGGACTTCTCTTAAGTATTCCCGGTGCATTATTATATCTAGATTTGAAAATCTTTATTTATGTATCAATTATATTGACTCTATAATTATACTGACTCATTGCCCGCGGAAATAAAATCCGGATATAGACATAAAAAAAATTAGGAAGTATAATAAAAACCAGGATTCCGGCAAAACTTCCGGACAAGCAAAGAACCATTATCCATTTACTAACAACCAGGAGGCCGCCCATGTCCCTTTCCCAGAAAAAACCACACGTGCTGATCGTGTGCATCAGCCCCTACATCCGCATCGAATTTCAGGACTATCTCCATTCCGTCTTAGGAGATCACATCCTTTTTGACACCAGCGCACCCTCTGACATTACAGACATTTCCCAGCTTCTTCCCTACCAGTGTATCCTTTTTTCCAGCACCAAGGTGCAGGACGAATTTTCCATCCCTATCCCGGACTCCATCAGTCAGATTGTCTGTACCCGAACCTTCAACCATGCCTTTTTAGACCAGATTATCCGCATCCCCCCAGGGGAAAAGGTCTATGTGGTCAATGACTTTTTTGACTCCACCCTAAGCACCATCCAGCAGTTTGAAGAGTTTGGCCTCAGCCAGTACCAGTTTATCCCCTACTCCTCCGAGACCCAGGAGACCGACCTTTCCATCCGCTATGCCATCACCGTAGGAGAACCCCGGCTGGTTCCCGGCCATATCCGCAATGTCATCAACATCGGCAACCGGATTATCGACATTTCCACCATCAATGAACTGTGTGTTTTGTTTCATTTGCCTGCCAGGCTGGGCAACCAGATTACCAGAAATTACATTTCCCACATCTTAAAGGTGGTAAAGACCGCCGGAAGCTACTACAGCAGCTTTGTATTTTCCCAGCAGCTTTTGTTGGCCACGGTCTCCAACCTGCCTTTTGCCGTCTGTCTCCTGGACGAAAGCGGAACCATCATGGCGGTAAATAAGCATTTTTCAAAGGACTGGGGCTTTTCCAAAAAGCAGGGCATCGGAACTCCCTTCTCCCATTGCCTTCCCCATGCCTATTCCAGAATCCTGTTCAACCAGACTGCTGATTACCGGATTGCCAACCACATGGATGTCCCCATGCTGTTAAGCGTCATGGAACTGTCCTTCCCCAACCACACCCGTGTCTGTCTGCTGACCAGCAAGCCCGCTGTCAATCAGGAAACTGATACCAATGCGCCCCCCCTGCTTTCCGATCTGGCGCTCTCCCAGGGGCAGGAACCAGACACCTCCCCCATTGAGCGGCAGCGCAGCAGCTTTTCCAACCTGGTTACGGTTTCTGAGCGTTTCCAGGAGGTGCTCTCTTATGCCAGGAGGCTTTCCCTCTACGACTTTCCTGTACTGATTCAGGGGGAGAGCGGAACCCAGAAAAAGATGCTGGCCAAAGCCATCCACCAAAGTTCGAGCAGGCGCCGCTGCCCCTTTGTCAGCCTCAACCAGCTGCTCACCCTGTCCGGCTGCGATCTGCCCGAGATCCTGGAAGCCGCCAACCACGGAACGCTCCTGGTAGACCACATCGAAAAGCTGTCCCCGAAGATGCAGGATTTCCTGGCGCAGCTCCTTCAGAACACGGCCAGCGACTCCCTGCTCCCCCAGCGTTCCTGGGACATCCGGGTAATCGCCACCTCTGCCCCCAACTTATACTCCCTGGTACAGGAAAATGCTTTCCAGGAAAACCTGTTTTTCCATCTCAGCACAGCAGTGCTGGATACCATCCCCTTAAAGGAACGCCGGGAGGACATCCCCCTGTTGCTGGAACATTTTTTCCGCAGCCTGTTCCACCACTCCCCCTTTCAGATGGATGCAATCCTCTCCAAAAGCCTGTACCAGTTCCTGCTAAGTTACGACTACCCGGGCAATGTGAAGGAACTCATGAACCTGGCTCAGTATTTTTCCTCACTTTACGCTGCCCACCCCCTAATCCTCTCCCAGCTTCCCTCCTACATCCGGGACAGCCTGGCCAACACCGGAGATAATCTGACTGCCCTCAAGCGCCAGGTTCTCACCATCATAAAAAACACGCCCAAAAGCGGGCGCACCTCCATACAAAAAGCCCTGTCAGAATCCGGCGCTCAGATCAGTGACGGTAAGCTGCGGGGGCTGTTAAAGGAGCTGTCTGATCAGGAGCTCATCCTGGTTCATCGCACCAAAGGGGGATGTGAGATCACAGAGGCAGGGCTGGCAGTTTTGGTGCGGGGCGGGTGAGTTCTCCTACTTTTTGCAAGTCAGGCAGGCTTATTGATTCGTTTTTATTATTGGAGATTGCTGCCCTCAGAGGACAGGGGGACACATGGTTTGTCAACTGAGGGCAGAAAAAACAGTTGAAACCATAACCCAAATATGTTATAGTCTAGATAGAAGGGGAAAGCCAGAAAAGCGGCCTACCCTCAATGATAACTGACTAACCTCTTATGAGGCCGCCGTCACTATTGGTAGTAGTGGCGGCTATTTCTTTCCCCTGAAGATTGTGTAGCACAATGGCTGCCCTTCCCAGATAGACAAAAAATATGTATTCCTCACATCTTGAAAATTCATTGTCTCGCCTATTGCCTTTTGGATTTATTACCGAAGCAATCATCTGCATTCTTGTTTCTGGAAACAGCTCCTCCAACAAGCACCCCAAATGCAGATATTCCTTTTCATCAATCGTCACAATCAGTACAGAGTCTTTTGGATTCAAAAGCCGTTTCGCTAATTTCAACCGTTTCTGCATCATACATAACCACTTGCTATGGCGGTAACTATCATTTCCATCCACATAATCATTATTGTACTTCCAATCTTTCGCACCTGTATTATATGGCGGATCAATATAAATACAATCTACCTTTCCTGCATAAA
>CAJUGD010000013.1 GCA_910586205.1 uncultured Lachnospiraceae bacterium | reverse complement strand
ATAGGATAGCATATTTTGTTGAAGTTTTTCTATATTAACTAGCACAACAGGTTAAATTAAAAGAAAATATGATTCACATTCCAGTTGGAGCGTGGGACAGAACGGATGTTTTGAGCTTTTCATTGGAAAATGAATGTGGAGAAATAACGGAATACGAACGTGGAAATCTAATTCAGGTTGACCGGATTGATAATATATTTCACCATGATGAGAAAATAACATTTTTAAAAATGGATATAGAAGGCGCTGAATTATCAGCTTTGCATGGGGCAGAGAAAACGATTAAAAGAGATAAGCCTGTATTGGCGATATGTGTGTATCATAAGAGAGAGGATTTGATCGCGATACCACAATATATTAAGGAACTTGTGCCGGAATATAAATTGTATTTGCGAGCTCATTTCCCCTATGCTAGTGAGCTGGTACTCTACGCTATTTCGGAATAAAGGGGATATTATGAATGAATTGATCAATGTAGTAGGATTAGGATATATTGGATTGCCCACAGCACTGATGATGGCTTCAAAAGGATTGAATGTAGTTGGTACGGATTATGATAAGAAGAAAATTGAAATGCTGCAAAATGGCAATTTAACTTTTCAGGAAAATGGATTAGAAGAACTTTATAGAAAAGCGATATCAAACGGAATAACATTTTCCCATGAGTATAAAACAGCAGATATTTATATTGTGGCTGTACCGACTCCGTTTCATAAACAGAATAAAAAGATTGTTGCTGATTATTTGGTAAATGCTATAAAAAATGTTATAAACCGATGTAAGGAGGAGACGGTAATTGTAATAGAATCCACCGTGTCACCAGGAACCATTGATTTTTTTATTCGGCCGATTATTGATGGGGAAAATACTAAACAGGGAAAAAGGATCCGCTTAGCACATGCTCCGGAAAGGATTATTCCAGGAAGAATGATAGAGGAGCTGACACAAAACAACCGGATAATTGGGGCGGATGATATGGAGACAGCCAAAAAAATCAGGGATATTTATACTTGTTTTTGTAATGGAGACATAGAACTGACAAATATAAAAACAGCAGAAATGTCCAAGGTTGTTGAAAATGCCTACCGGGATATTAATATAGCTTATGCAAACGAATTGGTCAAAATATGTAAAGAGGCAGAAATTGATGTATACGAATTGATTCGTATTGCGAATAAACATCCAAGAGTAAACATATTAAATCCTGGTCCCGGAGTGGGAGGGCATTGCATTTCTGTTGACCCGTGGTTTTTGGTTGGAGATTATCCTGGACTTGCAAACATAATATTGGCAGCAAGGAAAATAAATGATTCTATGCCAGAATATGTATTGTCAAGAATGAGTGAAATTATGGAGACCAATCATATTGATTCAATTAATAAGATCGGGTTATATGGTTTGACCTATAAAGAAAATGTAGATGATGTCAGAGAAAGCCCTACATTACAGTTGCTGGATTGTATGAAAAAACATTTGGCAAAAGGGATTCGGGTATATGATCCTTATGTGCATGAAGATATTGTAGAAAATCAATATCATGATTTCCATGAATTTATTAAAGGCATTCAATTGCTGGTGATCATGGTAGGACATGATGAGATAAAAAAGAGATCAGATGAAATAGAACATCTGCTGATTTTGGATACGAGAAATATAATCTCAGGACAAGAAGTATTTAAGTTATAGAAAATCAAAATATATTGTTGAGGTAAGTCTTATTATGATTGGATTGGCATTGTTTGTGTACAAGAGACCGAAAGAGACAAAACAAGTGATTGACAGTATTGAGAGAAATCATTTTGAGAAGATTTATGTTTTTCAAGATGGTTTAAAGGATGAGGCGGACAGAGAAAATTGGGAAAGCGTTTCTGAGTTGGTTAAAAAAATATCTTTTGCGGAAACAGAAATCCATATTAGCAAAAAAAATAAAGGATTGGCTAATTCGATTATTGATGGGATGAATTATGTTTTTGAAAGACATGAGATGGCGATTGCCCTTGAAGATGATATTGTATTGTCTTATGCATATAAGGACTTAGCAGAAACTTTATTTGAGAAGTATGGTGAAAACAAAAAAGTAATGGCTATATGTGGCGGTGGAGTTGGAACGGTTATTCCAGAAGGTTATGAATATGATATTTATTTTAATTATCGTATGTCAAGTGTAGCTTTTGGAACATGGAGAGACAGATGGATTGGATTTGAAAGAAATCCAAGTATGTTAAAGGAAATTTATTCTGATTCACAGAAAAGAGAAATGTTAAGAAATTCAGGGAATGATATTGAAAAAATGGTATTTTATTCTCTGACAAATAAAATTGATACCTGGGCAACCTATTGGGAATTGTATCAAATAAGTCAGTCGGGTTATCATGTTGTTCCGGTAGACGGATATGCCACTGATATAGGAAGAACAGGAGGAGGAACCAATTCAAAAACATGTACAGTAAGATATGATGTTGAGTTGAATGGTGAGAAAAAGGGGCAATATAAGCTGCCGGATGATATTATTCTTAATGATATGATCATACAAGATACAAGAGATCTGATGGATATAGCAGAGAACAAATTTCCAGATTATTTTGATGTAGTATGTGCCTGGATGAAATTGTACCAAAGGAATCTGAGTGTATTAAAGTATTTTGATGATAAAAAAATCGAGAGAATTTATGTATATGGAACAGGGAGATTGGCAGAGTTTCTTTGGCATGATATTTCATCGCATGTTGAAATCGTAGGATATATTGTGGAGATGAGACAGGAAGACAAATATAAGGGAAAGATGGTATTTGATATGAAAAACCACAGCAATATGGAGAATCTTCCGATTGTTGTCACTCCATTCTATGATATGGCTTTTATCAGGCACTTTTTTAGGAAATGTAAAATCGAGAATGAGATGATACGTATGGACGATATTGTAGAATATGTACTTAATGGAGAAAACGGATGCTGATGTTAGAAAAAGCCAGAGAAAAATTCAGAAAAGAAAATTATATATGTTTTACCAGTGATCTGGATTGGGCTCCAGAACCAGCAATAGAAAAAACTTTAAGATTATTTATGGGACATGATATACGTCCAACAATGTTTGTTACCCATCCAAGCAAAGTTATAGAAAAATATAATGATAAAATTGATTTAGGGATACATCCAAATTTTATCCAGCCAAGTAGTCAGGGCGAAAGTATGGATGAAATTATAGATTATTGCCGGGCTCTGGCCCCGGAGACAAGGGTATTTCGGGCACATAGATGGTTTTCCAGTAATGATATGTATGATCGATTAGTTGAAAAAAAATTTGCATATGAATCAAATGTATGCACAAATCTGGATTTAGCAGAACCTTTTCTTCAGAGATCCGGTATGCTTAGCTTTCCGGTATATTTTGAAGATGGGGCATATATTATTAATTCTAAAAAAATTGATTTTGATTCAATAAAGTACAAATTTGAAGTAAAAGGTTTGAAGATAATTAATATTCATCCAATGCATTATGCGCTCAATACACCATATTTTCAATATACAAGGCAAATAAAAGATCGTTTGACAAGAGAAGAATGGAATGAAATGGATGAAAATATGTTAGAGGACTTGGAATTTAAAGGCCATGGTATAAGGAATTTTATTTTAGAATTGGTAGAATTTGCTGAGGGATCGAATATAAAAATAATCACTCTGAAAGACGCTTATAAGATATGTATGCAGGAGCTGGAATAAATGGAGCATATAAAAGATTATATTAAAAAAAGAGCAAAAAACAAGAAAATAGGAATATTTGGAACAGGAACTAATGCTGAAATTGCAGTGGATTTTTTAAATGAACTGAAGATATCAGAATATGTTTTTTTTGATAATGATGCGGCAAAGATAGGAAAGACTTTATACAACAAGAATATCTTGAGTCCGGCAGAGATTACATGGGATTATTTTATTTTAGTCTCCACCATATATTACAGGGATATAGAAAAACAGTTGAATAAATTAGGAATGGAAGATTTAGAAAATTTTATATGGGTGCTTGATTTAAAATTTTATGATTCCTGGATTCGGTGGAAAGATGCTCCCAAAGTTCCAGATATCAGTCTTTTAGATATAGATGATATAGAGCAGGGGCTAAAAGAATTTGTTCAGGTGGAAGAAATCCAATGGTTTGATGAAGAAAAATTTAGAGAATTTGAAGATAAGTTAGGTTTTCAAGATATCTATGATAGAAAAAGCAACAGAAGATATCGCAGAAAAATAATGGAATATTATTGTGTTGATAAAATTTTAGATTTTGAAAAATGGAATGACCAAGATATTTATTTAGATGTTGGCGCTGCGGGGAGTCCGTATGCAAAGTATTTGAGAGAAAATAAAAAGATTATGGCATTTGCGTTAGATTTGGAGGAGGGAAATTATAGCAAATTGCCTTACTATATTCGGGAAGATGCAACGAAGATGCATTTCAAGGATAATGAAGTAGCTGCAATTTCTTTACAATCTTCTTTTGAAATGTTTTTGGGAAATTCGGATATGGATTTTGTTATGGAAGCTTCAAGAGTTCTGAAGGCGAATGGAAAAGTTGTAATTTGTCCATTATATATGCATCAAAAGTTTTTGTCTACAGTTTCTCCTAATTATTATAATACCGGATTGGCAGATTTAGGAGCGCTAGAATGTATTCGATTGGATTGCAGAGGAAATGTTCCATTAGGAAGATTTTATAGTATAAAAGCTTTAAACGAACGAATCATTAAAACCGCAAAAAAGTGTGGATTGATCCCTAAAGTATATTCTTTGCCTCAAGAGAAAGTGGAAAAGGATGGGTTTGTCTATTTGAAGTTCCTATTAAGTTTGGAAAAGCCAGGAATTGTGGATAAATAAGCAAATGAGAGTAGTGACCAGAAATTGTGAAATTAGTTTAGTGAATAAGGAAAAACGGAATGCCTGATAAAGAAAAAGTAATCGTATATGGTTTGGGATATTATTGGAAAGAAAAATTTGATGAAATCAGCACATTATTTGATATTATCGCGTGTAGCGACCAGGATGAAAGAGCATCGGAATATGTCAGAGAATATCCCTTTATTTTACCGGATCAGATTTCAAAATTTTCCTATGATAAGATTATATTAGGGTGTAAAAAAAGGAGCGTAAGGGAGTCAATCATTTTAATGTATAATCTTCCAGCTGACAGGATATTTTACTGGAATGAAATTTTCGAAGAAAAAAGGACAGCAGATTATACAGAACAGCTGACAATAGTTATTCCAACATATAATAGAAAATTACGGTTGAAAAGAACATTGGATCTATTGGAGCTTCAGAGTAACAGAGATTTTGAAATAGTAATTTTAGACAACCATTCCGATTATAATATTGAAGAATTATTGACAGACAGAAGAAATGATTTCAGAAATAAAATCAAAGTAGTGCATAATAAAGTGAATGTAGGAATGGCAGCTAATTTGGCAAATGCTTTTATCCAGCAGTTGGAGGGATGGGTATGGATGCTGTCGGATGATGATATGCCATCCATATATGCGGTCGAGGATATACATGAAGAAATTGAAAATGCCCCCCACATAGGAGCTATAAATTTTTTGATTTATGATATATGGGAAAAAGCAGCAGATAACGGAGGAACCTTTAAGTCACTGCATGAACTTCTTGATTTTTATCGGCGAATTATTTCCAACGGATGTAATGAAGGGGAATGCAGTGGAGATTTTATCTATTTTTCAAATAAAGTATATAATACGTTTTATATAAAACAATATTATCAACAAATTTTTACATACGCATATTCCGGGATCCCCCAATTGATTCCTGTTTTGCTTATGCTGAATGAAGAAACAGCAAATGTGCGAATCAGTAATAAAAAGATTGTGGCATATGAGGGAGCTGATGGAGACCATTGGGATTGGATAAAGACAATATTGGGCATGAGAATTGTAACGGACTTTCCTCTTAATTTAGATGAAAAAGACAGAAGTATGCTTTATCGTCTGATTTTGTACAACTATCTGGATTTTTTGATAAAAGCTGTTCATAAAGAAACAGCAGATTTTGATATAAGGCAGATAGAGAAGATTTATGAGGAAGTATATTATTATTCTTTTAACATAGAAGAAAAAGAAGATTATAAGAATAAAATGGATTTATTAAAAATTAATATGAATAAATTTAAATGTGAATGAGTTATATCACATGCAGGAAAGGAAAAAGCGTGAGGAAAGTTATACTTACAGGTGCAACTGGTTTTGTGGGGAAATGGCTGATAAAAACTTTATTAGAAGCAGATGTAGATGTGACTGTAATTGTTAGAAATAAAAACAGAGTAGATGCAAAGGTTCTCGACAAGATACATATTTATGAATGTGAATATTATAATTACCAGACATTAGAGATAGCTGTGCAGAAATATGATGTGTTTTTTCATCTTGCATGGGAAGGGGTTGCATCAAAAGATAAGGATAACTTAGATATTCAAAAGACAAATATCGATATGTCTGTAAATGCATTGCTGTTAGCTAAGCGGTTGGAATGTGAAAAATTTATAGCTACAGGAACCGTTGCAGAATATGCTTATTGCGAAAGAATCATGGACTTTAGCCAAAAACAGACTCCCAATGATATTTATGCAGCCATGAAAGTTTCTGTCTACAATATATTAAATGTATTATCCCGGAAAATTGGAATCCATTTTATTTGGACTGTATTGCCCAGCACTTTTGGTGAAGGGCGTAACAATGATAACATTATTACTTATACAATAACAAAACTTTTAAAAGGCGAAAAGCCGCTGTATGGTGATTTAGAACAGTTGTGGGATTTTTTGTATGTAAAAGAAGTTGCTCGGGCGCTGTGGCTGATCGGTGAGAATGGAAATGGGGACAAAATATACGGAATTGGAAGTGGACAATATAGACAATTAAAAGATTATATATACACAATAAGAGATATTATAAATCCTGACTTAGAATTGGGGATTGGTGAATTGCCGCAGATGTCACATAAGGCATATAGTTCCTGTGTGGGAATTTATGATTTGATGAAGGATACCAATTTCCAGGTAGAGATAGGATTTGAACAGGGAATAAAGAATACAATAAAATATTACAAAAATGAGATGGAAAAAAGCGATAAAAGATAGGTTATGAATCATAGAAGATCTATTAAATGAAAGATAGAAAAGAGAAATTTGTATGAAAAGAATATTGATTTGGGGTACAGGAACGATTGCAAGAGAAGTACTTTCAAATGGGATTTGCGGAGAAATCATTGGATTTATCCAGACCAACAAAACAGCACAAGTATTTATGGATCAATGTGTGTATGGGATTGAGGAAATACCAGAAGAATATGATTTTATTATTGTAGCAAATTCCTTTTCCGGCGAGATTTATGACATTTGTCAGAGAAGAAATATTCCTTTGAAGAAAGTGATTTTCCTCAGAGGAATCAAAAGACAGGAGGGGTATTGCAATTTATCAGAGATCCAGAATATTCTCGGTGTAAAGAATTATACGAATTATTGTGGAGAGTTTGGCCTGACAGAAAATTCCTTTTTTGTTGATGATGCAAAACGGTATAGGGAATTAAATACCAGAAGTAGTTTTGAGATACAAGAGAACTATATGTGGCCTGTGATTCAGGAAAAATATGCAATGGCCGGGAGTTTGGGGAATTATTTCTGGCAGGATTTATGGGCTGCCAAGAGGATTGTTCAATCAGGGGTAAAAGCGCATTTTGATATTGGATCCAGGCTGGATGGAGTTATTGCACACTTGTTGGCGGCAGGAATTGATGTCACAATGATTGATGTGCGGAAGTTTCCGGCAGAGGTAAAGGGTCTGCATACCATTGTAGATGATGCTACTACTTTACATCAGATACCAGATGAAAGTATTGAAAGTATGTCTGCTCTCTGCTCTTTAGAACATTTTGGGCTGGGCAGATATGGGGATCCGGTTGATCCGGAAGCTTGCTTTAAGTGCTTTCATAATATACAGAGAAAGCTGAAAAAAGGAGGAAGGCTGTATATCTCTGTTCCTGTTGGGAAGGAGCGGGTGGAATTTAATGCCCACAGGGTCTTTTATGCAGATACCGTGGTTAAGAGCTTTTCTTTCCTGTCATTAGAAGAATTTTCTTGTGCTGCTGAGGAAAAGATAGAATATAATGTGGAGATTCATAAACACGATGAGGATTTGCATAATGGAGAATATAGATATGGTTTGTTTTTATTTGTAAAAAAGTAATAGCAGGTCAAAATAATGAGAAAAACAATAACTATAATATTTTCAATATTAGTCGGAACAGTGCTTGGATCACTTATCATAGGAAGAATTGCTGGCAATAAAATTAATAGATTTGCAGGATTAGCAGATAAACATCTGGCATTGTTTCTTCTGATGAATCAATGGATGAAAGTAAAACAGAATGGGAAAAGTCTGGCAGAATATTTACAACAAAAGGGATATAGAGACATTGCTATTTATGGCGTGGGCTATGCAGGAGAAACTTTGGTACATGAATTAGAAGATACAGAGATTCATGTAATGTATGGAATTGACCAAAATACAGATATCGATTGTGATGGTATCCAGGTGGTTTCTTTGGAGAATGAATTAAAAAAGGTAGATGCAGTTGTAGTGACAGCGATTACTTTTTTTGATGAGATCAAAGAAAAACTGTCCGTAAAGTTGGAGTGCCCTATTATTTCTTTGGAAGATATTTTGTACAGGCTGTAGATGATTGCACAATAAGTTCTCTAATTGGGCACAGAAGGGTTAAAGGTAAAACAGTGAAAAGGCATCCTAAGGTAACTATAATTACTCCATGTTTAAATAGTGAGGATACAATTCGCGAAACAATAGAAAGTGTTTTACATCAAACTTACACAAATATAGAATATATCATTATTGATGGAAAATCAACGGATAACACCATCCATATTATACAGGAATATATTCCATTATTTCGAGGAAGATTACGTTTTATTTCTGAAAAGGATAGCGGAATTTATGAAGCTATGAATAAAGGAATAAAGCTGTCTACAGGCTCGCTGATTGGGATTATAAATAGTGATGATTTTTATAGTAATGATGCGGTTGAAAATATAATTTTACATATGACAGATGATAAATATCAGGTGATTTATGGATATTGCAGATTGATGAACAAAAACCGTATTATAGGAATTGTAAAATACAGACATGAGAATTTAAAAGATGGAATGATTCCTCACCCAACATGCTTTGTGACAAGGAAAGTGTACCAGGATTTTGGTCTGTTTTTAAGATCATTTCATATTGTCAGTGATTATGAATTTATGATTCGACTATATGATAGTAACAGGGTTGTATTTACACAGATAAAAGATATCATAGCAAATTTTAGAACCGGGGGGACTAGCTGTAATATGAAAAAGAGAAAGATAGAAGATGTGTGGGTGAAATATCATTACAAATGGATTTCATTTGGAGATGTTCTGAAAAGTGTGATAGAGATTTATTTTCTAAAAGATTTCAGATAATAAAAAGAAAGTGATATGTGATGAAAAGAATAGTAATTTGGGGTGCAGGAAATTATGCAGAACATGTTTATGACATGATAAATAGAGAAACATGTACAATAGAGGGAATTATTGATTCAGATCAGGGAAAACAAGGTAAATTATGGAAAAATAGTATTATGATATTCTCACCAGAACGCTTGTCAAGATTAGAATATGATTATATCGTCCTCTCTATGAAGAAATATAAATCTGTAGAGAATCAATGCATTGAGATGAGAATTTCCAGGGAAAAGATTATTGCTTACTGGAAAGATTCAGACGAGAATGGTATTTTCAAAAGTCAGGCTTTGGAACTTCTGAAAGAACAGAAAAAGAGAAGAATTTATGAAAACAGACTTGACAGCGCACCTTATGAGTGGGGATTAAAAAGGATTCCTCATATTGAATCCGGGGAAAAACTTTTGAGAAAAATGATTTATGACAGAAGTTCTCTTTGCCGGTTTGGTGATGGTGAATTTGAAATTATGCGTGGGAAAAATCGTCCTTGGTTTCAAATAGGCTCTGATTCATTAAAAGAGAGATTAAATGAGGTGATCCATTCGCAAAATGAGATGATTAATATTGCGATTGCACAAAATTTTTCGGGTTTAGAAAAACTTAAAGAAGATGCAGCAGATGAGATCAGAGATTATATGGCATTCCAAACCAGAGCGGATATTATCGAAATGCTGGATATGAATCGTGTTTATTATGATACTTATGTAACAAGACCTTATATCATATATAAAGATGGAAAAAATGCAGACATAATTTTTCCCTTATTCAAACGATTGTGGAAAAACCGTTCTGTGATTATGGTGGAAGGGAAATATGCCAGAAATGGAATAAATAATGATTTGTTTGATGGTGCAGATAGTATAAAACGGGTTATCTGTCCACCGCAAAATGCATGGTCAAAATATGATGAGATTAGAAAGCAAATAATAAATATTGCAGAAAAAGAGGAACTGATATGTGTATCTCTTGGCCCGGCAGCAACTGTTTTGGCTTATGATCTTGCGGAAATGGGGTATCAATCAGTAGATATAGGACAATTAGATAATGAATATGAATGGTATCTTATGAGTGCAAAGAAAAGAAGTGCAATCAGAGGAAAGATGGTTGCAGAGGTTGCAGATAACAGTACTGTAGAAGCGTTTGTTAATGAAATATATAGTTCGCAAATTGTTGCAGCTATCGAATAAAATGGGATGAGGTATGTTTTATGGAAAACGTATTTCTTTGGGGGACTGGTTTCATAGCAAATCAGATTCTGAATGAAAGTGATATTTTTTATGAATATCATATATTAGGATTTATTGATAATGATATTAACAAAGCTGGAACGAGTTTTTATGGAAAGAGGGTTTTTTCATCCGATATTTTATATCAAATACAACCTGATAAAATTATCGTTTTAACAGATTGCTACGTTGATATACGAAATCAGATTTTACAGAACTTTCCTCAATTTTCTGATGTAATCGAAGATAAAAATTATTTTTATAAGCAGAGAATTTTAGAGCGTTATAAATACAGTATAAATTCAGACATAATTAACGTCTTGAAATATTTACAAAAGAATAACTTACAAGTATTTAATTATGATTTTGTTGAGAAATATAAGGATTTAGAAATAGAAGTTTTATTTGACAAAGCATGCGGCATGTATTATGTCCATCATAATAAGAAGAAGCTATATTTTGCAAAACGATTAAAAAATAAAGACATGGTAAAAGAATACTATAAAAATTTGCTTATTGAACAGGATGAGCAATCTCCCCATCGGTATTTGAACAGTGATTTTGCTATTCAGGAGGGAGCTATTGTTGCTGATGTGGGAGTGGCAGAGGGCAATTTTTCACTAGATATTATTGAAAAGGTATCAAAATTGTACCTGATTGAAACAGATGAGGAGTGGATAGAAGCAGTTCGGGAGACTTTTAAAGCTTATTTAGATAAGATTGTAATTATTAAAAAATATATAACTTCAATAAATGCAGGGAGAAATGCCACTTTGGATTCACAAATTAATGAGCCGGTTGATTTTATTAAAATGGATATTGAAGGAAATGAGTGGGATGCATTACTAGGAGCAAAGAAGTTGATTGGCCGATCCTCTGCATTGAAATGTGCAATTTGCGCCTATCATGGTGATTTTGATGAAACATTAATAAAAGATGCTTTAGAGAAATATGGAATGAGTTGTTCAACAACCCCAGGGTATATGTGGTTTCCAGATAAAATAAGACAGACATATGTATCAACCAGATTGTGTAGAGGCATTGTTCGTGGAGTTAAACAATGATTGTAAAGACAGCAGGAAGTAAAAATGAAAGTTGAATATGAAGTTAATAGCTGGAAAAGCGCAGGATACAGGGATTCTCTTGCCATTATGTCAGTTTATGATTCAGACGGCATTGTAGATGATTTTATTATTTTTTATTTATCGTCTCTGAAAACAGTTGCAGACAGGATTATCGTAGTGGTTAATGGAAAGCTTACTGTTTCAGGGGAACACAAATTGAGAACAATAACGGATGAAATATACATTCGCGAAAATATTGGCTTTGATTTCGGGGCCTATAAAGATGTATTAGAATATTATCTAAAGCCTGAGGAAATAAAACAATACCAGGAATTGATCTTGTGTAATGATACTTGTTTTGGGCCATTGGTTTCCTTTAAAGAGATATTTTATAAAATGAGAGACAAAACCTTGGAGATGTGGAGCATTAATTATATTGATGATATACTTTTGCCTCATTTTCAATCTTATTTTATGGTTTTTCGGAAGAACGCAATAAGGATTTTGTTGGATTTTTTACACAGGGAAGTGGATAGCAAAGCAGTAGAATTAGCACAGGCACATGGATATGAGCATGGTTTAAGTGAAGTACTTTTGATGAATCATGTAAAATCTGGGTTTTATACTTCCAAAGCCCAACAAAATCATAATATTGATATATTTAAATCACCTGATTATGCCATAAAATATCTGGGCTTTCCAATGCTAAAGAGAAAAGTATTTTCAGAAGATTTTTATATAAGGGAAAACTGTGCAGAGGCTTTGCGTCTGATAGATGAGAACACGGAGTATCCTTTTAGATATATTCAAGAAACCGTGAAAAGGGTATATCATAGAAAAATTCCGGAGAAAATAGAAAATTCATTTCTACCGGAGCTTTATACATTTGGAGGAAATGAGGCCAAAAGAGAGCAGGTAATTGAGTTTTGTAATAAGCATAAGAAAATCTATGTTTATGGAACCGGATATATGTCAGAACTGTTTATGGCAAGGTTCGGGAGGTATGTCAGTGTATTTGGAGGGTATATTGTTTCAGATGAGTTTTATAGAAACGGTTTGCATAAAGGCCAAAAAATATATCCATTGTCAGATATAGAAAGGAATGTGCCGATTATCATTGCATTAATGAGAGAATCTACATTTCAGGTGATGGATAAAATGTGCGGAAGGGAGAACGTTTTGTTTTTATCAGTCAAGCCGTCAAAATAGCAGGATTATTTTGGCAAAGAGATAGGATAATAGATGTGGAATAGATTTTAGAATAAATGTTTACAGGAGTGTTTATGAAATTTATCAACGTCTCATATAAAGAATTTATAAATAGCAGAAAAAACAGAAAAATCGTTCACTTTGGGGCATCGTCAACGTGGCATTACTATTTAAAGACCTTCCCTGATATTTCTTCAGAAGTATTGGATCACACGCTGTTTATTGTAGATAACAGCTTATCCAAACAGGGACAGCAGTTTAAGATCAATGGAAAGCAATTCCTGATAAATTCTGCGGAAGCATTAAAAGAGGAAGAAAACTATGTAATTCTGATCACGGTTTCTTTGGCCTATCAAAAGAGCATATGTGAGCAGTTATTGGCCTTAGGGCTTCCCCGGGACACAGAATGTTATTCTCTGCCGCTTATGACCTACAATTTTCATGAGGCAGACAATTCTTGTGTGAAGGAATATTTTGACAACCATAAAAGTCCCATGATTCAGCCAATTATCCACAGCTTTTGGTTCAGTGGGGAGGAAAAGCCGGATTTGTATAAGAAATGTATGGAGAGCTGGTATAAGTATTGTCCGGATTTTCAGATTGTGGAGTGGAATGAAAAGAATTATGATGTGACAAAAAATCAATATATGAGAGAGGCTTTTGAACATAAAAAGTGGGCGTTTGTATCGGATTATGCCAGATTGGATGTTCTCTATCAG
The DNA here is from genome assembly GCA_910586205.1 of uncultured Lachnospiraceae bacterium. GTDB lineage: Bacteria > Bacillota > Clostridia > Lachnospirales > Lachnospiraceae > Brotaphodocola. The sequence continues at coordinate 79,579 of CAJUGD010000013.1, read as the reverse complement.
CACGGGGGGATTTATCTGGACATGGATGTGGAATTGGTGGCTTCTCTTACCCCGTTTTGTTGTGCAGACAGCTTTTTTTGCCGGCAGGAGGATGGTTTTCTTGAGTTGGGATCTGGGTTTGGAGTCAGGGCAGGAGATCCGCTGGTCGGGGAGATGTTAGGAACATACAAAAACCGTAAATTGATTTTAGAAAATGGGGAAATAGATAAGACGCCCCAGCCAGAATGGCTTAGCGGGATCCTCACAAAGTATGGATTTGGAAGATGTCATGATTCCCAGGTGATCAATGAAAGGCTTATTTTGTCAAACGATTATGTGACCTGCCATACAGGAAAGGGAACGGTCAAAGACGCGAAAATCGGGATTCACTGGCACAATGGAGGATGGCTGGATGCCCAGGAGCAGAAGCTGATCAAGGATTCCTTTGAGGCAAAGGATGAGCTGACAAATAAATATTTTACGATGAAAAATAATGAGAAAGCAGGCGGCTTTGGGAGGCGCATCGGATGAGATTTCTTCTCTTTGGTACAGGGGATTATTACAACCGGTTTAAGAAATGGTTTGCACAACATGAAGTTTTGGCGCTGCTGGATAATTCGGTGCAAAAACAGTACACAGAGATAGATGGATTAAGCGTTTTGCCGCCAAAAGAGGGGATTGATCTGCCCTATGATAGCATTGTGATTTTGAGCTTTTATGTGGAATCAATGAAAAAACAGCTCTTGTCTCTGGGAGTGGAGGAGGACAGGATTTATCATTTTTATGATTTACATGAGCTGCTTTTGAAGGGGAGGGAAGGATGGCCGGTGCATTATTTTTTAAATGCAAAGGAAGCCATTGAAGATAAAAGTCCAAAAAATCCTAAAATATTGCTTATGTCAAACGAGCTGACCTTGGGTGGTCCGCCTATCGCTTTGTTTCATGCTGCCTTGATTTTGAAAGGGAAAGGGTACAGGGTGGTATTTGCTTCGATGCTTGACGGGCCATTAAGGGAGCGGATTACAGAAAACGGTATTCCTGTGGTGGTGGATGAAAACCTGCAGGTGGCAGTAATGAAGGAAACGGAGTGGGTGAACACCTTTTCATTGATCATATGTAATACTTTGAATTTCCATGTGTTTCTTTCAGAAAGGGATACAAAGATTCCGGTTCTGTGGTGGCTTCATGATGCCCGGTTTTTTTATGATGGGGTCAACAAAAAGGTGATCAGCCGGATAAGCCTTGATCATTTGAAGTCTGTATCCGTGGGGCCTGTCCCTGCAAAAGCGATAGAAGAATTTTTGCCGGATATGAAGTGCGGAGAATTGCTGTATGGCGTGGAGGATGTGGAAAATAGTGGTGTAAAGCATGGCGGGATAAGATATGATAAGCACCAAAAAATCCGCTTTATTACCATTGGATTTTTAGAGGATATCAAAGGACAGGACGTTCTGGTGGATGCAGTAAAAGGGCTTTCGGATGCCATTCGGACCCAATGTGAATTTTACATAATCGGACATGATAAAACACTGTTTGGAGAAAGGATTCACAAGGAAAGTGAAGAATTTCCGGAAATCATTTTCACAGGCAGTGTGAGCCGTGGGGAAATTCACCGGCTGTTAGAGGCTTCGGATGTATTGATTTGTCCTTCAAGGCAGGATTCGATGCCAACGGTTGTGGCGGAGGCGATGATGCATTTCGTTCCCTGTATTGTGTCAGATGCAGTGGGCACAGCTTCTTATATCCGTGATGGCAGAGACAGCTTCCTGTTTCAGAGCGGAAATGCACAGAAGCTGGCAGAAAAGATTACGTGGTGTGTATGTAGCAGGGACCGGCTAAAGCATATAGGGAAACTTGCAAGAAAGCTTTATGAAACCTATTTTTCGATGGCTGTGTTTGAGGACAAGCTTTTAGAAATCATACAGAAAACATTGTGACCGTTTGGTCTGTGCCTGAATATAATCCGGACAGTACACTAGTACATGCAGGTTTACTACGAATGTGAGGATAATATAGATGGATGGAAGCGAGTTGTTTGCAGGCTATAAAGGTGTAAGGACAGCGCTTTATGGACTGGGGACAGAGACAGAAAAGGCCCTAAGAGAATTGGAGCCGGATTACCAGATTGTTGGTCTTTTAGATAGCTTTAAGGAAGATGGATGGCTGTATGGAAAGCCCATTATTTCGTTGCCCAAGATAATGGAGGCAGGGGTAAAACTGATTATTGTGGTTGCCCGGCCAGGCTCTTGCAGGGCAATCGCAAAGAAGATCGGGCCGTGGTGCCAACAGAACGGGATTGGCCTGATGGATATTCGCGGAAGGGATTTGCTGGAGGTTAAAGCGGTTACATACTATTTTCCGGAGACCGGCAAAGTGACAAAAGCAAAGCTGAGACAAAAAATACAAAGGGCAGAGATTGTCAGTTTTGATTTGTTTGATACGCTTGTTATGCGGCAGACTTTGTATGCGGAGGATATTGCAGCGTATGTGGATCGAAGCTTGCAGGAGCAGGGGATCAGTATAGAAGGATTTTCTCAAAAGAGATTGGAAAGTGAGAAGGATTTGTCAAAGCAGATGGCTCCTGCCTTGAAGGAGATTTATGAGGATATGCTGTCTAAACCGGGATGTTTGGGCGTTGGCAATGTTTCAGCAGAAAGCTTAGCGGAGCTGGAGTGGAAAATTGATTTTCGTTTTATGGTTCCAAGAGAAGATGTGTGCCGCCTTTTCCGGGAAACGGTTTCAGAAGGAAAAAAAGTCTACATTGTTTCAGATACCTATTACAGCAAAAATAAGTTGACAGAAATACTTAGAAAATGTGGAATCACAGAGTACGCAGATATTTTGGCTTCCAGTGAGTACAAGACCGGTAAGAGACAGAATCTGTTTGATATTTTAAGGGAGCGGGAGAGAGGGAAAACCTGTCTCCATGTGGGCGATGATGTTGCGGCAGACGTGGAAAGTGCTCATGATAAAGGCTTTGAAACCTGCAGGCTTCCCAGCGGGCTGGAGCTGATGGAATCGGTAGGGTATTTAGGGCTGGCAGGGCATATGGATACGCTGTCCGAACGTTTGAAAACAGGCATATTTTCTGCAAGGCTTTTTAACAGCCCTTTCCAGTTTGAAAATGAGGACAAATCGATTGGGATAAGGGATGCATATGATGTGGGATATCTTTTGTGCGGGCCACTGATCAGTGATTTTGTGCTTTGGTTTTATGGGCAGGTAAAAAGGCAGCAAATAAAAACCATATGGTTTGGCGCAAGAGACGGATATTTGATTCAGAAAATGTATGCGCATTTTATGGCTTTGCGCAGGGAGGAGGACCGGTCTGTCTATTTTCTCACATCCAGGGTGGCTGCTATCCGGTCAGGCATGGAGAGTGACAAGGATATTCAGTATGTGGATGAAATGAAGTTTAGCGGAACCCTGGAGGAAAGCCTGAAAAAACGCTTTGGAATTGATGTGAAAACTATCCGGGACGAGAAGGCATCCGGGGAGGAAGTTGGATTACGAAAGTATAAAAAGTCTATTTTGGAAAATGCTTTTCATGCCAGGAATCATTACAAGCGTTATATCGACCAGTTAGGGAAACAGGAGGGGGAAATTGCCTTTTTTGATTTTGTGGCAAAAGGAACCACCCAGATGTATGTACAAAGACTTGTGAAAAATCCTTTGAAGGGACTTTATTTTTTGCAGTTGGAAAGGGATTTGATGAGAAGCAGAGGGGTGGATGCGGACTCCTTTTATGGAGGAGATGAGACAAAAACATGTGCTGTTTTTGATGACTATTATATCCTTGAGACGTTGCTTACCTCACCAGATCCTTCGGTCAGCGGCTTTGATGAGAAAGGACAGCCGGTTTATGAAGAAGAAACCAGGACCGATAAGGACCGGATGTGTGTTGAGAGAGCGCAGAGAGGGATATTGGATTATTTTAAAACTTATATGAAGCTGTGCCCCCCGTCCGAGCTGAGGAATGATAAAGAACTGGATGAAATTCTTTTAAAGCTGATCCATAAAGTGAAAATTTTGGATATGGATTTTTTAAGTCTGGTGGTGGAGGATCCGTTTTTTAACCGGATGACTGATATAAACGATGTGATTGAATGATAAAGTATATTGACGAGGTGACAAATAGTGGATTTTGAATTAACAGCCTCCATGATGTGTGCCAACTACGGCAATCTGGAGAAGGAAGTCATGGATTTGAATGAGGGAGGAATCGATTCCTTCCACATCGATATTATGGATGGGCGCTATGTGCCCAATTTTGCCATGTCCTTAAATGACATGAAATACATAGCAGGAGCAACGGGCAAACCGCTGGATGTTCATTTGATGATTGAACATCCCAATAACTGTATCAATTTATTTCTAAATAATCTGCGTAAGGGGGATACCGTATACATTCACCCGGAGGCAGAGTACCATCCTTCCACCACCCTGCAAAAGATCATCAATGCAGATATGATTCCGGGCATTGCCATCAATCCGGGGACATCGGTGGAGACAGTGATGGAGATGCTGCGCATTGTAAAAAAGGTTCTGGTCATGTCTGTGAATCCAGGCAATGCGGGACAGATGTATCTGCCCTATGTGGGCAAGAAGATCACAAAGCTGCTTGCACTGAAAGAGGACATGGACTTTGAGATATACTGGGATGGGGCCTGCAGTGCGGACAAGATTTTGGAGTATGCACCGAAAGGGGTGCGGGGGTTTGTGCTGGGAACCACCTTGCTGTTTGGGAAAGAAAGACCTTACGGGGAAACTTTGCAGAATATACGGGATTTGCAGTTTTGATGTTTCTTGGCAGGAGAGACAGGTTATGCAGAAATGGAATGTAAGGCAGTGAAAGGCACAGGAGCATGTGAATGGATGCAAGAGGAGGATGATTTTATCAAAAGGGCATTAATTACAGGGATTACAGGCCAGGATGGTTCGTTTTTGGCGGAATTATTATTGGAAAAAGGATACGAAGTACACGGTGTAATCAGACGGTCATCGGTGGATTACCGGGAACGGATCGCACATCTGGAGGGACAGGAGAGATTTTATCTTCATTATGGAGACCTTGGGGATTCTATGAGCATGGTTCATATCATTGGCACTGTCCGGCCGGATGAGATCTATAATCTGGCGGCTCAGAGCCATGTGCAGGTAAGCTTTGATGTTCCGGAGTTTACGGCGGACATTAATGCAGCAGGGGTTTTGAGGGTGCTGGAGGCAGTTCGTGTTACGGGTCAGGCAAAGACCTGCCGTATTTACCAGGCATCTACCTCTGAGCTTTATGGAAAAGTAGAGGAGGTGCCTCAGTCTGAGACTACGCCGTTTCATCCCTATAGTCCTTATGCTGTGGCAAAACAATACGGTTTTTGGATCACAAAGGAGTATCGGGAGGCATATGGTATGTTCTGCTGTTCTGGTATTTTGTTTAATCATGAGTCGGAGCGGCGTGGAGAGACTTTTGTCACCCGAAAGATTTCTCTTGGGGCGGCCCGCATTGCGCAGGGCAGGCAGGACAAGCTGTTTCTCGGGAATCTTTCTTCTCTTCGGGATTGGGGTTATGCAAAGGATTATGTGGAATGTATGTGGCGGATCCTTCAGAACCATAGGCCGGATGATTTTGTTATTGCAACAGGGGTTCAGCACAGTGTCCGTGAGTTTTGTATGCTTGCATTTCACTATGCAGGGATAGAGCTGGAGTTTCAGGGGCAGGGACTTGAGGAAAAAGGGTATGATAAGGCCACAGGCAGGATTGTGGTTGAGGTTTCAGAGGATTTTTACCGGCCTACGGATGTGATTAACCTTCTGGGTGATCCCACAAAGGCCAGGACGGAGCTTGGATGGGATCCCCAGAAGACAACCTTTGAGGAGCTGGTCAGGCTTATGGTAAAGCATGATATGGAAAAGGTAGCCGAAAAAAGATGATCAAAAAGGCGGCTAAAAACGATGACTAGTAAAAGGGTGGCTGCGGAAAGGGGTTAGTCATGGAAAGGGATTCAAAAATCTACGTGGCAGGACATAGGGGGATGGTTGGCTCTGCTATTGTCCGGGAGCTTAAGAAGCAGGGATATCATAATATTATAACCAGAACCCACCGGGAATTGGATTTGACGAGACAGGCTTTGGTGGAGGAGTTTTTTCGTGAGGAAAGGCCGGAATATGTGTTTCATCCGGCTGGAAAGGTAGGTGGTATTGCGGCAAATGCAGAGGCGCCTGCAGATTTTATGTATGAAAACATGATGATGGAAATGAATGTGATTCATGCTGCGGGAGTATACGGGGTAAAAAAGCTGGAGTTTTTAGGATCCTCTTGTATTTATCCTCGGTGTGCGCCCCAGCCAATGACTGAGAGCTGTCTGCTGACTTCGGAGCTGGAGAAAACCAATGAGGCTTATGCACTTGCCAAGATCAGCGGTTTAAAATATTGTGAGTATTGGAACAGACAGTACAAAACAAATTTCATTTCCGTTATGCCGACGAACCTTTATGGGCCGAATGATAACTATCATCCGACACGCAGTCATGTGATCCCAGGGTTGATTAGGCGTTTTCATGAGGCTAAGGTGACGGGAGCCCAACATGTAATTTGCTGGGGGGACGGCAGTCCCCTGCGGGAGTTTCTTTACGTGGACGATTTGGCAGAGCTTTGTGTGTTTCTTATGAACACATATAGTGGGAATGAGACGGTAAACGGCGGAACCGGAAAAGAGATTACCATAAAGGAGCTGACAGAACTGATCGCGGCAACAGTGGGATTTGAGGGAAAAATTGATTGGGATACAAGCAGACCTAACGGAACCCCAAGAAAGCTGTTGGATGTATCTAAGGCAGAAAAGCTTGGCTGGGTTTATAAAACGGAATTGAAGGACGGATTAAAACGGACTTATAAGGATTTTCTGGATCATTTTATCATAGACAAGGCGGAGGGGCAATGAACATTCTTTTACTTTCCGGCGGTTCAGGGAAACGGCTGTGGCCTTTGTCAAATGGCATAAGGTCAAAACAGTTTATCAAAATATTTAAAAGATCAGACGGAAGCTATGAGTCCATGCTGCAGCGAGTATACAGACAGCTAAGGTCTTTGGACTTTGAAGTGGATATTACCATTGCCACCAACCGGGCTCAGGTATCGGCAATCCGCAACCAGATTGGAGATAAGGCAGATCTGGCAATAGAGCCTTGCAGCAGAGACACGTTTCCTGCAATCGCGTTGGCTGGGGCGTATCTGGTTGATGTAAAAGGGATTTCCGAGGAGGAATTTGCAGTAGTCTGTCCGGTAGATCCTTATGTGGAGCGGGATTATTTTGAGGCGCTGAAAATGCTGGCGGAGCAGGCCGAAAAGGGGGAGGCCAGGCTTGTTTTGATGGGAATTGAACCTGCTTATCCAAGTGAAAAATATGGGTATATGATCCCGGAAAAGAAGGATAGAATTTCAAAGGTTTTGGCTTTTAAAGAAAAGCCGGATTTAGAGACAGCAAAGCAGTATATGGAACAGGGCGCCTTGTGGAACAGCGGAGTGTTTGTGTTCCGCCTGTCGTATCTTATTGAACAGGTTAGGAAAAAGCTGGGGTATTGTGACTATCAGACTTTGCTTGAAAACTATGCCAAATTACCGAAAATATCATTTGACTGTGCGATAGCAGAGAAGGAAGATTCCATTCAGGTTATGCGTTTCGGAGGGACTTGGAAGGATCTTGGAACTTGGAATACTTTGACTGAAGCTATGGATGAAGTAGTCATCGGTGACGGACGGATGGATGACACCTGCGAGAATGTTTATATTTTAAATGAACTGGATATGCCGGTTCTTGCAATGGGGCTTCGTGACGTGATTATCAGTGCTTCGGTGGAGGGGATCCTGGTGTCTGACAGGGAACAAAGCTCTTATATGAAGCCTTTTGTGGAGGATATGCATCGGCAGATACGGTTTGCAGAAAAATCCTGGGGCAGCTTTAAGGTGATTGATGTGGAGGAGGAGAGCCTGACCATTAAGGTAACGCTGAACCCGGGACATTCTATGAACTATCACAGCCATGAATTTCGTGACGAGGTTTGGACTGTCATAAGCGGCAGAGGATATACAGTTATCAATGGAAAAAGGAAGCCTGTGAAAACAGGAGACGTGACCTTTTTGCGGGCAGGAGACCGCCATACGATCATTGCAGATACAGGTGTGGAGCTGATTGAGGTGCAGTTGGGAAGGGAGATTTCGGTTCGTGACAAAAAGAAGCATGAGCTTGAAGGGGTATGAGACATATGAATGTGGCGTTAATCTTATCCGGAGGAACCGGAACCAGGCTGGGATCGGATATTCCGAAACAATACATAGAAGCAGGAGGCAGGCCGGTTATAGGGTATTGTATTTCAGTACTGTCAGCCCATGAGCAGATTGACGCACTGCATATTGTGGCGGATAAATCCTGGCATGATCTGATTGGAAAGGTACTGGAAAAGTCGGACAGAAAAGGGAAATTTAAGGGATTTTCCGTTCCGGGGAAAAACCGGCAGCTTTCTATTTTTCATGGATTGGAAGATATCCGGAAATATGCAGGGGACCACGGATATGTATTGATTCATGATGCGGCAAGGCCCCTGCTATCTTCCGGACAGATCTCTGATTGCCTAAAGGCAGCGGACGGGCATGACGGGCTGATGCCGGCGCTGCCTATGAAGGATACCGTGTATGTAAGCCGTGACCATGGAAAGAGTGTTGCATCTTTGCTGGATCGCAGCATGGTATATGCGGGGCAGGCCCCGGAAGTGTTTCGGATCGGAAGGTATTATGAGGCCAATAGAAAGCTTTTGCCGGAGGAAATTTATAAGATCAATGGTTCTACGGAGCCGGCGGTTTTGGATGGAATGGATATTGTTATGATCCCTGGGGATGAGGGGAATTTTAAGATTACGACGGCAGGGGATTTGGAAAGGTTTCAGGAGATTGTGGAAAGAGGAACAGGGGTATCTTGACATAGTTTTTATTGAAGAAACGGCACATCTTGAAAGAGAGTGCCGATTTTTTATGGTGAATTTGGACCCTTAGAGAGTTTGCGGATTACAGAATCAAAGATTTAATGATAAAAAGCATTAAGATATTAACACAATATATGAAAAAAGGATTCATATTACCTGCAATATTTCTAAGCCCAGAAAAGAACCGATAACAGCAGTTCAAATCTGCGTGTTATCGGTTCTGCATCTATTTGTCCGGATTCTATTTTCTTGTTGGTATGATCGGCATTTTATATACAAATCTTAATAAATTGTTTACAGATATTTTTAGATTCATCTTGAAAGAAGCAGAATATTATGCTAATGATTGCATTAGTCTGTAAACTGAAGGCTGATATTTTGGAATGTAACGTCAGCGCTTCTGGCGGCAAACATGCCTGCGTACACATATTCTGAATCAATGGCGGTCAGCGGGAAATCAAAACCGGCAGATACCGGGGAATTGTCCCCAAAGGTGCAGGTATAACCGTCGGAAGATTTGCGGATTTCCACGTGCAGGGTTTCACTGGGCTTATAGGTATGGTCAGCAATGCCGCCGGAGATCAGGACACCGCTTTTTCTGGCAAAGCAGTTCCATGGCTCGTCAGAGCCTAACATTAAGGGGCCGGCAGCAACATAGTCTCCTAAAGTGTCGCTGGTAACAGTGTCTAAGTAAATGTCATCCCGGACCATCAGGCCAAAGGATGCCTGGTTGTTGGGGTCTAAGTGATAGATGGTTACATCTGCTGACAGGACAAAATTCCGGTCAGCGGGAATGGCTTGATAGTACATGGCAATGCCGTCTGTGCTGGCGGAGATTTTGCCTACTCTTGTCTCAGCAGAGGCATTGTTATTTTCTTTAAATCGTCCGGCCTTTATCCAAAGCACCCCGTCGCCGTAGGGAGACAGATTAAAGTAAACATTGTTCAGATACTCATAAGCATCAATGTCCCCGAACACAGTGCCTTTCCAGTCCCCCACAGTGGTCCACTGAGCGCTTTCTGATACAGGGCGGTTAAAGGAACGTTCCTGATAAAGCGGATTTACGGTGAGAATGGATGGATCCGGCTGGCTTAAGTCTTCAGCCAGATAGTTTTTCAAGGGGCTGGTGGTCTTTGAAAGCTCATCTGCAATCAGCCACGCATTGCAGGCAGCGCCGTAAAGGTTGGTGTGGGTATTGTCTATACTGGCTTCCCGGGAAGAACTGTAGGCGTGGCGGTTCTTTACCCCTTGAGCGCCGAGCTGCTTGTAGATTTCCCTGGTGCGTTTGGTCAGATCCAACACAGGGACACTTTTGGCCACGCCTGCTTTCTGGATGGCTTTGGCATAGTCGCCGCCTTCAAAGGTTCCCTGGACCGTGCCCTGGGAGGTGGTGATGTGGCCGCTTGCCCCGGTATAATTGTTCCCTAAGTCCCGGCGGACAATGGGAGTGCACAATACGGGGGATACTCCGGCTTCCTGTGCCGGACGGATATAGTATTCGTACAGGTAGTGCTGAATGGATCCAGGGGTGGAGATGGAAGTGTTGGGGTTGGTGTAGCGCAGGTTTTCCGGCCTCTCATCATTGTGTCCAAAGCCAATCAGCAGAAAGTCCCCGGCCTGCATTTTTTGAAGGAGCTGTTGATACTGGTCAGTCTGGAGATAGCTTTGAGTGCTGGTGCCGGATACGGCTAAGTTCTCTATGGTCACACCCTGAAAATATCTGTAAAGCTGGGTTCCCCAGCCATAGCGGGGATAATAGTAGGCAGTGTCATTAAATTCTGCAGCAGTAGAATCTCCGATAACCCACAACACAGGGGTGCGGGCAGTGTCTGTGCCGTCAGAGGAGGAATTGCCGTTTAAACCGGCAGCAGTCTCCTCGGCGCTATTGCTGCTGTCTGCAGATTCAGAAACCTGATCCGCGGCTTCCTGGGCGCTTTCGGAAGATATTTCCTGGGAAGCGTGGGCAGGAGGAGACAGAAAGGCGGGAATAGAGGCACAGAAGAAAAGGAAGGTCAGAAATTTTAGGGGTTTGCAGTGTGTGTTCATAATAAAATATACTCCTGTTGTGGTATTTTTAATGTAATCTTAATGTGATTTTTAGAGAATATCCGTTAACGGTATACTCTGAAAAATATGAAAGAAATTTGCCATATTTGAGAACATTATAGCGGATTTCCCCGAAAAAGGGAACGGGATTAAAGAAAATGTAAGAAAAGCGTTCGACGTATTTTTTGCGATGATGCTTGTATAATGTGCCTGTTTTTTGTATTATGGTAAGTATAAAAGCGGTTGTTTTTTGTTTTTGGGATGGGAGGTGCAGCTATGGTATCAGAAGCAACAACAAAGGGACTGGTTAGAGACAAAATAAAGAGTATCAGCGGGTATCCGGACTCACAGAATAAAATGCAGGATGGTGTTATATGGTATGCAGAGGAGAGCTATAAAGGAACAAAAGATGAATGGCTGATAAATTGTTTTCAAAAGGCTTCCAAGAAACAATCTTATGCAGAAAAAGGAATACCGGATTTTACGATTGTGAAGGAAGACTCTGGTTGTATTGCAGTGATTGAATGCAAACCAGAGACAAAGGATCAAAACAGATTTGATGATGCTTTGGACTATATAGGGAAAGGGTACGGAAACTCTGCGGAGACTCAAAAGTATGCGGTTGACGGAGCTCTGTGGTATGCATCATTTTTAAAAGATAAATTTGATGTGATTGCCATTGGCATTTCCGGACAGAATGAGATCGATTTTAGAATTACATCCTTTATTGTGCCAAAGGGATGCGAGGATAAAGACGTTATATTATTAGAGGACAAGGGCTATCAGGATGGACTGGTTTCCATAGAAGATTATGAAAAGGACATTGATATAGCATTAAACCGGTTTGCAGAGACTAGAGAAGATATTACAAGAAGACTGCGGGCATATACATTGCAATGTGCAAATTTCCTTCGGGCAAACGGTATTGAAGATAATTCTAAGGCAGGGTTTATTTCTGCTATTCTTTTGGGCCTGACAAACAAAAGCTCTGAACTATACCGATATACAAAAAAGGCGGTAGAAGATAAGAAAGCTTCAAAAGTGAATATGATACAAGACGATCTTCTGGAAAAATCGGCAAGACGGCTTTTGAAAGAGGCCCTATACGGAAAAGGCCATATAGGGGATGATGATTACATAGAAGGGATTTGGGATATAGATGAAATTCCCTTGGGGAAAAGAAATTCGTTAAACAAGTTTTATGACACTTTGCTGAATAAGACAGAATTATCGTATTTTCCTCAGGGGATGAATCGGTTTTTTAATGAGGGAAAAACCTTCTTATCCGTGTGTATTTATTCTTTGTATCAGAATGTAATAGTTATATTGGAGCATTATAAGGGCATTGATATCATGGGAGAATTTTATACAACTTTTCTTCGCTATACAAAGGGAAATGCAAAAGAAAAGGGAATAGTGTTAACTCCCAAGCATATCACCACATTATTTTGTGATCTTGCCGAGCATTTTGGAAAAACAAAGCTTACTGAAAAGACAAAGATTTTGGATATTTGTACAGGAACAGGGGCTTTTTTAATCTCTGCGCTGGAGAGAATTAAATTTAATATAGGCTTAGAAGCTTTAAGCAATGAAAAGAAAGAAGAAAGATGTGAATTTGCACGTAAGAACAGCTTGATTGGGGTAGAATCCGATGACAGTATGTTTGCTCTGGCATATGCAAATATGCGCTTTCATGGGGATGGAAAGTCAAATTTGTTTAACTGTTCTTCTTTGACCCGGGATTCTTATTTTTCAAAGGATGAACGGGGAAAAACATATTATTTGTCTAATACGAAGATTACATTAGCCAATGCTTTAAAGAAATTTGATGACATTGATTTTGGCTTTATGAATCCGCCGTATGCTCTGAAGGATGACGCAAAAGAAAATGAGAAGCGGTATGATATTTCATTACTTCCTGAATCAATGGAAGATGAAAGAAAAAGAGAATTGCTTATACAGAGAGGTCAATCAGAATTAGATTTTGTGGCTTCCATGCTGCATTATTTAAAAAAGGGCGGAATTGGCATTGCGATTGTTCCCATGTCTTGTGCCGGCAATAAAGGAATGAAGCTGCGGAAAAAAATAATGGAAAGCCACACGCTTCTTGCAGTACTTACAATGCCTCCCCGGTTGTTTTATGACAGCCATGTAGGTACAAGCACATGTATCATGGTTTTTAAGGCGCATGTTTCTCATAATCCGTCAGATCCGGTGTTTTTTGGTTTATGGAAAGAGGATGGTTTTAAGATAGTTCCTCATAATGGAAGAAAGGATACCGGAAATTGGAAACAGATACAGAAAAAGCTGCTTTTACAATTAAAGCCAGGTCATAAGCCTGATAATAAAAGATATGTATGGAAGGAAATTCAACTGACGGATGATGCATTGGCAGAAGCATATACAGAAACAGATTATTCTTCATTAAAGGAACAGGATTTCCGGCATACCCTGAAAAGATATGCATTATATAAATATATGGATGAGAGGGGGATGCTGGAGGATGAAGATTGTACAAACTTATCTTGGTTTCTTGAGCATGTTGATCAGGATGATTTTCAAAAGCTTTACGAACAGGTGAATACACCAAAAAATGTAAACTTCAGGCCATATGATCCAGAGAGCTGGCATGAGTTTTCAGTGGGAGGGGAGGAAGGGCTGTTTGATGTGAAGCCAGGAGTAAGATTGACCAAATCAGATCAAAAGCCAGGTCCGACGCCATTTTTAGGAGCTACAAAATACAATAACGGAATTACCGGATATATCAGTGAAGATCCTGTTTACTATGGACCGTGTATTACTGTAAATTATAACGGAAGTGTGGCAGAGGCGTATTTTCAGGCGGGAGGATTTTTTAATTCTGATGATGTGAAAGCATGGATGCCCAGATTTGACTTGAATGTATATAAAGCAATGTTTATCATCACAATCATACAGCTTCAGAAGCAGCATTACATTTATGACAGAAAATGGAATGGAGGCGCAATGGAGTCAACAGAGCTGAAGCTGCCTTTTGTATATAATGAAAGGGGAGAGAAGATTCCGGATTGGGAATACATGGAGTGTTTTATCAAGTCACTTCCATACAGCGGAAATATTGAATAGAGAGAATGCCGCAAAACAGATGTTATATACAAGATATAGAATTGAAACCACGAAGGTTTCCATATATATTGTACATAAACAGCATTTTGCGGCATTCTCTTGGAGATATGGATTTAACGGGCCCCAAGCCTCTGCAAATCCTCATAAAACCCGGGGTAGGAGATCCGGACACATTCTGCGTCTGTGATTTCCGTCTCACCTTCTGCTAAGCAGGAGATCACGGCAAAGGTCATGGCAATTCTGTGGTCAGCCCGGCTGTCAATCCTTGCTCCATGAAGGGGCCTTTTGCCGTGGATTACCATGCCGTCTTCTGTCTCTTTTACGTCTGCCCCCATGGCAGAAAGACTGCGCACCATGGCCTCGATCCGGTTGGATTCCTTGACCTTTAGCTCTGCGGCATCTCGGATAATGGTTTGACCTTCTGCAAAGCATGCCATGGCGGCAATGACAGGAAGCTCGTCGATCAGGGTGGGGATCAGAGCGCCTTCAATGACGGTTCCATGAAGGGTGCTGCTTTTGACCAGAATATCAGCAGCCGGTTCCCCTGATTCCTGATTTTCATCCAGCAGGGTTAAATCTGCGCCCATGTCCCTGCAGACCTTTAGGATACCGCTGCGGGTAGGGTTAATGCCCACATTGTGAATCAGGATCTCAGAGTCCGGCACAATCAGACCTGCCGCGATAAAAAATGCTGCGGAGGATATATCACCAGGCACGAAGATTTCCTGGCCGTACAGCTCCTTGGCAGGAAGAAGGATGGCGGCAGTGCCTTCTGTGCGGACATTGGCTCCAAAGCGGCTGAGCATCAGCTCCGTGTGGTTCCGGGACACAGAAGGCTCCGTGACACTGGTCTCCCCGTCACCGTAAAGTCCGGCTAAAAGGACTGCGGATTTTACCTGGGCAGACGCTACCGGGGAGGAGAAGTGAATGGAGTGAAGCTTAGAGCCGGTGATCTCTAAGGGGGCACAGCCATTGCCGTGAAGGCTGCGGATTTGGGCGCCCATTTGGGTAAGCGGGTCTATGATTCGCTTCATAGGACGCTTTTGTATGGACTGGTCCCCGGTCAGAGTACTCGGAAAAGGCTGGGCAGCCAAAATCCCGGAGATCAGGCGGGTGGTGGTGCCGCTGTTGCCGCAGTCTAATATTTGCTCCGGCTTTTTTAGCCCCCGCAGCCCTTTGCCATGGACTAAGACAGAGGAACCATTATTTTCAATCTCAATTCCCATCTGACGAAAGCAGGAAATGGTAGAAAGACAGTCAGCCCCCTGAAGAAAATTGTGAATCCGGGTGGTTCCTTTGGCAATGGAGCCTAACATAACGGCCCGATGGGAGATGGATTTGTCTCCGGGAATGGTGATCTCCCCCCTAAGGCGCGGGCATGGGTAGAATTTCATAAGGTTTCCTCCTGATATGCGCGATTCGTTGTCTGCTGTCTGCATTATATCTGGTGAAACTCTGCAGGCAGTCAGCTTAATGTATAATTATACTTTTGAAGCTGCTCCCAGGCTGCATTTCTGGCCTTTTCCTCATAAAAGCTGATTCTTAGGGCGCCTTCACCCTGTTCTCTGTTGTGGTTGATTCCAATATTCTTGATATTGATTCCCCGGGCGCTTAGGATTACAGACAAGGTGGAGATGGAACCTGGCTCATCCACAATATCTACCGTAAAGGAATACTCAGGCGGTACCGGGCCCTTTGGCCCGTCAGGGATGGATCCCCGGTAGGCGCGGGAGCGTTCAAACAGGTCAAATACGGCTTTGCTGTCATGGCTGCGCACATCGTTCAGGATTTGGGTCAGGGAATCAATGTATGCCTGCAGAATCCCGCAGATAGGTTCTGTGTTGGTCATACAGATCTGTTCCCACATCTCCGGGGAGGAGGAGGCGATCCGGGTAATATCCTTAAAGCCTCCTGCTGCAAGCCGTTTCATCTGTTCCTCGGAATCATCCTGGTCCTGGATGAGATTTACCAGGCTGGAGGCAATAATATGGGGCAGATGGCTGATGGCTGCCACGATTTGGTCATGTCTGGCAAAATCCAGCACAATGGGAATGGCCCCAATAAGCTTGGCAAGCTTTACCAGCTCGTCCACATCCTCCTGTCTGGAAAAGGGGGTGGGGGTAATCACGTAATAAGCATTTTCCAGAAGATGGTCAGAGGCATTTTCATAACCGGTTTTCTCGGAACCGGCCATGGGATGCCCTCCCACAAAGCATTCCTCCATGCCAAGATCCCGGACAGCCTGATGGATATTGGCCTTTGTGCTGCCTACATCTGTCACAACAGCCCCGTTTTTCAGAAAGGGGCGCAGTTCGGATAAGTAGCGTGCATTGTATTCTACGGGGGTACACAAAAAGATCATGTCACATACTCTTAAGTCTTCTCCCACGCCGTCTAAAATCACGTCCACAATGCCGTCCCTTTGGGCCTGCTCCAGCTTTGATCGGGTTCTCATGTAAGCCATGATCTGTATGCCCGGGCAGGCACGCTTTATGCCCTTGGCAATAGAGCCGCCGATAAGCCCTAAGCCGATAAAGCCGATCACCTTGTCTGACATTAAAAGTCCCTCCCCTCCAGCCGGGCATAGGGCCGCAGGGATGCGGTCAAATCCTGAAACTGATCAAAGGTTAGTGACTGTGGGCCGTCGGAAAGGGCGCGGGCCGGATCCGGATGTACCTCAATCATCAGTCCGTCTGCTCCTGCCGCAATGGCGCACTTGGCAAGGGGCGGCACATAGGCCCGGACGCCGGTGGCATGGCTGGGATCTACGATAACCGGCAGATGGGTCTTTCCTTTCAGCACCGGCACAGCGCTGATGTCTAAGGTATTTCTGGTGGAAGTCTCATAGGTGCGTATGCCTCTCTCGCACAGCACTACCTGCTCATTTCCTTCTGACATAATGTATTCTGCAGCGTTGAGCCACTCGTCGATAGTGGCGGACAGGCCCCGCTTTAAGAGCACGGGAATCCCTGCCTTTCCGGCTTCTTTTAACAGCTCAAAGTTCTGCATATTCCGTGCCCCGATCTGGAGCATATCCACATATTTTACGGCAGTTTCAATGGCATGATGACTGGTGACTTCACAGATGACTGAAAGGCCGGTGGCATCTTTGGCCTCCTTCATATATTTGAGCCCTTCCTCCTCTAAGCCCTGAAAGGAGTAGGGGGAGGTGCGGGGCTTATAGGCGCCGCCTCTTAGAAAAGAGGCCCCTGCTTTTTTTACGGCAAAGGCTGTTTCTAAAAGCTGCTCCCGGCTTTCCACTGCGCAGGGGCCGGCCATGATGGTCAGGGTGCCGGGGCCAATGGAGGTGCTGCCCACAGGAATCACGGAAGCCTCCGGGTGGAACTTCCGGTTGGCCAGCTTATACGACTCAGTGACAGCCACCACCTTGTCCACTCCCTCGGCAATCTCAAAATTAATGTCCCGAAGCTTAGACTTGTCGCCCACAACACCTACAATCGTGACCTCATGTCCTTCCGAGAGATGGACCTGAAGCCCTTTTTGTTCGATCTGGCAGGTAATATGGCGGATTGCTTCCTTGGAAGCATGGGGTTTCATAATAATAATCATGGTTTTATCCTCACTAAACAGAGTTTTGCATTGAGAAGCTGTCAATGCCTTTTCGCTATTCTACTCCATTCTGCTTTGATTGTCAATGCTCTGCTGCTTTAAACTTTGACACTTTAAAGTGATAGAAATTTCCTCGAATAAAATATTTTGTGCAATTTTTCTCTTTGTCTTGTAATTTTCACGCTTTTTTAGTAGAATATCATCATGGACCAAAATTGAGATACAGGAGGGAATTTTATGAACGTATATGGGACACAGCAAATCCGCAACGTCGTGCTTCTTGGCCATGGAGGAGCCGGTAAGACGACGGTGGCAGAAGCACTGGCACTGCTCACCGGCGTCACCAAGCGCATGGGAAAGGTGACCGACGGAAATACGATCAGCGATTATGATAAAGAAGAGATCAAGCGTCAGTTCTCCATTTCCACATCTCTGATCCCGTTGGAGTACAAGGGAGAAGACGGTATGATCAAGATCAACCTTCTGGATACCCCCGGATACTTTGACTTTGTGGGAGAGGCTGAGGAGGCTGTCAGCGTGGCAGACGCGGCCATCATTGTGGTTAACTGTAAGGCTGGTATTGAAGTGGGTACGGAGAAGGCGTGGGAACTGTGTGAGAAGCTCGGCCTGCCCCGGATTATTTTTGTGACCAATATGGATGATGACCATGCAAGCTACCGTGAGCTGGTGTTAAAGTTAGAGAAGCGGTTCGGCAGAAAGATAGCCCCGTTCCAGCTTCCGATCCGTGAGAATGAGAAGTTTGTGGGTTATGTGAATGTGGTGAAGATGGCAGGACGCCGTTTTACCAACATGAGCGATTATGAGGAGTGTGACATTCCGGAGTATTCCATGAAGAATTTGGGGATTGCCAGAGAGGCTTTGATGGAGGCTGTGGCAGAGACCAGTGAAGAATACATGGAGCGGTATTTCTCAGGGGAAGAATTTAGTCAGGAGGAGATATCTTCCGCTCTCCGGTCTCATGTGATTGACGGCAGCATTGTGCCGGTTCTTATGGGATCGGGCATTAACTGCCAGGGATTTAAGACCCTCCTTCAAGCGATTGACCGCTATCTGCCCACACCGGATAAGTTTGAGTGTATTGGTGTAGATGTGTCTACTGGTGAGCGTTTTACGGCAAAGTATAACGATCAGGTATCCTTATCTGCACGGGTATTTAAGACCATTGTGGATCCGTTCATCGGAAAATATTCTCTGATGAAGATCTGTACCGGAACCTTAAAACCGGACTCTGTGATCTATAATGTGAATAAGGATGCAGAGGAAAAAGTGGCCAAGGTTTATCTGCTCCGCGGCAAGGAGTCCATTGAGGTGTCTGAGCTGAAGGCCGGAGATATCGGCGCAGTGGCAAAGCTTAATGTGACCCAGACCGGAGATACCATTGCAGTGCGCACGGCTCCCATTGTTTACCATAAGCCGCAGATCTCCACTCCTTATACTTATATGCGGTACAAAACCGTTACCAAGGGGGATGAGGATAAAGTCAGCAGCGCTTTGGCAAAGCTGACAGAGGAGGATCTGACCTTAAAGGCAGTCAATGACAAGGAGAACCGGCAGCTTCTTCTGTACGGTATCGGTGATCAGCAGCTTGAGGTAGTAGTCAGCAAGCTTTTGAACCGTTATAAAGTAGAGATCGAGCTGAGCAAGCCTAAATTTGCCTTCCGTGAGACCATCCGCAAGAAAGTGGAGGTTCAGGGCAAATATAAGAAGCAGACCGGCGGGCATGGCCAGTACGGCGACGTAAAGATGATCTTTGAGCCGTCAGGCGATTTGGAGATTCCTTATGTGTTTGAGGAAAATGTATTTGGAGGAGCAGTTCCCAGAAACTACTTCCCTGCAGTAGAGAAGGGCGTTCAGGAGAGTTGTGTGAAGGGTCCGTTAGCCGCATATCCGGTAGTGGGCGTGAAGGCGACTTTGATCGACGGCTCCTACCATCCGGTTGATTCTTCTGAGATGGCATTTAAGACAGCCGCCTCCATGGCATTTAAGAAGGGCTTTATGGAGGCCAATCCAGTGCTCTTAGAGCCCATTGCCTCCGTGAAAGTGACGGTTCCCGATAAGTTTACAGGGGATGTTATGGGAGATTTGAACCGGAGAAGAGGGCGTGTGCTGGGGATGAATTCAGACCATCACGGGAAACAGATTATTGAAGCAGATGTGCCTATGTCTGAGATGTTCGGTTATAATACAGATTTGCGTTCCATGACCGGAGGAATCGGACTCTATGAATATGAGTTTGCCCGCTATGAGCAGGCTCCGGGCGATATTCAGAAAAAGGAAGTGGAGGCAAGGGCGTCTAAGATTGACAAAATGGATGCATAGTCTTATGAGAAATTTGTCATAGCAGGCTGAAACTTGCAGGGGAGTTGGCATCTGGCTGGCTCCCCTGTTATGGCAGAGGGGTTACGCCCGCTTGAGGATCACGGGCTGCAGCAAAAAGCAATAGAAAGGCGTGGCAGGAGAACAGAATGGAAACAAGGAGACAGTTTTCCAGAATCGGATGGGCGTTTGTGGTGTTTTTTCTGGTTGATATAGGGATACAGCTTTTTATGGGAGTGGGACTTGGGCTTTGGATGGCGTATGGAGGGAAAGGTCTGCCGGATATGGACTATCTGATGCTGGCCCAGGCTTCCATGTATTTGTGTGCCTTTCCGATCTTTTGGCTGATGATCCGAAAGGTTCCTTCCTGGAAAAAGGAGGATGGGGAGAAGATCCCTATAGGCGTATTTTTATTGTGGGCAGTGGTGTGCTTCGGTTTTACCTATATAGGGAATTTTGCAGGACAGATCATGATGGGAGCAGTAGAGGCAGTGACGAAAATCCCCCAGGAGAATCCGGTGATGGATCTGATCGGGGAGATGAATCCCTGGACTGTGTTTCTCTCAACTGTGGTGGTAGCTCCGATGATGGAGGAGCTCATGTTCAGAAAAATCCTTATTGACCGGATTGTACCTTTTGGCCAGAAAGCTGCCGTGGTGGTGTCCGGGGTTGCTTTTGGCCTGTTCCACGGCAATTTTTACCAATTTTTTTATGCCTGTATTTTGGGCATGATTTTTGCATATCTTTACAGCAGTACTGGGAGAATCGGGTATACAATCATACTTCATATGATGATCAACCTGGCAGGAGGAGTGGTGCCGGTGGTGCTCTTACAAGGATTGGATGGATTTTCAGCAGAGACAGCCTTTGCTCTTTTGGGAATCGCGTTTTTGGGGCTTTTGATGGTGGGAAGCATGATAGGGGCCGTTGTGCTGGCATGTTTGTATGGCTGGAGGCTGCCCTGGTTTACTGGCTGGGCGCCGGTTCCAAAGAAAGGATTCTGGAGGACTGTTCTGACTGCCCCGGGAGTAGTTGCATTTTTGGTGGTATGCATGGGAATGTTTATGTTAAACTAAAAAGCATCTTCAATGAAGACAGAAAACAATTTACCATAAAGACAACAAGGGGGAAGACAAAAGATGTACCGGATCGCAATCTGTGATGATGAGAAAAAGGAGCTGGATAAAACAGAGAGTCTTGTCCTTTCATGGCGCAGAAGACATGAGGATGAGGATATTTTCGTTGACCGGTTTGAAGACCCGGAGAAGATGTTAACACGAATTAAGGAGGGAGAATATATCCCGGATTTGATTCTGCTTGATATATATATGCCAGGCAAGAGCGGAATTAAGGCGGCAAGGGAGCTGCGCCAGATGGGAAATCGGGGAAAGATCGTGTTTCTTACAACTTCAAAAGAGCATGCACTGGATGCTTATGGAGTGGATGCGGCTCAATATCTGGTTAAGCCGGTAGGAGAGAAAAAGCTGTTTTCTGTTCTGGATAAAATTATGAAGAACAGGGAAAACAGAATCGCACATGTGATTTTCCGAAGTGACGGGCGAAGCTGCAAGGTGGCTTTAAAGGATATTGTATATTGTGAGGCACAAGGGAAAAGCCAGCGTCTGCATTTAGCTGACGGCAGTTTTATCCGTCTGCGCATGACTATGGCGGAGATTTATGAAATGTTGTCAGAATGGCAGGAATTTAAAAAAGTCGGGGCTTCTTATGTGGTAAATTTAGAACATATTGACAGCCTTAGCGGACAGGAAGCCTGTATGGATACAGGAAAGAACATTTATCTTCCCAGAGGGGCTTACCAGCCGCTGCGGGAACAATATTTTAGTTATTTCTGTGCGGGGGGGGGGTAAAACGTGAACTTAAATTTATGGGGGGGGGTAAAAAGATATGACACTAGAAGCAGTCGGTCTTTTATACCTGCTTCATGGTACAGCAGTTATCATGTTTTGCCGATCCAGGTTCCCTAAAAGGATAACCAGGCTTTTGTGTATGAGCGTGGCGTTTTTAGAAATCGGCATTGCATTAGGGACTTATTTTATGATAGAACGGTCCATATGGGTTTGGGGACTGTTCTTGTTTTCGTTTTTTGTATTGATTGGGGAGGTTTTGTTTTTGTCTGAGGAAAATTTTCCTAAGACAATGTTTGTATGTCTGACTTATTGTCAGGTTTTTCTTGCCGTGACGACTTTGTCAAAACTTTTGGCAGAATGGTTCTTTGGCGGAGGTATAAGGGCATCCGCATATATCCGTACTTTGCTTCATGGCGGGACTCTCATTTTCTACCAGAAAGGGCTGCGGAAAAGATTTGATCAGATCCGGGGAGAGCTGACAACAGGATGGTGGCCTATGTGTCTTCTTTCAGTTTTGTATACGATCTATCTGGGTTATTTGGCTGTGGTGGCGAATACAGGCAGCATTGACCAGATTCAATTGATGTTTTTTATCCTTTTGATGGCAGCCATTTGTCTGGGATATGGGGTGATTTACCACACTATCCATTACATGCTGGAAGCTGCCTTAAACAGCCAGATTGAGCAGCACCAGAAAATTCTTGTTCAGAAGATTAAGATTATGGAACGGGCGGAGGAGAATGCCCGCCGTGTGCGCCACGATTTCAGGCATCATATGCAGAACCTTGCAGAGTATGCCAAAAAGGGCGAGGTACAAAAGCTTCTGGATTATCTGAGTGAATACAGCTTTGAGGTGGAAAATTCGGGAAGAAAACGGGTGTGTGTAAATCCGGTGATTGACAATGTGCTGTCCGTTTATCTGGCACAGGCCGGGCAGGAAGAAATAGACATGGACTTTTCTGTGAACGTAGATAAGAATATTGGGATTCAGGATGTGGATCTGGTGGCGATTCTGGCCAATCTTCTGGAAAACGCTATACATGGCTGTGAGGATTCAGGAAAAGAAAAAAGAAAGATCCTGGTATGGATGGAGACAAAGGCAGGCAGGCTGTCCATAGTGGTGGAAAATACCTGCAGAGAGGATATCCTTTTTAAGAACGGGATTCCGATGTCAAAGGGAAGGAAAGGAGTGGGCGTATCCAGCATCATAAAAGGCGTGGAGCGGTATGGCGGGAATATAGATTTTACATGTGAGGACGGATGGTTCAGCAGCAGGATTATTGTTCCCTATGACTGATTTTGACTGGATAAACCAAGGCTTTGATGAATTATTAATCCGATTGCGGCATGTATTCAAATGACATAACTTCATAGATAAAGACACGAGTAAAAGAATTCTGAAAATTATTTGGTCAGGATTCTTTTTTGTTTTATAGAAAAGCTGATCCTATGAGAAAGGGTTCTATATAGATGCGATTCATTCCCTCAAAAGTGCGATTCATTCCAAACCTCTTTTAAGAATTTTCTTTTTTTGCTATCATATGGTCAATCAGCAATAGTAAGCTGTCAGAGTGTTTCATCATACAGATGCAGGATTATGCTGTATGAACAGCAAGGGGTTATGAAAAAAAGAGAAGGATAAAACATGTTAGGTGGGTCATTTTGGATTGCGCTTCTGCGCAACGGTATGGGCGGGGCTATGATGATGGCAGTATTTCTTATGCTGGACCGTCCCAGGATATCAATGAAAAAGGCCATAATCAGTTATTTTGTTTTTTGGCTGGCAGCAATTTTGGGTTTTAGTATCTGGTACCATTTCAGTCGGGATGTATACATTCGCTTTGCGGGGCTTCTCAGTCTTCCGGTGATCGGAGTGTTTTGCTGCATAATGAGCGGAGACAGTCTGTATCTATCTCTTTATAAAATATCTCTTAGCTTTTATTTGCTTTCTCTGTGTGTTTTTTTGGGGATAGACATATCCAGGTGGTGGTTTGGGGAAAGCATGTGGGTAGATATTCTGATACGGGTGGTTCTGATTGTTGCGATCCTTTTCTTTTTACAGAGAAGATTTCGAAAATGCTTTTTTGAAAATCTGGAGTTTCTCAGGGCGGAAATGGATCTGTTTAGTATTATTACCTTAGTAGTATGCTTTATAATAGCTGCTTTTATAGCCTATTGGCCGGCTGACCGGGCTTTTTCCGTTCTGAACGTGATCCGGATTTTTGTGATTATGTTTATGGCAGGGGTGATTCAGTACTTAATCTTTCACTTGTATATTCACCTTGGCAGGGAACACTGCTATGAGGCAGAAAAGCAGCTTTTGGAGATGAATGAGCAGCTTTTGCGCCGCCAGTTAGAGCTGGGAAAGCAGGCGGAGGAGGAAGCAGCCAGGATTCGCCATGATGTGCGCCATCACTGTCTTTTGATTCGGGAGTATGTGAAGGCCAAGGATGAGGCAGGGCTTTTGGAATATTTAAAACAGTATGGAGAAGATGTAGAGAGCAATCGGCCTGAGGCGGTGTGCAGCAATAAGGCAGTCAACGGCATCTTGTCAGTCTATGGAGGATATGCCAGGAACCGGGGAATTAGAGTGGAGATGAAGGTGGAAGCTCAGCAGAATCTGCCGATCCGGGATATTGATCTGGTTGCAATTCTTGCCAATATTTTTGAAAATGCCATTCACGGGTGTATGGACTCCCGGGAAGATGATCTATATATCCATCTGTCTGTTGTATATAAGGGACATAAGCTGGTGATTCAGTGCCAGAATACGTGTGCCGAGGATGCATGTCTTTACAAAGGGCTGCCAAAAGGAAAAAAGAAGGATAGCCTGGGAGTGAACAGCATAGTAAAGACTGCGGAGCGTTACAAAGGGGAGACAGATTTTTCGATAAAAAATAAAAGCTTTTATATTCGGGTGCTGTTGAATATTCCCAAGGATATAAAAGAGAAGGCGCAGACATTATTTATGCTGTAGGAAAGAGAAGGAGAAGATGACGCAGCAAATGTGTCAGGAAAGAGGAAAACGGGATGAAAATAAAGGAAGTGTTAAAAAGAGCGTCTGAAGAAGGCGCCAGTGACGTCCATTTTACAGCAGGGCTGCCTCCGAAGATGAGGCTGAGCGGAAGTCTGGTATCCATGCCGTATGAAAGCCTGACGGGGGAGGATACCATGGCGGCGGCTAAGGAAATTATGAGTCAGGAACAGTTTGATCATTTTATGGAAAAGGGAGAATATGATATGTCTCTTTCCTTAAAAGAGGCAGGAAGATACCGTGTGAATGTGTTCCGGCAGCAGGGGGCGGCAGCTTTGGCCTTTCGTCTGGTACGGTCTGAGATTCCTTCTCCGGAGGAACTGGGAATCCCGTCTTCAGTCATTGATCTTTATAATAGAAAAAGAGGGCTGATTCTGGTGACAGGGCCTACAGGAAGCGGTAAGTCTACCACCCTGGCATCCATTATCCATAAGGTGAACCTTTGCCGGGACGCCCATATTATTACTTTAGAGGATCCGATTGAGTATGTCCATACCCATAAAATGTCCATGGTAAACCAGAGGGAGATCGGTTCGGATACCCAAAGCTATGCCAATGGGCTGAAGGCTGCGCTCCGTGAGGATCCGGATGTGATCCTGGTAGGAGAGATGCGGGACTATGAGACTATCAGTGTGGCAGTGACCGCAGCAGAGACCGGACATTTGGTTCTTTCCACCCTTCACACCATTGGGGCGGCCAGTACGGTAGACAGGATTATTGATGTATTCCCGCCCCATCAGCAGCAGCAGATCCGGGTTCAGCTTGCGAATGTGCTGGAGGGGATCATTTCCCAGCAGCTGATCCCTAAGGCTGACGGCCGGGGAAGGGTGGGGGCCTTTGAGGTTCTTCACGTGAATCTGGCAGTGCGCAACCTGATTCGGGAAGGCAAAACTCATCAGCTTCCCAGCATTATGCAGACCGGACGGAGGCAGGGGATGATGACCATGGATGAAGCGATTATCCAACTGGTCCGGGACAGGAAGATTACCCCTCAAATGGCGCTGTCGTTTGCACAGGACAGGGATTCTATGGAGCGGGTTTTGCCATAGGATCCATGCATGGCAGTAAACATCGATGCAGGACGGTTAAACCAGGAAGGAAAGCTATGAACAGAAATTCCAACGAAGGATTTACTTTAACTGAATTGGTGGTGGTGTTGGTCATCATCAGTATTTTGGCGGCAGCGGCCATTCCCTCTGCCATCCATTATATTAAGCTGGCAGAATTCCGAAAAAATGAATCTAATGCGAAAACCGCATACTTAGCGGCGGAAGCATCTCTGACCTGGTATCGTACCTCCGGCGAGTGGGATGAATTTCGCCGGGAGGTGATTTATTACGGAACGTGCAACAGTACCTTTACGGAGGCAGATCCGGAACATAAACGCATTTATCTGATCACCATGAACGGCAGCAATGCTCCGGAGCCGTCTAAATCGGAAAATCAGGTGCGGAAGCTGCTTGGGAGCAGTATTTATGACCAGGAATTTTTAAGTGGTTCCATTGGTATTGAGATTGATGTGGAAACCGGGCAGGTGTATTCTGCCTTTTACGGGACCCATTGCCGCGGTCTGGCTTATGACGGGGCAGAGGGAGGCACAGGGGTATGGAATATAAACGCCGGAGAATCTTACCGGGGATATGACAACAGGCGCAGCAAGCTTTTAGGCTACTACTCAGTGGAGGATGTGGTCAATGTGGTGGAGTTAAAGCCTATTCGCCTGAAGGTGACTACCATTAACTTAGTCAATGGAGAGACCCTTTCCTTAAACTGGTCCGGCAACTCCAGACATAAAAGCCTGGATGTGGCCTATGACATTTCTTTCTATAATAAAGGAACTGACCAGGAGCTGTTTTCCACAGAGGTGGATCTGTATAAGCTGGGTCAGGGGAAATGGATCAAGAATAATGAGATTGCTTCTTTGACGCTTGTGGACGCGGAAAAAACAGAGGTGGGAGATTGGAACTTTCCTCTGACATATCAGGAGGACAGCGGCAGATTTTCCCTGGTGTTGGACGGAATGATGTCGTCCGAGCTTATGGAAGTCTTGAATGCAAAGACCGGGGCGGAAGGAGCAGATATTACAAGAAAATACAGTACCAGCATTACCCGTCTGGCCGCGTCAGGCAGTGAGAGCATGAAGGCTTTGGCAGAACCTTTGGATCTGTATGCAGTGATCACTGTCCGGCCTACTTATGCGGAGACAGAGGGAGACTTTAGAGAGTACCGGGAAAGCAGCCCCCTTCGCTCCAATGAGGAAAATACACTGTTTGCAAACGCCAGGATAAAGGAGGATGTTTTAGAGGCTGATATTACCCGGTTCCGGCATCTGTCCAATATCCGGTATTATGATCAAGACAAGGAAGCGGACTTTGTGCTGGCCGGCCGGAACATGGACTGGACTTTGTCAGGCGTGGGAATGTATGAATTAAAGGAAGCAGACGACGGCAGCGGCAAGATGGAGCTTTTGTGGGGAGCTAACGGCACAGAGGAGGCAGCTCTTGATTTCCCGTCCATCCGGCTTTTAAGCGCCCGTCACAGCCTGACCGGGAAGGCATCATCTACGTCTCTGGCAAACCTTTGTCTGGGAGCTGATTCCATGCCAAAGGATGAGATAACAGAAAAGCTTTATGGAGCGGATAAGGAAGAGAACAAACTGAACCGCCGCTATACCAGATATGTGGGGCTGTTCGGAGAGATCGAGGGAAGGGTCAGCAAGGTGACTTTTCAAAATCCGGTTCTGTCTCTGGAGATTTTGCCGGAGGAGGGAGTTTCTTTTGATTATCTGTGGGGCGCAGGCATTTTGTGCGGCAGAAGCCAAGGAGCTCTCAGTGAGATATCCGTGCTGGTGAGCAAGGATAAAAAAGGTCAGGATACGGTAAAGGTTCTGTATCCAAAGGGGCAGACGAGAGCAGAGAATGAACCTCTTGGAGTAGGAGGCATTGCAGGGATTCTGGCAGCCGCAGAGGACAGTGACAAAACATTAAAGGCCCTGGATATAACAGAAGGAGCCGGGCAGCCGGCCTGGGAGCTTGTGATGGAAGGATCAGTCACTGCCAATCTTCCTGAACCGCAGTTTGCTGCAAGGGAGAATAAAGAGCTTCAGGAAAAGGCTGCGGGCACAGCTTTGGGAGTAGGAGGAATCTTTGGATATGGCTGGACAGGAGAGGGAGTAACCCTTACCTACTGCCAGAATCACGCAGATGTTACGGGAAATCTGTTTGCCGGAGGGATCGGAGGACGTCTGACCGGTATTTATGACGGCGGGGTTTCGGCAGGAGAGAGCGCCAAGGCTCCTGTCATAAAGGATTGCTTTAATGACGGGCTGATTTTGTGCAGCCAGGACGGGAGCCATGAGGAGGCAGAGGCAAGGCTGGAGGGAAGATATTTTGGCGGGATTTTAGGCTTTGCCCATCAGGCCCGGGTGGAGACTTCCACCAGTATTTCCGGTCGTTCCAGCGGCTATGAGTTTTCTTTTGACAAAAAGGATGTAAGCCTGGTGGGCCAGTATGTGGGAGGTATTTTGGGCTATGGAAGCAATAGCTGCCTTTCCGGATGCAGTACCAGCAAAGGAGGCTATATCCTTGGATCGGACTATGTGGGAGGCATTGCAGGCGGTTTATCCAATGATGCCCGTGAGGCTATTATGGGAATGGACGGAGTGACCGTGACAATCAATGCCAGCTATGTGATCGGCAACAGCTATGTGGGCGGCATTGTAGGCAAAAACGGCGGCGACGGTGAGGACGACATTTCCACTACAATTATAGACTGTATCAACAACGGGGTGGCAGCAGGTTACGGACGCTATATCGGCGGCATTGCAGGCTACAACGGGAAAACGGGAGAGCTTAAAAACTGTGCCAGCTATTTGTCTGATTATGATCACTCCATCTTTAACCAGATTGTCCATAAATGGCAGGCAGCGGGAAGCTGTGTGGGAGGACTGGCAGGATATAATAACGGAAAGGTTGTGTTTGAGGCAGAAAGCGAGTCCATTACCGTAAAGTCGGTTTCCAGCGTGGTGGTGGGAAAGGATTATGTGGGCGGCATTATCGGCTTTAACGACAGGGAAGGAAGCCTTGATGTAAGCTACAGCCTGATCGGAGGACAGGTGTATGGGTTCGGCGACGGGGCAGGCGGCTGTATCGGCCTGAATGCGTCGGAGGATATTCTGACAAAGAATCTTACCATCCGGCCATCCGGTGTGCGGGGACAGTACTGCGTAGGCGGCTGTATCGGAGCCAATGTGGTGGAGCTGTTCGAGAATGTAAAGATGGATCGGCTCAGGGCGGACAATGTGTTGGGAAGTATTTCCGGAAAAGCATTTACCGGCGGCGTGATCGGGTATCAGAGAACCTACACCTCAGGCCAGTTGGGCGGACAGTCTGTAAGGGATTATCTGCTGGAGGGAAAACTGCCGAGGCTTCTTCCTGAGCTTGAGGAAAACAGGACTCCTGCAAATGTGTTAAAGTCAAACAACAGCTATAGCCTGACCCTTTCCAACGATATAAATGACGCGGCAGGCAGCTTAGAGAATATGAACAACAATATTCCCATCCGTTCTGATTATTATGCAGGCGGCATTGTGGGGTACTGTGAGAAAAACAGCCTTCTAATCCTTAAAAACTGCAGGAACGGGGGCAGTATTGAGAGGAGCATAGATGCAGATCCAAAGGGAGTTTCCCTGAAGGAATATTTAGAGCATCAGGAAATCGATATATCAGAGCTTGCCGATGAGGAGGATGTTGAGATATACATGACCGGCGGCATGATCAGCTCCAACTTAGACAATCAGGTCATTGACCACTGCTCCAACACCGGCAGCATCAGCGGGGTGGCAGGACTGGGCGGAATTGTGGGATTTAATGCAGGGGGCGTGTTTAACTGTGAGCTCTCGGACAATTTCGGCAATGCATCCTTAAACTATATCGGCGGGATTGTAGGGCTGAACATTCATGTGGATTCAAGCCACAGCGGGGAGCAGAACAAAACTTATCGGGATTTTACAGGCAGGGAATGGTCTTATTCTTCTGGTACGATTGCCAAATGCAGCACCCGGTCCGGAAGGACGATCTCGGGGCATAGTTATGTAGGCGGGATTGCCGGCTGGAACTTAAAGGGCGGAATCTTAAAGGATAATGAAAACCAGGCCAATGTGACGGCTTATGGAAATTATGCCGGAGGAATCGCCGGAGGAAACAGCGGAGTGGTGCAGGTGTCAGAGGATACCAGCGTGAGCGGCCGCTTTATCCAGGGAATGGAAGGAATCGGAATCGGAGGAATCGCAGGCTGGAATAAAAAAGGCGGCGTGATTGCTGTGGACGGCCATGGGACGGCCGGTGACGAGGTGGTGGCTGTGGGAAGCCATGTAAGCGTTACGGGCTTTAAGAAAGCCGGCGGAATCGTGGGAATCCACGAGGGGATACTGAAAGCTGACGAGGGGACATATCTGACCTGCAGGGCAGCTTTGGTTCGTACCCGAGAAGGATATACAGGAGGGATCGCAGGATCACTGACGTCAAATGACGAGGAGGATGGCTTTGGCTCTGATGAAGGCTTTGGTGAAGATCTCATTGGAGACGTCCAGGCAGAAATCATCCGGGCCAGAAATCAATCGGATTCTGTGACAGCAGACCGGGGTTCGGCAGGAGGCATTGTGGCAGTGAACCTGAAAAATGCCGTGCTGAGGGAATGTGAAAATACAGGTTCCGTCAGCAGCGATCAGGGCTATGCCGGCGGAATCGCAGCAGAAAACTACGGTGAGCTGATCCAGTGCTTTGTGGGAGAGGAAGGAAAGGCAGGAAGTCTTGAGATCCGCAGCGAGGGAAGCGATGCCTTAGGAGCTGTCTGTGCCGTGAATTATGAAAGCGGACGAGTGCTGGCCAGTGTGCCTCTTGGCGGAATCCGTATATCGGGAGACGCAGGTGCAGCAGGCGGAGTGGCCGGAAGAAATTTGGGATATATTTCCGGCGAGGCTGAGCTTGATGACATGAAGACAGTGGAGGTTAATCTGTCTTATATGCCGGAGCTGGATTTAAGCTCCGGAGACGTAAGTGTGGGCGGAGTAGCCGGAGAGAACGGGGAGGAGGAAAAAGGAGATCAGGAGGAGAACTGGCTGATAGAGAACATTACCGTTGGCTCCAAGGGAATCGATCTCACCGCAGAAAGGAATTATCAATACTTAGGCGGCATTGCAGGAAGAAACCAGGAAGGCGCTAAGGTGGAGGGCTGCACCTTTTCCGGAACCATTACAGAGGATAAGGGAGGCACAACAGGCGCGTGTTATGGAGGCATAGCCGGGGACAACAAAGGAGAGATTACAGAGTGCAGGGTTAAAGGCATTACCATGACCATTGACGGGGTGTATACGGCTACCAGCACCAGTACGGCAGCCCAGAAGGAGGCTTTATCCTCCCATGCAGGGGGCGTGGCCGGGAAAAATGACAGCACAGGGGAGATTCTGGGATGTCTGATTGAAAAGGGCAGCAAAACCAGCAGGATTGAGGCAGAAAGCGGGATGGCCGGAGGAATTGTAGGATACAATAAGGGAAGCCTGAGGCTGTCCGGGGATGCGGTGACAGAGGAGCTGATGGCAGAAGGCGCAGCCGGAGACATTCAGGGCCTGACAGGAAAAGAGCTGGCAGACAGGGCAGAACTTTACGGAATCGCTGCGGACGACAGCTATGTGACTTGGAACGGAACCAACAGGGCTCCGTTGGAAAACTTTGTCTATGATGGATCAAATCGCAGTGTGAGCAGCGGGCGGAGCCTGGTTCTGATCTTGTCCGTAAACGGCAATCTGGGAGGCATTACTGCTTACAATGGTCCTGAAGGAAAGGTGGATTATTGTGCCACGGGAGACTGGTATCTGAATAATAAGTCGGATGCCATAGGAGTGGGTACCGGAGGAATCATCGGCATGAATGAATCGGAGGAGGATCTTTCCTTTTTGCTGAACCAGGCATTTGTGGGAAGACAGCTTTCGTCTAATGACACCAACCGGTTTGCCGGAGGAATCATCGGCAACCAGAATAATACTACCAGGGATGGATGGAAGCTGAAGGGCTGTGTCAACTACGGCACAGTATACTGCCTGCGGACTCATTACTCAGGAGGCGTCTTAGGGCAGTGGACCGGTACCGGAGGAACTTTAGAGCAGTGTTATAATTACGGCAATCTGCAGACTACCTACGGAACCGGATGGGTAGGCGCGTCAGGAGGCATTGTGGCCCAGCTTTACCATGCCTATGAGGGAAATGAATACAACATCATAAGCTGCGGGAATTACGGCAATATTTTCGGACAGACAGGCAGAAGCAATGGAAATTGCGCCAATGACAGTGCAGGTATTTTAGGAAACGTGACAGCATATGAGTCCGGCAGCGCCAAGGGAGCGCAGAATTATACCATTCAGGTGATGGACTGTGTAAACGGTTCCGGAGTGGAGATTTATTCCAATTCCATGGCGTCCGGGATCGTAGGATTTTTCTCCTGCGATAATCCCAGAAGCCAGGAGCAGATCGGCAGAGCCACCGGAAACATTAAGCTGCATATAGAAAGGTGCCGCAATTTTGCGGCCGTGCTGACAGGAGGCGGCGGAAACCTTTTTGTGGGAGGCATTTTCGGAGAGCGGTATGGGGCGGACGGAGCAGCCAACACGGTTTTAAAAAACTGCTATTCTGTTCATCCTCAATATGACAGCAGCAACAACAGCGGGTATTATTACAGGAAAAAGGGATATCCTATTGTGTCTTATGACACCAATAGCCAGAATGTGGGAAAGCTTCAGGCAGAGGGAAATTACTTTTTCAGTGATGAGCCGACAGGAGGAATCAACAGCTTCAGCCCTCCTGGGACAACGGCAATCTCAGATACTCTTAAAAGAGCGGGAACAGGCTGTGCATACCTGATTTCTTATAATAGTGAGGACTATGCAGTGGCTTTAAACCCAGGAACCAAAGTGACCAATCTCCAGATTGAAAAAGATAAGGTTTACCGGGGAACAGACAGAAAACTGGCGGTAGGAACGGTCCTGTTTAAGCTTTCCTCAAAATATGGAGGCTTAGGGGCTGTGTTAAGGAAAGAAAGCAGTTTTGACGAACAGGTACGCTATGCTTACCATAAGACAGAAAGCAGCAACAATATCATTCAGGAGGACATGATTGCCGGGGAAATGATGCTGCCTAAACGGGTAGATGTGGAAAAAAACGGAAGCCAGCTTGCCATCCAGGTAGAGCCATGGCCAGGAAGCGATCCTTTCAAATATGAAGCTTCTTTGTATGCAGGAAGCAAAAAGATTATGGATTTTGAATTTTATTCGGATACATATACACTGAAGCTTCCTAAATCCGCGGCGTCTTATGGAGATGCGCTGAGTGTCCAGGTAAGGTCATGCAGTATGTTTGAAGATGTGGAGCCGTCTGAGTGGAGAGATTCCGAGGACAGTGCGGATAATCTGCCCACACTTCCGGAACCGGAGCTTCGGATCGAGCTGGACAAAAACGAAAATGACGAACTTTTGTACCGGTTTAGTTTGGCAAACCAGGAAAGTTATTTAAATTATGGGGACAAATGGCACATTGCCGTAGATTTTATGGATGGAACGGCTTCCCTGGAGATGAGTCCGGACGGATACGGCGGGCTTATGGGAAATTATCTTTTGGCAAGCAAAAATTCCCTTCAGCAGCTTCGGGTTCAGGCTGTCAGCCAGGATGCAGATGTGGACGATTCTTCTCAGATATCGGTACCTACGTATCTGCCTGCTTACACACCGGAGATCACCTTAGGGGAAAAGGCAGGGCTGAAAAAGGCAGTGCCCGGATGCCAGGTGTCCGGAACGAATTTTTCCGATATAAGAATTACCGTTGCACTGGATGCTTCCGGGTCTGGCAATGTTACCACGCCTCCTGTCTACCGGGCTGAACTTATAGGAACCTGGAAGGATGGGGATGTGGAGAGAACAGCAGTATTTATGAGCAGGGATATTTTGACCGCATCCAACGGCAAGGCATCGGCAGTATTTACGGATCTGCCCTCTTATCTGGCAGACGTGGAGGATCTGCATGTGCGGGTATGGTATGCGGAGCCCGGCTTAGGCCCGGTCTATACCTATTATCCGGTAGATTTGGAGGAAAAGGAAAAGGCGAATATTTTCACCTATACGGGTGAGGATACCAATGCCTGGACTTATGCCTACAGCCCGGTGCTGGAAGAAAAGATTTTTGATAATCAATATACCTTTGAGGAATGCCGGTGGTTATCCCAAAACCTGATTGTCTGGCTTCCTTATCCGGTGCTGGCAGAGGATGTTGCTTATGAAGAAAATCAGGATAAACGGTTGGAATATACGTTTTCCTGGGATGAGGACACATATCAGCAGGGCGATATTTATCTTGTCTCTCTTACCGGAATCCGGAAAAAGGAGGAAGGGGGGAGCGCGGATCAGATTGTTTTGCTGAGCGGCAAGGAGGTGGAGGACTGCAGGCTGACAATCGACGCAGAGGATTGGGATTATGATGAGGTGGAGCTGACCGTAACCCGCAAGGGGGAGGAAGGCAGGGGAGAGCTTGGGCGATCCTCCGTCAAAACATACCTGGTCAGAAAGCGTCTGCCCAGGCCGTCCCAGCCTAAGGTGACGAATCCGGATATTGATGAGCTGTTTTATGAGATTCAGTGGGATCCAGTACGGCCAGAGGATGGATGCAGCTATTATGATGTATATTTCCAGCCCTATGAGGAGGACGGAACCAGCTTAGAGGAAGCGGTTCTGATTGTGGACGGCTTAGAGGCCGGCGAGGAAAACAAGGAGGATGAAAAGTATAAAAAGACAGTTAATCTGGAAGCTTATGCAGGCAGAAAGGGATTGATCTTTGTGGTGGCCCGGCCGTCAGATTCAGAGGAAAACACACAATATGTCAGAAGTGTGGACGGCATTACCACAGAGATTCCCATACCGGCAAGAGTTGCAGAGCCTTCTGTGAGCTGGAGCAAGGACGCAGACTGGGTGTATGAGAAGGAAAAGCCCTTATCCATGAAGCAGTTTATGGAGGAAAAGCTGAAGGTTATGGTGACTGCCAATGACGCTCAGAGCATTCCGTCCGGAGACAGCGGATATCTGCTGAAGGCTTATGTGTTTGATACAGAGGATCATGCAAGAGCAGCTATGGATACCCTGACAAGCCCTGACGCTGACGGAGAAAAGCCGGAGGGCCTGCTGGCTTATTACCCTGGCGCTGACGGGGAAAAGCCGTCATCTCCGGTTATGATGGAGACAGACAGCAGCACAGAGTACAGCCACATTCTTACAGGTATTCCGGCAGAATTTGCAGGAAAATACATCCTGTGCAGCACCAGAATCTCAGCCGGAGACGGGCAGGTCAGCTCGAAGTGGGTGTTAAACCCGGATATCTGGCAGCTTCCTTATATAAAGCTTGAGACTCCTAAAGTGCTTTTGGAAAACCAGGAAAGAAAAGTTACCGTGACAGTGAAGGCCAATCCGGATCTGGACGGAGAGGAAGAAGAATGGACAGCAGATGCCATTGTCCTGACATGGGACAGTGAGGAGCCTGCCAAAGCCTACGGAGTGACCCTGACCGGAAAAGATGGGCAGAGCCGTACCTACAAGCTTGTTGAGGATGGAGACCAGGTGGCAGTCTATGAAAAGGACGAGAGCACAGATGCCTGGATAGAAGGAGATCTGTCAGACTATACGGTGATCATTGACGGACAGTATGAGGAGGCACAGCTTCCCTATACTTATGAGGCAGAGCTTTCAGCCAGCCTTCAGGTGAAGAAAAAAGGAGATGGCTTTACCTATCAGCTGATCCTTCCTGATGCAGACCGGTTAAAGCCAAAGGATGATGTGGTTATCCGGGACAGCATCCTGCGCCCAACCCAGGAAGTAACCGTATGGGCGGCAGCAGAGGAAGACAGCGATGCTTTTGTGGATTCGGATGAGGAGACGATTCTTTTGGAGGCCTCCAATGATTTTGAAGGGGATGGACTTTTGTTAGAGGATGATGTGACCCCTGAAGAAAAGGAGGAGCTGCCGAAGGAGGATTTGGAAGATAAGACAGAAGAAAGCCGGCCTGAGGAAGAAAGTACAGAATCTGAGGAAGGGGAAAGCCAGCCGGAAGACGGAAGTACGGAGTCCGAGGAGGGAGAAAGCCAGCCAGAGGAAGGAAGTACGGAGTCCGAGGAGGGAGAGAGCCAGCCGGAGGAAGGAAGTACGGAGTCTGAGGAAGGAGAAAGCCAGCCGGAGGAAGGAAGTACAGAGTCTGAGGAAGGAGAAAGCCAGCCGGAGGAAGGAAGTACAGAGTCCGAGGAAGGAGAAAGCCAGCCGGAGGAGGGAAGTACGGAGTCTGAAGAAGGGGAAAGCCAGCCGGAGGAAGAAAGTACGGAGTCCGAGGAAGGGGAAAGCCAGCCGGAAGACGAAAGTGCGGAATCTGAGGCGGGAGAGAGCCAGCCGGAGGAAGAAAGTACGGAGAGTAAAGAAGAAGAAAGTCAGCCGGAGACCGGGAGTGCAGAATCTAAGAAGGAAGAAAGTCAGCCGCAGACCGGAAGTACGGAGAGTAAGAAGGAAGAAAGTCAGCCAGAGGAAGAAAGTATGGAATCCAAGGGAGGAGAGAGCCAACCGAAGGAGGAAAGTATGGAATCTAAGGCAGAAGAAAACCAGCCGGAGGGTGGCAGATTGAAATTCAAGACAGAAGAAAGCCGGCCGGAAGGCACATCCATAAAGACCGGAGAACAAGACAGGGCTCAGGAGGAAGAAGCTTTATCACAAGATAAAGCTTCCAAATCCGGTCAAAGCAATGAGCCGGCAGAAAGTCCGGATTCTAAGAATACAGCGTCAGAGTTTTTTATAGAAGAAAAGAAGAAAAAATACTTGTAATTACAGAAGGGAGGGCAAAAGGCCTGTGAAAGACAATTCAAAAAAGGGAGCTGCCCTTGTAATGGTAGCTTGTGTATCTGCTTTTTTAGCGGCTTTTTCCCTGGCAATGGTCTATACCTCAGGACTTCTGCTCTCCCGCGCCAACCGGCGTCTGGAACAGGAGCGAAGCTATCAAGCGGCACAGAGCTTTGCCAAAGTACTGGATTTTGAGCTGAAGAAGTATAATGAGGTTGAGAATGCCCTTACCGCAGCTCCGGACGACAGCTTTTACCGGTATGTATACAAATTTTTAGAGGGAGCTTACGGAGAGTATGATCCGGAACATCCTGACGAGACAATTTTTCATTATACGTCATCTAATGACACAACAGGAACCGAGGAATACGGAAAAATCAGGGTGGTATTGTATAAAGAAACAAGCCGGGAGGATGATGACAGCCTGACCGGAGAAATAATGCGGGAAGACAATAACCCCCAGGAAATTTTTAATATGACCTTTCAAAGATATATTTTCACGGTGGAGGTAACTGCCACATTAAACGATATATCCTACAGTTACAGTACAGAGTACAGTCAGAGCGCGGCCTATGATGTATCCTTTAGCTGCAACGGCGTGGGAATCACATGGAAGGATAATCACTGGTGCCGGACAGGAACAGACCAGGAATACATAATTGGTGAGAACGAGAAAGTCCGCTATGAATTTGACAATAAAAAGATTACAAGATGTACTTTTGATCATATATTTGCTGAAGAAGGGGGTCATTGAACATGATACTACGGAAATTAAAGAAACAAAACCTTCATTCCGGAGAATCCCTACCTGAAGTCATGGTCAGTGGCCTTCTTTTTCTAATGATGGCAGCAGTCCTTCAAGGGGCTGTAGCCTTTGGAAACAGAGCAAAAACGAAAAGTGAATCCATTCGTAAGGAAAATGCCAAGATTTGCAGAATGCTGCGGGAAACTCCGTGGACAGACAGCAGTGAGACGGCCGCATATACTTTTGTGGCCATCTCTCCGGACGAGTCTCAGGTGGGAACTACCAAGCTGTTTCAGGTAGAAGTCAGGCTGGGCAGAAAGGAGGTTTTGAGCGGGACAGACACGGTTTCCTTTTATATGTTCGGGCCTCCGGATGCTGGAGGGATGCCGGAAACGCCTGGGCCGGGAGGTGAAGCGCCATGAAAAGATGGCAGTATTTGAAAAGGAAAGGAAGATCAGGAACCACCCTGGTGGAAATGGTTGTTACCATGCTTTTGTCCGGAATGATGATGGCCATGATTGCAGGCATTATGAGCCCGGCGGCAAAGATGTTTGTACGGATCCAAAAGCAGCAGTTTGCTCAGTTGATTATGGACAATACCATATCCCAACTGCAGGCTATAACCAGGCAGGCGGTTGGCTATGTAAAGGTATATGCTCCTGCAGCGTCAGAGACAGAGAATCCGGTTGCAGATAAAGAGGGGGCTGACAGGGGCGGGATTCTGGAATTTATGAATACGCAGGGCTATGTGGCGCTGGTTTCAGCAGATAGCTGTCCGGAGACCACTCTCTACCTGGGGACAACAAAGATTGGGACGGTAGCAGCAGAGGATATAAAGGCAGGAACCTTGCTCACCAGGTATTATACAAGCAGTGATTCGATTCAGAAAAAGTATGTTTATGAAAATGCAGAAGGGGCTGTGGCCCGGGCTGCGGCAAAGGTATTTGCAGACGGATATTATATGGGGAATTATCTGGAGATTGAGTTTTCTTTTCCCGATGGGATCGACAATGGACAGGATGTGGGGTATTTAAATGCAGAGTTAAGCTTTTATGAATTGGAGAAGGAAGATGAAACAGGGGTTCTGAGCAGACGACTGGTATTAAAGGACAGCACGGTCTTGGATTTCCGGTATAAGGTTCAGCGGAAAGATGAGGTCACAGCGGTTAAGGAAATAGGGGAGGACGGGTAAACAGGGCTGTGGGAATCTGAGGATTGTAAATTAGGAATACAGATGCAGTTTCTGCATTTGTAGATAGATGGAATGGGCTTCTTTTTTCTCCCTGGCCAAGAGGAAGAAGGAGATGGTTCCGAACAAAAGAGAGGAAAAACAAAAAAAGGAGAATGAAAATGTTAAAGAGATTCAAAAGAGATGGGAAAAAGGGATTTACGTTGGTGGAGTTGATTGTGGTTTTGGTTATTTTGGCGATTTTGGCAGCGCTGCTGGTACCGACATTAATTGGGTATATTGATAAAGCAAGAGAGAAACAAATCGTAGCCGAGACCAGACAGGTAGTGATGGCAGCTCAAACATTAGTGGACGAGGCTTATGGAAAGGGTGAGCAGGGGGATATTATAGATGCTGATAATGATATTGATAAGGCAGATATAGCAGCGCTGGCGGAAGTAGAAGAAACTAATATTAAAGAAGTTACAGTTGATAATGATAATAAAATTAACAAAGTAGTATATTCCAACGGCACTACACAATGTACATATGATATAGATGCGGCTGAATTATATGATGTTGGACCTGCTACACCATAAAAAATGCATTTTGATGCTGTTTAGGGATGATTTGCTGAAAGGCATGCAGCTTCTGGCAAATATTTCAGGAGCATAAGGGCAGTGAGAGTAGGGGGATCATGATTTGGGTTTGCTGTGTCCAAGTCAAAGAGATGCAGCAAGCCTTTCCAAAAGTCATCACTCCCTGCTATCCCCTGCCCTCTCTGGAAAGGCTGCATAAAAAGAAACTTATTTTTATACATGTGGAGACAGAAAGTATTATATTATGACAAACACAAATATAACGGAGCTTCCCCCTGACCATAAGCAGGATGCCGCTTCTTCTCCCTGGCCCCTTCGGGTTATGACGTTTTTGATTATTTTGACAACCGTCCTTTTGGCCGGGATTCCTCCGGCGCTGACTATGATGCGGCGGGCGGACGCCCAGGTGGCTTTGGGGAATGCGAAGACAGTCCGGCTATCCCTTCAGCTGACTTCCAAGGAGGCATATGCTGCTTCTCTGCCTTTTTGGTCAGCTTCAGAGCCGGGCGGAGTGACAGAGCGGGTTCGGGACAAGGTTTTGAAGGATTCAAAGACGCCGGGAGACTTTTGGGTTCTCCAGACCGATAAGGGGGGCTATGAGGTTTTGATGTTTCTTTATCAGGAGGGGGACTTTACGGTTCTTTATCAGAAGGAGCCTCAAAGCTATCAGGTTTTTTATAACCAGCCTTTTATTAAAACCCATTATCCGCAGACAAGCCGCGCTTTGTCTAAATAGCAGGCTTTGCCTGTATGGGGTTTGGGAAAATCGATAAATGGAAAGGACAGGGAATTTGATGGCAGCGATTGTTTTCCTGGAAGTATGTTTAGGGCTTTTCCGGTTTTTTGCCGGAGCCAGTATCTTTAGTTTTCTTCATGTGGTGACATGCCGTCTTCCGGCAGGGGAGCCGGTGGTATGCGGGCGCAGCCATTGTCCTGAATGTGGGAAGATTTTAACTGGTTTTGAATTGATACCTTGTTTGAGCTATGTTCTGCAGAAGGGAAAATGCAGAGCATGTAAAGCTTCGATACCCCCTGGTTATTTGATTCTGGAAGTCTGGGGCGGTGTCTGTTTTCTTTGGAGCGGTGCCATGTTTGGCTGGGGGAGCTGGGGGATTTTATCCTGGAAGGCTGCTGCGGCATTTGCTTATTTGTCTGTTTTGACGGTTGTTGCAGTGATTGATTGGAATACAAGGATCATTTATGATCGTTTTCATATAATGATTTTTCTGCTGGGAGTGGTTTCCTTTTGGGTATTTCCGGAGCACGGGTTATGGGATCGCATGATCGGAGCAGTGATTGTATCATTTCCTATGCTTGTTTTGGCATTATGTATTGAGGGGGCTTTTGGGGGAGGGGATATTAAGCTGATGGCATGCAGCGGTTTTCTTTTGGGATGGAAGGCTGTTGTCTGTGGAATGTTTCTGGGACTGATTGCAGGGGGGATTTACTGTATTCCCATGATGGCAGCAGGAAGGCTGGGGCGGAAGGATTCTTTTGCTTTTGGCCCTTTTCTGGCTTTTGGGCTTAGTCTGGCCTTTTTTTATGGGGACAGGATCGCAGACTGGTATCTGGCTCTTTTGCGGTAGCAGATTGGATAAAGTAAATAGTACGGAAGGAGGATACAGGCGCACATGGCAAATTTTCGGTATGTGGCAAAGAGCATGGACGGAAAAACAGTCCGAGGCACCATGGAAGCATCAGGGGAAAGCAGCCTTTTGCAGCAGCTAAAAGAACAGGGGCTGTTTCTGGTTGAGGCTAAGGACAAGGACAATACAAAAAAGTATAAAAAATTTGTGTCAGCTCAGTTAGCCGGATTGTGCAGGGAAATGTCAGCTCTTTTGGTATCTGGCATCAGTATGGTTCGGGCTTTGGAGATCATTTCAGAGGAGGAAGGGATCTCAAAGGCGCAGAAAGAGGTCTATACAGATATTCTTATTGATTTAAAAAGAGGGGTCAGCCTGTCGGAAGCCATGGAGGCCAGAGGATGCTTTCCCGATCTGATGTTGGGTATGGTCCGTTCCGGTGAGGGGAGCGGAACCATTGATATGGTGATGAACCGGCTGGCAAAGCATTATGACAGGGAGAGCCGCTTAAACCGGCAGGTCCAGTCTGCCATGACCTATCCGGTGGTGCTTCTGGTCATGTGTGCCTTGGTGGTGATCCTGATCATGACGTTCATTCTTCCTCAGTTTGAGGAGCTGTTTTTAGCCATGGAAACCCTTCCCATGCCTACCATGATTCTGATGGCTGTTTCGGACTTCTTGATTCAGGACTGGTATGTGGCTCTGTTTGTCCTGTTTGTAGGCGGTGTCTTTCTGCGGATTGTGTCAAAGATATATCAGGTCCGCAGGATTCTTGACTATGGGAAGGTACATATGCCGGTGGCGGGAAAGCTGAATAAGGTGATTTACACGGCCCGGTTTGCCAGGACTTTAAGCAGCCTGTACTCCAGCGGTATGCCCATTGTAGCAGCCCTTGAGACTGCAGGGGCTACGGTGGGAAATGTATATGTGGAGGAGCAGTTTCAGCAGGTGGGCGCAACCGTCAGAAGCGGAGTGCCGCTGTCCCAGGCATTGAGAGAGGTAGACGGGTTTGTGTTAAAGCTGTCTTCTACCATTCTGGTGGGTGAGGAGAGCGGAAGGCTGGATTCCATGCTGGAGTCCATTGCCATTACCATGGAGGAGGAGGCTGAGGCTGCTACAAAGAGGCTGGTGACACTGTTAGAGCCGGTGCTGATCTGTTTTATGGCAATTTTGGTAGGATTTATTATTGTCGCTG
The DNA here is from genome assembly GCA_910586205.1 of uncultured Lachnospiraceae bacterium. Taxonomy (GTDB): domain Bacteria; phylum Bacillota; class Clostridia; order Lachnospirales; family Lachnospiraceae; genus Brotaphodocola. The sequence goes on along the minus strand of CAJUGD010000013.1, from coordinate 37,469 downwards.
TAATGCTTCCCATCTATGAATCTTATGCAACCATTGAGGGAGCAGCATAGACGAGAATTTTGCTGCGGATCAGGAGATATGGGAGTGGTTTTGGGTTTAGAGAAATTCAGAGGAAAAGGAGAGTAACATGAGTCGGACAGTCATTGTATTTCAGGAGGACTGCATCCTTGCTGCAGGAGGAAAGGAGGGAAAATATCCGGCGCTTTCCTGGGTGGAAAAGATTCCCGCCTCAGGCCAGGGAGATGGGTTTGACCGGTGGAAGCAGGCGCTTATAGACCTGGAACCAGAGAAAAAGGCAGAACCGGTGCGTCTGGTGCTGCCGGATAATTTGTGTTCCTCCCGTGTGCTGCAGATCCCTTATGGGAAAGGAAAGCAGCTTGGCAGGATGGCTTTGGCGGAGGTAAGGGAAAGCCTGCGCATGGAGCTTGTGGATTATTCCGTTGTCTGTGCGGATAAGAATGCAGGCATGGATATCTGCGGGGCCGGGGTGGACAAGCAGACCTTGGAGCGTTTTATAGAGATCTGCAGGGAAGCTGACATTGCCATAAGCGGCATTACGATTCCCTTAGAGGGGTATCTGCAGATCCTGCGGCAGCAGGAGAGCTACTGGAATACGACGTCTGTTTATCTCTTTTTTGAGGAGGAGGGCATGACCAGCATCCTGTGCCAGAACGGGCGGTATTTGTATTCCAGCCGCAGCCGTATTTTCAGTGAACGGGGGACTTTGGACTTTGGCACAGAGATCGTCCGGAATATTTCGGGAATCCTTCAGTTCTATACAGGCAGGGATGAGAATCCCATTACCCATGTGTATTATGCAGGATGTCTTTTGGAGGATTTTGAGGTGAGCATGGAGGGGATCGAGGCTTTGGGGCTGGGCGTTATTCCGTTTCGGACCGACGAGAGGATTCTTATGCCTCATAAAGAGCTGAGCACAGACTGGCTTGCCTGTCTTGGCCCTATGATCTTTAACGGGAAAAAGGAAAAGATGGTGGATCTTTACTTTTCCCTTCCAAAAGAAAAGGAAGACAAGAAAGTACAGCAGCTCGGGAACTTCTTTTTGGTTCCTGCGCTTGTATTTGGCTTGTGTATGATTCCCGCAGGGGTTTTGGCTGTTATGAATTATCTGGCAGATAAGGAAAATGAGGTGCGGCAGGAGTGGATTGAGGATGAGCAGGTTCAGGAAAGGTATCAAAAGGCTTTAAGGCTTGATGCAAAGCTGGAGGCTATCCAGGAGGGCATGGGAGCAATAGGGCTGTCAGACAAAAACATTTCCGGATATCCTGATTTTACCAGCCATGTGTTTCAGAAGATCAATGAGGCCGGAACAGGCAGGATTGAATTTCTCATTCAGAGCTATGATACAGGTTCCGGCATTCTGACCTTTGACGCTCGCAGCCAGGAGGTCATAGACATTCCCCACTATATCCTGAAACTTCAGGAGACGGGGATTTTTCACAGTGTGGACTACAAAGGCTATGCTTTTGAGGACGGGTGGTATGTATTGTCCTTGTCCTGCACGCTAGAGGGAGGTGTATCATGAAGCTGGAACTGACCCAGAAGGATCTTTTTTTGCTGAAGCTGTCTCTTAGTGTGCTGATTATTTTCTTTACGATCCGGTTTGCGGTTATGCCGGGGATCAGCCGTTATCAGGAAAATATTCTGAAGCGTCAGGAACTTCGGGAGACTATGGCAGAAATGCAGGATGCTATTGACAAGACGCCGGAGAAGACAAAGCTGGCAGAGGAAAAGCTTGACGAGCTTCGTCAGGCGTCAAAGGATTATTATGAGATCATGGAAAATCGGGAGATGGATGGGATCATAACCGGACTTGCCTTAAAACACGGGCTTTTTCCCGTGTCATTGACTTTGGAGCAGGCAGCGCCCGGGATCGCGGATCCTTACCGGTATGCCCCGGAGCAGACCAACGAGGAGCCGGTATCCGATACCTACATGCAGATCGGGACCGCAAGGCTGATGCTGCAGGGGGATGAGGATAAGCTTCTGGCTTTTGTGGATGATGTGGAAAGTCATTATCCGGCCATCAAGGTCAAATCCTTAAGTGTAAGCCGGAATATTTATCTCAACAAGGAGCTGGAGACAGCTTTTCAGGCAGAGATGACCTGTGAACTGGCAATCTATATGTATGACTGGGAAAGCTTGTCACAACCGGAGATTGAGGGAACATGAAATGCGGTCAAAATACCTTTTGATCCCAATATCATGCGTATGAGTGATTATCAAAATGAATTGCAGCACAAGCAGAGAAGGAGGAAAATGGTTTGGGTGCAAATTTGCGGATTGGGGAGATTCTGGCAGAGAGAGGCTATGTAAATGAGCAGCAGATGGAGGAAGCTCTTGCATATCAGAAAGGCCACAGGGACAGGCGGGTAGGGCAGATTCTTATAGAGCTTCAGTTTGTCACAGAGCAGCAGGTGCTGGAAGCTCTTGCCAGCCGCCTGGATCTGGAGATTGTGGATGTATCCCTTCAGACTGTGGACTTAGAGGCTGTGGCCATGGTAAATAAAGAGCTGGCAGAGAAGAACCTGTTTCTTCCTTTAAGTGTCAGCAATGGAACCATGGTGATGGTGACCAATGATCCTTTAAACTATTTTGCCCTGGAAGAAGTACGCCAGCAGACCGGGTGCTATTTAAAGATTCTTTTAGGTGAGGAAAAGCCTCTGCGCCAGGCCATTTCCTATTATTTCGCTGAAGTAGGAGCCAGACAGGCGGCCACAGATGCTAACGCAGGATTTGGAGCAGATGATTTTGACGATTTGGATCTGGCTGATTTGGATTCAACAGAATCCGAGGCTCCCATTATCCATCTTCTCAACAGCCTGGTTCAAAGGGCAGTAAAGAGCAATGCCAGTGATATCCATATTGAGCCTTTTGAGAGAGAGACGAAAGTGCGGATGAGGATAGACGGGGTGCTTTTAGAATATGTTACCCTGCAGAGAAATGTCCATCAGCCGTTGATTGCCCGGATTAAGATTATGGCTAATCTGGATATTGCGGAAAAGAGGATTCCCCAGGACGGGCATTTCCGGGTCAGGACAGAGAATGGCCCTGTGAATATCCGTGTCTCCCTGATGCCGACTGTGTTTGGGGAAAAGGCAGTGATGCGTCTTTTAATTCCCACAGGTCATCTGGATTATGGCGGACAGTTTGGCATGGAAAAGGAGAGCTATGAGCGTTTTCTTCCTCTTTTAAATTGTTCCAACGGAATCATTTATATAACAGGGCCTACAGGAAGCGGAAAGTCTACTACTTTGTACATGATTTTAGAGTATTTGGCCAAAAGGCGGGTGAACATTTCTACAATCGAGGACCCGGTGGAGAAAAATGTGCCAGGCATTAACCAGACCCAGGTCAACCCGGTGGCAGGATTGACATTTGAGGCAGGGCTTCGGGCCCTTCTGCGTCAGGACCCGGATATTATTATGGTGGGAGAGACCAGAGACGGGGAGACGGCGGAGATCTCTGTCCGGGCGGCTATTACCGGCCATGTGGTGTTCAGCACCCTGCATACCAATGACGCGGCCTCCAGTATTGTCCGTCTGGAGGATATGGGGGTGGAAAACTATCTGGTGGCCAATTCCCTGGTAGGGCTGGTGGCTCAGCGTCTGATGCGCAAGGTGTGCACCGGCTGCGGGCAGGAGATGGATACCACCCCGGAGGAGCAAAAGCTTTTGGGGAAGGACATTAAGAAAATACGGAGGGGAATGGGATGCGCCCAGTGCAGCCATACAGGCTACCGGGGCAGGATTGCCATTCATGAGATCCTTGCCATTGACAGTACGCTGCGCCGCATGATCAGCAATCATGCCGCTATGGATGAGATCGTGGAGTATGCCAGGAAGCATCAGGGGATGCGGACTTTAAAGGAGAATGGAATCCGGCTGGTAAGAGAGGGAATCAGCACGCCGGAGGAGCTTATGAAGATTGCGTATGAGTAAATAAAAAGGGACTGTGCACCAAGTGACAGGGGGCAGTCCCTTTTGCCTGTCTTGATATGAAATTAGATTTGACTTCTGCGGGCAGTGAGGCCAGATACACGCTCTACAGTACCAAAAAGAGAACAGCGGCAAGGACAACAAACAGGCTGCCCAATGAGAGGAAAACTATTTTTAAAATTTTCCATGCATTATCTCCCTCTATCTGGAACTGCTGCGGGTTATTCGGATTATACCGGACCATTACCTGCTGGCCTTCCTGGTATTTGGCGTCAGAGGTCCCCACAGAGGATTTGAGGAAATACTGCTTTCCCTCCACCATAAGCTCCAGTTGGGGAAAATAATAGCTGCTGTGGCTGGAGCTGTTATATCTTCTTTCGACGCTGACAACCCTGGCTTCACCCAAGCCGGTGTAAGAATTTTTCACAACCTGGATTCGCCAGAAAATACAGCCTAACAGAACAAAAACAGTGCCTATGATTCCAAACAGAGAACTTAAAACAAATTTCACCTGCATGATAACCTTTCCGGATTATAGATTTTCCGTATTCTTATGGGCTTCGTTTTCCTGTACCTTTTGGATAACATAGTTCCGGAAGCGAAACTCTTCTTCATCCTGCATACCAATGTAATAGACCCGCTCAATGTCTTCGTTGTTAAAGAGAAAAAGCTTGTCAGGATCTATCAGTCCTTCCGGATATAGGCAGCCGCTGTAGTGGTATATTTTTTCTTCTCCGGAATTTAAGTCTACCTGGATCCTTCCGCAGACCATGAGCTTCTTCTTCGCATTTTTTAGTAACACTACGGATCCGATTGGCAATAAATCTTTCATTCTGAATATTCCTCCTTGGGATTAAGTTGCATTGTATGTTATGGCCTGGGGAGCCAGGATGGCCAGGAGGCTTTGGTCCAGTCAACGGACAGCTCAAGATCACCGCCAAAACCTAGTCCCAAACCGGCATTTAAGTCTATACCCTGATTGGTCACGCCTCCTCCTACATCCACACCTGCGCCCCCGACCTTGCCTGTAACGCCTATATCTACCTCGATTCCATAAATAGAGAAGCCTGAGCGGACGGTCCCCTCTGCCAGATAAGCCTCGGCTCCGGCCCCGAGTTCAATACCGTATACTTCACTGCCGTCGCTGTCTGTTCCTAAATATCCAAAGCCTGCGCCTGCTTGGGCGCCTGCTGTCAGCAAATCCCCCTCAACCTCAATGTGTCCATTATTTTTCTCTGTGCCGATTTGTGTACGGTTGGAACCATGGAGCACCGAACCGCCAACTTCTCCTTTGGCATAGATTCCAGAGTACCGAGGATCGCGGTTTTTAAATAAATGTACGCCGGCCCGTCCGGCGGCTGCGCCTGTCATAAAGGATATCTCGGTTTGATTTTTAAAAAGGCCGTCAAGAAAACTGCCTTCTGCTTCTACATTGAAAACGCTGCCCTCTGTATCGCCTCCTATGGCTGCTCCAAAATTGTCTTTGTTGCCTTGTGCATAGGCATAATAATTATACTCTCCAGAAAATGTCTTTTCTGTAGAATTTCCTTCAAAGTCCCCGTATTTTACCGACTGGTTTCCGGTAAAGACAGAGCCGCTTCCGCCTCCGCTTTTGCCTCCGGGAATATCATCATGATGCTGTTCGCCGTCCATAAATTTTTGGTTGTTGGTTATGGAACCATCCATCCCGAAAAACGAAAAAACCTTCTTTTCTTCTGAGCCGGTAGAAAGAAGATCCATGATTTCCGAGAAAGGATTGCTCTGGCCGGTTATCCGGTCTTCCGCCCGCTGGTAGTAATAATCGACCCGTTCCAGGCAATGGCTCATCATTCGCATGGTGTCCTGAAGGCTATCGACGGTATCTGCTATGGTCCGCAGCCTGGAACCAATGGCTTCATGCTGAGATATCTTACCGCGAAGCTGTCTTCGAATGGTATCAATCTCGCTGCTTCTGTCTGACAGAAAGCCCTGAAATGAATCAAGGTACTGGCTGGCCTGCCGGACAGAACTGGATCTGACGCTGAATTCCTCCATAAGTATGTACTCCTAATGGGTTAAGTATTGATCTTTAACTGGTATCATTTTATCATATGGATTGGAAAATGTATATTACTTTATGGGATTTTTAAGATATTTTGTTGTGGCTTTGGGGAAAGTCTTGACACGCTATTCTAATTGTGTTAAATTTAGATTCAGTAAAAATGCAGGGAAGGGAAGGAGTACGTCTTTGAAAACCCGCGCAGAGAGCCGCCGGATGGTGTAAGGCGGACGGGAGAGAGGGCGGAACTGGTCCCGGAGCAGCCGGCTGAAGGACTTTTTAGGTGCAGGACAGGAACTAAAAAGCTCTGGGTAGGCGCGGACGGATTCCCACCGTTATAAGGGAGGCGGCCAGATTGAGAAAAGGCCGGCTGAGGGCATGTGTGAACATGAAGCAGAGTGGTACCGCGCAGATTGAGCCTGCGTCTCTGGAGGATTCCGGGGCGCAGTTTTTTTGTGTGTTTTCCCTTTGCTTTTTTGGCTCTTACGAAACAAAGTTTATGCAGGAGGAAGAAAAATCATGGCAAGCTATAATTTCAGCGCCATTGAAAAAAAGTGGCGTGAGAATTGGGAGAAAAATCCCATCAATGTAGATGACGGCAAAAAGTCCAAGTACTACTGTCTGGATATGTTTCCCTATCCGTCCGGCAGCGGGCTTCATGTGGGACACTGGAGAGGCTACGTGATCTCGGATGTGTGGAGCCGCTATCAGATTTTAAAGGGTCATTATGTGATCCATCCCATGGGATGGGATGCTTTTGGCCTGCCGGCAGAGAACTATGCCATCAAGATGGGGATTCATCCGGCTATCTCAACGGCGGAGAATGTAAAGAACATTAAGAGACAGATCAATCAGATCGCTTCTATCTATGACTGGGATATGGAGGTCAATACCACGGATCCTGATTTTTATAAATGGACGCAGTGGATCTTTGTTCAGATGTTTAAAAAGGGACTGGCCTATGAGAAGGAGTTTCCTATTAACTGGTGCCCGTCTTGTAAGACCGGTCTGGCCAACGAGGAAGTGGTCAATGGCTGCTGTGAGCGGTGCGGCGCCACAGTGACAAAGAAAAACCTGCGTCAGTGGATGTTAAAGATTACAGCCTATGCAGAGCGTCTGCTTAAGGATCTGGACAAGCTGGACTGGCCGGAGAAGGTTAAGAAGATGCAGACCGAGTGGATCGGCAAGTCTTACGGCGCTGAGGTAGATTTTGCGGTGGATGGAAAGGATGAGAAGATTACCGTCTATACCACCAGACCGGATACCCTGTACGGGGCCACCTTTATGGTGCTGGCGCCGGAGCATAAGCTGGCCAAAGACTTGGCAACCGATGAAACCAGGGATGCAGTGGAAAAATATATTTACGATGCTTCCATGAAGTCCAATGTGGACCGTATGCAGGACAAGGAGAAAACCGGTGTATTCACAGGAAGCTATGCCGTCAATCCTTTAAACGGGGCAAAGGTTCCCATCTGGCTGTCGGATTACGTTTTGGCGGACTATGGCACCGGAGCCATCATGTGTGTGCCGGCTCATGATGACCGGGACTTTGAGTTTGCGAAAAAGTTCAATATTCCCATCATTCAGGTAATCGCCAAGGACGGGAAGGAGATTGAGGATATGACCGAGGCCTACACCGAGGCAAACGGCACCATGATCAACTCCGGAGAGTGGAACGGCATGGAGTCTGCAGTGCTTAAAATGGAAGCTCCGGCCATGATCGAGGCCCGGGGATTGGGGAAAAAGACGGTCAACTACAAGCTTCGTGACTGGGTGTTTTCCAGACAGCGGTACTGGGGCGAGCCTATCCCGATCATCCACTGTCCCAAGTGCGGCAATGTGGCAGTGCCGGAGGAGGAGCTGCCTTTAAGGCTTCCTGAGGTGGAGAGCTACCAGCCTACAGGCACCGGAGAATCTCCTCTGGCTGCCATTGACGAGTGGGTGAACTGCACCTGTCCCCAGTGCGGCGGTCCGGCCAAGAGAGAGACCAACACCATGCCTCAGTGGGCCGGTTCCTCCTGGTATTTCCTCCGGTATGTGGACAGCCACAATGACAAGGAGCTGGTTTCCAGGGAAAAGGCGGATAAGTACCTGCCTGTGGACATGTATATCGGCGGTGTGGAGCATGCAGTGCTGCATCTTCTGTACTCCCGGTTCTACACCAAGTTCCTCTGTGATATCGGTGCGATTGACTTTGACGAGCCGTTTACCAAGTTGTTTAACCAGGGCATGATCACCGGAAAGAACGGCATTAAGATGAGCAAGTCCAAGGGAAATGTGGTTTCTCCGGATGATTTGGTCCGGGATTACGGCTGTGATTCTCTGCGGATGTATGAGCTTTTTGTCGGGCCGCCGGAGCTGGATGCGGAGTGGGATGAAAGGGGAATCGAGGGAGTTTCCCGGTTCCTGAACCGTTTCTGGAACCTGGTGCAGTCCAGCAAGGACAAGGATGTGGCTGAGGCAAAGGAGATGGTGCGGCTGCGCCATAAGCTGGTCTTTGACATTGAGCAGCGGTTTAACCAGTTCAGCTTAAACACAGTCATCTCCGGCTTTATGGAGTACAACAACAAGCTGATGGAGCTGGCCAAGAAAACAGGGGGCATTGACAAGGAGACTTTGCGCACCTTTACGGTTCTTTTGGCTCCCTTTGCCCCTCATATCGGTGAGGAGATCTGGCAGCAGCTTGGGGGGACGGACAGTGTGTTCCATGCCCAGTGGCCGGAGTGGGATGAAGATGCCATGAAGGATGACGAGATCCAGATCGGCGTCCAGGTAAACGGAAAGGCCAGAGGGGTGGTGTCCCTTCCCATGGATGTGTCAAAGGAGGATGCTATTGCGGCAGGGAAGGCGGCCGTGGCAGACAAGATTACCGGAACCATTGTCAAGGAGATCTATGTTCCGGGGCGGATTATTAATATTGTGTGTAAGTGAATTATAGATCAGGAAGAATAAGAACGGAAAAGAGAGATCCAAAAGCGCATTCCAGCCGCTTTTGGGTCTCTCTTTTTTACTTTATAACAGCCTGACGGCTTCTGAAGAACGGCTGCCGTCTTTTTGGAGAAGGGCGAAAAATTCATCTTCAGGCATGGGCTTGGCATAGTAATAGCCCTGAACATGATCGCAGCCGATACTCTTTAAAAGGGCTATCTGTTCCTCCGTCTCCACGCCTTCTGCCAAAAGTCCCAGATCCAGCTTGTTGGCCATGGAAATGACCTGTTCTAAGATAAGCTTTCCCTTTGCGGAAACCATCATGTTTTCGATGAATTTTTTGTCCAGCTTGATCACGTCAAAGGGAGTCTCTAAAAGGATATTCAGAGACGAATAGCCGCTTCCGAAATCATCCATCAAAAGGGTAAAGCCTTCTTCCTTGAGCTGAAGGGCCTTTTTGCTGATCTGCTGGTCATCGGCTGTCTCTGTGATCTCCAGCTCTAAAAGCCATTTGGGGATACCGCTGCTGTTTATCATATCCAAGAGAACTCCAATACAGGCATCGTCCCGCAGATGGACCCTGGATACATTGACAGACACCGGACAAGGGGTAAGCCCGGCATCTAAGCATCGCTTGATAAAGCGGCAGGCTTCGGCCCATATGTAGTAGTCTACTTTTTTGATGAAACCATTTTCCTCAATAATGGGAATGAAATTATCAGGATAAATCATTCCCCGCTCCGGGTGATGCCACCGGACCAAAGCCTCAGCGCCCACGATCCGCTCCATTGTGATACTATATTTGGGCTGAAGATACATCATAAACTGCCTTTGGGAAATGGCAGCCTGCATATTTTCCTCAATAAACTTACGGTTATATAAGGAGTCTTTAAACTGTTCTTTATAAAACAAGATATTCGTGAGAATATTCTTCTTGGCAGCCCGCCTTGCCATGGTGGCCCTGTCCTCCATCTGACGCAGCTCCATAGTCTTATCGCTGGCCGAATATACGCCGTAGGCCAAACGCAGATTTACTTCCTTAAAGCAGCGGATCCGGCGGTCAATCTGACGGATAAAATCCACTAAATCTTCTTCCTTGTCATATTCCGTGACTACCATGAATATGTCTCCCCGGAGATTGACAAAGAACTGGTCCTTTTGGCAGATAATTTTAAGCTGCTCTATGATAAATTCCAATACCTGGTCTCCGAACTTTTCCCCATACAGATCATTGACAATCTTAAACTTACTGATGTCAAACTGGATAAAGCCAATGTTTTTTGATGAGGCGTAAATAAGATTGTTTACGTTTTTTCGAAAATCATGGAGCTTGCTGATGTTTCTCAGGGCACCGCGCAGATGTTCATTGTCAGGGATGTCCTTTAGGTCAATACTGGTCTCAGCAATATCCTTCAGGTAATCAGCCAGCATGGACTCTAAAATATCAATGCTGATGTTGATGGCATGAGGGCAATGCTGTAAAATCAGCCCTTCCTGGCGGATGGCAGCCATCTCATGGGGCTTGGAAATGTCCCTGCCCAAAATCTGTCTGCAGTTGGTCAGGCCGTTCATCTGCTGCGTGAAACGGCGGATAAATTCATCGGTTTTTTTGTTTCCGTAGATCTCCAGTTCTTTATCCTGGGCATCGTAAAAGCCCATGGCCATGCCCAACACCAGCAGAGAACCAGTAATGCACCCGCACAATCCTCCCTGGCGCATGCCGCCGCCAAAGCAGGTGCTGATCTTAAATGCAGTCTTCAGATCTATGTCGAAATCTTCGGCAAAGGCTCCGAACAGTGCCTGTGAGCAGTGATATTGATGTTTTAAAAGCTGCTCAGCTTTTTCTTTGTGTGTCATAAAATACCCCATTTCCCTAACCGGTTTACCGGTCTTTATCTTTGTGTGCACTCGGCCGGGTACGATGTTTGTGCGGCATGTGGCTGAAAGTGAACATGTCACCGCACTTGTACAGCTTTTTTAATTCGTCTTCCTATGTGTTATGACCGGATTCATGCAGCAGATGTCTAAGAGCTAGTTTAGAGTATATTTTAACAAAAAAAATGAAGAATGTGAAGTGCATAAAGATATTTTACACAAAAAAATAGAAAATTTTCATTTTGGGTGTTTACAAAACGTTAAGAAATAGAGTAAAATATAAGTGAGTTATTATAAGTAAGTTATAAAGGTGGTGTTGTCTGGGAGAGCCGCTGTGAGTCATTGTGAGCACAAAATAGTCAGAGAGGAGAAGTATATGAAAAGGGGCTTAAAGATTGTAGCGGTGATTGGGATTGCAGCAATCATGGCAGGATGTTCTGCTAAAGAAGGGAACGATCAGATAGAACAGATGGATTTCCATGCACAGATGGAATGGAAGGCGCCGAAGCCGGCAGTAGGAGAGCGGCCCAAGATTTTGTTTGTGGGAAACAGCCATATGTTTTATAATGATCTTTCCGGGATGTTTGTGAGAATTGCAGACGCCTTTGGACACAGAAGCGATGTGTATGAGCTTTCAAAGGGATATTATACCTTGAAACGGTATGCAAATCCGGAGGATGAGTTGGGAGCTCTGTTTGATAAAACGGTAACCGGCAAAAAATGGGATTTTGTGGTTCTGCAGGAAAGTACAGGAATCGTTTTGTCTGCTTCTGTGGATGAGGATATGTATCCCTATGCCAGAACACTGGACGAAAAAGTCAAGTCGGCAGGCGGGCAGACCGCATTTTTGATGACCTGGGCGCCCAAGAACGGGATTAAGGACGGATTTAAAAAGCAGAGCCGGGAACAGCTTCAGTCTGTTCTGGCAGAAAACTATATGGAGATTTCCGGCGAATTAGATGATCTGGTGATACCGGCCGGGATTGGTTTTATGCGGTGTATGGAGCAGCATCCGGAGATTGAGCTGTGGGATGCAGACGGACAGCATCCTTCGCCGGCCGGGACTTATCTGGCAGCATGTACCGCATATGCGGTTGTGTACCAGCAGTCTCCTGAGAACTGTACGTATATCGGGGAGTTAGACAGCGAGCAGGCAGTAAAGCTGCAGAAAATAGCCGCGGAACTGGTGCTGGGATAATGGGATTTAGATTCATATAAAATATAGAAAGAAGTCTTTGCCTTGTGACGGGACAGGAGGCAAAGGCTTCTTTTATGGTTAAAGCGCTTTGGGGCTGATAAGGGTGCCTGCTTTGCCGTCTATGCTCTCTATGGATTTTTCAAGAGTGGTGATAATGGCAGTTCGCCCTTTCCCCGCTTTGAGAAAAGAGACGGCAGCCTCTATCTTTGGAAGCATGGAGGCAAATTCAAAATGTCCCTGGCGGATGTATGCTTCGGCTTCCTCGTCAGACATGCGGCTAATGGGCCTTTCCTCGGGAGTGCCGTAATGTAAAGTCACATTGGGGACGCTGGTGGCGATGAGAAGTACATCTGCGTCCGCTTCCATGGCCAGAAGACCGGCAGTAAGGTCTTTTTCAATAACTGCGCTGGCTCCTTTTAGGTTAAAACCCTGTTCCAGTACCGGGATGCCTCCGCCTCCGCAGCAGATTACAATCTGATCTGCATCCAGAAGCGTTCGGATCGTATCGATCTCCACAATGGACATAGGCTTCGGGGCGGAGACAATCCGCTGCCATCCCTTGCCGGGCACGTTCGTTACATGATTGCCTTTTGCTTCTTCCTGATCCGCTTCCTCCCTGGTCATGTATCGTCCGACCTTTTTGACCGGGTTATAGAAGGAGTCATCGTATGGGCTGACCATTACCTGTGTCAAGATGGTGGATACCGGCTTATAGATGCCGCGGTAGATCAGCTCAGAGCGGATGCCGTTTTGCAGGTCGTACCCAATATAGCCCTGGCTCATGGCGGAACAGACGGACATGGGAGCCGGGGTGTAGCCTTTATGCTGCCTGGAAAATTCGTTCATGGCAGTGTGAATCATTCCGACCTGGGGAGCATTGCTGTGCACTAAAGCTACCTGCCAGCCTTTTTGAATAAAGTCAGCCACAGTCCGGGCCGTGGTGATGACAGCAGCCTTCTGTTCCGGAAGATTGGTGCCTAAAGCCTGGTGCCCCAAAGCTATGACAATACGTTTTTTAGCCATGTAAAGAACCCTCTTTTCGTGTGGTTTTTAAAGCGTGTCTGACGGAAAGCAATTTTCAGACACGCTCTAGTCTATTATAGTGGGAGCAGAGGGAAAATGCAAGCTGATGTTAGCAGGGGCTTGCATTTTAGGACAGCTTCTGATAGAGTCTTTTTTAGGCCGGATGAAGAAGAAAAAGGCAGGGGGATGAGAACATGGCGGCAGTAAATATGACAGAGGGAAGGATTATAGGACATCTGCTGCGGTATTCAGCGCCTCTGATTTTGGGAAATGTGTTTCAGCTTACCTATAATGCGGTGGATTCCATCATTGCGGGAAGGTTTATAGGAAAGGAAGCTTTGGCGGCAGAAGGTATGGCAGGGCCGGTGATGAACCTGGTGATATTGGGGATTTCCGGCATCTGTATGGGCGCGGGAGTGCTGATGAGTGAGTTTTTCGGCGCAGGAGAAAAGGAAAAGCTGAAAAAGGAGATGGCCACGACTCTTTTGTTTGGACTGTATTTTTCTCTGGCAGTTATGGTTTTGGGACTTGTTCTGGCTCCGTCTGTACTACGGCTTCTGCGTGTGCCAAAAGAGCTGATGGGGATGACGTGCATATATCTGCGGATTGTATTTGTGGGGGCGCCTTTTACCTACTTTTATAATGCTTTGGCCTCAGCTTTGAAAAGTGTGGGAGATTCTAAGACGCCCTTAAAATTTCTGATGTTTTCTTCTGTGCTTAACGGAGCGCTGGATCTGATTTTTATCGGAGGCATGGGCTTTGGCATTGTGTGTTCCGCAGTGACCACCGTGGCGGCAGAGGCAGTGTCAGCAGGCTTGTCTGTCTGGTATGTGTACAGCCGGGTGCCAATGCTTCAGCTTGACAGAAAGGAGCTGACAATAGACCGAGGGCTTTTGCGCTGTACCCTTCGGTATGGTTCTGTGACAGCTTTGCAGCAGTCCTGTCAGCCGGTGGGAAAGCTGCTGATCCAGGGGGCGGTCAATGGCCTGGGAGTGGATGTGATTGCTGCATTTCATGCGGTGAACCGGGTGGATGATTTTGCCTGTATGCCGGAACAGAGCATCTCTCATGGCATTACAACTTTTGTGGCGCAGAACCGGGGTGCAGGGAAGACCGAGCGGATTCGACAGGGTTTTGGAAAAGGGCTTATGCTGGAATTCGGCTATTGGATTGGTACTTGTATTGTGGTGCTGATTTTGAAAGAACCCATTACGGCTCTTTTCATTACCGGAGAGGGGGCTGAAGGGGTGGTGGCACAGGGAAGCCGGTATCTGAGCGTTATGGCATTGCTTTATATTTATCCTGCCTTTACCAATGGGTTTCAGGGATTTTTCCGTGGAATGGGGATGCTGAAAATGACGCTGCTGGGGACTTTTATCCAAACAGGAATCAGGGTGGCAGTGTCCTGGCTGCTGGCGCCGGGCCTGGGAATCTTAGGGGTAGCTTTTGCCTGTGCGGCCGGATGGAGTGCAATGCTTTTGGTGGAGGCGCCATATTACTTTTTGTTTTGGAGGAAGTACGGTTATGGATCTGAAAGTCCGGGCAAGGAGGACAGGAAGATGCCGGGATTGGTTGAAAAATAAGCAGTAAGGTGATAAAATGGGAAAAAATGTAAAGCAGATGGGGCAGAGGAGTCATGGAGAAAAACTTCATTACCTGCAAAGCAGGACAGAGAAAAATATGGGGCAAGGCATTTCGATGGATGTTATTGGCAGCAGCAGGGGGGACTGCGCTTACAGGATGTAAAGGCAATGTACCGGATGGAGAGATCATATCTTTCAGCGAAATCACGGATGCAGAAGACCAGGCCGTCAAAAGCCAAGGCGGTGACAGTCTGGATTTTAAAAGCCAGAACATAGAGGACCAGGCAAAGGGAAACAGGGAAAGCACGGAAGGCGTAGTAAACTTTGACCGGGAGCTGGACGGATACCAGCCGCTGAAGAAGAATTATAATTTTTATTTTACTTACAAACAGATTCATCCCTGGTGGGACGCAGTGGCTCTTGGAATCGAGGATGCTGCAAAGGCGTATGAAAAGCTGGGAATCGTGATCGATTATGAGTATCTGGCTCCTGATGAGGCTTCTGCTCAGGATCAGGTTCGGAGGCTGTCAGAGGCTTCTCTGCGGGGCTTTGATGTTATTGGAGTGGATGTGGCAGATGCAGGGATTGTTACGCCTGCAGTCAATGAGCTGATGGAAAAAGGGCAGAAGGTCATGACCTTTTCCAGTTCAGACGCAGGCAGAGAAGACGGGTGCAGCCGGATTGCCTATGTAGGAAATACGCACAATTATGAGGATGGCGCTGAGCTTACAGAGGCTCTCTGTGAAAAACTGGGATATAGCGGAAACATTGCCGTTTTAGTGGGGGTTGAAGATGCGCCCTGCCATGAAGACCGGGCCCGGGGGGTCAGGGACGTGATTGAAAAATATCCGGATATGGAGATTGCAGAGATTGCCTATGATGAAGATTCGGTAGAAAATGCCTGTAACCTTACCAGGGAAATCCTTAAGCGCCAAAAGGATTTGGCAGGAATCGTCTGCTGCAATATGAGCAATCCGGTAGGAGCCGCTCGGGCAGTGATCGAAGCCGGAAGGGAGGATGAGATTGTGATTGTGGGAATGGATCATGATCAGGAGGCCCTTCGTTATCTCAGAGATGGGATTATCTATGCTTTGGGGATCCAAGACTGCTATTCCATCGGATATGACACGATTCAGGTGGCAGTTAAAATTGCGGACGGGCTTTTGCCGGGAGAAGCATATCCTGAGAAAACAGAGGAAATCACCACGATTATTTATCAGGACAGTGCGGCTGCAGTGCTTCAGACATTATATGGTGAGATTGAATAAGTAAAAAAGCAGAGGTGGATTAAGAATGACAGGAGCAAAAAATGGGTGAATCACAGAATCATGGTATGAAAGAAAAACAGCAGAGGAAGCAGACCATTGCTTTTGCTCTTTTAGGCGGGGCAATGATTGCGGTGATTCTTCTTATTACAACAATTTGGGCGTCAAACAGGGCAAGAATCAGCACAAGACAGGCAGTAAGCAGGGTAAGTGAATTTTATCTGGAAGAGCTGGCCGGACGAAGGGCTCAGGTTGTTTCTGAGGAGCTGAAAAATCATGTGACTTACATGAAAAATGCAGTGGATATTTTAGAACCTTCCGATCTGGAATCTCAGGAAAGTCTGCGCAGCTTTCTGGGAAAGGTTAAAAAGCTTTATGGCGTGGACAAATTTGCGCTGGTAGATGAGAATGGAATTGTCTATGCACAGCACAGTACAACCTCTGGCTTAAGCCGGTATGGTTTTCTTTCTCAGGAGCTGACAGAGCCGGTTATTCAAACCCAGAATCTTTATGGAGCCAAGAAGCAGGTGATCCTTGCCATTCCTGTAGAGGATGTATTTTTCCAGGGATTACGAATTAAAATATGCTTTACCCAGATCAATATCAGTGAAATGCTGAGTTCTCTGACCCTGCAGGCCAATGACAATGAAACCTACTGCAATCTCTATTACCGCAACGGAGAGAGCCTGACCAATGACAGCTTTGGCTATCTTACAGCAGGAAAAAATCTGCTTTCCGAGTTAAAGGAGGCAGAGATGAAGGATGGATCCAGCTATGAGAAGCTGAGAGAGGACTTTGATAAGGGAAAAGGCGGGCAGATCTCTTTTCGGTATCATGGAGCAGAGGAAGACTTGTGTTATGTTCCGGTGGAGGGAACCAACTGGGTACTGACGATTTTAATACGGAATAATGTGATCAGTGACCAGATCGGATCCATCAGCTCTGCCATGATGAAGCGCAGCATTATCCAGATCGCCATCACCATGTTTGTGATGTTAGTGGTATTTTCCCTTTTAATTTATCAGTCCAGAAAGAGTGCAGGATTTCTTTTAGAGCAGGAAAAGGCAGACGGCAACCGGATAAGGGCTGCTTATGCCCAGATTGAGAGAGAACGGACAGCCATGGATAACATACATGCGGCTATGGACTCCGGGCTTTGGAGTATGGAGTTTAATAAGCATGGGGAGATGATTTCCTGTACCTGGTCAGATGTTTTCCGGAGAATGGTGGGATATGAAGGGGAGGATGATTTTCCTGATTGTTTAGAATCCTGGTCTGATTTATTACATAAGGATGATAAGAAACAGGCGCTTAAGGAGTATTGGGACACAGTATATGATTATACGAATGAAAAAACCTATGATGTGGAGTACCGTCTTTTGACCAGACATGCCGGATGGAGGTGGTTTCACTCGGCCGGCCGTTTGTCCAGACGTGAGGATGGTTCGCCGATTACCTTTGTAGGGCTTTTTGTGGATATTGACAGTGAGAAGCGAATGGAGGAACAACTGCAGAGGCAGAAGGTTGATCTTGAGGATGCCCTTGCAGCGGCCCAGCATGCCAACAAGGCAAAAACTACCTTTCTCAACAATATGTCCCATGATATCCGCACTCCCATGAATGCGATTATCGGTTTTACTTCTCTGGCGGCTGCTCATATAGATAACAGGGAACAAGTTCAGGATTATTTATCTAAAATTACCACATCCAGCAATCATCTTTTAAGCCTGATCAATGATGTGCTGGATATGAGCCGCATTGAAAGCGGAAAGGTAAAGATAGAGGAAAAGGAAACGTATCTTCCGGAGGTTATGCATGATTTAAAGACCATTGTCCAGGCAGATATTACCTCCCGGCAGCTGGAGTTTTATATTGATACGGCGGATGTGCTGAACGAACATATTTTATGCGATAAGCTGAGGCTGAACCAGGTGCTGTTGAATCTTCTGAGCAATGCCATGAAGTTTACGAAGCCGGGCGGCATGGTCAGTGTCCGTATCCTGCAGAAAGGCAAGGCGCCGGAGGGCTTTGCATCCTATGAATTTCAGGTAAAGGATACAGGAGTCGGCATGAGCCGGGAATTTTTGGAGCATGTTTTTGAACCCTTTGAGCGGGAAAAGACCAGCACTGTCAGCGGGATTCAGGGAACCGGTTTGGGGATGGCCATTACCAAAAATATTGTGGACATGATGGGCGGATCCATTACCGTGGTAAGTGAAGAAGGCAAGGGAAGCACCTTTACTGTGGATCTGCAGTTTCGAATTTGCTCTGGTCCTGTAAGGCAGGATGAGATTCCGGAGCTTAAAGGGCTTCGGGCTTTGGTGGCGGATGATGATTTCAACACCTGTTCCAGTGTTACAAAGATGCTTTCGACAATCGGCATGAGGCCGGATTGGACTACTTCAGGGAAGGAGGCTGTGCTGCGGGCCAAGCTTGCCAGGGAGCAGAATGACGGTTATTCTGCCTACATTATTGACTGGCTGATGCCGGATATGAACGGAATTGAGGTGGTCAGGCGCATTCGGGGGATGATTGGAGATGAGACGCCCATTATCATTCTGACTGCTTATGACTGGTCTGATATTGAAGAAGAAGCCAGAAAAGCAGGCGTTACCGCATTCTGTTCAAAGCCTATTTTCCTGTCTGAGCTGAGAGAGATTTTAGAGTCGCCCTTTACAATGCAGAGTATGAACAGCCAAAAGCAGAATACCGTGTCTTTTGAAGGGAAGAAACTTCTTCTGGTGGAGGACAACGAATTAAACCAGGAGATTGCAGTGGAAATTCTTCAGGAAACCGGTTTTGTTATGGATGTGGCGGATGATGGAGCGGTGGCAGTGGAGAAATTAAAAGGGGCTGAGCCAGGACAGTATGATCTGATTCTGATGGATATTCAGATGCCGATTCTCAATGGATACGAGGCCACAAAACAGATTCGGGCACTGAATCAACCCGGGATCTCAGATATTCCGATTATCGCTATGACAGCCAATGCGTTTGACGAAGATAAAAAAGCCGCCCTTGCGGCAGGGATGAACGGACACATCGCCAAGCCTATTGACGTACCAAAGCTGATGGAACTTTTGACAGAGATATTGAATCAGGGCTGAGACAGACCGTATGATTTTGAGAACACAGGCGCCTTTCTGCTTGCAGGAGGATGCCTGTGTTTTCTTATTTGTCCAGATGTGCGTGATTAAGAGATTTTGTCGAAAAGTGGAAGAAAAACCAGGATTTAGGGGGTTAGAAAAAGGAAAACCATATTTTTTTCAGTAAAGTGGGAGAAATATGGTTAAAATTTTGCTTTTTTTGAGAATATGTGGTATAATGAGAACACTTAGTGAATGCAGGCTAATGGTGCAGCAATAGCAGCATTTGGTGAAAAGTATTGGTAAAAGTGAGGCGGCAGTCTAAGTGCAGATGCCGCAAACCGAGAACAGACAGATACCGAAAGACAGGATAGAGGACAGGAAAATCATGAAAAGGATATTTTTACTGCTTCTGATGAGTCTGGTTCTTCTGATTGTCACTTTGACAGGCTGCGGCAGGCTGGAAAAAATGGACCGGTCTGCTACTACGCCGGCGCCCGTAGTGGTAGTGCGGGGAGAGACAGTGGCAGGAGACAGCGGACAGGGGCAGGAAGAGGATGAGACAGAGCCGGAGCTGCAGATAGGAGAGATCGTGATTGATACGACTCAGGAGCGGGTGCCGGTCAAGGTGAAGGGGATTTATATCTCTGCTTACGTGGCAGGCACTCCTAGCATGGTGGACAGCCTTCTGGCAGAGATCGAACGCACGGAGATTAATACCTTGGTGATTGATTTAAAGGATGACTTTGGGCGGGTGGCTTGTGATATGGATTCGCCGCTTGTGCAGGAGCTGGGTTCCGTGAAAGTTCATATCCGGGACATAGAAGAACTGATGAAAAAGCTGCATGAGCGGAATATCTATGCCATTGCCCGGATTCCGGCTTTTCGGGATTCTCATCTTGGCAAGGTGCGTCCGGAGTGGTGTGTTCACTATTCGGATGGGACTTTGTTCACGGACAGGGATGGGAATGCATGGGTGAATCCTTACAAGAGAGAGGCATGGGACTATCTGGTGGAGATTGGCACCCAGGCGAAAAAGCTGGGATTTCAAGAGGTGCAGTTTGACTATCTGAGATTCTGTACGGAGACCTCCATGAAGGATGTGGTCTTTGACGAGGCGGATACTAAGGGCCGTTCCCGGACAGAGGTGATCTGTGAGTTTATGGAATATGCATACCGAAAGCTTAAGGCGCAGGGGCTGTTTGTATCTGCGGATGTGTATGGGTCCATTATCAACAGCAATGTTAATGCCAATGCAGTGGGACAGATTTACGGAGAGCTGGCAAAGCATGTGGATTATATCAGCCCTATGATTTATCCTTCCCATTATGGGGACGGATATTATGGAATCGATTATCCGGATATGCATCCTTATAAGGTAATTACAGCGGCGCTTCAGGATTCCCGTCGGGAGCTGCATTTTGCCCGGGAAGGGCAGGAGCATATAGCAACTGTGCGGCCCTGGCTTCAGGATTTTACGGCGTCCTGGCTGAAGCATTATATTCCCTATGGACCGGAACAGGTTCGGGAACAGATTCAGGCTACCTATGACGCAGGGTATGACGAGTGGCTTCTGTGGGATGCTTCTTGCCGATATGACTGGGGAGGGCTTTTGACGCCTGAGGATGCAAAAGCAGAGGCAGACTGGATCGCTCAGTCACGGGCCGCTTTGCCGGAGGTTGAGATTACGCCGGATACGGCTGCTGCGGCATCTACAGAGACTGCGGTGCCTTCTGAGGGAGCCCGGGTTCCGGAGACAGAAGGAGGTCCGGTTCCTACCGGGTCAGCAGGTCCTACTGTGGGAGCTTATATTGGGGATTGAGGAAAGTCAAAGTGCGGGGACTTGAAAAAGCGCCGCGCTTTTTGTATACTTTGATGTGCAGGACATGGAATGGACGGAGTGAAGGAAAGGGAGGGACAGATGGAGAGAAAGGTATGTCCGGGAGAAATTTACCGGCATTTTAAGGGGAACTTATATCAGATCGTGACAGTGGCCAGACACTCAGAGACCGGAGAGGCTATGGTAGTGTATCAGGCTCTCTATGGTGATTTCGGAGTATACGTCCGACCGTTTGAGATGTTTTTCAGTCAGGTGGACAGGGAAAAGTATCCGGACGCTGCTCAAAAATACCGGTTTGAGAAGGCTGAAGGGATAAAAGAAAGGGGAAAGGAAAGCTTCTCAAGCAGTGTGGAGATCCGGGAGGAGGGAGAGGAGGAGCCAAACGGGGAATTGATGGCATTTTTGGACGCAAAGGATGCGGAAGAAAAGATTGCATGCCTTAGAAGGTTAAAAGGGTCTGCGTCTCAGTCGGATTTAGAGAGTATTTATGTTGTTTTGGATATGAAGCCCCAGCCGGGAACCATTGAAGAACAGCTAGAGGGGATTATAGGATTTCTTGCGGTGCAGAAGCGGTATGAAGGAGGCAGGCTGCGCTGATTGCGCTGCGGTTTTTGATTGGTGCAGTCGGGAAAACAGGAAGGGGGAAAATGCTGTGTTTGATATTGAGGAAGAATTAAAGAAGCTTCCTGCCCAGCCGGGAGTCTATCTGATGCATGACAAACGGGATGAGATCATTTATGTGGGAAAAGCCATCAGCTTAAAGAACCGGGTAAGGCAGTACTTTCAAAGCAGCCGCAATAAGACGGCAAAGATTGAGCAGATGGTTTCCCGGATTGCCCGGTTTGAATATATTGTCACAGATTCAGAGCTGGAGGCTCTGGTGCTGGAGTGCAACCTGATCAAAGAGCACCGTCCCCGGTACAACACTATGTTAAAGGATGACAAGGCTTATCCTTATATAAAGGTGACGGTGACAGAGGATTTTCCCAGGGTATTGTTTGCCCGTACCATGAAAAAGGATAAGAATAAATATTTTGGTCCCTATACCAGCGCAGGGGCAGTGAAGGATACCATTGATTTGATCCAGAAGATCTATAAGATACGGACCTGCAGCCGGGTGCTGCCCCGGGATGCAGGGAAGGATCGGCCCTGCCTGAATTACCATATTAAGCAGTGCAACGCTCCCTGCCAGGGATATGTGGATAAGGAGAGCTACCGGGAAAATATTACTCAGGCATTGGATTTTTTAAACGGACATTATGAAAAAGTGCTGTCTCTTTTGGAGGAGAGGATGTTAAAGGCTTCCGAAAATATGGACTTTGAGAAGGCTATTGAGTATCGGGAGCTGCTTTCCAGTGTGAAAAAGGTGGCACAGAAGCAGAAGATCACCAGCAGCAGTACTTTAGACCGGGATATTATTGCTCTGGCACGGGATGATCGGGACGCGGTGGTGCAGGTGTTTTTTGTGCGGGAAGGAAAGCTGATCGGACGGGAGCATTTTCATATGACCGTGGCAACGGCAGAGGATACAGGTCAGATACTCACCAGCTTTGTAAAGCAGTTTTATGCAGGGACGCCGTTTCTGCCCAAAGAGCTTTGGGTTCAGGCTGAGCTGGAGGATTCGGAGATTATCTGTCGATGGCTCAGTGTAAGAAAGGGGCAGAAGGTTCATGTGATGGTGCCCAAAAAAGGGGATAAGGAGCGTCTGGTGGAGCTGGCGGAGAAAAATGCGGCCCTGGTGCTTTCACAGGATAAGGAGAAAATAAAAAGAGAGGAGCTTCGGACCATTGGCGCCATGAACCAGGTAGCTCAGTGGCTGGGACTGGACCGGGTGCGCCGGGTAGAGGCATTTGACATTTCTAATATTTCCGGATACGAGTCAGTGGGATCCATGGTTGTATATGAGGATGGAAAGCCTAAAAGGAATGATTACCGGAAATTTAAGATTCGTACAGTCTTAGGAGCTAATGACTATGCTTCTATGGAAGAAGTGCTCAAAAGGCGATTTTCTCATGGATTGGAAGAAAAAAGCCGGATGCAGGAGAATGGGGTGGAGGAGGAGTTCGGCAGCTTTACCCGGTTTCCGGATCTTCTGATGATGGACGGAGGAAAGGGACAGGTAAACATTGCCCTTAAGGTGATAGAGGAGCTGGGGCTTTCGATTCCTGTGTGCGGAATGGTAAAGGATGATAATCATCGAACCAGGGGACTCTATTATAATAATGCGGAGATTCCCATTGACCGGCATTCCGAGGGGTTCCGTCTGATTACCCGGATTCAGGACGAGGCTCACCGGTTTGCTATTGAGTATCACAGGAGCCTTCGGGGAAAGAGCCAGGTTAAGTCGGTGCTGGATGACATTCCGGGGATTGGGGATACAAGAAGAAAGGCGCTGATGAGGCATTTTAAGACCCTGGAGGCTATACGGGACGCTGAGGTGGAGGAGCTTTTAAAGGCGCCGGGAATGAACCGGGCGGCATCAGAGAGTGTATATGAATTTTTCAGAAAAGAGGCAGAGCATAAAACCGTAAGGGTGCAGTGACTTAGAAAAGGTTTTGGTGATGAATCATAATGACAATTACAAACGAATGTGTTAGTATGTAAGAGGGGAAGACGGTACGAATAAACAGCAGGAAGTACGGAATATGATAGAAAGAGGAAAAGCATAACAGACAGAAAGAAAAGACAACAGCAGCGGATAAACAGATAAAGGAGCCGGAGAGAATATGTATGGTGTTACAATTACAGAATTGATTCAGAAGATGGGGCTGCAGAATATTATCCCGGAGATTGATACTGACAAGGTGGTGCTGTCGCATCCGGATGTGAACCGTCCGGCACTGCAGCTCACCGGATTTTTTGATCATTTTGACAAGGAACGGGTGCAGATTATCGGATTTGTGGAGCAGGAGTACATTAAGACCCTGACAAGGGAGCGAAAGATAAGCGTGTATGAGAAGCTTTTGTCCAGTGAGATTCCTTGTCTGGTATACAGCCGCAGCCAGATGCCGGATGAAGATATGCAGGATCTTTGCCGTCATTATCAGGTGCCCTGTATGGTGTCGGATAAGACGACCTCGGATCTGATGGCGGAGATTATTCGGTGGCTGAATGTGAAGCTGGCTCCGTGCATCAGCATTCACGGGGTGTTGGTGGATGTGTTCGGCGAGGGTGTGCTGATCATGGGTGAGAGCGGGATTGGAAAAAGTGAGGCAGCTCTGGAGCTGATTAAACGGGGACACCGTCTGGTGACAGATGATGTGGTGGAAATCCGCCGGGTCAGCGATGATACTTTGATTGGCAGCGCTCCGGATATTACAAAACATTTTATAGAACTGCGGGGAATCGGAATCATTGACGTGAAGGCATTGTTCGGTGTGGAAAGCGTCAAGGAGACCCAGTCCATTAACATGGTAATCAAGCTGGAGGACTGGAACCGGGATAAGGAGTATGACCGGCTGGGCATGGAAGACCAGTATATAGAGTTTTTGGGAAACCGGGTGGTATGCCACAATATTCCCATTCGTCCGGGACGGAATCTTGCCATAATTGTAGAGTCAGCGGCAGTGAATTTCCGTCAGAAGAAGATGGGATATAATGCAGCACGAGAATTGTATAACCGGGTGCAGGCGAACTTAGGACGGAATCTTGTGTGACGGAGGGTTGGATGAGTGATTTTTTTCAGGCATTAAGTCAGGTTCTGAGGGATGAACAGGTTCGTGTCCAGGAGCCTATGAGCCGCCATACCACGTTTCGGGCAGGCGGACCGGCAGATTATTATGTGGAGCCGGAGACAAGAGAGGAGCTGGCGGCTGTGCTGGACTTGTGCCGGCAAAGGAGCATGCCTTCCTATATTTTAGGAAATGGAAGCAATCTGTTAGTGGGTGATAAGGGCTATCGGGGAGTTATGGTGGCTATGGGGAAAAGCTGGGCCGAGGCGGAGGCAGAAGGCTGCAGGATCCGGGCAGGAGCAGGATTTCTTTTGTCTGCAGCGTCAAGACTTGCGTTTAAGGAGTCTCTGGCAGGAATGGAATTTGCTTTTGGGATTCCGGGAACTGTGGGGGGAGCCGTGGTAATGAATGCAGGTGCCTATGGATCGGAGCTGTGCGATGTGCTGGGGCAGGTTACGGTTCTGACGCCGGAGGGGCAGATACAGAGACTTTCTTCCAAAGAGCTGGAGATGGGTTACCGAACAAGCTGTGTCTGCAGCCGGGGTCTTGTGGTACTGGAGGCGGAGTTTGTCCTGACCCATGGTGAGCAGGAAGATATCCGGCAGAGGATGGAGGAGCTGACAGAGAAAAGAAAGGCCAGACAGCCATTGGAGTACCCCAGTGCAGGAAGCACTTTTAAGCGTCCGTCCGGGCATTTTGCCGGAAAGCTGATTGAGGAGGCAGGGCTTCGGGGGTTTTCAGTGGGGGATGCCCAGGTGTCGGAAAAGCACTGTGGATTTGTGATAAATCGGGGAACTGCCGCCGCTTCAGAGATATTGACGGTATGCCGGGAGGTACAGAAGCGGGTTTTGGAGTATTCCGGGGTGGAGCTGGATCTGGAGGTAAAGCTTGTGGGGGAGTTTTAAGGCGAAAGATTAAGGAAGCTGTTGTAATATACTGTGGGAGGAAGGACACATGAAGCTGGTGATTGTGACAGGGATGTCAGGGGCAGGCAAGACCATTGCTTTGAAGATGCTGGAGGATATGGGGTTTTACTGTGTGGATAATCTGCCGATTGAACTGATGGAGCCGTTTGCCCGGCTGGCCATGCAAAAGCCGGTGAATCATGAGCGGGTGGCTTTGGGAATTGATATCCGCAGTGGGAAAAAGCTGCCTGAGCTTCTTCATGTGATGAAGGATTGGAGGCAGAATGAGCTGCCATATCAGATTTTGTTTCTGGATGCAGGAGATGAGACTCTGGTAAAGCGGTATAAGGAGACCAGGCGTTCCCATCCCCTTTCAGGCCGGGGGAGAGTGGATGAGGGGATTCGTCAGGAGAGGGAAAGGCTGGGGTTTTTAAAGCAGGAGGCTGACTTTATTATTGATACCAGCCAGCTTTTGACAAGAGAGCTAAGACAGGAGCTGGAAAAGATCTTTACAGAGGATCAGAGCTACGGCAATCTTTTTATTACCGTTCTGTCCTTTGGCTTTAAATACGGGATTCCGTCAGACGCGGATCTGGTATTTGATGTGCGTTTTCTGCCTAATCCTTATTATGTGGAAAATCTGCGCCATCACACAGGGGAGGAAGCGGAAGTGCAGGCATATGTCCGTCAGGGAGGCACAGCCGATGTGTTTATGAAAAAGCTGTATGATATGCTGGAATTTTTGATCCCCAATTATGTTTTGGAGGGAAAGAATCAGCTTGTGATTGGAATAGGATGCACAGGCGGTAAGCACCGGTCAGTGACTGTGGCAGGAGCCCTTTATCAGTACTTAAGCCGCCATGAGGAATTTGGGCTGAAAATTGAGCATCGGGATATTGATAAGGATCGGATTCGGAAAGAGATGGGATGAAAAATGTCATTTTCTTCAAATGTGAAAGAGGAGCTTTCCAGGCAGCTAAGTTCAGCCAGACATTGTCAGATCGCGGAGATTGCAGCGATTATCAGCCTTTGCGGAAGGATCCAGATCTCGGAGAATGACTGGTTCTGTATAAAAATTCATACAGAAAATGCGGCTGTTGCAAGAAAGTACTTTACATTATTGAAAAAAACATTTAATATAAACATGGATGTGTCCATCCGTCAGGGATTTGGTTCCCGCACAGGCCGGATTTATACGGTTGGGATCCGCAGGCATGAGGATGCGTTGCGGGTTTTGCGTGCCGCAAAGCTTTTGGATAGGCACGGGGAGATTGGGGAGAATCTTTCTCTGGCGAACAATGTGGTCATTCAGCAGAACTGCTGCAAGCGAGCTTTTATCAGGGGGGCATTTCTGGCAGCAGGTTCAATCAGTGACCCGGAAAGGTTTTACCATTTTGAGATTGCCTGTACCACGGAAGGAAAGGCAGTCCAGCTGCAGGGGCTGATCCGCTCTTTTGATCTGGATGCACGAATTATACAAAGAAAAAGGTATTATGTCGTGTATATTAAGGAGGGCAGCCAAATTGTAGATATCCTGAACGTGATGGAGGCCACGGTTTCTTTAATGGAGCTGGAGAATATCCGGATCTTAAAAGAAATGCGGGGCAGTGTCAATCGGCAGGTAAACTGCGAGACTGCGAATATCCATAAGACGGTATCCGCAGCAGTCCGGCAGGCGGAGGACATTATGCTCATCCGGGACAGGACAGGTTTTGAGGGATTGCCGGACAATCTGCGTCAGATTGCACAGCTTCGTCTGGCAAGACCAGAAGCAACATTAAAAGAGCTTGGGGAAGCCCTTGACCCGCCAGTGGGGAAATCCGGAGTGAACCATCGGCTGCGAAAACTCAGCAATATGGCTGAAAAGCTTCGGGACGGCAGACCAGCTACAGAGGCGTGAAGTTGCGCCTGAAGAAGTGAGGAGGATTATTATGTTAAAAAAAACCATCACCATCGGACTTTCATCCGGGCTTGAAGCCAGACCGGTGGCAATGCTGGTACAGATTGCCAGCCAGTATGAGAGTGTGATCTATGTTGAGAGACAGAATACCCGCGTAAATGCAAAGAGTATTATGGGCATGATGACTCTTGGTATGGGAACTGGTGAGCAGATTACCGTTTCAGCGGATGGCGCCGACGAAACGGCGGCTATGGAGGGGATTGAGAGTTATCTGTTGGGTACAGCTTGACTGTCCGTTCAGCCTGGGGTGTTGGGCTGTAATGGGGGACGATGTCTGAAAATATAGAAGCAGGACAACTTGGCATTTCTTAAAAGAAAGGCGCAGGTTGTCCTGCTTCGATTTTAAATGGATATATGCTTGTTCTTTTGTTTGATATGGAAAGTTTTGGCTTGACTGGGAATAGAGGACACTGTATAATTTCAAGAAGAAGGGAAACCTTCGTTTTATATTTATTATATAGAAAAGAGGATGGAAGCAATGAAGTATGAGATGACAAAGGATCTGGAAACAGGGAACGCAATGATTGATAAGGAGCACAAGGAGTTGTTTGATGCGGTAAACCGTTTACTGGATTCCTGTTCAAAGGGACAGGGGCGCGCAGCTATGGATGGAGCAATCCAATTTCTGGTGAATTATGTGGATAAACATTTTGCCAATGAGGAAAGACTTCAGCAGAGCAAGAATTATCCTGGCATAGCGGCTCATAAGGTGTTTCATGCTAATTATAAAAAGGAGCTGCGTCAGATAGCGAACCATATTTCTACAGAAGGCCCTTCCGTGACAAATTTAGGAAAGTTAAACGGTCATGTGGCAGTGCTTCTTAATCACATCCGGTATGAAGATAAAAAGCTCAGCGCTTTTTTAAAGCAGGCATAGAGGCGTCAGATACCTCGCAGCAGGCTTTTGACAGACATGAATCACAGAAAGAGAGGACGGATGACAGAGAAAAAAGAGGCGGCGGCTTATTGTCTTTCCCTGAAGGATTCTTATGAGGATTATCCGTTTCATGACCCAAACTGGTGTGTGATCCGCCATAAGGCCAATCGGAAGGTTTTTGCCTGGATTTTTGAGCGGGAAGGGCATGTCTGGATCAATGTGAAGTGTAATCCGGAGTGGAGGGATTTTTGGAGAGATGCATTTGCCTCTGTGGTTCCGGCCTATCATCTGAACAAGAAGCATTGGAATTCAATTATATTGGATGAAAGTGTTCCGGATAAAGACATTCAGAGAATGATTCAGGAAAGCTATGATTTGACCAGAGAAAAGGATTAAAAGCCGGGAGCGCCTTAAAAAGCGCTTCCGGAATTATTTCATCAATGAAAGAGAAGCAAAAATAGGCTTCTGGAATTTTTTGACGCAGGAAAAGGAGGGAATCGTGGCATTTACACATTTACACGTCCATACGGAATACAGTCTGCTGGATGGCTCTTGTAAGATTCATGAGCTGGTCCGGTGTGCAAAGGATCTGGGGATGGACAGTATGGCCATAACGGATCATGGAGTCATGTATGGGGTGGTTGATTTTTACCGGGCGGCCAGAGAAACAGGGATCAAGCCCATCATTGGCTGTGAGGTCTATGTGGCGCCTGGTTCCCGCTTTGACCGGGAAAGCGGAAGCGGTGAGGACCGCTACTATCACCTGGTGCTGTTAGCGGAGAATAACCAGGGCTATCAAAATCTGATGAAGATTGTGTCCAGAGGATTTTTGGACGGGTTTTACTATAAGCCCAGGGTAGATTATGAGGTGCTTTTGACCTATCATGAGGGAATCATTGCCCTGAGCGCATGTCTGGCAGGAGAGGTGCAGCGATATCTGGCCCGAGGAATGTATGAGGAAGCCAAACAGTCAGCTCTTCACTATCAGGAGATTTTCGGAAAGGGGAATTTCTTTTTAGAGCTGCAGGATCACGGGATTCCTGCCCAGAGGACCGTGGCCCAGGGTCTTGTGCGGATGAGCAGAGAGCTGGGAATAGATCTGGTGGCTACCAATGATATCCATTATACGTATGACAAGGATGCTGCGGCTCATGATATCCTGCTTTGCATTCAGACCGGTAAAAAGGTTGCAGATGAAAACCGGATGCGGTATGAGGGCGGTCAGTATTACTGTAAGTCCGAGCAGGAGATGCGGGAACTGTTTTCTTATGCTCAGGAAGCCATAGAGAATACCCACAAAATAGCCATGCGCTGTAATGTGGAAATTGAGTTCGGCGTCTTAAAGCTGCCCCGGTATGATGTGCCGGAGGGATATGATTCCTGGGGATATTTAAATAAGCTGTGCAGGGACGGCATGGCAAAACGCTATCCGGAGGATGACGGAACCTTAGAAGAACGTCTTAACTATGAGCTGGAGGTAATCCGCAATATGGGATATGTGGATTATTTCCTGATTGTGTGGGACTTTATCCATTTTGCCAGATCCCATGATATTATGGTGGGCCCGGGACGAGGGTCTGCGGCAGGCAGCATTGTGGCATACTGTCTGGAGATCACGGATATTGATCCCATTCGCTACAGTCTGCTTTTTGAGCGGTTTTTAAACCCGGAGCGGGTATCCATGCCGGATATTGACATTGACTTCTGTTTTGAGAGAAGACAGGAGGTCATTGACTATGTGGTGGAAAAGTACGGCAAGGATCAGGTGGTTCAGATTGTTACCTTTGGTACTTTAGCGGCAAAGGGTGTGGTCCGGGATGTAGGCCGGGTGCTGGATATGCCGTATGCCCGCTGCGATGCCATTGCAAAGATGATTCCGGGAGACTTAGGCATGACCTTGGATAAGGCCCTGCGGCAGAATCCGGAGCTTCGGGAGGCGTACCAGGAAGATGACGAGGTAAAATACCTGATCGATATGGCCAAAAGGCTGGAGGGACTGCCCCGGCATACATCCATGCATGCCGCGGGGGTTGTGATCGGTCAGCGGGCCATGGATGAGTTTGTGCCTTTGTCCCGCGCCCAGGACGGAACGGTGACTACCCAGTTTACCATGACCACCTTAGAGGAACTTGGGCTTTTGAAAATGGATTTTCTGGGACTTCGGACGCTGACCGTGATTCAGAATGCCGCCCGGCAGGTGGAGGAGAATTACGGCATCCATCTGGATATGGGAAAGATCGATTATAATGACAAAGAAGTTATGGCATCCATCGGAACCGGAAAGTGCGACGGGGTGTTCCAGCTTGAAAGCTCGGGAATGAAGAACTTTATGAAGGAACTAAAGCCTCAGGGCCTGGAAGATATTATTGCAGGGGTAGCGTTGTACCGGCCCGGCCCTATGGACTTTATTCCCAAGTATTTAAAAGGGAAGAACGGAGGTTCCGGGATTCTGTATGACTGCCCGGCCTTAGAGCCAATCTTAAAGCCTACCTATGGATGTATTGTGTACCAGGAGCAGGTGATGCAGATTGTGCGGGATTTGGCAGGGTATACCATGGGCCGCAGCGATCTGGTCCGCCGGGCCATGTCAAAGAAAAAAGCTTCTGTGATGGAAAAGGAGCGGAAGAATTTCGTTTACGGCAATCCGGAAGAAGGAGTGGCAGGATGTATTGCCAACGGCATTGATGAAAAGACAGCCAACCATATTTTTGACGAAATGATTGATTTTGCCAGATATGCCTTTAATAAATCCCATGCGGCATGCTATGCAGTGGTGGCAGTGCAGACGGCTTATCTGAAGTATTACTATCCAAAGGAATTTATGGCAGCCCTTATGACTTCCGTGATGGATAACAACAACAAGGTGGCTGAATATATTTTAAGCTGTCGTCAGATGGGCATTCCCATTCAGCCTCCGGACATTAATGAAGGGCAGAGCGGATTTTCCGTGGCAGGAGACGGAATCCGCTACGGCTTGTCAGCCATCAAGAGCGTAGGCCGGGCTGTGGTGGATGCGATTATAGAAGAACGGGAGAAAAACGGTCTTTATACATCTCTGGATGATTTTGTGGATCGGATGAACGGCAAAGAGGTGAATCGGCGGACCGTGGAGAATTTTATCAAATCAGGAGCCTTGGACAGCCTGCCGGGCAACCGGCGTCAGAAGGCCATGATTGCGCCGGAACTGCTGGATCAGAAGATTAAGGAGCGCAGGAATAACCTGACCGGCCAGATGAGCCTGTTTGACTTTGTCGGGGAGGAGGAAAAGAAGCAGTATCAGATTGCCATGCCGGATGCGGCAGAATTTCCCAAAGAAGATTTGCTTGCTTTTGAGAAGGATATTTTGGGGGTCTATGTCAGCGGGCATCCCTTAGACGAATATATGGAGCTGTGGAAGACGAATATTACGGCCCGGACCACGGACTTTGTGCCGGACGAGGAGACCGGCAAGGCGATTCTCACAGACGGGGCACGTGTGACGGTGGGAGGAATGATAACCAACAAGGTCTTAAAAACCACCAAGACCGGGAAAATGATGGCCTTTGTGACCATTGAGGATCTGGTGGGCACCGTGGAAGCCTTGGTATTTCCAAAGGATTATGAAAACAAGAGGGATCTGCTGATTCAGGATTCTAAGGTGTTTGTCCGGGGAAGGGCGTCCATGGGAGACGATGCGGCAGGAAAACTGATTTTAGAGCAGGTAATTCCTTTTGATTCTCTGCCAAAAGAGCTGTGGCTCAAGTTTGCCGACAAGGCGGATTATGACAAAAAACAAAAGCAGGTGATGGAGCTTTTGAAGATGGAAGAAGGCCAGGATACGGTAATTATTTACCTGGAAAAAGAGCGGGCAAAGAAAATTCTTCCTGCCAACTGGAGGGTATGTGCAAATAGAACAATGGCAGAGCGTCTATACCCGGTGATTGGTGAAAATAATGTCAAACTTGTGGAAAAGGGATTGAAAAGATAAGGAAAATGTTTTAAAATGGAGTTAATTCCAAAAGCGGTACAGGCTTTGAGGGAAATCAACGCCGAAAAGGCGCATGATATATTAGGAGGAGAGAGGTTATGGCAAAGGAGATTAAAACAATTGGCGTTCTTACCAGCGGAGGAGATGCGCCGGGCATGAATGCTGCTATTCGTGCAGTAGTCCGGACCGCTTTGAATCTGGGAATGAATGTCAAGGGAATCATGCGCGGGTACGCGGGACTTTTGCAGGAGGAGATCATTGATCTGAAAAGCTCCAGTGTGTCCAATATTATTTATCGCGGAGGTACAATCCTTTACACGGCACGGTGTATGGAGTTTATGACGCCGGAAGGCCAGGAGCAGGGCGCAGAGATCTGTCACAAGCATGGGATTGACGGGATTGTAGTGATTGGCGGCGACGGCTCCTTCCGGGGCGCAGGAAAGCTGGCGGCATTAGGGATCAATACAATCGGTGTACCGGGAACCATTGATCTGGATGTGGCCTGCAGTGATTATACCATTGGATTTGATACGGCAGTGAACACAGCGATGGAGGCCATTGACCGGGTGCGGGATACCTCCACTTCCCACGAGCGGTGCAGCATTATTGAGGTTATGGGGCGGAATGCAGGCTATATTGCCTTGTGGTGCGGTTTTGCCAATGGTGCGGAGGATGTGCTTCTTCCAGAGCGTTATGACGGCAATGAGCAGGTGCTGATTAACCGGATTATCGCCAACCGGAAGCAGGGCAAGAAGCATAACATTATTATCAATGCAGAAGGGATCGGACATTCTACCTCCATGGCAAGACGGATTGAGGCAGCTACAGGAGTGGAGACACGGGCTACGATCTTAGGCCACATGCAGCGGGGCGGCACTCCTACCTGTAAGGATCGGGTATATGCGTCTATCATGGGAGCCAAGGCAGCCATGCTTCTTTCCGAGGGTAAGAGCAACCGGGTTGTGGCATACAAGAATGGAGAATATGTGGACTTTGATATTCAGGAAGCCCTCCAGATGAAGAAGGATATTCCAGAGGATCAGTATGAGATCTGTAAGCTTTTGGTTCGGTAATTCGGTAAGGCTCAGGGCATTTTGTTAGGCAAGGTCTTTTAAGGTCTTTGTGTGACATGCTCTAGATGAAAGCTGTGGTTTTTGGAGAGGAATTTGATAAAAAGCAGGAAATGAGACGGATTTCCTGCTTTTTGTTGTCGCTTATATTGATTATTCGTGAGTTGTCTGTATTATTATAGATGGCGGAATGTATGGCGGAATATAGATGGCGAAATTTTCGCAGATGGAACTTAGGATTCTTTGAGACATTGCACAAATCAATCCAAATGGTGGGATAAAAGCCATAAATCGTCTTCAGGAGAAAAAAATGGTACTTTGTGGTTCTAATGGATATGAACGGAAATATTATTTTAATGAAGTATTTGCCAGTCTGCCGGAAGCCGTGAGACGGGAGCTGCAGGTTATGTGTGTCTGGTTTACAGAGGAATGCGGCGGAATCCTGACCATGGAATATGACCAGGAGGGAAGGCTGGAATTTAAACACATTACGTCAGATTATGACGGGTATTACGATGAGATTGGGGCAGATCTAAAGATTAAGCAGTATAGAAATGAGAGAAGGGAACTTTTGGAGAAACTGGAGTTATATTACCAGACATTGTTTTTGAAGAAGGATTCGAGACTTTTACAGTAACCCCTCATGCTGCGTTTTCGCGGCATTACCATAAATGAAAGAGGGGTTTTTGCAGAATTGTTATTTACAATATGGATGCATTTCCTTAGATAGCAGGTATTTTTTATGTACAAGTTTAATGTGGATGGTGCGGTACAGGGAAAGGGCGGCAAAGGATGAGAATAGGAGATGTGGAACTGGAGAATAATCTGATATTGGCGCCAATGGCCGGTGTGACAGATCAGCCGTTTCGGAAGCTGTGCCGGGAGCAGGGCTGCGGCCTTCTCTACACGGAAATGATCAGTGCAAAGGCGATTTTATATCATAACCGGAACACAAAAGAGCTTTTGCAGGCAGATCCGGAGGAGCGGCCTATAGCAGTGCAGCTTTTTGGTTCCGATCCGGACATTATCAGCGATATGGCAGCGCAGATTCAGGACGGCCCCTATGATTTGATTGACTTGAATATGGGATGTCCGGTTCCTAAGGTGGTCAACAACAAAGAAGGTTCTGCACTGATGAAAAATCCTAAGCTGGCAGAGAAGATCTTTTCAGCGCTGGTAAAAAAAGTCAGTAAACCTGTGACCGTAAAGATTCGGAAAGGGTTTGATGAGGATCAGGTGAATGCAGTGGAGATTGCCAAAATTGCAGAACAATGCGGCATATCCGCGGTGGCAGTTCATGGAAGAACCCGTCAGCAGCTTTATTCCGGCAAAGCAGACTGGGAAATCATTCGCCAGGTCAAGGAAGCCGTGAAGATTCCTGTTATTGGCAACGGTGATATTGCTACACCAAAGGATGCAGAAAATATGCTGCAAAAAACAGGGTGTGACGGAATCATGATAGGGCGTGCCGCCCAGGGAAATCCCTGGATTTTCCGTCAGATTCATCACTATTTGAAGACAGGCCAAATGCTGCCAGGGCCGAATAGGGAGGAAATCTGCCAAATGATTCTTCGTCATGCCCAAATGCAGGTGGAGCTAAAGGGCGTAAGCCTGGGAATGAAAGAGATGCGAAAGCATATTGCCTGGTATACGGCAGGCCTGCCTCATTCGGCTGCAATAAGGCGGGAGTGTAACCATATGGAATGCCTGGAAGATTTGCAGAAACTGATAGATTGGTTATGCGGGAATAAATTTACAGGGAATAAATTTGACTTTTACGATTCTTGACAAGCACTGGGGTTTGGGATATAATACATGGAATGCAACGAGCCAAAGCCATATTTCATGGTTTTGATGAATGCCAGGGATCTGATTATAAGGAGAGGTTGGATCCTATGCGCAGCAGTAAAAAAGGAAGGAAATGATCAGCATGGCGGAAAAGAAAAACATTTTAACCTATGCAGGGCTAAAGCAATATGAAGATGAACTGCAGGATTTAAAAGTTAACCGGAGACGGGAGGTAGCGCAGAAAATTAAAGAAGCCCGCGAGCAGGGAGATTTGTCGGAAAATGCAGAGTATGATGCGGCAAAAGATGAACAGCGGGATATTGAACTTCGGATCGAGGAGTTGGAGAAGCTTTTAAAGAATGCGGAAGTGATAGATGAAGACGAGATTGATATAAATAAAATTAGTGTTGGCTGTAAGGTAAAGGTATATGATGCAGATTTTGATGAGGAGATGGAATTTAGAATTGTAGGCTCCACAGAGGCCAACAGCTTAAAAAATAAAATTTCCAATGAATCTCCGGTTGGTCAGGCATTGCTCGGCAAAAAAGTAGGTGATGTTGTGGAAGTGGAGACACAGGCAGGCACGATCCAATATAAAGTTCTGGAGATTCAAAAGGTATCATAAGAAAAAATTATGCGTTGAAACAGTTCCATGGTTTATATGTAGCTGTCAGCGTTCTTGGTGGTAAAGCCTTTATGGCAGCCAGCAATATAGAATACGGAGGGTTGGAGAATACATAGTTTATGTATTTTATTAAGCTTTCCGTGAAAAAGAGGAGCATTAGGATGGGAGAACAGCAGAATCAGCAAAAAAAACAGAATCAGGAACCAGACTTAAATCAGCTTTTAAAGGTACGCCGGGAAAAACTGGCAGAGCTTCAGGCAGCAGGAAAGGACCCGTTTCAAATTACAAAGTATGATGTGACAATACACAGCGCAGACATAAAAGAACAGTATGAGGAATGGGAAGGAAAAGAGGTATCCATTGCCGGACGGATGATGTCCAAAAGGGTTATGGGTAAAGCTTCTTTTTGTAATGTGCAAGATTTAAAAGGTAATATTCAGTGCTATGTGGCTCGTGATGATTTGGGGGAGGAAGAATATAAGGCATTTAAAAAGATGGATATCGGTGATCTTGTGGGTGTGAAGGGAATCGTATTTACCACAAAAATGGGGGAGATCTCTGTCCATACTAAATCTATGACCCTGCTTTCTAAAAGTCTGCAGATTTTGCCGGAAAAGTATCATGGCCTTACGAATACAGATATGCGCTACCGTCAGCGGTATACAGATCTGATTATGAATGAGGACGTGAAGAAAACATTTGTCATGCGGTCTAAGATTATCAGCAGCATCCGTCGTTATCTGGATGCCCAAGGTTTCCTTGAGGTGGAGACTCCGATGCTGGTGAGCAATGCGGGCGGAGCTGCGGCAAGACCCTTTGAAACCCATTATAATGCTCTGGACGAGGATGTTAAGCTTCGAATATCTCTGGAGCTGTATTTGAAGCGGCTGATTGTTGGCGGTATGGAGCGGGTCTATGAGATTGGACGTGTGTTCCGGAACGAAGGTCTGGATACGCGCCATAATCCGGAGTTTACATTGATGGAGCTTTATCAAGCTTATACAGATTATTATGGCATGATGGACTTGACAGAGAACATGTTCCGTCATGTGGCTCAGGAAGTGTGCGGTACAACAACCATTCCCTACGCAGAGGTGGAGATTGACCTTGGAAAGCCTTTTGAGCGTCTGACAATGATTGATGCCATTAAGAAGTATACAGGGATTGACTTTGAGGAGATTCAGACTACAGAGGAGGCTAAGAAGCTGGCTGACGAGAAAGGGGTTCATTACGAAGCTCGTCATGTGCGGGGAGATATCATTAATCTATTCTTTGAAGAATTTGTGGAAGAACATTTGCTCCAGCCTACCTTTATCATGGATCATCCGGTGGAGGTATCCCCGCTGACCAAGAGAAAGCCGGATAAGCCGGAGCTGGTAGAGCGGTTTGAGCTGTTTATCTATGCAAGAGAGATGTGCAACGCTTACTCGGAGCTTAATGATCCTATTGATCAGAGAGAGCGGTTTAAGGCCCAGGAGGCTGCTCTGGCAGCCGGAGATGAGGAGGCCAATACAACGGATGAGGATTTTATGAATGCTTTGGAAATTGGAATGCCGCCTACTGGGGGGATTGGGTATGGGATTGATCGGCTGGTGATGCTGCTTACCAATTCGCCGGCGATTAGGGATGTTTTGTTGTTTCCGACGATGAAAACTTTGGGTAAAGAAAATCAGTAAAATCAAGGGTTTTCGGACTTAAAGACAGTATGGTACGACAAGAGTACGACAAAATAAACCCTTTTAACGGGTTAAAATAAATAATTTTAAATTAAACTCGTGTCAGTTCAAGTTAATATTTTGTACGATAAGGACATT
>CAJUGD010000012.1 GCA_910586205.1 uncultured Lachnospiraceae bacterium | reverse complement strand
ACATCAATTAGTGGGATTACCACATTAAGGGATTTTATGCGGGATACAGTTCCTCAAAAAGGCAAAAATTCTGATCCCCTGCATACATCTTTCTTATTGCGGTAATCCCCAGTTTTTACAATTTACCACAAAAGGATTACAAATTCTGCCGGATAATCCGGGTAATGATTCCTACAGCCACACCCCGCTCTTCATCAATCCGGGTGACGGCAAAGCTCACATCATCCTTTTTTCCGGGAGTCCGGTAGTCATAGCAGGAGTGGGCCACAGCGTTCACGCCGTTGGACAGCCGGATATAGACCACGCCTTTATGTACGTCCGTGACTTTGCCAGCATACTTGCTTTGGATGCGGCATTTTTTCAGGTTGTCATGGTTGGTATTCTGGGACACGCTTTTAATGTCGGCCCTGATGCCCATATCCTCCAGGCTGTCGCGGCGCACATTCAGGATGCGTACAAGCACCTGGTCGCCCACGGAAAAACGCTCATGGGCATCCCCGATCCACTCCCATGCCAGGTCACGGGCCATGATGGAACATTCTACCCCGAAAACTTCCACACGAATGACCTTTTCTGCCACGGCAATCACACGGGCCTGGGCAATGCGACCCTCGTAAATGCGGTACATGCCTGCCGCATCCGTATCCAGATAGAAGATCTGCCGTTTCCTGAGCATGGCCTCCTTCCTGCTGGCGACCACGCTGCGGGTTTTGGAATCAATTCCTTTTACGATAAAGTCAATCTCCGCCCCCAGCATATTGCCGAGGATCTTGTTCTGGCGCAGCATCAGCTCTGCATATTCCTGCCCGGAAGGACTGCGGCCTATATTGATCATCATCTCCTTTAAGGGGATCACGATACGGAATCCCTTATAATCTACGATGGTGATGGTCTTGCCATTGTCCGTCTGCTCAATCCCGCCAAGCTGCCCGGTAAGGATACGCCGGGTACGGTAGGCGTTGTGGATCTCATGCCAGATGGCATCCTCACGGGATTCCTCTGTTTCCACTTCTCCGCGCACTTCCAGCGTCAATACAGGGGCATTTTCCTTTCTGCCTCTGGCGGCGGTACGGCGGGAGGAAGATGCCACAGGGGGAGCCACAGTTCCGGCTGTGTCTTCAGCGGAGGGTAAAGGCGTATCTTCCAGTCCGGATTCAGCGGGTTCCATTTCTTCCTGGGGAATGGTTTCTTCCGCTCCATCTGCGGTATCATCTGCTGGCCCACCCTTATCGGCAGCTGCAGTCTGGGAATCGGGTGCATTGTCAGGTGCAGCTTCCATGCCCTCCGGCATCCCCGTTTCTGCTTTCTGCGCTTCCACGTCAGTTTCTGTTGGGGGTTCCTCTTTCTTTTTGCGGGCAGTGCGTCTGGTCTTTGCAGCGGCGATGCCTGTTTCCGATGAAGTTACCGGTTCCGGTTGTGGTGCTTCACCAGAAGCATCGCTTTCCCCGTCAGCACCATGTACAGTGCCGGAGCCATCGGAATCTTCCTGCATCTCCCCGAAGATTTCTTCCTCTGTAAGTTCTGGAAGTTCTCCGTCCGGCAGTCCAGGGTTTTCAGACGGCTCCTGATCCATGCTGCCAAGGAGTTCATTTAAGTCCATGCCGTCCCCGTCCGCTTCAGACGGTGTGTCAGCCTCTTCACCGGGGAAAGTTCCGGCCTCTGTGCCTGCTGCGTCCACAGGGATGTTTCCTTCCATTGAAGGGTTTTCCAGTTCCATAAGTTCTTTTTTTCTTGCCATGTGTTTTACCTCCATAGTGTAGTTATTCTATTTCACCGCCCGGAAACGGGCCGTTCCATAGCAGTCTGGTTTCAGGACATGATGGAATCTTTGTCCGCAGATACAATCCCGGCATGGGTGCCGGAAGATACGGCAGGCCTTCCCGGTTCTGATGCCGGGGGATTTTGTGTTTTCTGCCGTGTGCCGGATGCTGGTGTTTTCGCTGCCCCTTTTGCGGCGGGTTTTGTTCCGGTTTTGGGAGCGCTTTTTGGTGCTGTTTTTGCGGCTGGCTTTGTCATTGCCTTTTGTGGCTCTTGTTTTACGGCTGGTTCCGGTGCGGAGGCTTCCATTTCCAGGCGTCTCCACTCCGGGATATGGGCGGATGCCTTGCAGGAGCGCAGCAGGGGATATTCCGGATGTTTGGAGTAATCCATCTTGTCCACCTTCAGGGTCTTCTTTCCCCGGATGATGACCAGCGCCTCATCAATGGGCAGGCGCAGCACTTCATCCGGCGTAAGCACGGGGCGTTTCCCCACGCCGCTGGTCTCCCGGTACTCCGGCGTGTAGTTGGAGATGCGCCAGGTGCCTAACTGTTTGGATTTGCTGGAGACCGCCACACTGGCAAGGCCGGTACGGGAAGAGACATATTCCGCCGTCAGGGGATCGGTACACCCTAAAAAGAGCTGGACGTCACAATTCCCTAAAATCTCCTGCCACAGATTTAAAGGATACCGGTTCTGCAGCCCGGCAAGGTTCTGGAACACGCAGGACATGGAGATGTTCCGGGAGCGGATCACGCTCAGGCGCCGGGAAAGGTCCGGGATGGTGCCGCAGGCGGTCAGCTCCTCCCCCAGGACATGGACGGGCACGGGGAGCCGCCCGCCCTCACAGTTCCTGTCCGCATAACGCACTAACTTAATGAACACAAAAGACAGGAACAGGGATGCCAGGAAGTCAAAGGTGCTGTCCTGGTCGCTGGTCACAAGGAAATAGGCGCAGGGCTTCTGGCCCGGCAGTTCCAGGTCGATCTCATCCCTTGCGGTGATCTTTTTGATCAGTTCGGACTGGAACACCTGCAGGCGGCTCCCCAGGCCGATGATGACGCCGCTGCGCACGGAATCGGATGCCTGTTTGAACAGGCTGTAGGGTGCCTTTGCCGGATGGTTGATGGGCAGGACCTCAAAGAGGCTGTTCAGTGCCGTTTCTGAATTTAAGGTAATGAGCTGGTAGACCTGCCCCATGTTCCGGTTCTCCGGGGGATAGCCTTTATCCACATACAGGACCAGCGCTTTTAACAGGTTCATTTCAGCGGAATCCCAGAAATGGTCTCCCTTGCCGCCGCCCGTGGTATTTTTGATGA
The DNA here is from genome assembly GCA_910586205.1 of uncultured Lachnospiraceae bacterium. Classification (GTDB taxonomy): domain Bacteria; phylum Bacillota; class Clostridia; order Lachnospirales; family Lachnospiraceae; genus Brotaphodocola. The sequence goes on along the minus strand of CAJUGD010000012.1, from coordinate 95,244 downwards.
TGACATCCACAAACAGTTGTGCCATCAGCTCCTGGCCCTCCACCTCGCAGAGGCAGTTCCAGGAATCCGAGTTTTCCGGGCTGACCAGGTTGAACACCCGGACCGTGTAGCCTTTGTCACGGAGATATTCGCTGGATTTTTCGTACAGTTCCGATTTCGGGTCGCAGATGACCAGGGATTCCCCGCGGGATACCCCCTGTAAAATCCGGTTCATGCAGAAGGAGCGTGTCTTCATGGAGCCGCTGGCGCCGTAGACTGCCAGGTTGCTGTTGAGCCGGGTTTTCTCCGGCACGCAGACCGCCTTCCTGTCAAGCATCCCCAGGACGATCCCCTGATACCGGCGCAGGTCAGCCACCAGTTCCAGGACGCCGGCCATCTCCTTCCGGCTCATCCAGCCGGAGGTGCCGTAGGTGCCTTTGGCGGAGTAGGTGAAATTCCGGTCCTCGTCATATTCCCCGGTGTCGCTGTATCCGATCCGCATGACCAAAAGCAGCAGCACCGCCAGAAGCCCGATACAGATAAAGATCCCGTAAATCCCGTATGGCGGACGGACCGCCGCATGTAAACAGACGGGAAAGGAAGGAGAGGGAGGCAGGGGGGATGTGCCGTCCCCGGGGTAGCCGCCGCCCTGTTTCCAGAGGGCGTAGTTGCCGATGAACTGCCCAAGGTAGCCGCCCGCATACAGGATAGCGAGGACGGCGATGGGGGCAGTGACCAGCCCTTTCAGTAATTTTTTCTTGTCTATGGGAAAAACCTCCTTTCAAATTTTTCAAAGCTGATGGTGGAAAACTCCGCCTGTCCGCCGCAGAAGCGGTGGAGAACTTCTTTCTGGAAGTCAAAGCAGATCAGGGTTCCTGTCCGTTCCTGCAGCTGGAGCGCCGTATGGAAACGGTTGATGCGGGGGATATCCAAGAAATAGCCGAACAGCACCGGGTTCCCGTTCCCATCCAGGGCGTCATGTTCTATGGGAATCCCTGTGTCCTTTGGCTGAAATCCCTGCATCAGCATGCGGTCAAGTTCCGTTATTTTTTCCGGGCTGCACAGGAGCTTCAGCAGCGTATCCCCGTAATGGTCATTGGTCAGGTAATAAAAATGTTCATAGTTCCCGTCCAGAAGGAAGAAACAGCGGGTATGGCTGTCACTCTCTGACATAATCTGATAAAAAGGCTCCAGGGTGTCGCCAAACAGCAGGCCGGCAACCTCTGTCCGGGCATACTGGGAGGCCATTCGCTGATGGCAGAGGATCATTTTCAAGAGGACCTGTGCCCGCTGTTCTGCCCGATAGTCCCATTTTGCTGCATATGGTCCGCTGTTATAAGTAAGGAAGATACCAGACGGGGCAAGGAGTACGCCGGTCATCCGGGAACTTCTGATTTTTACCATATCAATCCCCATCTCTTTGATTTCACGGGAGCCATAAAAGGCAGGAGTTTTCAGGACAGGAACAGGAACAGCCTCCGGAAAAAAAACAGGGGGCTTTTCATCCCGGAAAATTGCCGCGCCTGCATTCAGCATGGCAGCATAGGTTTCCGCTGTCCGGTGCAGCCGCAGCCTCCGCGGTACTTCGCTCCTGATCCGGTTGGTATCCGTGTCTCCAGTAAGGTAAAAAGCAAACCGTTCAGGGTTCTCTGCCAGGAGTATGCCTTTTGCCCGCCGCCCCAGACGGAAACCACGCAGCCTGTCTTTGTAGAATACCCGGAGCAGCCTCTCTTTTTTCAGTAAAGTTATGACCGCCTCCTTGTAGCTGGAACTGCCGGGGATGCGGGGGATGAGGCTGGCCGGGAACTCGCCGCAGATGGCGGCCAGTTCAAGCAGGCAAAAGCCTAATGTGTCCTGCCTGGGGAATGTGCCCTTATCGGACATAAAAAGATCACCTCCTTTCCCGGTTTTTTACCGGGGCGGCTAAAGACTTCGGTAAATAAAACCCTGTCAGCCGCAGATAAAATCCAATAAATACAATATTTTTTTCGTTCTGGCCGTATGGGGTGAAAAATGCGCTGAAACCATTAAAAATCCGATATGGATTTCAGCTCCTTTTCCCGTCCGGAGAGCCATCCTGCAAAGCGACTTTTCTCCATGATATAGATATGGGTGCCGTCTTTATCCCCAAGTTCCGTGGTATTGTAGGCATCACATAAAAGCCCACTGTCATCCGCCATCACATACAGGGCAATGGCATCCAGAATCTGCTTCTGCTGCAGGTTGTCATAGTCTAAGAGGCACCAGTCCGGCAGCTCATGGTCATACACATGGGAGATACATATCACGCATTCCCGGAAGTGGGGCAGGGGATGCTCTTTTGCATACTGTCCCAGTGTTGCATGGAGAGGGTCAAGCAGGAACAGGCTGCTCTGACGCATTTTTTTCTTTGGAAGCAGCCGTGGAAGGGTTACTTCCAGGATGCCGTTTTCATAACTGATCTCAATGCCATGCACTTCCCCGGCTTTCACAAGGTACTCTGCCTTGGGGACAGAGGTGGAAGCGTAAAGGAGATTTCTGAGCTGGCAGGCGATCCCTTCAGCTCTTAAAGCGGCTTCGGTTGACATGGTTTCATAGTTTTCGGGATACCTCTGGATATCCAGGGAATCCATGGCGCAGATGTTGTTGTTCAGCCGTGACAGGTTGTTCTGGATATCTGCGATCCGGCGTGAGATAATCTTTCGGTCCACTCACATTCCTCCAATCTTTTTATGTTGATTTTTTGTAGTAACTTACATTTCCATTGCTATCCACGGTACAGAATCCGGTTATCCCAGGAAATTCCAGCAGGGGGATCTGTACGGGGTCATCCACCAGCACGATACGGCGGCCGCCGCTGTCACGGCTCTGGCGCAGGGCGTGGACGACAAGTGCCTCCTGTCCAGCAGCGGCATGGACGATCTCATACAGTTCGCCGCCGGAGAAAAAAACAATCTTCATGGGGAAATCGCTGGACGAGTGGTATTCTGCTTTGTCGATAAAGTCCAGCAGAACCCATGCCGCCCGCACCATGCCGGAATCGGTTTCTGCTTTGTCATTCCCGTAAGGGAAATATCCCCCAGTATCTGTCTGCCGGGCACGCCCCTGTCTGCACAGGTGGGCGAGCAGATTTTTGGTAACATCCTTCCGGCCAGGGTAGAACCGGCATAATTGTTTTTCCGTCAGCCCCGGATACATGGATATGATCCGGAGCAGTTCCGTGGCCTCCCGGCCGTATAAGTCAGCCCTGGTCTTCACTGGCACCACCTTCCTTTCTGGTTTTTCTGCAAATGCGTAATCTGTGCGTATAACGGACGCATGGGAAATCAAAATGCGTAATCCATGCGCATATGGTGCGTAATGGCAACAGGTGGTACTGGCCTGAACCGGTATCATTCTTTCTGCTGTCCGGCTTCATTCTGCTGCCGCATGCGTTCTACGATGTCCTTTAACTCCCTCCGGTCCGTGGTGATCAGGTCTTTCTCCAGGGGGCTCGCCTTGAACTCCACCATGATGTTATTGTTGTTGGTGCTGATCAGGCCGTTGCCCCGTTCAAAGTGGGTGACCTCCATGATCTCCGCATCGGAAAGATGGAGCGCACTCTGCACGCGCATGGCTTCGTCATCTTCCAGGTTCAGGATGATCTTGGTCTTGGAGTTGTTGATGATGCCTTTTCCGAACCGTCCTTCATCCAGGTTAAAGAAGTCATTCAGGTCCTGGCTGGCACAGACAGCGGAGCCGCCGTACCCCCGGATGGTCTTGAATATTTCCAGTACAAAATCCCCGGCAAGGCGTGTGCCCGTGGCGCCGGCGCCGGATAAGAGCTGCCAGCATTCGTCAATGAAGATGGTCTTTTCCTCGGTACGGTCTTCCTTTGCCCGGTCCCAGACAAAATCCAGCGCCACGAACATCCCGACAGTCAGCAGGTCGCCGGTCAGGGAGGAAATGTCCAGTACGGTATATTTATTGTCCAGGGACACGTTGGTCTGCTGGTTGAAGGTGCTGGCGGAGCCGTTCACCAGGCGGTTTAAGATATTTGCCAGCCGTTTTGTAGCGGCCGATTTCTTCAGTATTTCATAAAGGTCGCCCAGTACCGGCATTTCCCGGTATTGTTCCGGGGTTTCCGGATCTGCCAGGGAAGCGTTGTCATGGGTGATGCCCTTTTTGTTGTAGGTGTGGATCAGGGCCTCGTCCAGAAGCTGGCGCTCCTCATGGTTCATATCCGGGATCAGCAGGCTGAAAAAGATATGGAGCCGCTGGATTTTCTCTGCCAGTTCCGATAACTGGATGCCGGGGCCGTCCAGCAGTTCGCTCACCGTGCGGTCCACCTGCCGGATCTCCATCACATTGATACAGTGGGGGCTTGCCGGGGAGACCTGGATGAACTCGCCGCCCACATTGGCACAGGCCCGGTGGAACTCATGCCCCTTTAACGGGGCAATGATGAAAATGGGGATTCCTTTGCGCCGCATCCGCAGGGCCATGAGCTGCATGGTGAAGGTCTTGCCCGCGCCGGAAGTGCCCAGGATCGCCATGTTTGCGTTTTTATAGACGGCGGAATTAAAGATATCCACAATGATCAGGGAGCTGTTGTATTTGTTTACCCCCAGAAGGATTCCGTTATCATCGCACATCTCATAGCTGGTAAAGGGGTAGCAGCTTGCGGCGCCCCCGGTCAGGAGGTTGCGTTTGCTGCGCTCATACAGCCCTTTTTCCACGGATACCAGGGGCAGGGCGGTCAGGAATGCCTGTTCTTCCCGGAAGTGGCAGGAGGATACCCGCATGTCCTGGGAGAGCAGGAGTTTCTTCATCTCGCTGACCTTCCATTCCAGGTCCTCTTCATTGGGGGCCGTAATGGTGACCAACAGGTTCATAAAATAAAAATCCTCGTTGTTGGCAAGCCCTTCCTTCAGGAAGTAGCCGCTGCGGATGGCACTGTCGATATCATCAAAATCCGTGTTGGTATCGCTGGCGTCCTTGATCCGGGAGCGGTTGATGCGCAGCTGCTGGCCCACCTTCTGGATGATGCGCTCCTTGGGCTGTCGGGAGAGGAACATGTCCAGGTCGATCCCGTCACCGGCATTGACCATCAGGCTGAGCCAGCCGGCCGGCACATGGGTCTTATAGCCGTCCGAGGGGATCAGCAGGTAGGCGTAATAAAGCCCGTCAATGCAGATGTACCGCCCGTGGGTAAAGTCAATGCTTCTGGGCGCAATAAATTCCCCGGCAGGGATATGGTCAATGTCAGATTCCCTTCCGTCTGCCAGGTACTGTGCCACCACTTCTTTTGCCCGGACGGGGAGGGGCTTTGCGGCGCTCTCATTCCGGCACAGGAGGTTATAGAGCACATCTATGGTGAACTCGTCCTCGTTATCCGGCAGCACCACTTCATTCCCGCACTGACGCAGGTAATTAGAGGCCGTGTGGACGGCGGACTGCAGGGAGCCGATGGCCTCCCCTTCCTCGTCTGTGCGCCTTGCGCCATTCCAGGGCTCGTATTCAAAGACCAGGAAGAACCGGCGCGTGACTGCCTCACGGGAACAGATCTGCTGGATGAACTGCAGATAGTCCTCCTGCATGAGCCGGCACTGTTCGTTGGTCTCCTGAGCCATCTCCCGGCGCACGGTATCCATGTGCCGCCCGATATCCGCCCGGCGTGTCAGCACCTTGAACTGGAGTTTCACGGGGCTTATCTTTAAATAGGAAACAAAGGAATAGATGATGCTCCGCTGTTCCCTGGCGCTCCGGAGCAGGAAGTTGATGGGGATCACTTCCACCACCTTGACGTATCTGTGGTCTTTCGTGTAGATGATGCCGTTTTCTATTTTGCTGATGGGCAGGTAGTCCGCTACCGGGTTTAAGTGGGTAAACGGAGTTTCCGGCGTGTGCAGCGGCTTTCTGGGGGAGTGGTTCTTTTTCTGCCGGATGTTTTTGCAATTCGGTTTTCCTGATTTTCCAGAGGTCTTTTTTCTGGAATCCTGTTGTGAATTCCGTTTCTTTCCTACGGCAGATTTCTTCGTCTGCGTTCCGGCCTGCAGTTTTTTCTGTGTCTGGCTGGGCCGGAGCTTCTGGCGTATCTCATAACCTTTCACCTGGTCAAACTCCGCGGGAAAATCTTCCTCCCCCTTACGCCGCCAGCCGGACATACCGCCGATCCTTTCTTCCCTGCCGGCTTTTTTGCTTCCGTCCGGCTTTCCGTTCTGGCCGGTATCCTCTGATGTCCTGGTATCTTCCTGGCCATATTTTTTCTTCTTTTGTTCCCGCCTGTTCTTTTTTGCGGCGGGAGCGGCCCGCATGGTTTCCCGGCTTTCACCGCCGCCCACGATACGGCGGTTCTTCAAATATTTTAAGAAGATGACCAGGAAAGAGGACAGGCTTTCCCCCGATATGCCGATCAGGGCAAACAGGACAAGGGGCAGGGTGGTCAGGCAGAGCACGATGATCCGCGCGGTCAGACCGAAGGGAAGGAACAGGAAAACCGGCACCCCGGTCACGGCGGCCAGGATGCCGGCTTCGATCACATTCCTTGCCCGGAACATGCCGCCGAAAAAGGTGCCTGTGTCCACAAAATTCGGCGGGATGATATAGGTGTCGTGGTCGTTTTGATTGTTCATATGGTAGTACCTCTCTTTCGCAGTGTGTCAGTTCCGGCCACGGATAAAATCAGAGCGGAACGTCCGTAAACAGGTTTCATGGCCGGACTGTGGCAGGACGGCTCAGCCGATGATCCAGAATGGGCCGCCCGCGCCTGCACGTCTGCTGGCTTCGTTCAATATGATGGAAAGATCCCAGAGCTGTCCGCTCCGTTTATAGCTGGCAGGGTCCGCCACCAGGATCTTCCCGTCCTTCACTCCCCGCAGCACGATAAAATGTCCGCCGCTTGTGAAGTGCCCTTTTGACATGATGGCCACCACCAGCTTCCCGTCTGCCAGGGCGTCCAGTATCCGCTGGGGTTCTGAGGGGGAACAGCCGGAAACGGCAAGCCCCCAGTTTTCTGCCGCGCCGGGTATCAGCGCATGGTAGGAGCCGCTTCCTTTGCACCAGTAGCCGTTCTCATAAGCCCACTGCGCCATACGTTCCGGGTCAATGGTTTCCCCGGCCAGGGAGGAGACCACCATCGCCATAGAGGTGGGACCGCAGCCGTAACCGCCGATATGGTCGGTGCCGTAAGGCTTCCCGGCATAGCGTTCATCCAGCTGGTTATAGTAGACAACTTCCGTACTGCCATCCGTAAAGCGTACATCACCGAGGGATGGGATGCTGTTCCCTTCCCAGCCTTCCAGGTTCTGGACCAGACCGTCACCAAGGAAAAGGCTCAGGTTCTGTGCGTAATCAGCGGCAAGCTCTTTCTGATCTTCCGTAAGGGCGAATACCTGGTCGGCAAAATAATCTTCCCCATTGTAGAGGACAGTATAGATCATCCATTTTTCTGATACAGTGGTCTCTTTTCCGGTCTCAGGGTCCTCCACAGTCTTCTCACGGATCTCCTCGGTTCTCCGGTAAGAGTAAAGATGGGATTTCCCCCGGCGCATGACTGCCGCCATATCCGCAATGGAGATATCCGCAAATTCCTTTTCCTTTGCCGCACAGTACTGGGAGACAAAGAGGTTGGCATTGTATACAGGGTTTGTTCCGTATGGGTTGATGATTTCCATTCCATCCCCGTCCGAGGCGGCAAAATCCCGTTCGATCCGTTCCATCACATCCTCCATGCCTTCCCCCAGAATGCCGCTGATGGTGAAGGTTATGGTGTTGGCATTCTCTATGATGGCGGCCTCGCTGTTCAGGATGGGGGTTTCCGTGTCAGCGGGGGAAAAGGCAGAGGAAAAGCCGTCAAAGATCAGGCCGGGGAGCATCAGTACGAAAAGCACTGGGAGCAGTAACAGGACAGCGGCGGCTGCCAGGACCTTTCCGACAAATTTACGCCCTTCCCATAACGCCCCTGCCGCTGCGCCGTAAGGCCCGCCCGCGGCGGCACCCTTTGCGGCCCCGGACACTGCTTTTCCCGCTTTTACGGCGCCCCTGGCAAGGTGTGCCGCAGACGCGCCGGTCTCAAGGGCTTCTTCCAGCCCGTTCTTCTGTCTTCCTTCCATTTATAGCCTGTCCTTTCTTTTGGGTGCCGGGGGCATTTTTTTCACAATGGATTCCTTATAGGCGATGGAGCCGTCCGCCGCCATGTAAGGGGATTTCTCCACGGCATCCTGTGCGTACTGCTTGTACCAGGAAGTGCCGTCCACGGCCTGCACGGTAGTGTAAGGCCCTTCCGGTGGGGTGTACTGGTCCACATGGTACATGCCGAAGGAAATGCCCTCCGGGTGTTCCTCCGAAATTTCCGTGCCGGTGATGCGCCCGCCCCCGATCTCCACGCCGGTAAAGGACGGTACATGCTGTGCGCCTTCCCCCAGGGCGGCATAGCCCATGTAGGAGTGGAGGGCCTGGGCAGCCTTTTCCCCGGTCATGGAACCCATGGAAGCTATATTCCCTGTTGCTACTGTGCCGATGACGTTGTTGGCAAAATCGCCGCCCTTTACAACGGAAGAAGCGTACATGTTCCCTCCAATGCCGGCGGATACGGCAGACGCAAACCCGCCAATCCCTTTTCCGGAAGATTTGTCACTCTGCCGGCTGGTTTCCGTATGGGTGGTAGCCGTGCGTATGGCGCTGTTTGTGACCTGCCGGCTGACCACGCCCGCAAGGCCGCCTGTCATGAACCCGCCCGGACTGCCGGGACTGCCGGGTGAGCCGGAGCCTGTGTTCACATGGGAAGAGGAACTGCTGCGGCTGCCGCCAAAGTGCTGGCGGGAAAAGTTGCGGACAGCCCCTACACCCCTTGCGGCGATCATTGCCTCCGCGATCATGGAGCCGCCCGTATGCCCCACATTTACACCCAGGCTGGACATGAAGGAATCGATCTTCTGGGACACTTTCAGAAATGCGATGGCACACAGGAACCAGACCAGGACGTTGCCCGATACCGCCTCCCGGCCCGCCGCATCCACCTGGGCCTGGGCGTCACTCTCCGAAAAGGCAAAGGCCGTCTGGCAGGACAGGCAGAGGAGGAGCGCCATCAGAAAGGCCGCAGTAAGTACCTTTTTATATTTTTTCATGGTTATCGCCATTCCTTTCTTGATTTTTCATAGTGAGAGCGGGTTTGCGATGAACGCCCCGACCATGCTTGTGAACAGCCGCAGGCACCAGGCGTTCATGAGCAGGAGGAACACCTGCCCGCCGAACATCCGGCACCAGGACTTAAAAATGTTAGAGGTGGACTGGGATGCCCCCATGGAAAAGGCCACGGGAGCCGTGTAGACCAGAACCCCTAAGAGGACATACCGCTCTGCCGCTTCAAAAAGGAGTTTCAGGTAGTTCCATGCCAGGATCAGAACGATGATCAGCGTGATCAGTGCCACCGCACCGTTGGCACAGACGCCGATGATGGCTAACATCACCGAATTAAAGTCCGCGAAACTTAGAGCAGGCAGGTCGGAATCCATGATCCAGTGGTACGGGGTTCCGCCGATCTTTAAGATAGTATCCACGATCCCGTCCGAGAAATAGGCCAGCAGGATGAAGAGGACGGAGCGGATGCTCAGGCGCACCGGGTCCTCCGCCTCAATGCCGGCGCCTAAACCGAAGTTCTTGAACAGCTGCCATACCCAGTTTAAGAGGATGATGCCGATAGCCAGCGCCACAAAGACTTTGTACATGGTCTCTGCGGCGGGAAAGTAACGGAGGAATACGGTCATGTCGCAGCCCAGCGCCCCAAGGACCGAGGTGGTCACAAGGTCAAGGGCATTCATCACCTGTTCGGCGATCCATTCCACAATCCCGTCTAATATACCCATAAACAATCACTCCTTTCCGGCATCAGCCACTCCACCTGCCATCCGCAAAGAACGGGGTGATGTAGGCCATGATGAACCCCAGTCCGTTTAGAATCGCCCAGGTGATGCAGATGCGTTTCAGCCATGCGCGGCTCTCATCCACCGTGCGGCCGGAGCGGGAGAAGTTCATCATCAGCAGGGCCACCGAAGCGGTGACGATAGCGGCCACGGTGGAGATGAGCACGATCTGGTTGTAGACGTCTTTCATGATCTCCGTGGCTTTTGTCCATACATCCGCCGCATAGACCGGCTGGGTGGACATCAGGAACATCATGGACCCCAGGAATGCATAATAGGCCGCTTTCGCAGGGGAGAACCTGGGTCCGGGTTTCTTTCCTGCCGGGGCAGGGGTCTGCAGTTTGTTTTTCAGTCTCAATTTGTGGACCTCCTTAAATAAGATTTGGTTGTGAAAAAGAAAAACCATGCCACGGGAACGGGCATGGTCCTCTTTCTTCCGGGCAGGCAGTCGGGAAAAGCCGGATCTGCGGTCAGAGGCGCAAAAAAAGCACCTCTTTGGAAAGGTGCCGTGCCAGCCCGGATTGCTTTGGATACAGTTTTAAGCATATTTAGTGTAACATATCCCCATTTACGGGGAAAGAGCAGAACCGTGCCAATTTTGTGCGGAATTGTGCCAATTTCGTGCCAACAGCAGATTCTAAAATGACACGGCGCTAGAGCCATGGCTGTCATTAAACGAGTCTCCCCTATCCTCAGATAGCATTCTATTTGGTTATATTATAGTTAGAGGATTGATGCGGTCAAGAAAAACCAGATATAGGATATTTTAATAATGGCACATTGGATGATTTATCGATACCTTAGACTTCAGCATATTTAATGATATAAAGCATAATTACATAGCAAATAATTTATGTAGAAATTAAAAAGATACAGTAGGCAAGAGAGAACTACCCGGGTAGCCTGATTCCTGTCCATGTATCTTTAACTTTTCTAATCATAAATGAAAAGTGAACTTTTGTCAAACTGAAAAACATACTAAAATAACCTAAATTGGCGTTGTTTTAGGGCAGAAAATCCGATTGTAATTTGTATAAAAAGATGATATAATGGATAACACTATCTAGGTACATGTGGCATATAATTTAAGTAGGCAATAGAAAAAAGAGATTGTTTTCAGTGAATAGCTTTGCCTCTGCATAAAATATCTGAAAATATATGTGATTGCTATTTGAAATATATAGGTTCTTTAAACGCTTTTTTCATAAATGAATGAAGCGTTGGTTTTATTTTACAGTAGATAAAGACTGCATTTTTGCGGTTACGGCTTAAATGCCAAATATAAACAAGAAGGAGTGGCGGAGATGTGTTTTTACATTGGAATTGAAGACTTAGCAGCAAATGCAATGATTGAGATGCTGAAAAAGGGTGGACAGCGATTTCTTACTTACAATGAAATTGAAATGTATGGGGCAGAGGTAGTCCAGATTTTAAAGGAGAACGGAGAAAAGGCTGTTCTCATTTTGTCAAGGGAAAATACAGATGCACTTTTCAGAAATTACTCTGAATTTTTTGAAGAAAGCGAACAAAACGGAAAAAGGGGTATTAAGTTAAAGGAAAACAAAGAAGTAGAGGATTTGATCCAACAGTTTAGAGGATATTTAGCTTTGGATGTATTATTGGCATTTATGAATCAACGCTCAGTACAAGTATTGGGAGCATAGTCATGAAAGACTACAAAAGAGTTAAAGATCCTATTTATGGCTATATAAAGATTCCTGTTACCTATATGACAAATATTGTTGATACAGCTGTATTTCAAAGGCTGCGTCGGGTTATACAGACCAGCTATTCTCCTCTTTATTCCTCCGCAGTTCACAACCGTTTTGTCCACTCAATGGGAGTATTCTATCTGGGAGAATTAACGGTTAATCAACTGATAAAAGAAGTGCGGGAAAAAGTCAATTCTTCTATGGATTTAGAGGGAATTGGAGAATTATTTAAACTTGCATGTTTATTACATGATATAGGCCATGCCCCATTTTCGCATACAGGTGAAGGGTTTTACCTTGGAAGGGATCATGATTATTCACAATTACATAACAAACTGATAGAAACTATTGGAAATGAGAATTTTTCAAAAGACATTCCAAAAGATTCAAGTTCTGCCGCAGCACCTCATGAGATTATGAGTGCAATAATTGGTATATTAGAATTTGAAATGTTTTTTGATAGCGTAGAACAGAAAGAGTTTTTTGCCCGTTGTATTACAGGGTACAAATATTCAGAAGGAACAATAGATAATAATATAAAGAATTGCTTTATATCAATGCTAAATTCCAAAGTAATAGACGTAGATAAATTGGATTACCTTATTCGGGATGCGTATATTACTGGGTTTGATACGGTCAATATTGATTTTGAGCGCCTTCTTTCTTCACTTACGATATCAAAAGATAACGGAAAGTATAAAATAGCATATTATAAGAATGCTATAAGTGTTATTGAGAATGTAGTTTATGCTCATGATGCGGAAAGGAAATGGATTCAGACACATCCTGTTGTACTGTACGAAGCATATATACTTCAACATATTATTAGCTATCTTAGTGAAAAAATTGATGACAACGAAAAAAAGCTATTTTCATTGGAGTCATTAAGCAAAAAGGGGCAACAGTTTAAAAATGGTTTATCTATTTCCCTATTGTGTGATGACGATATTATCTATTTAATGAAAAATTCTTTTCATAGCCAATTATGTGAGGAATTTTTTGAACGCAGAATAAGAAGGCATCCTGTTTGGAAGTCAGAAGCTGAATATAAAGCATTCGTACTAGATATGGCTTCAGGAGGAAGTTTGTTAGAAAAATTTGAACAGGCCATGAGTGTTACAGCAAAATACCTAATTAAAAGTACTGATTCCTGGGTAATAGACGATGCTTTGATTGCCAAACTGGAAAAAGAAAAAGAAACTTTAGTTTCTACTGATATGGACTCAGAAACAAAAAGGGTTCAATTAGAGAATAAAGAGATGATTTTAAAAGTAGTGCATTCTCTGGAAGGTTATGCAAGCGAAAAGGGTATTAGTTGTAATTTTGTTATATTGATGGCATCGCAATTTAACAGTGGCTTTGGAAAACCTGATTTTTCGGCAACAAATATTGCTTTTCAAACGAAAGATGGAGAAAAAATTGCTGCTGTAGGAAAAATTGTATCCGCTATAGAAGCTAAGGAGAGAGATAGAGACAACTTCTTTTATCTTTTTTATAAGCGTAAAGACAATCTTGATGTAGATAAAGATGATATAGATAATCAAGAGATCTGTAAGAAACTATTTAAGGATGTTGTTTTTTAAAAAATATAGTTCTTTGATTTGCATAATAAAGACCGCCAAGATTACTATATAATGTTCTTTTGGCGGTCTTTAATGGGTATTGCGCTCAAACCTCTTTAAGATTGAGTTTCCTTAGTGCTTTGTGTTTTTATGATTGACTAATATCTTTGCCGCTTTACTTTTGGTACTTTTGCTCGAAGACTTTGATGCTAATCTTCTGCCAGCAGCGCCAACTTTTCCACCATGATGAACAGCCATAGTACACCTCCTTACATTCTGGGTAATTTCAGTAAATTGTCATGTATGGTATCATTTGCTTCTGAACGAATATACTTTTCTCCCCGATAGCTTGTTGCGGGAACAACATACGGATAAGGGGAAATATTAACTTTAATGCTGTTAGGATTTGTTCTCAGAAAATCGTGAAGGACAGCTTTGGGAAAAAATCCCGGATTATCACATCCATCCACATAGATTTCTGCGATTTCCTGGGTGTTGTTAGAGTTTCTGCAGCCATTCTGCATTCGGATTTTTTTTGCGTACATCATAGAATGTACCTCCTTAAATAATTATTTACAGAGCGTTATTCTGAGCTGTTTCCATAAGAAACCTGCTATATTTTGAAGATAGAGGTTGTAAATTAACTGTCAAAATGCTAAAATGGCTGTAGGGAGCAGACATTGCATTTTGAATGGATTGTCGCTACAGAAAGGCAGTGGATTGTGAGTGCCAGTCACAATACCGCTGTTTTTTGTTCTGTATCAATGCACCGTTCCTTTGATGCAACATCATTATAGCACATCCGTTCCATAGATGCAACACCTTTTTGTTGCATTTGTGGAACAAGTATGATATGATTCTTTCAGAAAGGAGCCGTTATAATGAAAAGCATGTCATTTGGGCAATATCTCATACAACTGAGAACTGAAAAATCGATTAGTCAGCGAAAGTTGGCTGAACTGGCAAGAGTAACAAACTCCACTATCAGCCGTATTGAGGCGGACGCCGTTAAACCTGATCCAGCAACACTTGAAAAGCTGGCCACCGCTTTACAAGTTGACAAAGCATTACTACTAACAAAATGTGGGTATAGCGAGATTCCAGAAGAATTTGTTATCATTGCGCGTAAGACTGGTGAATTGTCAGAAGAAAAAAGGAAAGAAGCATATAAAATATTTAATGAAACTATAGACAGATTCCTTCTTGATGATGAAGATGAGGAGGAATGATTATGTTCGAGTGGTCATAAATAACTTCATTGGCATATTTGACTCTGTTAGAGCTAAATATACAAGAGTTTCCAATACCAGCAAAAAAAATAAAGTGTAAAGGGGTAATGATAAGCAGTTATCAGAATTATGCTAAAAAAACAGGACTTTCCATGGATGAAATAACATTAGGACATGAATTGGAAGATGCTTTTCTTTTAAAAGGGTTGCGTCCAGGACTTACACTAATTTTATACAATAAAGAGAAGTATGGACCACGAATGAAGCATACTCTTTGGCATGAAATAGGTCATGTTAAATGTGATCACAAAAAACACAGTGAAAAAGAGGAAATAGAGGCACACTTTTTTGCAGCACAGGCCAATGCACCTAATGTTCTCATTAAAACCATTGCGAAACGGGGATATAAAATAGATGTACGTTTTCTTGTGGAATGCTTCGGTCTAAGTGAAGAAGCAGCACAAAAGAAAATGGGGTACCTGAATAAATATGGTTTCGACCATTCCAATGAGTACGATGATATTGTACAAATGCAATTTGCAAATTACATTGATGCGAAATATCCTCCCAAAACAAAGTATTTTTACGATGAATATTATGATGAATTAGACCGAGAGCGTGAAAGTTGGTATTAGAGATTTTAAAGGGGCGACTATCGAAGTAATAAATAGTCGCCTCTTTGCTATGCTGTAGAAATGCAAATCATAAATCCTTGTCTGTGTGGTCATATTTTAGATTTCCGGCTATTACTCTAGCGTGATTCCTTATATGTATATACTGATTGCCTTGGTTCTCCAACGCATTTCTATATCCGAATTCTGTCAGAAACAGCCGCATCCGATCACCCTTATCTCCTATGGGAGATTCGCTCGAAAGTACATCAAACACAATCATATGCGTCACTTCTGGAGCAAAACGTTCCAGTGCCATGATGTCATGCCCTTCCAGTTTCTGGGCGCCGGATTCCTGCCGGGCCACAGCGATCATCTCCCCAACAGTCCTTGCTTTCCAGGGCAGGCGATAATTTCTCTGAATGTCACAGATCAGCTCCCTGCAGTCATCTTCTGAAAGTTCACGAAGTTTCTTTAACAGATTTTCTGCAGTTGCTTTTACATCATGGTCACGGGTATACCGGCAGAGCACAGCAATCTCCTGTACTGCATCATACCTGCGGCAACCCTCTAACTGGAAAACCATTCTCTTTTCATCCTCGGTCAATGTTATCATATATTTTCTCCAATCCGGCCTGATTGCCTGTAAATATCATATAGTTGCTTATTTTTGTTCCCCGGTATCCTTATCATCCGGAAAGAACTTCTCCAGAATGTCGATACTGTCCTTAGACGTATACCCCCACAGGATAGAGCTAAGTGCGTCAATCGCTTCCCGTCTCCTGCGGTAATAGGTGCGGAAGCTGATATCCCGGATATGGGGGCGCAGTTTCTCTATGATCTCCTCCACATTTCTTAACTGCTGCGGGGAAAGGAAGGAGTAATACAGCAGCCAGTAGTAGTTCTCCCCATTCTTGTGTTTGGTACGGAGCAGGTCGATGGAAGTGTCCAGAAGTTTCAGCATCCGATGGCTACGTTCGATGCATTTGGCATGGTGTTCTATACTGCGGTCTGACAGATCTATCCCTGCCACATAAACCGATTCCAGAAAATCCTCAATGGAACTCCCATATTCGATCTCAAACCGACTACGTACCTGCTGGACGGACAGCTCCAGGCTCCACACCACATCCCTGTATTTCTTCAGCAGCTTCCAGGTATCATGGTACAGCGGGTTATCGGCAATGTTCATTTCTTCCTGATCCTTTTTCATGCCCTGGCACCTCCTTCCCTGTCTTTTTCGGTGGGAGAGAGCGTCAGCTCAAAGGTGTAGACCGGCTTGTCCTCCCCGCACGATACAGCCATTCCGAACCGTACAGCACCTTTCTGTATGTGGGATATATAATCTTCCCTGCAGGCGTCTGATAAAGAATATAACTTATATATGGATTTCGGGCACTGGAAACAGGAAATCCCCTGTGCATCAAGGACTTGCGCCATCTTGCTGATGACAGCTTCCATGTTTGATTTTGAAACGCTGGATAATTCTTCTGAAACGCATACTTCATGCTCTGTAATGGCAGAATCCGCCTGTGAATCCGTTTCATCCGGCAGAGTGATATTGATTTTCAGAACCATGGCAACCTCCTCTTTATCAACAAGGACATCCGATATCTGGAACATAGTGGAAAGGTAGCTGTGCAGATAAATCACACTGCCTGTCCTTCCGGGAAATGACATTAAGGAGATATAGTCCATATCAGCAAGCTTTTTCAGCACGCGCCCTGTTGTTGCTTTGGAGATGCCCCATCGGACAGCCATCTCACTGTAAGTTACCAGCGGGGAACCGGAGCCGTTGCGGAGATAAACAACCGGGCCGATCTCCGAACCCTGCACCTGGCTGTCATTGTAGACGGCTGACATCCACAGATCCAAAAGGATATCCATTTCGGAGCAGCGGCCGGCGCTGACCAGTTCTGTTGCAACTACAACCGGCATGAAGAAAAACCCGGTCTCTTTTTGACAGGGGCAGTTGTAGTCCAATACGGTATTATGCTTTTTCCAGTCACGAATCTTGTATTTGATCACCTTTCCACGGTCGAGGAAAAGATAGGAGATAAGGTGGCGTTTCTGTAGTTCGTCCAGGATGGAGACTGCCTGGCACTGGAAACGGGTACGGAACCATGCGGACAGTTCTTTCACGGTGCAGATCCACTCACCGGGATATACCGTATAGCCGATACCATCTATGCGGAGGTAAGAAGTACGGAAGTTTGCATAGTTGCAGAGTACTGTATAATAAAAAAGACCGGAACCCCCGCTTGTACGAATGCTCCGATCTGCCATTAAGTTCTGAATAAATTGCCGGTAAATCCGGCAGCGTGGATAGTCCACAAGTTGTTTAATTTCTAACTGGTATGATTGCATAATTTTTCTCCTTCAAAAAGGCAAAATAAGCAGGTAGGTTCGAAAATGCAAAGTGAACGTAAAAGTTTCACTTGTACATTTATTGAAAAACTGCTAATATTTTGCTAATACGATTACGAAAATCATACCGCTTCGAGGTGGACGTAGGTGCTCTCAGGTGGAAATAAAAGGTTCAAAAGTATTGATTTTATTGGACTTGGAGATATCACAAGGATTACGCTGAATCTGTACGGAAACAGCCCTTTTAACTCCTAAGCGTGGGGTCGGAGGTTCAAATCCTCTCGTGGACGCTGAAATGCCGTAACTTTAAGGGGTGCGGCATTTTTGTTCTTTCAGGGATTTAGGCATAACCTCCTTGTCTTTCTATTGGGTATAGATACTATTAGTATACCACAATATGAGTTGCGTGCGTTATTTTTTTGCTTTTATGAGAAAAAATTTTTATAAAAATAGAGTTTCATGTTTTCACACAAAATGTCTACTCCTTGCATTATGGAAAAAAGTATCGTATAATCTTGATAAATGATCCACAAGACATCCCTTAAATGAACTGAGAGGAAGATCATGGATAGAAAAGCAATGGCAAACGAAACTTTAGAGATCATGAAACGGGGATACTACGAGCCGTTACTAAAAAAAGATATGGGGCAAAAAACAAAAATTATAATAAAAGAAGATATGGAGCGGTCCATCAGGCGCAGTACATTGATTTCCCCTGCAGACGGAGAAAAAATACTAAAAAAATTTAGTGTATGTGTAGGATGCAACCATCCGGAAATAAGGATTGAAAATATTTCCACGGTAGAAGCTATCCGCATTCTGACTTTGGAAGGGAAAACGGATATCGGCGTCTTGAATTTTGCAAGCGCAAAAAATCCAGGAGGAGGTTTCCTGAACGGAGCCAAAGCTCAGGAAGAAAGCCTGACAGTTTCCAGCACCCTCTATCCTACATTAACAGCACACGAAGAATATTACAGAGAAAATCGGGCACATAGTTCCATGATGTATTTGGACTACGGCATTTATTCTCCGGAAGTAGTATTTTTCCGTGATGAGACATTCCGGTTGACCGAAACACCCGCAAAAGCTTCTGTGCTGACTTTGCCGGCGGTCAATATGGGCCAAGTGCTTTTAAAGGGAGAAGATGAAGCCAAAAGGGTTATGCGTCGAAGAATGAAGCTGGCTTTGGGGATCTTTGCAGAGCACAAAGCAAAGCATCTGGTACTCGGAGCTTATGGATGCGGCGTATTCCGAAATGATCCCAAAGAGGTAGCAACTTGGTGGAGAGAATTGCTGGAGGATAGAATGGGGCAGTATTTTGATTCTGTGTTCCATGCTGTTTTAGACCGCTCTAAAGACAGATGTTGTATAAAGGCATTCCAGGATTGAGATAATGTTAGATTTGTAAAAATAAACAGGGATTTAAGGGGGCAATACTCTCAGCATCTCAGCGTGGTCTTATGAAGCGTTAAGCCGGAGCGACAGCAATGCCGAAGAACAAGAAGGAGTTTGAAAAGGCTGAGACGCTGCTGCTATCCAATAAATAAGAAGCCAGTAGCAATTTATTTTGGAAGTCAAAGTTCAGATGTACATAAAAAATATTGATACATCTGGCAGATGAGAAAGGAATTCTAAAATATCAAAAGTTTGTTGAGGATTATAATGGAAAGTATGAATTTAATGATATTTACATAAAAAAGACAAAGAGAAACGAGTTTCTTACCGTATGTCTTTTGCAGCTTAGGCGGTCTACTCGTTTCTCTTTAATATTTATTAAAATTGAGAATGGAAGATAATATTGAGATTATTTTTATTTACTTGTTTATAAATTCATGTCTGTCCGGTTATACTGCAAACAATCTTTTCATCGTACATACACCTTTTTATCTCAAACCCGTTCAGATAATTTCCTTTCAAAACGGTCCTTACGCAAGTCTGCTGGGATTTTCGTGGGATAGTTTCCCTGAAAGCAGGCAGAGCAGTACTCCTCACTGCCTATTAGTTTATTCAGCTTCTCGATTGGTAAATATCCCAGAGAGTCTGCTCCGATCATCCGTGCAATCTCGTCCACGCTATGATGGCATGCAATCAGGTTTTCTTCTGAATCAATATCCGTTCCATAATAACAGGGATATAAAAATGGAGGCGCAGAAATTCTCATATGGATCTCTTTCGCTCCGGCATCACGCAAAAGCTTTACAATACGTTTGCTGGTCGTCCCTCTGACAATGGAATCATCAATCAGTACAACTCTTTTTCCATCAATTACATTCTTGACAGGACTCAGCTTAATTCGAACCTTATCCAAACGTTCATTTTGTCCCGGAGAAATGAATGTCCTTCCAATATATTTATTTTTTATCAGCCCAATCCCATAAGGAATTCCGGATTTTCCCGCATACCCCAATGCAGCATCCAATCCGCTGTCGGGAACGCCAATCACAATATCCGCGCATTTGGGATAACTCTCTGCCAGTAATTCTCCGGCTTTCATACGCGATTCATGTACAGATATGCCATCTATAACAGAATCCGGCCTTGCAAAATAAATGTATTCAAAAATACAGATTCTTTTCCTCTGTTTTCCACAGTGTTCTCTCCTTGATTCCACACCGTTTTTGGTAAACACTAGAATCTCTCCCGGCAGCACATCACGGATAAATTCTGCTCCTACCGCTGACAATGCACAGCTTTCGGATGCAGCCACATATGCCCCGTCCGCCATCTTTCCATAGCAAAGCGGCCGGAACCCATATGGATCTCTTGCCGCAATCATCTTTGTAGAAGAAATCAACACCAACGAATAAGCGCCTTCCAGTAAATTCATCGTATTGCTGACTGCTTCCTCAATACTTGGCGTCATAAGCCTTTCTCTCGTAATCACATAAGCGATGGTTTCCGTATCACTGGTTGTATGGAAAATTGCTCCCGATAATTCCAGCTTATCGCGAAGTTCCAATGCATTGGTAAGATTTCCATTATGGGCCAGCGCCATTTTTCCTTTCTGGTGATTGACTTCTATCGGCTGACAGTTATTCCTTGTATTTCCTCCGGTTGTTCCGTATCTTACATGTCCCACTGCCATATTTCCCATGGGTAAATGAGTTAATGTATCTTTCGAAAATACTTCACTGACAAGCCCCAGGTCTTTATAGGAAGAAAACGCGCCGTCGTCATTCACAACAATTCCGCAGCTCTCCTGTCCTCTGTGCTGCAGGGCGTATAGCCCATAATAAACGACGCCTGCAGCATTTTCCTTTTTTGTACCCATCACTCCGAATACGCCGCACTCTTCATGAATCGCCATAACCTTATTCCCTCCATATACAGAGTATTTTTCTCATAAATCGCAGCGGCAGCTCCTTGCCTGCTCCAGAGCGGCCGCAATAAATCCTTTAAACAACGGATGCGGCTGATTGGGGCGGCTTTTAAATTCCGGATGAAACTGCACGCCTACAAAAAAAGGATGCCCGCACAGTTCTACCGTTTCAACCAGACTGTCATCCGGCGATGTGCCGCTGATCACAAGTCCGGCTTCGACCAGTTCTTTACGATACTTATTATTAAATTCATAGCGATGGCGATGACGCTCATATATTATCTCTGCGCCATAGCATTTTTCCATTTTTGTTCCCTGCTTAATCCTGCAGGGACAGCTTCCAAGACGCAGAGTTCCGCCTTTGTCAATTGCCTCGCTCTGTCCCGGCATAAAATCGATTATTTTATGATTACACTGTTCATCAAATTCCCCGGAATGTGCATCTGCAATTCCAGATACATTTCTTGCAAATTCAATGACTGCAATCTGCATACCAAGGCAGATACCCAAGTAAGGTATCTGATTTTCGCGGGCATATTCTGCCGATAAAATCATTCCTTCTATGCCGCGGTTTCCAAAACCGCCAGGAACAATAATCCCGTTCATCTCTTTTAATAAGTCTTTCACATTTTCTTTCGTGATATCTTCCGAATCAATCCAGTGAATTTTTATGAATGTATTTTGTTCATATCCTGCATGGTTCATCGCCTCCGCCACTGACAGATATGCGTCATGGAGTTTTACATACTTTCCAACTAATCCAATATGTACTTCCTCTGAACGCAAACGGATACGTTCCACCATCTTTTCCCAATCTGTCAAATCCGGTTCCGGTGCTTTTATATTTAGTTCCCTGCACACAACGGAGGAAAAATTCCACTTCTCCAACATCAGAGGCGCCTCATAAATGTTCTCCAAAGTCCGATTTTCAATGACGCAATCCGGTTTTACATTGCAGAAGAGCGAAATCTTCTGAAAGATAGATTCCTCTAACGGCTTGTCGGAACGCAGAACAATGATATTCGGATGAATGCCCATCCCGCAGAGTTCTTTAACTGAGTGCTGCGTCGGTTTTGATTTATGCTCCTCGGAACCGCTTAAATACGGAACCAGTGTCACATGAATGAACAGGCTGTTCTCTCTGCCCGCTTCCAGAGAGATCTGACGTACCGCCTCTACAAAAGGCTGCGATTCAATATCGCCAATAGTTCCGCCTATCTCCGTTATCACTACATCCGCTTCTGTCTTTTTCCCCACATGATACACAAATTCCTTGATTTCATTGGTAATATGCGGAATTACCTGAACCGTAGAACCAAGGTATTCCCCTCTTCGCTCCTTATTCAATACATTCCAGTAGACCTTTCCTGTGGTCAGATTGGAATACTGATTCAAATCCTCATCTATAAACCTTTCATAATGCCCCAAATCCAAATCTGTTTCAGCCCCATCCTCTGTCACATATACTTCACCATGCTGATAAGGACTCATGGTGCCGGGGTCTACGTTAATATACGGATCTAACTTCTGAGCCGCTACCTTTAATCCTCTCGCTTTTAAAAGCCGCCCAAGAGAAGCTGCCGTTATCCCTTTCCCAAGGCCCGATACCACACCTCCGGTCACAAATATATATTTTGTCATAATCATTTTGCTTCCTTACTCAAGTTCCACTGCTGTTATCATTTTTTCTACAGAAAAAGTTCGGCGTTTTGTCATTAATGCCTGACAAACGTTGCACCTACTAAAGAAGTCCCTTTCAGCCTGCAGCTCAAAAAGTATTATTCATACAGGCTGTGCTATTCCACATCCTGAAGGGCGTCAAATCCTTCTTCCCCGGTTCTTACTTTTACCACATTTTCTACATCATAGACAAAAATTTTTCCATCTCCAATATGCCCTGTGTAAAGTACCTTCTTCGCTGTTTCAATGACTTTGCGGACTGGAACCGCGCTGACTACAATATTCACCTGTACTTTGGGAAGAAGATTCGCTTCTACCTGCACGCCGCGATAGTACTCCGGTTTGCCTTTCTGAATCCCGCAACCCAAGACATGGGATACTGTCATACCGGTAATTCCCAGGTTCATCATCGCATTCTTTAATGCTTCAAATCTGGATTCTCTGCAGACAATCTCAATCTTTGTAAACTTCGGAGTTCCTTCTTCAAACGCAGGAACTTTCTTAACCGGAATCGCTTCTGCAGCCGGAATATCACCGGATACCGCTATAAAATCATTTCCTTCTTCAATATACTCCGGGAGCATTGCAAAACCTGCATATGCGGAAGGAAGACCATGTTCTGTCACATCAAGACCAGTCAGTTCTTCTTCTCTGTCTACACGAAGTCCCACAGCCGCTTTGATCACAAGGAATGTAACCGTTATGGTAACTGCTGTCCATGCTGCGACACCGGCAAAGCCGATCATCTGAAGTTTTAACAATTCAAAACCGCCGCCATAAAACAGACCGGTTAAAGTTTCTCCCGAAGCATTTGCAATACTGTACCCGGGAGCCGCATCTGTAGCAAATAGTCCAACCGCCAGAGTACCCCAGATCCCGTTCATACAATGCACGGCAACTGCCCCCACCGGATCATCAATATAAAGCACATGATCCAGAAGCCATACGCCAAACACGACTAAAAGTCCTGCAACCGCTCCGATTACAGCCGCACCCAGTGCATCCGTCACATCACACGGCGCCGTGATTGCCACAAGCCCTGCCAATGATGCGTTCAGACACATGGAAACATCCGGCTTTCCATATTTTATCCACGTAAAGACCATACAGACAACCGTTGCAGCAGCAGGTGCGACTGTTGTTGTCAGAAAAATAGAACCAAGCTGTGCAATAGAAGATGCGGCCGCGCCATTAAATCCATACCAGCCGAGCCAAAGGATAAATACCCCCAGCGCTCCAAATGCAATGCTGTGTCCCGGAAACGCATTTACTTTCACAACTTTTCCGCTCTTATCTCTGGTAAACTTTCCGATACGGGAACCAAGAATTTTTGCACCAATCAATGCGGAAATACCGCCCACCATATGAATCGCACAGGAGCCGGCAAAATCATGGAATCCAAGCTGCGCCAGCCATCCCCCTCCCCATATCCAGTGTGCTTCAATGGGATAAATCAATGCTGAAATCACACCGGAATAAATACAATAGGAAAGAAATTTTGTCCGCTCTGCCATTGCACCGGATACAATGGTTGCCGTTGTAGCACAAAATACAAGGTTAAATACAAAGCTGGAAAAATCAAACTCCGCATATGCCGTAAACAGATCAAATCCCGGCCTTCCCATAAATCCAAACAGGTCTTCTCCCATCAGCAAACCAAAACCAATCATTATAAATACTACAGTTCCAATACAGAAATCCATCAAGTTCTTCATAATGATATTTCCTGTATTTTTCGCCCTGGTAAAACCTGCCTCTACCATTGCAAAACCTGCCTGCATCCAGAACACCAGTGCGGCGCCTATTAAAAACCAGACGCCGAACACTTCGCCGGATACCGCTTCCTTCACAAGCGCTTTCATCGCTTCATCCATATCTTCTTCCTCCAATCAGAAATTAAATTTATCCGCCTATTTTACGCGAGCAGCAGATCGCCATAAGTTGGAAATGGTCAATATTTCTTTGCGGTAATCCTTTCTGTCTCATCACAGGCGGATCTAAATTCTTCCATTTTTCCTAAAACAGCATCCTGAATCATATATGATTCTGCTTCCACATCTTCCTTAATCCACGTGTTGTCATCAAATACTTTACATCAAAAAAAATCTGATACATTCTTCATAATCTCACTCCTTCCAATTTGAAAACAAAAAGGCAAGGATGGCTTTCATGGCGCTTATCCCTGCGCCGCAAAAGACTCCCTTGCCTTTTATATCAAATTGTATGTATTTTTATTTATAAAGTAAAAAGCGTCTCTGAGAACTTCCTCTCAAAGACGCCCTTGCCTTTACGTGTTGGATAATACACCTTTCAATATCATTTGTCAATCTTTTTTTGATCTTTTTTTAAGAACAGAGAGAGGAATATACAATGTTGAATTTTCGCAGAAAACCAATTCAATGCCCATGTTTGAATTGCATATTTTTTCTTACCCACTAAGATTTTCGTCTCCCCACTGTTTCATATGCTCAAAGACGGGAATAAAACTTTTTCCCAAGTCAGTAAGATTATATTCCACATGGGGAGGTACTTCTTTGTAATCATGGCGGATAATAAGTCCGTCTGCTTCCAATTCCCGAAGCTGCTTTGTCAGGCTTGATTCCGTAATATCGCCGATATGCCTGCGAAGCTCTCCGAAGCGGTGTATATCCCGAAAGGCGATGTAATAAATGATTTCAATTTTCCATTTACCGCCTAATATTTTTTGTATGGCAGAAATAGTTTTGCAGCGTTCAACAGCCAATGTACTTTTTTTCATTCCAGCTACTCCTCTTCTGAAACAGTATAACATACATTGCCTTATACATCAATGTACCGATTATATTTTGTGTTCCATCCAGCCAGTACACCAGGTACTGCAAAAAAGTACAGTACTTGTAAAAATAATGTGCAAAAGTATAATTAGTATAGATTTCAGAAAACACCCTGCGGGTATACCTGTATGTACAGGAAACAGTGCAGGAATAAGGAAAGGGGATGTGTTTATGCACTACACAGGAACAATTTGGAGACCGCCATATGAAGCGGCATCACTTTTGTTAGAGGTAACGGCAGGCTGTACGCATCATAAATGCAAGTTTTGTACCTTGTATAATGATTTGCCGTTTAAATTCCGAATGTCCCCTCTGGAGGATATTGAGTGTGATTTGCAGGAGGTTAAAAGGGCAGCGAAAGATTGGAACAGCGGGCGCACCAGCCGGGTGTTTCTGACAGGGGCTAACCCATTCGTTTTGTCCTATGATAAATTAGCTGCCATTGCAGAGCTAATTCATAAATATCTCCCGTCGGTTAACTCTATCGGATCATTTGCAAGAATTACAGACGTTACCCTTAAAACCAATGAAGAACTTGCTAAACTGCGGGCTTTGGGATATGATGGTTTGACAATAGGAATAGAAACGGGTGATGATGAAGCTCTGCTGTTTATGAACAAGGGATATACCTCGACAGACATTGTAGAGCAATGCCAGAGATTAGACGCAGCGGATATTCATTACAGTTTCTTTTATTTGGTAAGTATTTCTGGGGCAGGTCGTGGAGAAATAGGAGCAAAATTGACGGCTGAACTATGCAACCAGATACACCCTGCGCTAATCGGGGCAAATATGCTTACGGTTTATCCCGATTCTGAACTTTATGACGAAATACGGCGTGGGAACTGGCAGGAAGAAGGAGAAGTTGAAAAATACAAAGAAATAAGGACACTGATTGAAAATTTGCAGATACCTACGATCTTTGCAGCAATGGGAGCCTCCAATGCGTATCAGTTTCACGGGCAACTGCCAAAGGACAAGAAAAAACTGTTGTCATTTCTCGATGAAATCATATGTAATGTCAGTGAAGAAGAATTACAACAGTATAGAAAGAGTGTTCATCATTTGTAAGTGGAATATTCTGTGGGTATCCCTTTATATGCAGAAAAGAGGGAAGGAGGGGCAATCATGCACTTTACAGGCAGAACTTGGCGGCCGCCATATGAAGCGCATTCCGTCATCATACAGGCTACTTGTGGCTGTACCTATAATAAATGCAAGTTTTGCAGCCTGTATAAAAATGAGTGTTTCAGGATGTCGCCTATGGAAGAATTTGAGGAAGATTTAGCAGAGATAAAGGGCTTCCAACCATATGCAAGAAGAATGTTCTGGACAGGGGCAAATCCTTTTGCGATGAGCTATGACAATCTTAAACTTAGGGCTTTAACGGTAAGGGATTACCTCATTAAATGCCAGACAATGGCTATGTTTGCGAGTATCCGTGACATAAAAAACAAAGAGGTATGGCAGCTTAGAAAACTAAAGGCAATGGGCATTAATGGTCTAAGTATTGGTGTAGAAAGTGGTGATGATGAAACGCTTGTTCTTGCAAATAAAGGATATACGGCCGCTGATATTTTGGAGCAATGCGGGAAGCTGGATGAAGCGGGTATTGAATACTATTTTGTTTATATGACAGGACTTGCGGGAAAAGACGGCGGATACCGAAATGCAAGGAATAGTGCAGAGCTTTTCAGCCAGCTCAACCCGTTTTTTATTTCTGTGGATTCTCTCACGCTTTTTCCAGATACGGAATTATATAAAATGGCACAGCAAGGCTTGTTTGTACCTGCCGGGGAAAAGGAACGTATTCGTGAATTGCAGTTTCTAATCAATAGCTTAAATATAAGGACACATTTATTTGCAAACACGGTTTCAAATTTTACTCCAATAACGGCATATTTGCCATATGGACGTGAAAAGGTTATAAATGAATTGCAATATGTTTTGGACAATATTGATGAAATAGAAATGCAGGAATATAGAAAAAATTTGAAGTCATTGGGATAAGTTTTGCAATCAAATATACGGCTCACTAAATAAAAACGGTGTTTGGCAGGCTGTATCTTCATGTCTGTATAGAAATAGTTTTACCCTCCAAATTTGTTTAAAGTTTGGAGGGATTTTTCATGTCTGCAGATGTTGAGTTTAATTTATACATCAAATGGGAAACAAGAGAAAAGTTTGTAAAATAATCCTAATTAACATAATGGAACTTTGTACTCCGAAAATAGAAGATAAATTTGCTGCAAATACCTTCAAAAACCAACATAAATGGGCAGGGGTTTATTTGTTGAATCTCGTATAAAATCAAGGCTTTTGAAGTCTTACAGAGCGTTGAACTTTGAATTATTTTGTGCTATTATAATAACTTGTTAGGATTTAAATGGCTGAGAGGTTACTGATTAAAAAAAGAATGCAAAAGGAATGCCGGAGGATATAAGGATGGAGACCAGGCTGGTAAAGATTGGAGAGGCAGAGGGGGAGGAAAGTACTCAGGCTGCTCTTTGTGAGGCGGCGGAAATTTTAAAAAAAGGCGGGCTGGTGGCGTTTCCCACAGAGACAGTTTATGGATTGGGAGCCAACGGGCTGGATGAGGGAGCTGCGAAACGAATCTATGCGGCCAAAGGCAGGCCATCGGATAATCCTTTGATTGCACATATTTCCTGCATGGAGGAGTTACAGCCGCTGACAGCAGGGATTTCACCAGTGGGAAGACACTTGGCAGAACAATTTTGGCCGGGGCCTCTTACACTGGTTTTTTTGAAAAGCAAAAGAGTTCCTTATGGGACCACAGGAGGATTGGAGACAGTGGCAGTGCGGATGCCGGGGAGGGAGGAGGCCAGAAGGCTGATTGCCTTAGCAGGTGTACCTGTAGCAGCACCCAGTGCAAATCTGTCAGGCAGACCGAGCCCTACGACTGCTCAGCATGTGTGGCAGGATATGAACGGGCGGATTGAGATGATATTAGACGGGGGACCAGTAGGGATCGGTCTGGAATCTACCATTGTAGATGTATCGGGGCAGGTGCCTGTATTGCTGAGACCCGGAGCAGTGACTCTGGAAATGCTGCGGGAGGCAGTGGGGGATATGGAGATCGATCCGGCCATACAGGGAATACCAGGGGAAGACATAAGGCCAAAGGCGCCGGGAATGAAATACCGACATTATGCACCGAGAGCAGAGATGATCTTGGTAAAGGGGGATATAGCTGCAGTTGCGGAGACTATTAATCGTCTGGCAAAGGAACATGAGAGGGATGGCAGCAAAGTAGGGGTGATTTGTACAGAGGAGACAAAGGCGCAATACATTAAGGGAATCGTGCGGAGTGTAGGAAGCCGAAGCAAGGAGGAAACCATTGCCCATAATCTTTTTGCAGTGCTGCGGGAATTTGATGATTTGGAAGTGGATTATATTTATGCAGAAGAATTTTCTGAAAAACGTCTGGGGTATGCGATTATGAACCGATTGAAAAAAGCAGCAGGATACCGGGAAATTCAAGCTTAATTTGGAGGAAAATGAGAGATGGAAGATTTAAAGAAACGAGAGGATTATATTTCCTGGGATGAGTATTTTATGGGGGTGGCGGACCTTTCAGGAATGCGTTCTAAGGATCCCAATACACAGGTGGGAGCTTGTATTGTAAGTATGGATAATAAGATTCTTTCCATGGGATATAATGGATTTCCCAGGGGATGCTCAGATGATGATTTTCCTTGGGGAAAGCAGCTTGAGACAGAGGATCCTTATAATGCCAAGTATTTGTATGTGACTCACAGTGAGCTGAATGCAATCTTAAATTACCGTGGAGGAAGCCTGGAGGGAAGCAAGCTGTATGTGACGTTGTTTCCCTGTAATGAATGTGCAAAGGCTATTATTCAGGCCGGGATAAAAACCGTAATTTATAAAGAAGATAAGTACCAGGATTCTCCTTCTGTGCGGGCATCTAAACGGATGCTGAATGCAGCGGGAGTGCGGTATTATCAATATGAAATGACAGGAAGAATGATAAAAATTCATATGTAGGCGGCAAAATTATGAAAATACTTCTGGCGGCAGTTAATGCAAAATATATTCACTCCAATCCGGGGATATACAGTTTAAAAATGTACGCGGACAAAGAGGGAATATCTGAGAGCAGTGAAAAGGCTTCTGTAGATATTGAGATTGCCGAGTATACGATTAATCATTATACGGAGCAGATATTGGAGGATATTTATAAAAGAAAACCAGATGTGGCCGGATTTTCCTGCTATATCTGGAATATTTCCTGTGTGATGGAGCTGGTTCGGGATCTGCACAAAATATTGCCTGACACAGATATTTGGCTGGGTGGTCCGGAGGTATCCTATGACGCAAAGGAGCTGCTGGAAAAAGAACCTGAACTTTTGGGAATTATGAAAGGGGAAGGGGAGGAGATTTTTGCTGGTCTGGCAGATTTTTACAGATTATTAGGCACTTCTGTGAGACGTGCCGAGAAAAATAGTGCAGCAGGTAAAAATTGGAAAGGGGAGGGGCATTTATTAAAGGAACAAAAGCAGATACGGAATAATTTTAGAGAAAGACTAAAGGAAATTCCCGGTCTTGCATTTCGAGAAGAAGATGGAGGGGTATGGGAACAGGAAATAAAGGCAGCTATGGACATGAACCGACTTCCTTTTATATATGAAAGATTGGATGAGTTTGAACATAGAATCCTTTATTATGAAAGCAGCAGAGGATGTCCCTTTTCCTGCAGCTATTGTTTGTCTTCTCTTGATAAATCCGTGCGTTTTCGGTCTTGGGAGTTGGTGAAGAAAGAATTGGACTTTTTTCTGGAGAAGAAGGTTTCTCAGGTAAAATTTGTAGATAGGACATTTAACTGCAGAAAAAGTCATGCCATGGCTATTTGGCAGTATATTGAAAAGCATGATAATGGGGTTACAAATTTTCATTTTGAAATTGCGGCAGATTTGATGGATGAGGAGGAGCTGAGGCTAATGGAGAGGGTGCGCCCGGGATTGTTTCAGTTGGAAATAGGGGTGCAGAGCACAAATCCTGCCGTGATCCGGGAGATTCGCCGCAAGATGGATTGGGAGAAGGTAAAACAGGTTGTGAGGAGGATTCATGCAGGGGGAAGAATCCATCAGCATTTGGATTTGATTGCAGGTCTTCCCTTTGAGAATTATGACAGTTTTCACCATTCTTTTAATGATGTGTATGCTCTGGAGCCAGAGCAGCTCCAATTAGGATTTCTGAAGGTGCTGAAAGGCTCTTATATTTATGATATGGCTGAGGAATATGGTCTGGTATACAGGGAGCGGCCTCCCTATGAGGTGCTTGCCACTAATTGGCTGTCTTATGAGGAGGTAAGACGGCTGAAAGGGGTTGAAAATATGGTGGAGGTCTACTATAACAGCGGGCAGTTTGGAAATGTTTTAAAGCTGCTTTTTTATAAATTTCAGGATGCATTTCGCTTGTATGAATGTCTGGCAGAATATTATGAGGTCCATGGGCTGAATGGAAAAAATCACAGCAGGATGGCGCGGTATGAGATTCTTCATGATTTTATTAAAGAGTGTGTAAAGGAATACCGTTTCAGGGCTGTGGAAGATACAGGAAATGTTTTGGAGAAGATGGAAGATGCCCTGGTGTGTGACTGTTATCTTCGGGAGAATTGTAAAAGCCGTCCGCGTTTTGCTCTGGATCAGGCACCGTATAAAGAGAAAATCAGAACATTGTCAGCAAATTTTTACAGTTTGGGAACACGGGTCCATACAGAGGTTCTGCGGTGTGGGGAAGTATGGCTGTTTGATTATCGAGACAGAGATCCATTAAGCAGAAATGCCCGTATGGTGTTTCTGGGGCGTGTCTAAAAAAGGATGCCAGAGCGTGTCTGACGGAAAGCAATTTTCAGACACGCTCTGGGAGTATAGATTCAGACAGTAACCCCTCATGACGCGTTTTCGCGGCACCACCATAAATGAAAGAGGGGTTGCTGATTCTCCGGCGGATGCACACTAAATGCCAAAAAACAGGCATATTGGCGCTGGTACGGACAGAGCAGCAAGTGCGCAGATCTATTTCGGAGGATTCGGGACTTTTACAGCAGACTGACAAGTAACTGCAGATCGGGGGAAAGAAAGGTTGGAGCAATCTTATGTAGCAGTTGATCTGGAAACTACAGGTCTGGAAGCAAAGCGGGATAAGATCATAGAGATAGGGGCAATCCATGTGGTGAAAGGGAGGGAGATTGCGGCGTTTCATTCCATGGTAAATCCTCACAGAAGGCTGAAAGAACAGATTACAGAGCTGACGGGAATTACAGATGATATGGTGGAAAATGCTCCGGATATTGGAGATATTATAGAGGAGTTTGCAGAATTTTGCGGGCAGGCTCCTCTTTTGGGCCATCGTATTATGTTTGATTACAGTTTTTTAAAACGGGCGGCTGTTAATCACGGGATTCCTTTTGAGAAGAATGGGATTGACACCTTAAAGCTGTGTCGGCATTTTCTGCCGGAGGATCAGCCGAAAAATCTGTCAGCGGCTTGTGAATTTTTCGGAATCAGGCGGAAAAAGGCTCATCGGGCTTTGGAGGATGCACGGGATGCCCATTATTTATACCAGAGGCTGGCAGAATGGCTTTTGACAAAAGACTGTCCGCTTTTTCTGGAAATCGGTACAGGATCTGGAAAAATAAAAGAAGAAGATCTGGAAGATGTCTCAGAGCTTCGTTTGGGAAATAAGGAAGTCAAGGAAGTATTTATGGCAAAACCCATGATTTACAAGGTAAAAAAGGAGCAGCCAGCCACGAAAAAACAAAAAGAGGACTTGCGGTATTTACTAAAATATCATAAAATAGATGTGCCTGTGGAAATTGATCACCTAAGCCGCAATGAGGTGTCCCGGCTTCAGGATCAGATTATTTTCCAGTATGGAAGGATACAAGAAATTAACAGAGTAAAGCAGAGAGGGTAAAGGGTAAGAAATTTTGCCTATACCTGTTTGTGCCTGATAAAGCAGGGCATGCAGTACTCTCAGAGTGTGGTGTGCTGTGAAGCATACACAGAATGGAGGAAACAAAACAATATGAATAATAAAAAGAGAAAAATGATATCAACGATTATTGTTATTATTTTGGTGCTTGCCATGGTTATTCCTACAGTAGCAAGCGCATTGACGATGTTTTCTTAATATGAAAAGAATTTAAGGAGTTATCATGAAGAAGGTTAATATATGGGGCACCTTTTTTGCCGCGGCAGCCGCGGCAGTATTTTTTGCCGGACCGGCATATGGAAAGGAAAAGACTTTGCCGGATGGATTTTTTGTGGGAGAGATTAGCCTGGGAGGAATGACAGAGGAGCAGGCCAGGCAGGCTGTTGCTGCGGAAGCTGAAAGATTATCAGAAAGAAAGATAACATTGGATATTGCAGGAAATGTTTCTTCTGTGACAGCAGAAAAGCTTGGGGTGTCC
Organism: uncultured Lachnospiraceae bacterium; assembly: GCA_910586205.1. Taxonomy (GTDB): domain Bacteria; phylum Bacillota; class Clostridia; order Lachnospirales; family Lachnospiraceae; genus Brotaphodocola. The sequence goes on along the minus strand of CAJUGD010000012.1, from coordinate 62,635 downwards.
TGGAGTAATAAGGATGTGGTGGAAAGGGCAATGGACCAGGTATCTTCGGGAAATTTGGTGCGGCAGTATATGATGCGGAAAGATACAGAAAAAAGTCCTGTGCATATTCCATTGGAGACCAGAGTGGATGAGAGTAAGGCAGAAAGTTTTATTAAAAGCCAGACAGAAGGGCTGATGGATGAACCGCAGAATGCATCCATTGTCCGGACAGACGGGGCGTTTCAGATAACTCCTGGCGTATCCGGTAAAGTAGTGGATATGGCGGCTACGAAGATGGCTCTGGATCAAGCGCTGCTGAATCAGTCCCAGGATGAGGTAAGAGCCACAGCAGTGGTGGCTGAGAAACAGCCGGACATTGTGGAGGAGGATTTAGCATCCATTGGGGATGTGCTGGGAACCTTTACCACGGATTTCAGCAGCAGCGGATCTTCCAGATCCGGAAACTTGTCTAACGGTGCATCCAAGATCAACGGTCATGTATTGATGCCTGGAGAGACTTTGTCAGGATATGAATGTATGCATCCATTTACTACGGCAAACGGATATTATACAGCGGCGGCTTATGAGGGCGGCAGGGTTGTGGACAGCATCGGAGGCGGTGTATGCCAGATTGCAACAACCCTTTATAATGCGGCTTTGCGGGCAGAGCTGGAGATCACCCAGCGGCAGAATCACTCCATGGTGGTGGGGTATGTAAAACCATCCATGGATGCAGCCATTGCCGGTACAGTGAAGGATATTAAGATCACCAATAATTATAGCACCCCCATTTATGTGGAGGGATATACAGAAAATAGAAAACTGACCTTTACTATATATGGAAAGGAGACCCGGCCGGGAAACCGGACAGTGGAGTATGTGTCAGAGACATTAAGTTCCTTTAGTCCGGGAGCGCCTGCAGAGCAGGTGGATCCTTCTATGGCGCCTGGAAGCAGAAGGCAGGTTCAGTCTGCCCATCGGGGAGTAAAATCCAGGCTCTGGAAGGTGGTTACAGTAGACGGGGTGGAGACTGAGAGAACTTTGCTTCACACGGATACGTATAATGCTTCTAAAGCCATTGTTCTGGTAGGGCCGCCTGTACCAGCGCCTGTTCCCGCAGAACCCCAGCCCTCAGAGGCAGTTCAGCCTCATCCTGGCCAGGAGAATACTCCGGGACAGCCAGGAGCAGAAAATACTCCTGGAACATCAGCGCCGGGAGAAGAATCATCTGTTTCAGTTCCAGAGACAGCCGCACCTGAGACTCCGGCTCCTGCTGCTTCAGAGACGCAGCAGTCTGCTAATGTGGCGGAAACCTCCGGCCCGGCGGAAAATACAGCTCCGGCAGAAAACCCCGCGCCTGCCCCGGCAGAAACACCGGCGCCCACGCCTTCTCCCCAGGAGCCTGCGGCGTGAAGCAGATTGTAACAGACAACTATTCCGGGCATATGAAGGAAGGGCAGGATCTGGTAGCAGCAGGCTTTGCCGGTTTGGCGGGAACCTTGCTGATTGCAGATAGGAAACGGCAGGAGTTAAGCAACCATTTTGCGGCAGAATATCTGGAACGGCTGACAATTCTTGATAAATATAATGTAACTCTGGAGGAAAAGCAGCATCCATTAAGAAAATGGGAGTTTTTCGGGGCTGTGGAGTGTGAAATTGCAGGTGAAGGCGGCATTTTGACTGCGGTTTGGAACCTGACAGGAGCTTATCGCCTTGGAGTGGAGTTTTCCTTAAGAAAAATTCCCATCCGGCAGGAAACCATTGAGGTCTGTGAGCTTTTCGGACTGAATCCTTATCGCTTATACAGCGGAGGATGCTGGCTTCTGGCATCAGAAAACGGCGGCAGAACCGTAGAAGAATTGGCAGAGAAAGGGTTTAACGGGGCAGTGATCGGAAGAATTACCAAAGGCATTTCCCGGATTATAACAGATGCAGGGCAGCGCGGCTTTTTAAACCGTCCTCAGCCTGATGAGCTGGAAAAGGTGATTCCTGATTGGAAGGATGCTGGATATTATTGGAAAGGAAAAGGAGGCAGTCATGAGAGAGAAGATTTTGGCAGTGATGGAGAAAAACAGCAGGATTGATATTCGGGATTTGGCGATTCTGCTGGGGGAAAGCGAGATAGCGGTGGCAAATGAGATTGCCGAAATGGAAAAGGAACATATTATCTGCGGCTACCATACCTTGATTAATTGGGAAAACACCAGCGAGGAAAAGGTAATTGCGCTGATCGAGGTGAAGGTAACCCCTCAGCGGGGCATGGGATTTGATAAGATTGCCGAGAGAATCTACCAGTACAGTGAGGTGAACGCGGTTTATTTAATGTCCGGAGCCTATGATTTTACGGTTATCTTAGAAGGCAGGACCATGCGGCAGGTGGCTCAGTTTGTTTCTGATAAGCTGTCGCCTTTGGATTCCGTTCTGAGCACAGCCACTCATTTTGTATTAAAAAAATATAAGGATCACGGCACGATTCTCTGTGACCAGTTCCAGGATGAAAGGATGTTGATTACACCGTGAGAAATCCATTATCAGAGAAGATTGTGACGATTCCGCCTTCTGGAATCAGGAAATTTTTTGACATTGTAAGCGAGATGAAGGATGCCATCTCTTTAGGTGTGGGTGAGCCGGATTTTGACACGCCATGGCACATCCGGGAGGAGGGGATCTATTCTCTGGAAAAGGGCCGGACTTTTTATACAGCTAATGCAGGACTTCGTGATCTGCGGGTGGAAATACATAATTATCTGAAACGCAGATGCAGCTTAAACTATGACCCGGACAAGGAGATACTGGTTACGGTGGGAGGCAGCGAGGCCATTGATATTGCCATGCGTGCTATGTTGGATCCAGGAGATGAGGTGCTGGTGCCTCAGCCCAGCTTTGTGTCTTATGTGCCTTGTGCCGTGCTGGCAGGGGGTGTGGCAGTGCCTATTGAGTTGGAGGAAAAGGACGAATTTCGCCTGACACCGGAAAAGCTGCGGGAGAAGATTACTCCGAAGTCCAAGATTTTGGTATTGCCGTTTCCTAACAATCCTACCGGGGCAGTAATGCGGCAGGAGCATTTGGAAGAAATAGCTAAAATTGTGGAGGAGCATGATTTGTTTGTGCTTTCCGACGAAATCTATGGGGAGTTGACCTATGGAGAGGAGCATGTGTCCATTGCCTCAATTCCAGGGATGAGAGAGAGGACTGTGCTGATCAACGGATTTTCCAAGGCATTTGCCATGACAGGCTGGCGTCTTGGGTATGCCTGTGCACCGGAAATTATTTTAAAGCAGATGCTGAAGATCCATCAGTTTGCCATTATGTGTGCTCCTACTACCAGCCAGTATGCGGCTATTGACGCCATGAAAAACAGTGATGAGGATGTGCGTCATATGCGGGAGTCCTATGATCAGCGGAGAAGATATCTGCTTCATGCTTTTGAGGAGATGGGGCTGGAGTGTTTTGAGCCTTTAGGGGCGTTTTATGCATTTCCCAGCATTAAGCGCTTTGGAATGACATCAGATGAATTTGCCAACCGGCTTCTGCAGGAGGAAAAGGTGGCAGTAGTTCCGGGGACAGCCTTTGGAGACAGCGGTGAAGGGTATCTGAGAGTTTCTTATGCATATTCTCTTAAGAGCCTGAAGGAAGCTCTCGGTCGGATTGAGCGCTTTGTAAAGAGGCTGGATGGGAAATGATGAATATTATTTTATATGAGCCGGAAATGCCGCTGAACACGGGAAATATAGGAAGAACCTGTGTGGCTACCAATACCCGCCTGCATTTGATTGAGCCGCTGGGATTTAAGCTCAATGATAAGGCGATCCGGAGAGCCGGATTGGATTATTGGGATAAGCTGGATGTAACAGTTTACTGTGATTTTTCAGATTTTTTGGAAAAAAATCCTGATGCAAAGATCTATATGGCTACAACCAAGGCGAAAAAGGTCTATACAGAGATAGCATATGAACCAGACTGTTATTTAATGTTTGGAAAGGAAAGCGGGGGGATTCCGGAGGAGCTTTTAATAAAGAATCAGGAAAACTGTATAAGGATTCCCATGTGGGGGGAGATTCGTTCCCTGAACCTGGCAAATTCTGCGGCAATTTTGCTTTATGAGGCTCTGCGGCAGAATGGATTTGAACAGATGACTATGGAAGGAAGGCTGCACCGATTGGAGTGGAGGGATTAAAAAGCCGCAGCCATTCAGATTGACTGGATGGCTGCGGCTTTTTCATATGATTTAGAAGTTATCCGAAGTCATTTCTTTGCCGGCTAAAACTTCCTCATAATCTTTTAGATTCCGTTCCAAAAGCTCTGGGGTATTCAGACCATAAGGACATCTGTCAGCACACTGTCCACAGTGAAGGCATTCCTTAATCTTCATCATTTTTTCCTGACCTTCCGGGGAGAGATGGGAAGCAGAAGGAGACCGGCGCAGCAGCAGGGACATGCGGGCGCAGTTGTTGATCTCAATGCCTGCCGGACAGGGCATACAATAGCCGCAGCCCCGGCAGAAGCTTCCGCAGAGCTGCTTCCGATCCTGTGCAATCAATTCCTGGATATCTGCTGTCATAACCGGCGGGTGCTCTATGTAGCTTAAAAACTCATCCAGTTCCTGTTCCCTCTGAACGCCCCATATGGGAAGTACATTTGGGTACTGGGAGATAAAAGCATATGCTGCGGCTGAATTGGTAATCAGTCCACCGGACAAAGACTTCATGGCAATAAAACCCATATTCTGTTTTTGGCAGCCGCGGACCAGTTCAAGCTCCGGCTCACCGGACAGGTAGCAGAAGGGGAACTGCAGGGTATCATAAAGACCGCAGGCAATGGCTTCCCGGGCTACGGCAAGACGGTGATTGGTAATGGCAATAAAACGGATTTTTCCCTGTTCTTTTGCCTTCAGCGCCGCTTCATAAAGTCCGCTTCCATCGCCGGGTTTGGGGCAGAAAGAAGGATTGTGGAATTGATAGATATCAATATAATCTGTTTTCAAAAGGGTCAGGCTGGTCTCCAAATCCTTCCAGAAGCCGTCAGCATTTTCACTGGCTGTTTTGGTGGCAATATAAATATGGCTTCGCACATCGCTCAGTGCGCGGCCTAATTTTTCTTCGCTGTCAGTATAAGCCCGCGCTGTATCAAAGAAAGTGATGCCGCCGTCATAAGCTTTTCTGAGAAGCTTTACAGCATCCTCTGAGGGAATCCTCTGAATGGGCAAGGCTCCGAATCCGTTCCGGTCAGTGGTAATACCTGTTTTGCCTAAAGTGATTTTAGTCATAGGGAAAATCCTCCTTGTTGTGCTTTTAAATAGTATAAACCATTGTGGCTATTTAGGCAATTCAAATAGAAACCGTTTCTTGTTCGGCAGAGTCGGACAGTTACGGTTTCCCTTAATGAAGACTACGGGAGCGAAACTGTTCGAATATCCATTTTCCGGACTCACTTAGTTCATCAAGGCTCCATCCGGAGATCTTTTTGCAGTCCGGAGAAAGCACACTGCTGGCTTCAGCTTTGTTGGCAAGGTTCCAGCAGCAATAGCTGATGGAATAGTTGTCTAACAGATCAAGCCATTGAGCTGCCTGATGGAAATCATTGCTGCCATTGCCAGAGGCATCGCAGGTGCCGAACTCACTGACAAATACAGGAAGTCCCTGTGCAATACAGGTTTCTAAGCGCTGACGAAGCCAGTCTGTGTGAGTGGCAGCATAAAAGTGCAGGGCATACAGAACATTTTCATATTCTAAAGGAGCAGAAGCAGCCTGATGGATGTCCTGACTCCAGGTGGGAGTCCCTACAATAATAACTGCATCCGGATCATTGGCACGGATGACAGGAATCACTTCCCTGGCATAGCTTTTAATACTATCCCAGGTAACATTGGAATTGGGTTCATTGCAGATTTCATACAGTACATTTTTATGGTTTTTATAAAGGGAAGACATTTCTTGGAAGAATGCACGGGCTTCTGTTTTGTGGACATTCGGATCCCGGTCATTTAACACATGCCAGTCCAGGATTACATACATGCCAAGTTCTGTAGCATAGTCAACACCTTTTTGGATCAGGGCCTTTAGCTCATCCTGGTTTCCGCCGCTGCAATAGCCGTTATATTCTTCCGTGTACATGGCCAGACGGATACAGTTGGTATTCCAGTCGTCCCGGAGGGTGCAAAAAGTTTCCAAGGTGATATATTGAGGAAACCAGGCAATGCCGTGAGTAGACATGCCTCGAAGCTGATACTTTTCGCCGTGGCAGTCTGTTAAACCAGGGCCGTCTACATGAAGATTGCCGTGAGCAGCAACAGGGGAAGAAGATGTTGCGGATGGTGAATCTGATACGGGAACGGGCGGAGGATTCAAAGAATCTGCAAATGCTTTGGAAGTTGATATGGAAAAAGTACCTGTGGTCAGCAAGACGGCTGAGAGCAGGCTGATAAGCAGAACACGGTATTTTTTTACATACATGAAAATATTCCCCTTTCTTATTGAGAAATAAAAGAAAGAACTGCTTTTCCCCCATAGAAAGCAGTCCCTCCGGTCACGATCATAAACCGTTACACTATAAAGCTTTGCTTGGTATCCCCATACCAGTTAAAGATGTAATCGGCACGGCGTGCGTCTTACTAATGTAGAATATACCATTTTTTGAAAAAATAGTCAATGTTTTTTGTGCAAAAATACAAAGAAAATACAAGGGCTATTATGAGGAATGTCGATAAGTGGCAGCTTTTAGAAAGAATTACATATGATATTTTCTGAATGTCAACATGAAACAGGATAAATTCTGTCCAAACTGCGCATACTGATGGAATAAAATACAAACATGATGCGGAGGAATGGCATGGAATTTTCGAAATCTTTGTCAGAAAATGTAGAGCGGCTGAAACAGGTGCTGCAGGCGGATAAGAATTTTGATATTGTATACAGGACATTTACCATAGCAGGAAAAAAGGCAGCTTTATTCTTTGTAGATGGATTTACAAAGGACGAGGTGCTGCTGAAAATGATGCAGTCCTGGTGGGCCATCAAGGAAGAAGATATGCCGGAGGATGCTTACGGATTTTCCAAAAAGTATCTGCCTTATGGTGAGATCGGACTGGTGAAAAAGGAAGATGACATGCTGGTGCAGCTTCTGACCGGTATTTCCTGCCTGTTTATAGATGGGTTTGAGGTCTGTATGACCATTGACTGCCGAACCTATCCGGCCAGAGGAGTGGGAGAGCCTGAGAAGGACAAGGTAATGCGGGGATCCCGGGATGGTTTTGTGGAAACACTTATTTTTAACACAGCCTTGATCCGGCGGAGGATTCGGGATCCGAAACTTACCATGGAGATTATGACGGCAGGAAACAGCTCTCATACAGATATTGCCATTTGTTATATGAACGGAAGGCAGGATGAGGATCTGCTGAAAAAGATCAAGGATCAAATTCAAAATCTGAAGGTAGATGCTTTGACTATGAATCAGGAGAGTCTGGCAGAATGCATTTATCCTCATAAATGGTATAATCCATTTCCTAAATTTAAATTTTCAGAGCGGCCTGACACAGCAGCAGCCTGTATTTTGGAAGGAAATATTGTAATTCTGGTAGATAACTCGCCTGCTGCCATGATCCTGCCGTCTTCTGTGTTTGATATCATAGAAGAAGCGGATGATTATTATTTTCCTCCCATTACAGGAACCTATCTAAGATTGTCCAGAATGGCTACAGCGCTTTTATGTCTGCTTTTGACGCCGACCTGGCTGCTTTTCATGATGAATCCTCAGATGCTTCCGCCTTGGCTTGATTTTATTCGCGTAGAGGATCCTTCCTTTGTACCTTTAATCTATCAGCTTCTTATTCTGGAATTTGCCATCGACGGATTACGGCTGGCAGCTATCAATACGCCCAATATGCTGACTACACCTTTAAGTGTGATTGCAGGTATAGTGTTGGGAGAATATTCGGTAAAGTCTGGATGGTTTAACTCTGAGACTATGCTTTATATGGCTTTTGTAACAGTGGCCAATTATAGTCAGTCCAGCTTTGAACTGGGCTATGCATTAAAATTTATGCGTGTAATGATTCTGATATTGACAGCAATCTTCAATGTATGGGGATATGGGGCAGGTCTGTTGATCTCTGTCTGTGCGATTGTATTTAATAAAACCATTGCAGGAAAGAGTTATATTTATCCGTTGATTCCGTTTAAATGGGGGGAGCTGAAAAAGCGTTTTCTTCGGGGACGGCTTCCTATGTCAAGAGAGGGAAACGGCTGATGTATATAGCATATCCCGGTTTATAGTCTGATAAAACATTTGCTGGATTTGTTTTGGATCTTTTGTCTGCCCGAGGATCCACATAAGCTTGGTAACAGTGGCTTCTAAGGTCATGTCATAGGCTTCTAAAAGTCCTAGTTCCTGCTTAATGGATTTGCCGACCTCATACACAGACATATTGCTGCCCTCATTGGTTACCTGAGTAGTCATGATCACTGTCTTATTGGCTTTTATCCACTGTTGAATGGCTTTGCAAAAGTCGCCGGATTCATAGGAGGGAAGACCGCCTACGCCAAAGGATTCGATGATTATAGCGTCATAATGATCAGACAAATAGGCCAGAACCTTGGCATCCATAGAGGGGATCAGCTTCAAAAGAGCCACCCGGTCATTCAGCTTTTCGTAAAAATGAATGGGTTTGCTTTGCAGGGCTTTATCATCCAGATAGAAAATCACCCGGTGATCCTGAATCGTGGCAATATAGGGAAAATTAATGCTGGAAAATGCATTGTAGCTTTTCGTCCGCTCCTTTTTTCCGCGGGTTCCGGCAATAACCTTTCCGTCAAAGACAATCACAACGCCATAGGCATGATCGTGGCAGGCAAAGAGCAGACTGTCTGTTAAGTTGGTTTTGGCATCTGTAATCTCCAGGTCAATAGGCTTTTGAGAACCAGTGACAACAATGGGTTTTAATGAGTTCTGAATGAGATAGGACAGGGCTGCTGCCGTGTAGGCCATGGTGTCTGTGCCGTGGCATATTACAAAACCGTCATAGGTGTCATAATGGCTGCGTATGGCAGAGGCAATTTTTAGCCAGTGGCAGGGCTGCATGTTGGTACTGTCAATATTCAGAAGCTGAAGTGTATCGGCATGACAGAACTGATGCACTTCCGGAACATAGCTTAAAAGTTCGTCAGAGGATATAAGAGGTTTTAAACCAGAGCCGCTTCTTTGGCAGGCAATGGTTCCGCCGGTGGCGATCATCAGGATTCGTTTCATGGAATGGACTCCTTTCCAGATACTCTTTACATTTTTTGGGGGTCATTGTATGATAGAAGCCATAGTTCTTGCAAAATCCGGTTGTCTGGATCTGCGGAGATCAACTGACTCTGTGAACAGTCATACATGGTTAATATTACCATAAAATGTACAGGCCAGACAATCAGATATAAAAATTTAGAGGAGGAGAATTTATGGCAGCAATTCCAAAGGATCCGTTTATGCTGGTTAGTTATGTAAATACACAGTTAAGAGATTTTTATCCCTCTGTTGAGGAGCTGTGTAAGGCCCTTGATTTAAACCGGGAGCAGCTTGAGGAAAAGCTTAGAGCGGCAGACTATCATTACAGCCAGGAAAGAAATCAGTTTATATGATTATGGATATTGTTTACCTGTGAACAGTATCTGTTACCAACCTTAATTCTAAAAAGAAGGTGACGAATGGTGCAGGCGGTTATGGTGTGGAACTGGATAATGGAAGATTTGCTTTATGTAAATCTGTTTCTGTCAGTGATGATTGTATTTTTTCAGAGAAGGGATCCAAAGGCAGTGTGGACCTGGCTTTTAATTCTTTATTTTGTTCCGGTTCTGGGCTTTTTCTTTTATTTGATTTTTGCTCAGGATTACCACAGAAGCAAGATGTTCCGTATTAAGGAGGTGGAGGACAGGCTTTGTGTGTCAGACCGGCGTCAGGAGTATTTTTTAAAAAATAATATCCGGCAGCTTGACAAAGGAATGAAAGAGGATTATGGGGATTTGGTGCACTATAATCTGGAGCAGTCAGGTTCTGTGCTGACATTGGATAATCAGGTTGAGATCTTTACGGACGGCCAGGAAAAGTTTGAAGATTTGTGCAGGGAGCTGAGACAGGCCCGGTATTTTATCCATATTCAGTATTACATTATCAAAAATGACGAATTGTTTGGGGAGATTGCACCAGTGCTGGAGGAACGGGCCCAGGCCGGAGTTCAGGTAAGAGTCCTCTATGACGGAATGGGAAGCAGGCTGATGCCTGAATGGCAGTGGAAGGAGCTTAGGCAGGCAGGGATCAAGACAGCCTGCTTTTTTCCGCCTTTTTGGGGACGGCTGAATCTGCGGGTAAACTACCGTAATCATCGGAAGATCGTGGTAATAGACGGCCGGACAGGATATGTGGGAGGATTTAATATTGGGCGGGAGTATTTGGGAAGAAGTGCGCGGTTTGGGTATTGGAGGGATACACACCTAAAGATTCAGGGGGATGCTGTGATCAGTCTTCAGATCCGGTTTGCCCTGGATTGGAATTATGCAGGAAAAGAGAATCTGTTTTTAGACAGCAGGTATTTTCAGAATTGCAGGAAAGGAGAGGGGAATGTAATATCAGGGAAAATGCCGGGGCAGGTTGGCATCCAGATTATTGCCAGCGGGCCGGATTCAAAATGGAGGCAGGTCAGGGATAATTACTTAAGGCTGATTCATAAGGCCAGGCATCATATTTATATTCAGACCCCTTACTTTATTCCGGACGAAGCGGTGCTGAGCGCTCTTAGGGTGGCTGCAGGGTCTGGAATGGATGTGCGGCTGATGATTCCCTGCAAACCGGATCATCTCTTTGTCTATTGGGCAACGTATTCTTATATGGGGGAGCTGGTGAAGGCAAATGCCCGGTGTTATGTATATGAAAATGGTTTTTTACATGCCAAGGGCGTGATGGTGGACGGACGGGTTAGCTGCTGCGGCACCGCTAATCTGGATATACGCAGCTTTGAGCTGAATTTTGAGGTGAATGCCACGATTTATGATCAGGAAACCACCAGGCGGCTGGAGGCAGCCTTTTTAAAGGATCTGGAGTTCTGCAGAGAGGTGACAAGAGAGGCATATGACCAGCGTGGATTGTGGGTACGGCTTAAAGAACAGGGAAGTCGTCTGATGTCGCCGCTATTGTAGATGGCTGTGATTTCCAGAGAATAGTTTCCGGCCCGGCCGTTTATACTATCTTCATGAGCAGAATAAAAGATCTACCCGTTAATTTTTTTAAATGCGGTGTTACCGGATGGTGCCTGGAGGTAATGTTTACCTCTGTGGAATCTGTGCTGGCCCATGACTGGCGGCTTATCGGAAGGACTTCTCTTTTGATGTTTCCTATCTATGGAATGGGGGCGCTGCTTTCTCCCATAGGAACGGCTGTTGACTGCTGGATTGGAGAACTGCCCTTGCGCCCCACAGACCGGTTTGTACGTCATGGAATGCTGGACATGGTATTGATCTTCACAGCAGAATATCTGACCGGCATGTGGCTGCGGGCCCGCGGGATGTGTCCCTGGGATTACAGCGGAAGGCAGGCAAGCGTCAATGGATTGATCCGTCTGGACTTTGCACCTCTGTGGTTTATGACCGGATTGCTCTTTGAGCAGATTACCAAAAAGAAGGAAAAATAAGCCGGCAGACAAGGCAGGCTGCCGGTTTATTTCCATTTTTCAGAAAATTTCTGATGGCGGCTCTCAAAATAGTTGATATAGCTTTGATAACGGCGGTACAGATACAGAGGGCTAAAGTCTTCACAATCTTTACCAGAATTAAAATAGGAATCCGGATCTGCTTTTGGGTCAAAACCGTGTAATGGATTATTTCTATCTTGGTAGCGGTCCAGCTTCTTTAAGCTTGGGTCAGCTTTTTGGCGGGAGAGAATCTGATCGTGTGCAAATACAGAGCCGTTCCACAGGGCAGCCTGAAAGGAGCCGGTAGAAAGATATTGTTCTATGGTGTAGAAATATACTTCATAGACAGGATCCGGATCAATGGGGGGATAAGCGTCCGGGTGTTGTTCATCATAGTGTCTCTGAACATACTCCTGATACCAGCTTACCTCCTCCAGATAAGGCGGAATGAAATAGGGAGAGCCCAGCAGTATTTTTTCCTTTATAGATGAATTATAGGAGAAAATTTCTGCTGCAGAATGGAACTGAAGGGAGGAGACAGCCAGGAACAGACCAATGCTTTCCTCCGGGTCAAAGCGTCTGTCTAAGTCAGACTGTTGGGCTGCCGCGACAATGTCCATCATAAAGGCCAGTTCTTCCATAGAATAAGGACCGGATTTTGGGGCGGACTGAGGGCAGAGCTGTCTTAGAAACTCAGCATAAGCAGACTGCCAGATAACATCTTCCTCGCCGTCCAAGTGACATTTGATTAAAAATTCAGAGATGCATTGGGCGTATGTATCAGCCAGATTGCGGGAAGCACGGTCAGCAGCTTCCCCATATTGTCTGCGGTAGTCATTATAGGACTTTGTTCCCTTTTTTTCTTCTATTTTTTTATCGATCTGCCGGAAATGAAGAAGGGTTTCTTCTATTTCATTTTCCAGGCGGCGTGTACAGTCAGAGTCCCAGGTGGAATAATAATCCCAGTCAGAGAACCCCGAAACGGATGCGCCTAAATCTTCCCAGGTTTGTTTTTCAAAAAGCAGCTCATGGGTGCCCAGATAATAGTCTGCATAATAGCTTCCGACAACAAAAAGGAATATAATGCAGGCAATAGGGCCAAGGAACAGGCAGGAAAAAATATTAGTATCAGAGTATTCGCCCTGAATGATAAATTCCTTCGGATATTTTTCGTTGTATAAAATCGGGAGCTTCTGTCCTACCTGGTAAGTTCCCAACGGCTTATGGGCATGAGGATATTCTTTGGTGTAGGTGCTGTCCTCCACCTGATAGGTGATAACAGGAAATTCGAACCAATGTTTGAATAAACCATATCTCCCTCTGGAGCGGTAATCTTTTTTTATTTCTGTTATAGTGGCTGTTGCCGTGCCGTGCCAGGATCTGCACGCAAACCAGATCCAAAGTTCCAGAATGACAGGAATAAGAAACAAGGGAAAAAGAAGCAGGAAGAAAAATGCATAAAACTGGGAAAGATAGGGGGTATTCATAAAAGGAAGCTCTCTTTCGGGAAGGGTTTTCAAGGGATACATAATAGTTTATCATTTGTTTGGATACATTTCAATCTTTTTACGGGGAAGGACTTGTTTTTAGCTTTCTTTTTTTATATACTGAAACAGATAGGAATTGAACGGAAAGGGATAAACAAATGATACGATTTATACTGGTAGTAGTAGCGCTGCTGGGCTTTTTGGCTGCCAGCATTCCATTGGTAATCGGAGAGTATTTGGTGTCAAAGCGCAATGCCAAAAGGCAGCAGGAGCACAGTTTGCGGATTGTCCAGGCCATGTTCCGACTGATATTCCGCCTGACAGGCTCAACCCTGACCATAAAGGGGCAGGACAATGTACCCGAGGGGGCAGTCCTCTATGTGGGAAACCACAGAAGCTATTTTGATATTATTGTGGGTTATGCGGTGGTTCCAAATTTGGCAGGATTTGTGGCCAAAAAGGAGATGACACGGTACCCGGTCTTGTCAGACTGGATGAGGCTGGTCAACTGCCTGTTCTTGAACCGAGATGATATTAAAGAAGGGCTCAAGACGATTCTGGAGGGAATCGAGAAGGTGAAGCAGGGGATTTCCATCTGGATTTTCCCGGAGGGGACCCGCAATGAGAATGAGGATATTCTGGATTTGCTTCCCTTTAAGGAGGGAAGCCTAAAGATTGCGGAGAAGAGCGGATGTCCGGTAATCCCGGTGGCTTTTACAGGGACTGCGGATATTTTTGAGAGCCATATTCCGTTTATGCGGCCTTCCCATGTAACCATTGAGTTTGGGGAGCCTATTTATGTTAAAAAGCTTCCGCCTGAGCTGAGAAAGCGTTCCGGGGCTTATACAAGAGACCGGATTATCGAGATGCTGAAAAAGGAACAAAGGGAGCGTGCCAATGCTGTTGAGGCCAGGCAGAGAATGATCAAAAAAGCATAGAATCAGTACACTAGATACGGAGGACGTCAAAGGCATGGATTTACAGGAATGCAGGACAAAGCTGGATGAGATTGACAGGCAAATCGTAAAGCTGTTTGAGGAGCGGATGAAGATCTGCGGCAATGTGGCAGAATATAAGATTGCGGTGGGAAAGCCGGTGTATGACGGGGAAAGGGAAAAACAGAAGCTTTCGGCAGTCAGCAGCATGGCCCATGGAGATTATAATCAGACAGCCGTACAGGAGCTGTTTACTCAGATTATGACTATCAGCCGCCGGTATCAGTATGGCCTGATGGCATGGCATGGAAAGCAGGAAAATTTGGGCTACCAGCAGGTGGAAGAACTTCCCTTGGAGGGAGTCCGTGTGGTGTATCAGGGGGTGGAGGGAGCATACAGCCATGGAGCGGCTCTGCAGTTTTTTGGAAAAGACACGGAACTTTTTCATGTGCAGACCTTTGAGGAAGCCATGCAGCAGGTACAGGAGGGGAAGGCAGATTATGCGGTGCTTCCCATTGAAAATTCTTCGGCCGGCGCAGTGATTGATAATTATGATCTGCAGGTTAAATATACCAATCACATTGTGGCAGAAACCTTTGTCAAGGTTCGCCATGGCCTTTTAGGGCTTAAGGAGGCAGAGCTTTCGGATATTGAGACGGTGTATTCTCATCCCCAGGCGCTGATGCAGTGTTCACAGTTTTTACATGACCAGAAGCAGATCCGTCAGGTAAGTTTGGAGAATACGGCCGTGGCCGCCAAAAAGGTAGTGGAGGATCAAGACAGGACACAGGCTGCCATTGCCAGTGAGATTGCAGCAAAGCTGTATGGCTTGAAGGTACTCAGGCCGGCTATTCAGAACAGTGAAAGCAATACCACCCGCTTTATTATTTTGTCCAGCCGCCCTATTTACTGCAAAGGCGCGTCAAAGGTCAGCATTACCTTTGAGCTTCCCCATCGAAGCGGTACCCTTTACAATATTCTGGGCCATTTTATTTTTAACGGGGTGAATATGAGGATGATCGAGTCCCGCCCTATTCCGGGCCGGAGCTGGGAGTATCGTTTTTTTGTGGATATTGAGGGAAACCTGGCAGATGCCGCCATAAAGAACGCGCTGAACGGCGTAGCGGCTGAGGCGCAAAACATGCGGATTTTAGGGAATTATTAATGAGAATTTAGAATATGGCAGCAGAATAATGCTGTGATAAAGTGTAATACAGAGAATAAATTCAGGAGGAGAGAGGGGAGTGAACAGCATGATACGCACATTTGCGGCAATCGACATTGGTTCGTCCGGCCTGGAGATGGGGATATATGAACTGTCGGAGAAATTCGGCATTCGCCTCATTGATCAGGTAAGGTATCCGATTGCCTTGGGGGAGGATACCTGGAGCAGCGGAAAGATCAGCTACCGTCGGGTGGATGAGACGTGCGAGGCTTTGGCAGAATTTGCCCGTATCATGAAAGGGTATCAGGTGGAAAACTGCAGAGCCTATGCTACCAGCGCTTTAAGAGAGGCTCAGAACAGCCAGATTGTGGTGGATCAGATTCGGGTAAGAACCGGTATTGAGGTACGGATAATCAGTAACTCGGAGCAGCGTTTTATCAGCTATAAGGCCATTGCCTATAAGGATGCGGAGTTTCAAAAGGTTATTCAGAAAGGAACCGCCATTCTGGATGTGGGAAACGGAAGCACCCAAATCTCTCTGTTTGACAAAGATTCTTTAGTTTCAACCCAAAACCTGCCGTTGGGAGCTATTCGCCTGATGGAGATCATGCGGCATATGAAGACCACTGCAGAGAAGGAGCAGAAGCTGATTCAGGAGCTGGTGGACAATGAGCTGGTAACATTCCGGAAGATTTATTTAAAGGATCGGAAGGTGGAGAATCTGATCGGTGTGGGCAAGGTTACGCTTGTCTTGTATCGGAGGATTATGGGAGAGGTAAATCAGCGGGATCGGATTACCGTGGAGGAATTTAACCGGTTTTATGGTGCGCTGGGGCGGATGACTTTAGACCAGATTGAGGATACTTTTGAGGTCAATGCAGTTTATGCCTCTTTGCTGCTTCCTGCCGCTACCATTATCCGGCAGGTGCTGGAAGTTACAGGAGCAGACAATATATGGGTGCCGGGAACCTTAATGTTAGACGGGATCGCGGCGGATTATGCGGAGGAGCGAAAGCTTTTACGGTTTAACCATAATTTTGCCAATGATATTATTGTAACTTCAAGAAATATGGCTAAGCGTTATAAGTGTCATATGCCCCATATTCAGGCAGTGGAAAATGCAGCCCTGCAGGTGTTTGACTGTATGAAAAAGTACCATGGATTGGGGATGCGTGAGAGGCTTCTTCTGCAGATTGCAGCGGATCTTCACTCCTGCGGTAAGTTCGTGACCATGCGCAATGCCACTGAATATGCCTACAACATTATTATGGCTACGGAAATTATTGGTCTGTCCCATGTGGAACGAGAGATTGTGGCTAATGTGGTTCGTTATCATCTAAAGACTTTTCAGTATAATGATATTAAGATTGATGCAAAGCCATCCCGGAGTTCACGTCTGGCTACACCGGATAATCTGACCCTGACGGTGGCAAAGCTGACGGCAATTCTGCGGCTGGCCAATTCCATGGATCGGAGCCACAGCAACAAGCTGGATGGATGCCGGATTGCCATTAAGAATAATAAATTGATAATCAGTACAGATTATGTGGGAGATGTAACGCTGGAGCTGTTGTCCATTGAGGAGAAGGCGGATTTCTTTGAAGAAATTTTTGGTATTCGCCCGGTATTGAAACAGAAAAAGAAGGTATAGGGGAGGGTTTAGGATAGATTATGGCAGAGGTAGAAAATATTTATACAGATCCGAAGAATTATGTAAACAGAGAATTAAGCTGGCTGGAGTTTAATTACCGGATTCTTCATGAGGCCAGAGATAAAGCGATCCCTTTGTTTGAAAGGCTGAAATTTCTGAGCATTACCGCGTCTAATCTGGATGAATTTTGTATGGTGCGGGTGGCGTCTTTAAAGGATCAGGTTCATGCCAAATATAAAAAGACAGACATTGCAGGGCTGCGGGCAGAGGAGCAGCTTGCCCTGATATCACAAAAGACTCATCGTCTGGTGGAGATGCAGTACTCTACTTATGGACGATCCCTGCTTCCGGCCCTGAAGCAGAAGGGTCTGCAGATTTTGTGGGAACATGAGGAGCTGACAGAAGAAGAACAGAGGTATGCGGATGGATATTTTCGGGAAAATGTCTATCCGGTATTGACCCCAATGGCAGTAGACTCCTCTCGTCCGTTTCCTTTGATCCGCAATAAATCCTTGAATATTGCGGCTCTGGTACAGAAGAAAAACGGAGATGATACCCTGGAATTTGCCATGGTGCAGGTGCCTTCCGTGCTTCCGCGGATTGTGGAGCTTCCCAAAACAAAGGACAGCGTACACCGTATTATTCTTTTAGAGGAAGTTATTGAGCGCAATATTCATGAATTGTTTTTGAATTATAAGATTGTATCTGCCCACCCGTTTAGGATCATGAGAAATGCTGATTTTACACTGGACGAGGAGGAAGCAGTAGATCTTTTGGAGGAGATCCAGAAACAGCTTAAGAAGCGTCAGTGGGGCGAGGTGATTCGTCTCGAGATTGAAGAAAAAGTGGATAAGCGGCTCTTAAAGATTCTGCGCAAAGGACTTTTAGTGGGAAATGAGGATATCTATGAGATAGGGGGACCTCTGGATCTGACATTTCTAATGAAGCTGTATGGCACAAGCGGCTTTGATCATTTAAAAGCCAGACCTTACGTGCCTCAGCCGATTCCGGCCCTGATGAATGAGGAGGATATATTTACTAATATCCGCAAAGGAGATATTTTGCTGCATCATCCTTATCAAACCTTTGATCCGGTGGTAAATTTTGTAAGGAAGGCAGCCAGGGATCCGGAGGTGCTTGCCATCAAGCAGACCTTGTACCGGGTTAGCGGCCATTCTCCCATTGTGGCAGCTTTGGCGGAGGCAGCGGACAATGGTAAGCAGGTATCTGTATTGGTGGAGTTAAAGGCTCGTTTTGACGAGGAAAATAATATTAACTGGGCCAAGAAGCTGGAAAAGGCAGGATGTCATGTGATCTATGGCCTGGTGGGGTTAAAGACTCATTGCAAGATTACTTTGGTGGTACGCCGGGAGGAGGACGGCATCCGCCGTTATGTTCACTTGGGAACCGGCAATTACAATGATTCTACAGCCAGGCTTTATACGGACTGTGGTCTTATGACCTGCAATTCCAGGATCGGACAGGATGCCACGGCAGTGTTTAATATGCTGTCCGGCTACTCAGAGCCGCCTACCTGGAATAAGCTGTCTTTAGCGCCTTTGTGGCTGCGAGGTAAATTTATCAAGATGATCCGCCGGGAGACAGTACATGCCCGTGCCGGCGGCTATGGGCATATTATGGCTAAGATGAATTCACTGTGCGACAAGGAGATTATTGCCAGCCTGTATGAAGCATCCTGTGCCGGGGTAAAGGTTGATCTGGTGATTCGGGGAATCTGCTGTTTGAAGGCAGGGGTGCAGGGACTAAGCGAGAATATCCGTGTTCATTCTATTGTAGGGAATTTTCTGGAACATGCAAGGATTTTCTATTTTGAAAATGACGGAAGCCCGGAGGTCTATATGGGCAGCGCAGACTGGATGCCGCGGAATCTGGATAAGCGGGTGGAGATCTTGTTCCCGGTTGAGGATCCAGATCTGAAGGAGCAGGTGATTCATATTCTGAGGGTGCAGCTTGAAGATAATGTCAAGGCCCATATTTTGCAGCCGGATGGAACCTATGAAAAGATCGATAAGCGTGGAAAGGAACTGGTGATGGCTCAGCAGCAGTTCTGTGAGGAAGCTGTGGCTGCGGCACAGGCAAGGAAGCAGGAGATCAGCCCGGATGTGCGGGATACCAGAAGGTTTGTGCCGGCGGAAGGGTAAAATAGGAGTTCCACAGTTTTCAAAATATTGGTATAAATGGGGGAAAGCAGCGGAATAATCGTTGCCATGTTGTTAAAAATCCGTTATAATAAAAACCAAGAAATATAAGAGTGCGGCGTTTGGTAGTATTACCATTCGGCAGTAAAGGGGGTTCCTTATGGACAAAGTATTATATGATTTAATGGATTGGGCAGCGATTGAGGAGCTGGTGTATTCGGAGGCAGCCAGGCCACAGGATCTGCTGGGGCCGCATGTGACAGAGGCGGGATTGTTGATTCAGGCATTTATCCCCACAGCCACAGAGATGACAGTAAAGCTTGCTGGAACCGGCAAAGAGTATCCTATGGAGATGCAGGATGAAGCGGGATTTTTTGCGGTGCTGGTGCCTCGCAAAACACTGGCAGATTATACCCTGCTGGTGACATTCGGTGATGGGAGCTTAAAGGAGATTTATGATCCTTATGCCTTTGGGACTCAGTACAGTGAGTCAGAGCTGAAGAAGTTTGAAACAGGTATTTATTATGATGTCTACAAAAAGATGGGTGCCCACCCCATGGAGATTAAAGGGGTAAAGGGTGTGTTATTTTCCGTATGGGCTCCATGTGCTATGCGGGTAAGTGTAGTGGGCGAGTTTAATATGTGGGACGGAAGACGCCATCAGATGATGCTGCAGGGAGATTCTGGTGTGTTTGAACTTTTTATACCAGGTTTAGAGGCAGGAACAATCTATAAGTATGAAGTCAAGAACCGGAAAGGGGAGCCTATGCTAAAGGCAGACCCTTATGGGAATTACGCAGAACTTCGGCCAAATACAGCATCCGTTGTATGGGACATTGAGAACTTTAAGTGGACAGATGATCAGTGGATGAATGAGCGGAAAAAGGATGATTCCAAGAAAAAGCCTATGGCAATCTATGAGCTTCATTTAGGTTCTTGGATCCGCAAGCCGATTGCCGTGGATGAAGACGGCAAGGAGATAATTGGCTCTGAGTTCTATAATTACCGCGAGATTGCCCCGCGTCTGGCTGAGTATGTAAAGGAGATGGGATATACTCATGTGGAGCTGATGCCAGTGATGGAGCATCCCCTGGACGCTTCTTGGGGATATCAGGTGACAGGATATTATGCGCCTACCAGCCGATATGGAACGCCGGATGATTTCATGTATTTTATGAATTATCTTCATGAGAAGGGAATTGGAGTGATTTTAGACTGGGTGCCTGCCCATTTCCCGAGAGATGCCTATGGCATGGCCTGTTTTGACGGAAGCTGCGTGTATGAGCATCAGGATCCCAGACAAGGTTCTCATCCTCATTGGGGTACATTGATTTATAATTACGGACGGCCTCAGGTAAAGAACTTCCTTATTGCCAATGCTCTGTTCTGGGCAGAGCAGTATCATGCAGACGGGATCCGGATGGACGCAGTGGCTTCAATGCTATATTTGGATTATGGAAAGAATGATGGAGAATGGGTAGCTAACATATATGGCGGCCATGAGAATCTGGAAGCAGTAGAATTTTTAAAGCATTTAAATTCTGTGTTTAAGGGGCGAAAGAACGGTGCGGTTCTGATTGCGGAGGAATCTACAGCATGGCCGCAAATCACCGGGGACGTAAAGGATAATGGCCTGGGATTTGATTATAAGTGGAATATGGGGTGGATGAATGACTTTATCGGTTATATGAAGTATGACCCTTACTTCCGGAATCACCATTATGGGGAGCTGACCTTCAGTATGCTGTATGCATATAGTGAAGATTTTGTCTTGGTTTTCTCCCATGATGAGGTGGTTCATGGTAAATATTCCATGCTGTGTAAGATGCCGGGAGAAGCTTATGAGACAAAGGCAAATAATCTGAGGGCTGCCTATGGATTTATGTATGGGCATCCAGGAAAGAAGCTTTTGTTTATGGGCCAGGAGTTTGCGCAGGTTTCGGAGTGGAATGAAAATGAGGAGCTGCCATGGGGAATCCTGGAGTATCCGGTACACAAGAATACACAGGAATATGTTAAGGCGCTGAATCAGTTGTACCGCACACAACCGGCATTGTATGAGAAGGATTTTGAGCCGGATGGATTTGAGTGGATTAACTGTTCCCGGAGTGAGGATAATATTGTTTCGTTTTTGCGGAAGACCGCTAAACCGGAGGAAACCTTGCTCTTTATCTGTAACTTTGCCCCGGTGGAACATGAGAATTTCCAGGTAGGGGTTCCTTTCTACGGAAAGTTTAAAGAGATTTTAAACAGCGATGCGGAAGTTTTCGGTGGAAGCGGAAAAGGCAATCCACGGGCAAAAACATGTAAACAGGAAGAATGGGATGATAGAGAAAATTCTCTGGTGATAGATCTTCCGCCTATGTGTACTCTTGTATTCTCCTGCACACCAATGCCTGCTCCTGTGAAAAAGGTTGAGGCTGACAAAAAGGCAAAAGTAAAAGAAGATGGCGGAGCCAAGAAAACGGAAAAGGCGAAAAAAATAAATAAAACCAGTAAAAAGCCATCTTCTAAAAAAGGGAACATCAGCAAATAAACATATTCGCTGAAAATATTAAACGAAAGCAGCCAATAGGCGGGCCAAAAGATATAAGGCTGGCATGTTGGCTGCTATTTTTATTGGATATCAAGTCCTTACGGCAAATATTTGTTTGCTGCTTGCGATGTAGAAATGTTTGAGATATAATAAGAACACTTGCGCGTGTTTCGTGGGAAATCATATTATGATAATACAGTGAGGAGAAATGTATGACACAAAAGCTATATTATGAAGACAGTCATTTGAAAGAATTTACAGCACAGGTAAAAGACTGTTGGTGGGATGAGAAAAAGGGCTGTTATGGAATTATTTTGGATCGGACAGGCTTTTTCCCGGAAGGCGGGGGACAATATGCAGATTCAGGCAGAATCCACGGGATCTTAGTAGAGGATGTGCAGGAAAAGGACAATGAGGTAATCCATTATATGAAAGAAAGTCTGGCTGCAGGGCAGAAAATACAGGGCTGGATTGATTTCCCGGAAAGATTTTCAAAAATGCAGCAGCATACAGGAGAACACATTGTATCCGGATTGGTTCACCGGTATTTTGGATATGATAACGTAGGATTCCATCTTGGAAAAGAGCTGGTAACTATGGATTTTAACGGGGTATTTACAAAAGAACAGCTTATGAAGATTGAGCAGGAGGCAAATGAGGCTGTGACAGCTAATATTGCAATCAAAGTAGAATATCCTTCAAGGGAGGAGCTTGAAAGGATGGATTACCGAAGCAAAAAGGAGCTGGCAGGCCAGGTAAGGATTGTGACAGTGCCGGGATATGATGTGTGTGCCTGCTGTGCACCTCATGTAAAATATACGGGGGAGATTGGGATTATTCGTTTGGTGGATGCAGTTAAATATAAGGGCGGAACAAGGGTGACTATGGTGTGTGGTTTTCGGGCATTAGCAGATTATCGGATGAAAGAAGATAATGTGTTGGAGATTTCCCGTTTGTTATCAGCAAAGCCCTATGAGACAGCAGAAGCAGTAAAGCGGCTTCAGAAAGAAAATCAGCAGGGGAAAGACAAATTGTTTCGGATTCAAAGCCGCTATCTGGAGATGAGATTAAAGGAGCTGACAGACGGAGAAAGAATCTTTGGGAAACATATTCTTTTATTTGAAGATGAGATGGATAAAAATACTGCCAGACATTTTGTAGATGCAGGAATGCGTTTGTGTGAGGGGATCTGCGGTATTTTTCTGGGAAATGACAGACAGAGTTACCAGTATATTTTGGGAAGCCAGAATGTGGATTTGCGGGAATTTTTAAAGGTATTTCACGGGGAATTTCCTGGTAAGGGAGGCGGTAAACCACAGATGGTGCAGGGAACGGTTACCGGGACAAAGGAAATGCTGGAAACATATTTTTTGTAAAAAAGTGGAGCGCATAGACCATTTTTCTAGGTGGATTTAGCCTATGCAAATTTTAACCTTTATGCTATAATTTTATTATTATGAGGAATTACATTGTTTTTGATTTAGAATGGAATCAGAGTGCCCATGGAAAGGCAGATTCTGTGGAGGATTTTCCTTTTGAGATCATTGAGATCGGGGCAGTAAAGTTAAACGAGAATTTTTCAATGTCCGGTGAATTTCACCGGTTAATTAAGCCGCAGGTTTATACCCAGATGCACTATGTGATCTCGGAGGTAACTCATATGGATATGTGGGAACTGCGGCATCACGGCGAGGATTTTGCCAGTGCCGCCAGAGATTTTATAGAATGGTGCGGTGAAGATTGTGTGTATTGTACCTGGGGCTCCATGGACTTGACAGAACTCCAGCGGAATATGAAGTATTTTGGGGTGGAAAACTCTTTTCCTAAGCCTCTGTTTTATTATGACGTGCAGAAGCTGTATGCCAAATTTTATAAAAACGGGATCAAACCATCACTGGATTTGGCGGTGGATGAGTTAGGACTGATGGAGGAAAGGACATTCCATCGGGCATTGGATGATGCATACTACACAGGAAAGCTGATGGTACAGATGGCTGGGGAGATTGGGGCAGAGCGGCTTTTGCAGTATTGTTCCATTGATTATTTCCGGCTTCCCAGCCGCAGGGATGAGGAAGTCAGAATGGTATTTCCGGATTATTCTAAATATGTATCATTGATTTTTGAATCTAAGGAAGCAGCTATGAAAGAACGGTCTGTGGCAGAGATGAAGTGTTATAAATGCGGAAGAATGCTGCGGAAAAAGGTCCGGTGGTTTACTCCGAATCAAAAGATTTATTATGGACTGGCTATTTGCCCGGAACATGGTTATCTTAAGGGAAAGGTCCGAATGAAGAAAGTAGATGAAAACCAGGTATATGTGGTGAAAACATTGAAACTGACTGATGAGGAGGGGGCAAAACAGATTATCTGCCGTAAGGATGATGTGCGGAAGAAGCGGGCAGAGCGCAGCCGGGAAAAGAAAAAACGCCAGAAAAAAATGGAGGAAGGAGAATAGAACAGGGTTCTATCTCCTTCCGATTTTTTGATGTCTCTGTCTTTTGAATGCTCTCCGTTTGGGGGCGCTCAGAAGACTTTTTTTGCGTTTTTGCTCCAGTAAAAGTTTAAACTCATCACCTGACATACCGATATCCTGAAGACGCTGCTGACGGCGTTGGTAGCGAAGTCTCCGTTCAGCAGATTCTTGCTGGCGGCGGATTTTTAATAGAAGCAAAATCCCATATCCGGCGGCAGCAAGGCTAAGGATAAGAACGGGAATCCATATAAAAATCGGAATATGGATAGGCTGGAAAGGGCTTTTGTCTAAGACAGGTTCCAAGGTCTCTGGCTCAGAGGAAGGATCCAAAGCAAGAATCTGCTCTTTCTGCTGATAGGGTTCCGGAGCATTTTCAGCCTGTTCTGTTTGGAGAGCTTCGGAGCTCTCTGGCGGTTCTGTCATAAGAACGTCTGCAGGATCTTCGGTTGGATTTTTGTTTACCATCAGGTAAGTGGATCCTATGGTTCTGCCGTCATAATCATATGTGATTCGGGCAGCCGCATACTCGGGCGCTTCCGGGGGAAGCTCATAGGAAATCGAGGAGGTAGTATCAGAAAACTCGCCGTTGATCGGAAGGGACAGCCGACGGTCTTTCTGAACGCTGATGACAGATAAGTTGGTGGTGGGAAGCCCTGCAATGGTCAGGTCATTTTCAATGGACGTATAGGTGTCATCCATATCAGAAATATCTACAGAGCGAAAATTCCGAAAACCAAAATTCATCATGGTGCGGGTATCTGTATAGTGGGTTCGGTGGCCATTTAACACCACTGTGATCAGCATCATGTCATCGCGGCGGGCACAGGTGACTAAGGTGTTGCCTGCAAGAGATGTATATCCTGTCTTGCCGCCGATAGCTCCGGGATAGTAATTGGGGCTGTTTTTTTTGATCATCTGGTGTCCTGGATAGATCCGCAGCCCTTCGGGATTTCTTTTTGTGGGAGGAAGATCATAGTAAAGGGTGGCGGCAATCTGTGCAAAGGTTTCGTTTTGGAATGCAGCCTGGGCTATAAGCGCCATGTCGTGGGCTGAAGTATAGTGCTCCGGATCATTTAGGCCGCTGGGATTGTTAAAGTGGGAATCCGTACAGCCTAATGATGCTGCCTTGGCATTCATCATGGAAGAAAATGCTGCCGTGGTACTGGCGGCATGCTCAGCAAGGGCATTAGCAGCTTCATTGGCAGATTTCAGTATCATGGCGTAAAGACAGTCCCGTACAGTCAAACGGTCGCCTTCTTCTAAGTTGGCATTGCTGCTGCCGGCTTCCACATTGTATACGGCGTTGTGAGAAAAGGTTACCACTTCATCCATTTGACAGTTTTCAATAATGATCAGGGCTGTCAGAATTTTGGTAATACTGGCAGGGAAATATTGTTCATGTATATTCTTTCCGTACAGGACTGCTCCGGAATTGGCATCAAACAGGATGCCTCCTTCTGCTGAAATGGAAGGTCCGTCTGGCCAAGGAGGTGCAGCGGCGGCAGTTTGAGGAAAAATGCCAATGAAAAGGAGCAGGCTTAAAAGGAAAGAAAGGATTCTTTTCCTGGTTAATGAAGTCATTGAGTATGGTCTCCATAAAATGTTTTTGTTTAAACGTTGTTGGAAATATTCTATTAGTATAATCCATAATGGTGGGGAAGTAAAGGGGAAATGTTACAAGTTTGTTACAATTTATAGTGTTTTGGCCAAAGCATATGCCCTATCGCTGCAGGCGATTTTAAATGGGCATATGCAGTTGCGTTCACAAATTTCTAGGATAAGGTTTTAGGAAAACGATAAATGAAAGCCAGACAGAGCAGGAATACTGCAGCCACACTGATTCCGTAGGTGATTGCGATTCTGGCAGCAGTGTCCATGAAAAAAGGCTCAGGAACAATGTTGATCAGCAGGTCTGTGGATGGATCCAGCATCCATAGGTCATTGTTGAAGAATATTTTGTGGAAAACAATAAAATATTTTGTAAAATCTGTGGATATGATAATCGCTAATGTGGACAGCAAGGTAAAAAACAGGATGGTTCCGGCACAAATGGTCCGAGGCAGTACATAAAGGATATTAGCTTTGGTTAAAAGGAGAAGCGCAATAAAAGCAAGGAGGAAAATCAGGCAGGCACGCCGGATGGTGATGGCAGCTAAAAAAAGTCCGCGGACATCTTCCATGTGAGCGATTTCCCGCTGGTTGAAGAACTCTCTTGGTTGTCCATTTACAGTTGTGGGCACATGAAGATCCTGACGTTTGCCGCGCAGATACGCCATCATCTCTTTCGTTACGTCCAGTAAATCCTCCATTTCCATATGAACGTTTTCCAGGACATGATATTTGGTATATTCTTTTTCATAGTATCCAGGAGTCCAGTAGGTGACTGCTTCCACAGAAGTAATAAGCAGTGTGATCATCAGTGCAAAGGCGCATAAGATTCCAAGAAAAATATGGACAGGTTTCATGTTATATCATTCCTTTCTTTCTTGCTTAGTTTTTCAGGGATTTTTCTATTTTACTATAGATAAAGAAATTTTCCAATATGTTTTGCAGATTGGAATTTAGAAGGATGTGTGGTATAATTAAAAAATACACGAATGTAAAACCAAAAGATTATTATTGAATACAAACGAGGAGCAAAGCATTTGAACCATATAACCGTATTTTTTGCGATTGAAATTATCGGAACAGCCGCTTTTGCCTGTTCAGGAGGCATGGTAGCCATCCGAAAACATTTAGATTTATTGGGTATTATAGTATTAGGAGTAACTACAGCAGTAGGAGGAGGTATGCTTCGAGATCTGATCATCGGCATCCATCCTCCGACCTTATTTGTAAAGCCAATATATGTATCTGTAGCCTTTTTTTCCGTTCTTATATTATTCGTTATCATAAGATTCCACCAGATCACCATGGATATGCTGGAGTCAGAGTTTTATGAACGGGTGATGAATTTTCTTGATGCTATCGGGCTGGGAGCCTTTACGGTAGTTGGAATTGATACAGCCATTGAAGCCGGCTTAGGAGAGTACCGTTTTCTGATGATTTTTTTAGGCACACTTACAGGTGTAGGAGGAGGAATCCTGCGGGATATCATGGCAGGCCAGACGCCCGCTGTCCTAAAAAAGCATGTCTATGCCTGTGCGTCAATAGCAGGAGCCGTATGCTATGTGGGACTTATGGGGAAGATAGGAAACGATCTTTCCATGGTAGTCAGTGCCCTTTTAGTAGTAGTGATCCGGATTCTTGCAAGGAAATATAAGTGGAATTTGCCCACTGCCATGGGATAGGGCTAACTGGCTGACAGGTATTCAAATAAGGAAGGAAAAAGATAAAAAATGGAGTTTTTATGGCAGATTGACAGCTGTATTTTATTGTGGATTCAGTCTCTCCGGCAGGATTGGATGACTCCTTTTTGGAAGGGCATTACCTTTTTGGGAGATTATGGATGGTTTTGGATTGTTTTGGGATTATTATTTCTTTGCTTTCAGAAAACCAGGAAGCCAGGAGCTGCCATACTCCTGGCTCTGGTAATAGGGGCATTGATTACGAATGTGATATTTAAGCCATTATTTGCCCGTACCAGACCCTATGAGGTAATAGAAGAACTGGTTCTGTTGGTTCACAGACAGAAGGATTATTCCTTTCCTTCTGGCCATTCCTGTGCAGCCTTTGCCGGAGCCGCCGTCTGCTATAGGCTGCTGCCCCGGCGGTATGGAACGGGATTTTTAATACTTGCCGGATTGCTGGCCTTTTCCCGGCTTTATGTGGGGGTTCATTATCCCAGTGATGTGCTGGGAGGGATTATGATCGGGCTGTTTGCCGCATGGACGGCATTAAAGATATATGCCTGGTCTTGCCGTAAGGTCAGCGGTTCTTCTCTCTCTTGATTACCTTCAGCCGCGTAAACTCCTCCCGATCCTTTTCCTCCAATGCATTGGTAATGTTGGCTACCAGGGCTTCATAGGCAGGAATGGTGATATTCTTCAGAGCATTAGCCCGCTTTTGGGTCTTGCGGATGCTGCTTGCAAGACGGTAAGCGGAATTTTCCACCATGGAAAGCTGTATGGTAAGATTCTTTACTCTTTCAAAGTGAAGTCTTGCTTCATCTAAGGCTTCTCCAGTGCTGTAGTAGGCGTAGGAAAGCTTCATGGGCGACGCCTCATGGCGTACCAGAGGAATCTCTGTGCCCATGATGCTGCGGGTCTTAATTGTAATGGAATTTTCTACCGGCACGGATGCAGCCATTTCTTCCACAAAATGAATACCAAGTTCAATATTGGCGTGCTGCAGCGCTTCATAGGCTGCAGTGAATGCAGAATCAATATTAGACTGGATGTCCTTGGCTTGGTCAATCAGGCCCATTAGCTCCCGCAGCAGAATATTCCTCTTTTTATCCATCAGTTCATAGCCTTGGCTGGCAAGAGCCAGTGAGTTTTTGGCAAGAATCAGATTACCCTTGGTTGGGAATGTATTGGGATTCATGAAATCTTCTCCTTGTAATACGCATCCAGGATCTTGGTGTCAATCCGGTCTAGCTCCTCTCTCGGAAGCAGTCCCAAAAGGTCCCAGCCGATTGTCAGTGTTTCCATAATGTTGCGGTTGTCGTAAGGATCCTGTCCCACAAAGTGCTGTTCAAATTCTTTTCCGAATTTCAGATATTTTTTGTCAAGGGGAGACAGCTCATCCTCACCGATTACAGAGGCCAGGGCTCTGGCGTCCCCTACCTTGGCATAGCAGGAAAAGAGCTGATTGGCCACAGATTGATGGTCTGCCCGTGTAAAGCCTTCTCCGATACCATCCTTCATCAGACGGGACAGGCTGGGAAGCACATTAATAGGCGGATAGACAGACTGCCCGTGAAGGCTTCGGTCTAATACGATCTGTCCTTCTGTAATATATCCGGTCAAGTCAGGGATCGGGTGGGTAATGTCATCGTTTGGCATAGTCAGAATGGGAATCTGGGTCACAGAGCCATTTACCCCTTTTACAATACCGGCCCGCTCGTACAACGCCGCAAGCTCACTGTACAGATAGCCGGGAAAACCCTTTCTGGACGGGATCTCTCCCTTGGAGGAGGATACTTCACGCATGGCCTCTGCAAAGGAAGTCATATCGGTCAGAATCACCAGTATATGCATTCCCTTCTCAAAGGCAAGATATTCGGCCAGGGTTAAAGCTACCTTTGGAGTAATGAGACGTTCTACAACCGGATCATTGGCAAGATTCATAAACATAGCCACATGGGAGGAAACTCCGCTTTCCTCAAAGGTTCTTCGAAAGAATTCTGCCACATCATGTTTGACTCCCATGGCAGCAAACACAATGGCAAATTCTTCGTCGGAATCTTCTCCCAAAGATGCCTGCTGCACGATCTGAGCGGCAAGCTGGTCATGAGGCAGACCGTTTCCCGAAAAGATAGGCAGCTTTTGACCGCGGATCAAAGTCATAAGCCCGTCAATGGCAGAAATTCCGGTGCGGATGTAGTTTCTGGGATATTCCCGGGTCACTGGATTTAAGGGCTGCCCATTCACATCCAACATTTTATCCGGAATGATCTCTCCCAGCCCGTCAATAGGAATACCGATACCATTAAAGGTTCTGCCCAGCATTTCTTCTGAGACCCCTAACTCCATGGGATGTCCGGTCAGCCGGGTACGGACGCCCTGCAGGGTAAGTCCTTCTGTGCCTGCAAACACCTGGATCATGGCGCGGTCCTCACTGATCTCAATAATCCTGCCCAGCTTTTTCTTGCCGTCATTTGCGGTCATCTCAACAATCTCGTCATAGGCAGCTCCCTGAACACCTTCCAGAACAACCATAGGGCCCTGGATTGCATTTAATCCTAAATATTGAATGGACATCTTTACCTCCTGCGGGCGCATACAGCGCCCTGTTTATGCATTCCGTTCCAGGACATCATCATAGAAACGGTCAATAAGCTTTTTGTAATCATCCAGCAAGGAAAGCTGGTCATTGGGCACATCATATTTGATGGAAATCACTTTATCAAAAACAGAATCTTCTTTTAATACGGACATAGGCATGCCCATGGAGATCAAAGAACGAGATTTCTGATACAGATACAGAATGATTTCCATCATCTTAAACTGCTTTTCCATAGGGACGCAGGTATCGTCCTTGTGGAACGCATTCTGCTGAAGAAAGCCTACCCGGATAACCTTGGCTATCTCCAAAATGAGCTTTTGGTCGTCAGGCAGCACATCGCTTCCAATCAGTTTTACAATCTCCATCAGGCTGCTTTCCTGGGAGAGCAGAGCCACAATTTGATTGCGGTAATTTACAAAATCACGGTTTACATTCTCTGAATACCACAAAGACAAATCGCTCAGGTATTCAGAATAGCTGGTCAGCCAGGAAATAGCAGGGAAATGTCTTGCATAGGCAAGGCTTTTATCCAACCCCCAGAAGCAGCGGACGAAACGTTTGGTATTCTGGGTCACAGGTTCAGAAAAGTCTCCGCCCTGGGGAGATACAGCGCCAATAATAGTAACACTGCCGTTTGTTCCATTTAAATTCTCCATCATGCCTGCCCGCTCATAAAAGGCAGAAAGCTTGGAAGCTAAGTAGGCAGGAAAACCTTCTTCAGCCGGCATTTCCTCCAAACGTCCGGATAATTCCCGGAGAGCCTCTGCCCAGCGGGAGGTAGAATCTGCCATGATCGCCACGTGATATCCCATATCCCGGTAGTATTCAGCCAGGGTCAGGCCGGAATAGAGGCTTGCCTCACGGGCAGCTACCGGCATGTTGGAAGTATTGGCAATCAAGGCAGTACGGTCCATAAGGGGATTGCCGGTTTTTGGATCTACCAGTTCGCTGAATTCTTCCAAAACCTGCGTCATCTCATTGCCCCGTTCACCGCAGCCAATGTAAATGATAATGTTGGCATCTGACCATTTAGCGATCTGATGCTGAGACATGGTTTTTCCTGTGCCGAAGCCGCCCGGAATGGCAGCAGTCCCGCCTTTGGCTAAGGGAAACAGGGTATCCAGAATCCTTTGGCCGGTTACAAGAGGCTGGCTGGCAGGGAAACGCCGTGATGTAGGTCTTGCCTGGCGGATTGGCCATTTATGGGTCATGGTCAGTGTTTCCTGGCTTCCGTCATCACACTGCAAAGTAACCAGCGGATCTTCAATCGTATATTCCCCGTCAGCGGCTGTCTCTAATACCACGCCCTGTTTGTCCGGCGGAACCATGATTTTATGAAGAATGGCCGGAGTTTCCGGGACTTCTGCGATAATAGTGCCGCCGGATATCCGATCCCCTTTTTTTACAGTTATATGGGTCTGCCATTTTTTAGAGATATCCAGAGAATCTACACTGACGCCTCGGTTAATATAAGCGCCGCCTGTTTTTGCAATTTCGCTTAAAGGTCTTTCAATACCGTCAAAAATATTTTTCAGGATACCTGGAGCAAGGGTGACCGTTACCGGAGCTCCTGTGCCGGTTACAATCTCTCCTGGCTTGATTCCAGTGGTTTCCTCATAGACCTGAATGGTGGTGCTGTCTAAGGTCAGGCCGATTACCTCTCCCACCAGTCGTTGTTTTCCTACATAAACCATCTCGTTCATCATAAAGCCGGCATCTTTTTTCAAGTGAACGATAGGGCCGTTGATTTTATAAATAATACCTGTTTTTTCTGTTTTTGTCTCTGACATCAGGACTCCCTCCTTTTTTGCTGTCCCTGAGGGTCTTTTTCTGTCAGGCTGAGATCAAAATGAAAATCTTCACGTGCCTGTGCCAGCCGCGCCTGGAAGGAATTGTCAATCAGGATTTTGCGGGAAGGCAGAACTCCGCGGATACCGCCCATAAAGGGCTCATCACTTAGCTGGATATGGACAGCCGGAAAGCTTTTGGCAAGCTGGTCCAGCTTATCCTTATCAGACGGATCCAGATAGATCCGAAGTTCTTCGTCTCCGGCGAGCTTTAAAGCGTCCTGGAATTGGTGACTTAGAAAAGTTTCATATTCCGGTGTTTTCCGGAAAGCATCCAGCTTTTCCTCAAGAACGGTAAATAATTTTTCCTTTAATTCTTCCTGCTTCTGTCCTAGAGAACGTTTTAGATTCAACTGTTCTATGGAGAGCTGTTTATTGATATCTCGCTCAATTTTATCGGTTTCCTGGCGGACCTGAAGCTGGGAACGGCGTCTGGCTTCTTTTTGGTGTTCGTCAAAAGCCTTTTCCTGTGCAGCCGTGTATTCCTGCATCATCCGGCTGCTTCTGGCACGGGCATCCTCCATACAGGTATCCAGGAAATGTTTTAATTTCTCCTCTGTGTTCAAAGGGTCACCTGCTTTCTATTGGGGCATTTGTCTATAATTTTAATCCGATTGCTTCATTTACGTAGGAGGTAATAAAGTCCGGCTTGCGGCCTGTACCGTGGCGGTCTGGAATCTCCACAAACAAGGGAAGCTTATGATTCAGCCTTGCATCGTTAAGCAAATCCGGAAATTCTCTGCCAAATTTTTCTGTTAAAAGCACGATTCCGATTTCTCGGTCGGCCAGGACCTTATCCAGCTCTCTTTGAAGCTCCTGTTTTTCATGGACAACTGCACCTTCAATACCGGCAAGCCTCATACCGGTCCAGGTGTCAATGTTGTCGCTGATCAAATACATTTTCATCGATTAAAGTTTACCCAGGATCATAAAGGAAATGATCAGTCCATACAGGCACACACCTTCGGCAAGACCAACGAAGATGAGGGATTTACCGAGAATGGAGCCGTCTTCGCTGATGGCGCCCAAGGCAGCAGAAGCAGCGGCCGATACGGCGATACCGCCGCCGATACAGGACATTCCGGTAGCAAGAGCAGCAGCAAGGTAACCCCATCCGGCAGCATTTCCGGCAGCAGCCTCCACGGTTTCAGCGGCAGAGACATTTCCGGTGAACAAGATCCCGCTGGTAACTAACAGGGTTCCTGCAAAAAGCAGCACATTGATGCCCAATGCTTTTTTATAGCGGCCGCGGCTCTTTTCTCCAGCGGCAAAAGCGCCGAAAGGAATAGCAATACTTAAAAGCAATGCGATTGCCAAGGTTATTTTTGTCAGTAAAGTCATGGTAAAATCCTCCTGTTTTGTGATATTTAGTATAATTTGTAGTTTATAAGGGTGTCTATGAACCCGAGTTTGTGTTTCCGTATGCTTTAAATTCTCGTCCTGTTCCTCGGTAAAACCGGCTGAACAGTTCATAGTATTCCAGCCTTAGTACCTGAATCCCTACGATCAGACCTTCCATACCGCAGACAAACAGGTTTCCCAAAATGACTATAAGCCAATTAGGGCTTCCGGATTCAGCTCCGGCCAACATCAAAACCACCTCCATCATGGCAGCATGGCTGACAGCAAAGGCTCCCACACGGACAAAGGAGAGGGTATTGGAAAAATAGCTCAGCAGGACCTCAAACAACTCAAAAAATCCCTGGACAAAAAACATTCCCTTTTCCTCTGGCATGATCTTTGCTTTTTTTTCTACCATGGCAGCCAACGGTTCTTTAAAGAAAATGACCAGCAGCGGAAGGAGAAACATGATCCCTAACACAGCCGCAGCCGGAAGCGGCTGTTCGCCCATATAAAGGAAAACAGTAATGGTCAGGGCGCTGTAAAATACAATGCCGGCAATTCCGTTTGTGTCAAAATACGCTTTCTCAGCATCCTGAGAGCGCAGACTGTTGATCACATTTAAAATCATGGTGAGCAGAACGATTCCCATTCCCAAGGCAACTGCCACCACAAATACCGTGTTCAGATTCCCAATAAAGGGGAGCTGCATCATGGCTTTCTGAGGATGGAGCCAAACGGCTGTCAGTATGTTTTCAAAGCCGAATACGCTTCCAAATAAAATCCCAAATATGGTAGAGAAGAAACCACAGCAGGAGATGATAGCAGCCAGGTTCAGCTTTTTGGCACGGTATAAAAGATATCCGCCAAGTAAAAGGCATAAGCCCTGCCCTGCATCCCCAAACATAAAACCAAAAAGAAAGGAATAGGTCAGTCCCAAAATCATGGTCGGATCAAGCTCGCCATAGGCAGGAAGACCATACATACGGATAAACATTTCAAAGGGTTTAAAAATACCGGGATTTTTCAGCTTGGTAGGCGGGCTGCTTACAATATTATTGTGGTCAGTTTCCATAAAGCAGAATGTATTCGAGTCATTTTCCAGCTCCCGGCAAAAGGCATCTGCATCAGATTCGCTCATCCATCCGCAGAGAATATAATAGGTACGGTCATCATGGCTCGAACAGGCAGCAAGCTTTCTCACATCAAAATTCTGGGAAAACCGTTCCAGCCTGTTTTGGGCTGCCAACAGTTCGTTCTTCCGGGATATTACAGCCTGGGATATTTTCCCGCTGATCTGATCGATTTCAGACTGTAAAGCATTGATCTTTTCTCCTAACTCCTGTACTGCTTCTGTGGGAGTGCCCTCATATTCATCCGGAAGAAAGAATCGTTCAAAATGAAGAGAGGCTAAGATAGCGTCAGCCTTGTCCCGCACAACCTCCGGAACAAAGTACACAACCCATACATAGTGTTCATCTTCCTGGCATTTGTGCATGACCACATCAATGGTATCATATACATAATCCATGAATTTCTTGTAATATTCATGGGGAATCCGGCCGAAACGGAAGCTGACGAATTTAAACTGCATAATCGATCTGACTGCATAATTCAGATCTACAAATGGCTGTACCCGGTTTCGGGAAAGCAGCAGCATATCCAGTTCTTTTTCTTTGGATTCTTTCTCCTCTGACAGAACTTTTAATTCCTGGTCTAAAGAACGGACTAATTGTACGGCTTCTTCAATGGAAAGGGTCAGGGGTGTTTCCTTTCTGTCCTGGTTCAAATGACTGGCAATCAACTGATTCGCAGTCTGATACTCTCCTTTATAGGGATTGCTTTCATTAAAGGGCCGCAGATCCGGAACTGTCTTAAGCTCTGACAGGGCATTTTCCAGATGGATTTCGTACCTGGAGAAGTACTGGTCAACGACCTGGTCAATATCACCTTTATGTCCGGTGATACTTAAGAACTTCATTTTTTCTATCACAACTAAAAACCTCCTATTGTTTGTCCACCATGTCCATGATTTTATTGGGATTAAGGCCATAGCGGATTCCTTCGATAATGGCGATGATCTTTTGCAGCTCCAATTCTTTGGCATAGAGATAAGAATCCAGCACAGCCATAGAATAGGGGTGCCGGCGTCCTGTACCCTTGTAGATCTGATTAAGGATCTGGTGATACAAGGATTCCAGGTTAGGCAGTTCATTCCAGTCAGTCTCTGGAAGTTTTCCGTAATGGGTATCCCTTAAAGCAGCAAAAAAGTCATGGAGAGAGGCTGCTTCTGCCATTCGGCAGATTTGTTCTGTTTTTAATTTATATTTTACAGGAATGAGCAGCGCATAAATATCAGCCGGCAAAAGATCATAATATTTTTTGGAACGATAGATCCACTGAATATTCAGCAAATCCAGGCGGCTTCCAAAGCAGTGGCCGATAACTGCCCGTTCTTCCTTAGTCAGAACCTTGTCCTTGATCTTCCACATGGTTTTAAAATAGAGCAGATCCAGCCGTATTTCATAGTCAAATAACGTTCGTTCCTTTTGGGTTCCAAGAGTGATCATGGGGGCGTAATAAGGAGATCCCTCCAGTCCGGCAATAAAATCAGACAAATTTTCTGATTGTGCCAGTCTTACTAAATCCACTGAGGAATGTCGGTCAAAAAAATCCTGAAAATCGGACAGATCCATCTGCTGATGTCTGCCGCTCATGACATTATGCAATACCTGCTTAATGATCGTGATTTCATAGTTCATGAAATAAAGATCAAGAAATCTGCGCTGGGAAAGGTTGGAGAAGCGGTAAAGCTTTGCAAAATCCCGATATTCTGATTGAGCCAGAAGCCGTTCAATGTGGCCTCGGTGCAATCGGGTATCATCCAGTCCGGAAAAAATATCAGCATATGCTGGCAGCTGCTTTAAATAGTCTGCAGCGCTTCGCACATCCTCCAGCATTGCCATTTTTCGGAATTGCTGTTCTGTAATCAGGTTGCTTTCCATGGCGCGTATTTTGGTGGAAATTCCGCTGTATGCTAACAGTCCCATTCTGTCACACTCCTGTCAATGACCGGAACAGCTTTTCTACATATTCTTCATGGTGATCTTCAAAATTCTGTTCCATTTTCCGAAGCAAATGGTCTGCATGAAGACGCTGCTTCTCCAACTTTTTGTTCATCTCTGCTTCCATCCGTTTTCGAAGTTCCTGGATCCCCTGCTGTGTCCGTTCCTCCAAATCCTGATCAAAAGCTTTGGTCCGTTCCTCCATCTCCAGAGAAAATGCTTTCTTTTTTTCATTGGCACTTTCCATGACAGAGGATGCGGCGTCTTCGATTTCGGAAATCTTTTTGATAACCGTATTCATTGTGATCCTCCTATTGTTGTTTCTTTAACATCATACTCCTTTTTGCAAAAAATACCATAGTAAATTTCATTAAAAAAATGTTCAAAAGAAGGGAATTAAGTGACAAAATAAAAAAATAGAGAAGACAATAAAGGGCAATCAAGCTGCAGCAAATAAAAAAGAGACGGCGCAGCAATGGTTTCAGAGAAATATTGCCGCGCTGTCTTGTCAGGCATGGGAGGAGCCGCATTCTAATTTGTTATTTGACTATATCTATCAGGGAGTTTTTATTAATGCGCAATTCACTGCTATTGGGTAGTCAAATATTGGCTTGCCACATAAGCCTCTTGTCCGTTAAACAGAATCACGGCCCATTCCTCATTTTCTGCCCGTATGTATTCTACAGTAGCGCCGGAAATTAACTGACCCAAACGGCGGCTGTCTGTTCGCGGTTCTGCCCGCACATTTAAGACATCTGTGGTTCTGTAGACAGCAGAAGACATCTGGACAGTGGATGTTTCTGTGGGAATAACCTGTGTAGGCTCAACCGTTTCCAAAGTCGTCTCTACAGGAGTAGTTTCTGGCGTGGTCTCGATATCTTCTGGTTTGGGCTTTATAAACTTCACGATACAGAAGATGGCCAGGATACAAACAAGAGGAAGCAGCAGCTTAAGCAGGTCATATGGGGTAAATACATTGCGCCTCCTGCCGGATCTGCGGCGATTTCTGGAGGAACGGGGTGAATATGTGCGAGCAGAACTTCTCCGAGGGGATCTTTTTTGATTCCGGTATTCATTTGAAAAGACCTGAATTTCCTGTAAAAGCAGTTGATACGCCAAATTTGCGTTGGAGGGAGAGTTGTCTCCTTCGTGGGCGGCTTTGTTGCCGATCATGCGGATCTTATGGTAGCGGTCACAGGAAGTTTTGGTGATCCTGCGGTTCCGGTACAGCATGTCGATCATTTCCTTTAGATCGCTGTCACTCATGGAGCCTGACCGCTCTGCCAGCATTCGAACCATAAACTCTAATGTCTGACGGGCCTTCACCATGGCAGAATTATAATCCTTTTGTCCAATCAGCCGTTGGACGCTTTTGATGCCAAGCTGAATACGTTCCCAATTATTGTTGCTGCTGCCATTTGCCATTATTGTCCTCCTCTGTGTATTGAAAAACTTGTCTGGCGGCCCTTGAAGCCATGAAAACTTATCTTGGAATTATTATACTACATGTTGGAAAATTATGCACGGAAAAAATGCAGGTTCTTTCACAGAGCTCCTCTTTTATGTTACTGCTCAGGGGCATCTTCTTGCCCGGCTCGTGAACAGAAACCAATAATTGGCTGTATGGGCAGAAATGTATGCAGAATTGCTTGCAAATAGAAAAGAAGTCTGATAGAATGAGAAAACAGGAAAATGTTTTAAGTGGAGGATGCTATGAGATTACGCCATATTCCAGGCTCAGAGGAGGCCATTGCCACCAGTCCCTATGTGGTAAGGCAGCCACAGCAGTACCAGGGGAAATTCTGCGAATTATTTGCGAATAGTAATCCGATTGAGATTGAGATTGGTATGGGAAAAGGGAAGTTTATCATGGAGCTTGCAAAAATTAATCCCCAGATAAATTATCTTGGGATTGAGCGATATCCCAGTGTTCTTCTACGTGCGATTGAGAAACGGGAGGAGATGGAACTTTCCAATATTTATTTCTTGTGTATGGATGCAAAGGCTCTGACAGAGGTTTTTGCCCCAGAGGAGGTTTCCCGGATCTATTTAAATTTTTCTGATCCATGGCCAAAGGACCGCCATACAAAACGGCGCCTGACATCTCCCGAATTTATGAAAATTTATGATCAGGTTCTAAAGAAAGATGGTGTTTTAGAATTTAAAACAGATAATAAGGGACTTTTTGCCTATTCTCTGGAATCGATCCCCGCCGCAGGATGGAAGATTTCTGATTTCACCTATGACCTGCATCATAGTCCAATGGCTGATGGAAATGTTATGACAGAATATGAAACAAAATTTTCCAGTATGGGAAATTCGATCTGCAAGCTGATAGCCAGCCGTTAATCTGCATATAATATTAAAGAAAACAAGATTTGGTGAAAATTGTGGATTGGAAGACAAAGCTTGTAAATAGTATGCGCAGTGCAACCAGCAATAAAGAAGGCATGAACCGTCAGATTCTTAAATGGCATAAGAGTTTTAAAGAAGTAGAAAAGGCGGTAAACCGTACAAAAGGAAAGAGCTGAAATGCTGCGGGGAAAGGTCATTGCAGTGTATTATTTAGGCAAAGCGGCTTTATAAAAAGGGCAAGAGCGGCGTATAAGGAATTTTTAGGAGAAATGGAACGCGGTGACATCGTTGACCGCCGACAATGTACTCTGATGGAAATTATTTTTTCGGAGTTTCTCCCGAAATATAATACAGACAGTACACAAGGTACTGACACATTCCTATTTCTCTAAATGACTTGCCTGAATTTCCATTTGCTGCGTTAGCTTTACTTAACGATCTTTCACAGAGTCAGCCTTAGCGAAGCGAGGACATGGCCTTGTTCGGCCTGCAAGGTAACTGAATGAGGTGGTACTCTCACAACGGCATATACCAGAGTTTCAAAGAATAGGTATTTATGCAGTTATAGCGGTTTAGAAAAATCTAAAAAGCAGTGATTAATGAAAGGAGAGAAAATTTATGGAAAAAAAGTTTACAACAGCAAATTTTGAAGATGAAGTGTTAAAGGCAGATAAGCCGGTTTTAGTGGATTTTTATGCTGATTGGTGCGGTCCCTGCCGGATGATGGCTCCCATTGTTGAGAAATTGGCAGAGGAAATGGCAGGAGAAGCGGTTATTGGTAAATTAAATGTGGATGATTGTGAAGAAATTGCTATGAAATACGGAGTAATGAATATCCCTACGGTTATCCTGTTTAAGAATGGACAGGAGGTAAATCGGGTAATTGGTGCACAGAGCCAGGAGGTTTTGGAGAAGCTGGTTCGTAGCTGATATTTTTTGTTTTGACTTTTAGAATTAAAGGCTCTTGGTACTACAGCGAACACTTCAGATTTGTCTGCCTGGTTATGAATAAAATTAACTATATGATATAACGGAATCCTGGTGGCTTTCTTATGAAAACCTATCTAAAATAGTTTTTTGGAAAAGTACAGCAAGAATTGTTTGCTGTAGTACTAGAGTGTGTCTGAAAATTGCTTTCCGTCAGATGCGTGTTACAGTTTGTGGGAGATTCGGCTCCAATGAGGGAGGCGCAGCGGGCTGCGTTGACGGAATGAGAGCCAAATATACCGCAAAGTGGGGCGTGTATCTGGCGGGAATGAATTTTCAGACATGCTCTAGCACTGGTACGCGCCAGACAGTCCAAAAGTTCAGTTCCTGACCGAACAGTACACTGGTTGGTTTCGTCAAAGGACGCGATGCTATTTGTATCTTTTTTCAATTCAGGAGGTTAGTTACGCCTTTTTCACTTAAGCAAATCTTCTGCAAGGAATGCCTACAGTGTTTTATAAAATGCGGCTTACAGGTGCCAGTAAGCATTTTTCAAACACACTCCAACGAAATTTTGAAGATTTTTGTAAAAAAAGGGGTTGACATTTTTGACCCTTTGCGATAGAATAATGTTCGTGCCACAGAAAAGATGTGTTGCGGATATATCAAGCGCCCTTAGCTCAGTTGGTAGAGCAGTAGACTCTTAATCTATTTGTCCAGGGTTCGAGTCCCTGAGGGCGCACTGAAAGTTCTGATTTTGCAGGCTGCGAACTGCGGGGTCGGGGCTTTTTTCTTTTGTTTTGTTCCAAATGGAATTAGGAATTTTTGCTCCTTCAGAGGAGAGGCGGATTTGAAACGTTTTTCGATACCAATAAAAGGCCGGGCTGCAGCCCGGCTCTCTGCTGGTGATGAAAAAGGCCAATCTATTATCCGCGTTTTGGGGTGTACCCGGTTTTAAATAAAACGGGATCCAGCCGGTAAATGTCGGCATCCATCACAAAGAACTGATCCGCCAGATGCAGATAGATCCGGGTGACGCTGTAATCATAATGACCTAACAGAATACGCAGCGATTCCAGATTACCGCCTCCCATGATATAACTTGTCGCAAACGTGTGCCGGAGCAAATGCGGATAAATCCGGTCCAGGCCCGTGCTGCGCCGGATCCGGATGAACAGCGCCCGGATTACATTGGAATCAATGGGATCCCGGCTGCGGCACTTCCGAAAAAAGGGACCGTCCCCGCTGGCAATCCGGAAGACATGGACATATTCCGACAGCAGCCTCTCAAGCCGGGGAACCATTCGGACCACGCGGCTGCGGGAGTGTTTGGAACGGTTGATGGCGATGTAGCCGGAGGAGAAAACCACATCCGCCGCCTGCAGCCGGATGACTTCACAGCTGCGCAGTCCCGCGTCCAACATCAGGTGAAGAATGCAAAGGTTGCGTAAGTCATTGGGGATATGAGGATCAAACGCGGCGTCCATAGCCTCCGCTTCCGTTGCGGACAAAGGCAGGATCTGCTCCGGATCCGGTTTGGGCATCCGGACATGTTCCGTCAGACGCTGGCTGCAGAGCCGGTTTTGGTAGCACCAGTTTAAGAACACCTTGGCCGCCCGCCCATAGGTCCGGACGGTATTGTTTTTAATGGCTCCTTTCACCTGCATTGAATCCCGCAGCGGATGGTTGGAGTAGCGTTCCTTTACGCGGAGGCTCACTAAGTATTCCAGGAACACGGACGGGGGGAGCTGTTCGGGGGTGAGGCCGGCCGGGTAAGCTTCTGACAAAAATTTCAGGAAATAGCCCACATTTTTCTCATAAAACTGGAGTGTCGAGGGCGCCCAGGAGGATTTCCCGTTTTCTAAAAAGCGTTCAAAGGCTTCCTGCATGGTCAGTTCATTTTTATTCTCCCTTGTCTTCATCATTTTCCCCATCCCTTTCTTTCTGTATTTCTTCCTCTTGTAGTTCTTCCCCATCTTGATTTTGAAGGGAAAGTATGGTATCCTCATCATAGATCACGCCGGTTTGCGGATCTAAGAGCACGAACCGGTAGGATTCCGGATCTTTGATGAGGCCCGCCAGTTCATTGGGGTTGAACTGACGGGATTTTTTGCGTTTATAGCGCATGGCATTCTTGATATCATTATCATTGAGCTGCAGCAACGCCTGCATACAGTCGCTCATCACGCTGTCTTCGTTAATCCCTTTTGTGTAAAACCCATAGACGACCGCTTTGTTGAGCAGGGTGCGCTTCATGGCCTCGCTGTTTAGGCGGCGGTTGTAATCGCGGATGAGGCGCAGCTGCTCCGGAAGCCGGTGAACATCCACTAACTTCGCGCTTCGGAGGGACTTCCAGAACCCGCAGTAATCCCGCCTGGACTTGTTGACGTCTCCGGAGGGCTCCACCAAGCGGAGGATGTCATGAGTCAGATAGCGGATAATCAGCGGATGGTTGTCCAGGTAATCGTAAACCCGCCGGCAGACGCCATAGGCGCTGTTATCACGCACAGGCAGCAAGACATAGGATTTGGTGCCCTTTCTCATGGTCTGGTATTCCACGTTCGTAACTAAATGGATCTTGGGCGTGAGCTGGTCGGCCAAACGCAGCATGGGGTCGGTGACCTTGGCATTTTCCGCATACTGCCTGATGAAATGCCTGCAGGCGTCTTTGAAGGAATCCACAGATCCAAACTCCACATAGTATTCCAGACGGGCAATGGTCATGTAGTGCCAGCTGCGCTGCACAAAGGCTTTTTCATAGCAGTACAGGTCGTAGCGGGAGATCAGGCCATGAAACAGCCATACTTTAAAGAAAAATGCTTTGTAGCCCTGTTCCACGACTTCCTTACTCTTTAAATAAATCCGGACAAAACATTTTCCCCCACGGTTCCCTAATGCAACATAATCAATCTCATATCCCTCGCTTCCTACTTTGGCTGTGTGATAAATGCTTCCATGATAACGGTCCACCCGCATCTTATAAAAGTTTTCAATGGCAAAGAACTTTTCCGGATTAACCAGGTAGTTGGAGTGCCAGCAGTAATCGACCCGGTTCTCCTGAACAAAGTCAATTTTTAGATGGAACATGTCAACCAGGCCCTGGACATAGCGCATGGAGCGCTGGAAGGATTCATGGACGCCGTACATCCACAGCATGTAGCTGCGGATCTGGACGATGATCTCACAGGTCAGAGACTCGGAGTTGCCGGCGCCGGGAGGAACCTTGGAGGCAAAAAAGACATGAAAGTATTCCGGACATTCCAGGCAGATGTCATAGTACTTCCCATAGCGGAAGTTCAACAGGTTCATGTTCCCCACGCCCGGCACATAAAAGAGGAGGGAGTCATCATACTTCATGTTAGCCTGGAGCGATTCAAATCTTCTGCGAAAAGACAACACGTCCCAATCGCTGGTGTCAGAGCGGAAGTCGTTCTGCAGCTTGACCGAATAATAAAACGTGTCTATGTTATGCAGGAACTTCCGCTGGCGGTAAGAAAACCAGTACTCTTTTTGTGCTTCTTCCAGTTCCTGATAAATCCGATACGGTTTCAATTCCCTTGCATTTAGCATGTCCTTACCTCTTTCTGTTAACATTTTTGATAGTGATAACTTTTTCGGGAAAAGGCCGTTTCCCGAAAAAAGTTTTTGGCTGTTTTGACCAGGTATCTTATGGTTTCTTACAAAAAAATCTATGTATCTCCAGA
The DNA here is from genome assembly GCA_910586205.1 of uncultured Lachnospiraceae bacterium. Lineage (GTDB taxonomy): Bacteria > Bacillota > Clostridia > Lachnospirales > Lachnospiraceae > Brotaphodocola. The sequence continues at coordinate 19,460 of CAJUGD010000012.1, read as the reverse complement.
CCACCTATTAGAAGACGGTGGTGCAGGAGGGGAGAAGCGGGAGGAATAAACATTTTCGATAGAAAGGAGGGGATGGTCTCCGCATTATAAGCTGTTTGAGGCAGAGGGCCGGACAGGGGCCCCGCCTACGGCACCCCTGTCCGGCCCTCTGCCTCAAACAGCTTATAGGAATCATAGAGATCATAATACTTCTTCCTGCCGACCATCATGGTCATCCCGCACCGCTCCCGGACACCGTACCAGTATTCAATGGCGGCAAATACCGGATGACCCCAAAAGAACAGGCCCACAAAGAACCCGCCGGCCCCGAAGTTGTTGATTTTGCGGTGCTTGACCTCAAATTCTGTCAAAGATCGGATCTGACGGTCGATTAACCGGTCAAACTGGGTGATTAAAATCACTTCAAAGCCATATTTACGATGCTGGGTAAAAAAGCTGCACCATTTCTGGCGCTGGCGGTCATTCCAAGAACGGCAGTTGAAAATCAACTGGCATTCGTCCAGGATTAAATAGGTCTGCTTTTCCTCAATCCGTCCCTTAACATCCCTCCGATGGCACAGCAGGGAAAAATCCACCAGCCAATCCGGTGTGATCGCAAAGTTGTCACGATAGAAAAAGCAGCCTTTCGGTTTTTTACCCCGGGAGGGGATTGCATCATAGTTAATATCAAAGTTGGCAATTACGTTGCGGCCATAGTGCAGGAAAAAGTAGATATCCCTGGCCACATGGTAGCTTTTGCCGGAACCGGGCGTGCCGGTGTACAGATAGATCATCCCAGCGCCACCTCCAATACTCCGGAAAGGTACGCATGCCAGTAGGCGATTACCCCCAAAACCAGGAAGGCGGTCGTCACATAGAAGCAGGCAAGCAGCTCCTGTGCACGCAGGAAGGGGGGAGGATTTTCCCCCAGGACGCGGTAACGGGCCAGCCAGGCAAGGAAATCAGCCAGGACTAAAAGGGCGGCGCAGAGGAACACGGTAAAGAGGACGCAGAACAGCAGGAAAAGACGGTCTACATAAACATACATAAGGCTTCAGGCTCCTTTCTATCCAGTCATTGAATCAGCTTCGTAAAACGGAGGGCCGCCTGGTAAAGATAAAAGACAGCGACACAGGCCGTCCAGGCCTCCCCCATGGCAATCATCTCGGAAACCGGGATAAAATAGTTGAGGAACCCTAAAACGGGCAGCGCCTCCATGGAATCGAAAAACTTGGTAAAGGGGGAGGAGGGCAAAAAGGAAAGCAGGGCGTTGGCCAGCATCAGGAGGGCGGCCTTGATCTTCATCAGCATGGCGGCCCCCTTATCCCCTGATGAGCTGGCGGGTTGCCAGGATCAGGCCCAGAATAAAGGCAAAGAGCAGGAAAAAGCGGATCACGGCAATGGGCTGCTCAAAGAGGGTTAAGTCTAAAACCAGCTCCTCCTCCAGATGGAAAGCGGGATGGTCAATGAAAAGGGGCACGCGCCAGACGGGCTCCACCGGGTCCGCCTGTAACACCCGGAAACACCGGATCAGGTCAAAGGGAATGCAGAAGGGAAACTTGTCAATAACGGACTGTTCCAGCCGGTAATCCGGATCGTCCGTCCCGATCACAACGTCCTCCACGGCCTGGGCGATCTGTGCAGGGGAGGGGATGGCGTCGGAAAGGAAAGCCTGCAGTTCACAGACGGCCTGGACAATGCCGGAAATGGGCTCCAGCAGGGGTTCCGGAAGGGCAAGAAGTTCTGCAGCCAGGTCAGAAAACAGCCGGGGCAGGGACAGCTCCCCGTTTATGAGGCCGGGGATTTCCCGGACAGCCGACATCAGGGATGCAAACAGGCCCGGGAGGGAGAGCTGGTCCGCCATCCGTTTGATGAGGCCCGCCGGGTCCGCCCAGGCGGTGAGGAGCTCCAGGATCTTCCGCAGAAGGTCCAGGATTCCGGAAAGATCAACACCGGGATGAGGGGAAGGCGGATCCGGATCCGGGGCAGGCAGCTCCGAGGAGGAACCTGCTAACTCTATATTTTCTATGGTCTGCCCGCCCTCAAAGACCGGGGCATCCGATACTAGGCCGGCCGATACCAAAAATAGGCCAAGGGCGGCTGCCAGGCGTTTCACAACCACGTACTGGTTCTTGTTTTTATCGTCGTCGGGCTCCTGACCGCCGCCATTGATGACCACAAACTGCCGGACGATTTCCCCGGCCTGTTCCTCTGCCAAGGCGGAGGTGCCGTCTGTGCTGGTCTCATAGAAATGGCGGATGAAGGCGTCCATCTCCTCATCCGTGACGGCGGCGCCGGCGTAGCGGGATAAGACCCGGACGATGTACTGCAGGTTGGAATAACAGACGGCGTCTGTCAGCTCCGCCTTTTTGGGGGAGGTCTGCCAGTACCGCTCCACCACTTCCATGAGTTCTTCATAGGTTTCTGCGGAATCCAGGGAGGAAGCAACCGACTGTAGGCCGGCTTCGTCTGCTGGGAGGGAAAGGTTCTCCGCATAGAGATGGCGTTCATGGAACTGTAAGTTATCTTTCAGAAGGGAAGCCCCGGTTTTGATGATGCTGGACGCCTGATTATGGATTATGCCGCCCGTCGTGCCATAATTCACATAAGACCGAGCGGCAACCTCATTGATAAAAACAGGATAATCGGCAAAAAAACCAATGTCAGAGATATAAACGCTGGAAGGTTGATAGGTACTTCCAGAGGCTCCTAGTTTATACTTGGATTGATTATAAAGATAATACCCCTCATCTGACAGATGGTTATAATAATAATCCAGACAGTCTGTTTTATAAGTGTCCTGATACCGGTAATAATATTTCAATTTGTAGATGGATGGATTCCCCGCTTCATCATTCAAAGTAGAATCAACGTAAAAACAAAGAACATCCTGTGAGGAATTATAATGATAATCACGGATTTCCGTATAGCTTTTATCCGGATAATCATATTGGAACGTATACAAAAATGTTTTCCCTTCCGTATCCCAATCCGAAAAGTAAGGCTTGGCAGGGACAGCCGCCGGCGCATATTCAATGCCCGTATCCTTAACAGAAACCTCCTCCCCATTGAGAAATTCCCCCAACAGCGGCACCCACTCGGAAATGGCGATGGCTCCCCCGGTCAAAAAAATCTCAAAGTCAGACATTTTGTCCGGGTGCTTCTTTTCTAACCAGGGCTTAAAGCTGCCCACTAAAAAGGTTCCGATATCCTCCGACGCCATCTGGATCCCGAAGGCCCCGAGGACGCAGCCGATGGCCACGACGGCTAAAAGCGCCACGTCATCCACCCCGGCGATGGCAGGCTCCACGCCGTAATAGCGCTCCGGAAAGGTTTCATAGTCATAAACCTTTTCCATGTGTTCATCATAATAAAACGGGATGTCCTGTAACCAGCGCTCCTCCTGCGGCGTCCGGCCCTCCCCCTCCAGGGAAAGGCTGCCGGGAGTTGCCGGGGCGGCAAGGGCCCGGCCTGCCGGCGCATGTTCCCCGGTAATGCAGACAAGCAGGCTGGCAATGACCAGCCATGCCGCCGCCTGTTTCTTTCGCCCTTTCATACCCTATCCTCCTTGTTGTTCCGGATTTTCTTGTTTTTGGGTGCACAAAGGGGAGGGCAGGGATGCCCTCCCCCTGTTCTGCCTGGTATGCAGGCCTTATTTGGCGAACCGCTTAAAAAACCGGATGCCGAACTGGACGGCCAAAAGCGCGCTCATGACCGACATCACCACCGGAACCGTCGCAAAGATGGTAGAGATCATCATGTCCGCTATGGACTGGAATGCTTTCACCAGTTCCCCGGTGATGTCTACCGAGCTTCCGGTTCCGGCGTCGGATGCAAAGGCCAGCACGGCCAGCAGGCAGGAAAAGAGCGCCGTCAGCAACAGGAGCCGGGCTGCCCCCGGGAATGCATTTCTCAGTTTCTTCATGGGTGTTACCTCCTTTATCGGGTTATATTTCTGAAAATCCCCAACAGGGATTTTACAGTCGCATAGATTAATAGGGATAAAAATTTCAGCAGGATTCCGCTGGAAACGCCCAGCAGGAAGCACTGCATCAGGAAGGCGGCGTCTGTCTCCATCATGGGAACCTCCAGTCACTTACCAGCAGAATCCCGACAATGACCCCCAGGACGACCAGAAGCACGACCGGATAGACGCTGCTGGAAAAAGGCGCTGCCCCGTCCGGGAGGGAGGCGTCGCTTCCGGTAGCGGTTTCCAGGTCATTTTCCAACTCCTCCTCCCAGGCGAAAAACCAATCTTCCTCCTGGAAACGGATGCAGAGGGCCGGCATTATTTCTTAGCCTCTTTCGCTTCTTTGGCCTCCCTGGCCTCCTTCGCTTCCTTCTCCTGCGGCGCCGGGGCGGCGCTTATCTGGCTGAGGGGGACGATCTGGACTTCATCCACAAACTCCAGGTCTTTGACGCGCAGGACGGGCTTCATGTCCGCACCGATTTTCAGTTCAAACTCGGCGTTATATAAGGCGGGAGCCTTTTTGATTTTGGACATGGTCTCATAGTCCATGACGCCTTTGGCGGGTCGGGTGCCCTTGGTACCGTTTTCGTGATCCTCCGCGGTCAGGTTGGTGTTAAAGTAATAGTTGCAGGTCACGCCTTCATTGATCTCACCGGTCTTTTCATCGACGATCCGGTATTGTCCTGCGTATAATAAGATGATCTGCTGGTTCATGGTGTTCTCCTTTCTGGTTGTCTTGCTGGGTTGAAAAACGGGTTATGGATGGCAAAAGGGGGCGGCGCCGGGCGGGGGCAGCCGGGAGGAAGCGGGTCGGGGGGATTTGTCAGCCCGGGAGCCGGTTTCAGGGGCGCTGCCCCAGGCCCCGCCCGCAGGGGCAGTCGAGGCCGTTTGCCTGGAAAGAGGGAGGCAAACGCCCTCGAGCAGGAAGGGAGCCCGTGCCACCGTTTTCGCGTGCCCATGCCGTCCGGGCCGTGCCAGGTTCCGGAAGCAGGACGCGGCAAAAGGGGGCTCCTTTCCGACGCGCCGGCCGCGTGCCGCCCGGAAGCTTCCGCCGCTGCCCCCGCATCAGGGAAGGGAATGGCGGGAGCCAGGCAGCGGGTAATCAAGCCGGGTTTGACAAAAACCGCCAAACCCGGCCGGCACCCAGCCTAAGGGGGCTTGGCGCGTCAAGGGCCGTGAAAATTTTTTTGCCGGGCAAAAAAGTTTTCCCTTTCCCCCTTGACCCGCGGTAAGGCGCAGCCGGAGGGGGAGGTTTGCGGCCCTGCCGCTTTTATAAGCCCCAGTCCTGCCTGGCAGCCGGTCTTTGTTCTGGCAGGCCCCGGCTGGTCCCGGCCCGCCAGGTACGGGAAGCCACCGGGAGTACTGCAGCACAGGAACCGTCGGGGGCGGCCGGGTGTCCCGGGCAGCGGCATCGGGTAGTCAAGCCGGGTTTGACAAAAACCGCCAAACCCGGCCGGCACCCAGCCTAAGGGGACTCAGCGCGTCAAGGGCCGTGAAAACTTAAAAGTTTTCCCTTTTTCCCCTTAACCCGCGGTGAGGCGCAGCCGGAGGGGGAGGTTTGCGGCCCTGCCGCTTTCATAAGCCCCGGTCCTGCCTGGCAGCCGGTCTTTGTTCCGGCAGGCCCCGGCCGGTCTCGACCCGCCAGGTACGGGAAGCCGCCAGGAGTGCTGCAGCACAGGAACCGCCGGGGGCGGCCGGGTGTCCCGGGCAGCGGCATCGGGTAGTCAAGCCGGGTTTGACAAAAACCGCCAAACCCGGCCGGCGCCCAGCCTAAAGGGGCTTAGCGTGTCAAGGGCCGTGAAAATTTTTCTGCGGGGGCAGGCGGCGCCCCTCGTTGCGGGGCGCCGCCTGCCCCCGCAAAAAAATTTTCACTTAAACCCTTGACACGCGGCTGGGCGCCGGCCAGGGTTCGGCGGTTTTCGCCGCCCCGGCTTTCCCCCGCTGCCGCTGCCTTTTCCCCGGCCGCCCCCAGCGGTTCCTGTGCTGCAGTACTCCTGGCGGCTTCCCGCTCCTGACGGGCCGGGCCGGGGCCTGCCGAAACAAAGAACGGCTGCCAGGCGGGGCCGGGGCCTGCCCGCTCCTGGGCTTACAACGTTTCTTCCCATACCGCCTCTTTTTCTCTTAGATATCCTTCGTGCACCTGGCGTTGATACTCTGCCTTGTTCCCATCGCTGGTACGCACCGTGATTTTCAACTCGCACCCATGGTGATTGTCAGACAGCAGGAGCGAACAGAAGGCCGGCTCCTGAAAGACAACGCAAAAGGTCAGACGGTAGCAGCTCCCGGACCCCTGAAATTCCATCCGCTCCAACGGCGGCAGGTCCAACCCGGTATGGTTGTGCCTGGATGCGATTTCATAGACCGTTTCCTGGGACAGCCCTTCTTTCAGCCGGCACCGGAAGGCGGTTTTCTTTCTTTTTAATTTTTGGAGCATGTCGTGTTCCAGAAGGAACGCTTCCGAAACAGGCATCCAGGGGAACAGGGACTTCTCAAAGAGCCCCATGCTGATGTTAAAAAAATAGTCCTGGCCTTCCTGGTATTCCTCCTCCCTCAGCAGCTGCATCCAGAAGCCTCCGCCGTAGCAGAACCGGCCGAATAGAACGCGGTATGCATGGCAGGGATCCGAAAAGCTCATCATGTATTGGTTCTGACGCCTTGATGGAATCAGCGTGCAGTCCTCCAATGCCGGCGCCAATCCGAACACGTTGCTATTTAAAAAGACCCGGTGCACGTCCCGCAGGCTTAATGTATGTTTTAAACAATAGTTGTTCAATTTCCTTCCCCTTTCCCGGATTTGCCCTTGATTTTTTTATCCCGAAAAGTTAAAATAATATCGGCTGAGACATTATTTTTACTTTTCGGGGCGGTTTTCCGTCCTCTCTTTTACCATACCATTGTGTATGGTTCTTTTTGGTGCTAGTATTAGGATTGGATGGAGTGCCGCTTTTGAGGTAGTCTACTTCACTTCCTCACAAGGTCATTATAGTACAAAAATGCGTACCAGTCAATAAGGAAAGTGCAAAAATGCAGTCTCTTTTGGAGGGATTATGACAGTTAATGAGAGAATGTTTGAACTTATGTTAAGAAAAAATATAAAAATGGTAGATTTAGCTAAATATTTATCAGTCAATAAAACTGTCATAAGTGCATGGAAGAATAGGGGAACGAATCCACCAATAGAATATGTAGTACAAATATGCGAACTTTTAGATGTTTCAATAGAGTATTTCATTACTGGAAAAGAAAAAAATTTAACATTAGAAGAACAGAATATATTAGACGCTTACAAAAACGCGGCTCCTGGCATCCAGCAGGCTACCAGGAAGCTGCTGGATCTTCCAGAGACAGCAGATTAGAAGGGGTGAGGTTTTATCATCAAGGATAATTTTCTGATAAAACATAATGCAGCGCTTGAAGTTGTTCGGAAATTTTCCAACACAAAAAGACGCCGTTTCTGACGTCTTATCGTAACCTCTTGCATTTTGCATGCATAGATGTTATAATCAAACTAACCAATCAGGATAATCCTGATTGCCCTTTTAAGTTTTGAACAAAAAATAATTGTCCTCGGCTTGGTAGGCGGGAGGACAATTATTTTTTTCGGTTATCAAGGTAAGTAAGTATAGCGAAAATTACTAACACAAGTGTTAATATCTCCATTGTACTCATAGTCTCACCCCCTTTCCATAAAGAAAGGGCAACCGGTAATTATCCTCTTTGGTTAATCCGACTTACTCTATTATACATAAGATGCCCAAAAGTGACAACCACCAAATGACAATTTCCGTCACCAGAAAAATGCTGGTGACTAAAAATGTCGGTTCAGGATGAGGATGAGTTACTAGCGAAACCGATATTGTCCGACAATTTAGCTGCAGTACTCTCTGCTCCGGCTGTGCTGCAGCTAAATTGTCGGAATCTTTTGTTCTTGAACATACAAAAAGACGCCATGCGGCGTCCTTCCGTAACCTCTTGCATTTCGGATGCGAAGATGTTATAATCAGATTAATCAATCAGGATAGTCCTGATTGCCCAGCAGAAGAAAAAAAGCAATTGTCCTCAGCTTAGCGGGCCGGAGGACAATTACTTTTTATGGTTATCTATGTAGGTGAGTGCTGCGAATATTACTAACAGCAAGGTTAAGACTTCCATGGTGTTCATGGCCTCACCCCCTTTCTATTTAAAGAAAGGGCAACCAATAACTATCCTCTATGATTATCTGACTGCTTCCATTATACAGAATCCCCCATTATTTGACAACCACAAAATCCCCTCACAAAGCGGTTCTTGTGTACAGTGTATACAAGTCTACCAGCAGTAAAGAACCATATTCTCTTAATCTATTTGTCCAGGGTTCGAGTCCCTGAGGGCGCACTGAAAGTTCTGATTTTGCAGGCTGCGAACTGCGGGGTCGGGGCTTTTTTCTTTTGTTTTGTTCCAAATGGAATTAGGAATTTTTGCTCCTTCAGAGGAGAGGCGGATTTGAAACGTTTTTCGATACCAATAAAAGGCCGGGCTGCAGCCCGGTCTTCCTGATTCCAGAGCGTTTGGATGTATTAAGTGAAATGTAAAATATATTTATTGGAATAATGATGATTGTTGTTATTTGTGGCGTTCACAAATATTGCATACCACTTTCATCTCCAAAGGAAAAACATAAAAACATGAAAAATTCTATGGACTTTTCCAAAATTGAAGTAAATGGAAAATTATTAGGCGTTTTAAATTTCAATCAGTTTACCAATTCCCGTATATTTCATGTTATAATGTTTTATGTGATTTTGTTTCCCTCATTTTTTCCCTTATTAGGGTTTGTAATGCCCAGTAGGAAGATATAACACAAGGGAAACTTTAAGGGAAAGCTCACCTGCGATAAACTTAGTGTTTCTCCAAAAATCATCAAATCACAATCGGGAGTTGTGGAGGTAAGAAAATGGATTATAAAGTAGATGATAAAGAACTTAATGCTTCAACCTTTATTTCATTTGTTAATCAAGTGTGGCAAGGCGATTATGACCTGGAAAGAACACAGAGCGCATTGTCGAAAACAATAAATATAACCGCCTATGATAACAATGTATTGGCAGGTTGTTTGCGTATTCTTTCAGATGGCTATTATTTTGGAACGATTACTGAATTACTTGTTCTTCCAGAATATCAAAAACGTGGAGTGGGAAGTAAACTTCTTCAACTGGCAAAAGATAATACGCCTACTATGCTATACTTTGGTTCTCAACCAGGGATAGAGGGATTTTATGAAAAGAATGGATGTCAAAAAAGCTTGCAATCTTATACAATAGAAAAGAAAAGATAATAGCTAACTTCAAATTTTCGATTGTTTAAGATATACATTAAGATAGACGAAACAAGTATTAGCAACCGCCATCCAAAAAGGGGACTTTTGGGAAACTAAATAGAGAAATAAATCATACATAGAAGGAGGTCAGCAAAATGCCATACATTACAGTTGAAAGCGGGGCTTTGTCCGATGAACAAAAAGAATTGCTGATAAAGAGATTAACAGAAGTATCTTCTGAAATTATGAATGTGCCGCAGGAATTTTTTGTGACTACTATTAAAGAGCTGCCAGATAAGAACTTTGGAATTGGCGGTAAAACGATTGATAGAGTGAAAGCGGAATATATGCAGGCACATAAATCATAACTGGAAGGAATTTGAGATAATGGATAATTGGTTTACAATAGACAAGATTGATGATGAAACTATAATTATAAGTGAATACAGGCATTGGGAAGAAACTCATTGTTATTTGCTGAATGGAAAAGAAAAAAGTCTGCTTATTGATACAGGGTTAGGGATTGCCAATATATATAATGAAGTCCTAAAACTTACAAACAAACCGATTGAAGCAGTTGCCACGCATATTCACTGGGATCATATCGGGGGACATCAGTATTTTCCGGAATTTTATGCACATTCAGAAGAATTGGACTGGCTGGATGGAAAATTCCCTTTGACAATCGAAACGATAAAAGAAATGGTAGTTGATCGCTGCGATTTACCTGATAGTTTTAGCGTGAATGATTATGTGTTCTTTCAGGGTAAGCCAACAAAAGTATTAAAGGACCATGATGTGATTGATATTGGCAGCAGGGAAATTGAAGTGCTGCATACCCCCGGACATTCTCCAGGTCATTTATGTTTTTGGGAAAAAGATAAAGGATATTTGTTTACCGGTGATTTGGTTTATAAAGATATCCTGTTTGCTTATTATCCATCTACTGACCCGGAAGCTTATCTTTCATCACTGGAAAAAGTTGCGGCATTGCCTGTAAAAAGAGTATTCCCGGCACATCATTCGCTGGATATACAACCGGAAATCTTGATTCGTATGAGAAATGCGTTTCGTCAGTTAAAGGAAGATGGGAAACTGCATCATGGAAACGGTACATATCGTTTTGGAGATTGGGGCGTATGGTTATAAAACGGATTTACGGAACAAAAGGACAGGAAAAGGAGTTTTAATAGAAAAACGAGAAGAAACCATTTGGCTAGGGTTTGATGAATGGAACAGGAGTGGTACAGTTCTCCAATGGGATTTGGCCAGTATTTCCATAAAGGAAATCTGACGATGGTGGAATAGTACTTTAAAAATACAATGGATGATGGAAAGGTTAAAGCATTTGATGGAATTATCCTCATTAAGTGGGCACACAGCATGAACTTGCGCAGCCATATCTTATTGAGCCGAAGAAGGAATTATCGGGAATAGGCAAATAAAGCAGATGATCAGCACATCCGAATTGCCTTCATTGAAAACGGGCATATGGACAGGGATACCGAGGACAACATAAAACAGCGGTTTGTCGCTGTCCTGTTTAGGCTTCGTTTAATGAACTGGAAGTATAAGAAATTTCTTTCACTTTTGAAGAAACAGATATAAAATAAAGCCAATGGTAAATTCAAATCTACGGAGGACATTATGATTAAAAAATTAGCTTTTACATTAAGTGTAGTATTTATTATTTTAACATTTATTGGTGCTGGATATGTTCTCTTTAATGGTGGAAAAGTTAATGCGGGGTATGCTTCTATACCTATGGTTTTTGCATTGATTTCTATTTCTGTTTATCGAAAATACAAATGGTGAGTAAATTTCTGTAAAATTGTATTTACATAAAAACTGAATAACCGTTGTCAGTCACAGAGGAACACCAAGGGGGCCTGAAAACATAACTTGTTTTGCATTGGAACTAATGCAAGGTGTGGATTAGCCTGTTGTTTATGTCATGAAAATATTACTTGTAATGGTTGTAACTCTGATGAGTGCATAGATAGAGAATGGTTTGAAAATCGAAAATGTTCTATTGAAAAAGAAATATCAAACTGTTTTTTGTATGAAAATGACTGCCATAAAGGGCTATTATCAAAAATAACGCCATACATATTCACAGTATTTGCTAAAAGGTATGGACTTGAATCGTTACTTGATTGCCTTGAAAGGAATGAGAAAAATGGAGTTATTTATCATCGGGAAGGATTGACTGGAGATTATGAGAATTTTGGTGATTTAGAAAAATTGATTGAGTTTATAAAAAGCGGCGTATGATAATTCATATTTGCCTGACTGGAAAATCGAGCAACAAGGAGATGGCATACTATGCAGCAATATATAAAGAACAGGGTACATGAATTGTACTGGAATGATGATATAAACTGCGCAAGGACAGCAATCATTTGTCTGAGTGAATTATTTGAAACCATGATTGAACCACAGGTAATCTGGTCTGCGGTTGGATTGCATGGTGCAGGCGGGTATAGGGCGCAATGTGGTTTAGTCGAAGGAACGCTTATGTTTATAGGAATTTATCTTCATGCACTGGGAAAGACAGAAACTGAAATTGTATCTGTCTGTTATGATTTTGCGTCTGCTTTTGACAGTACATTTGGCTCATTAAGATGTTTTGAATTACGCCCTACAGGTTTTTCAGAAAACGACCCGCCCCATATGTGTGAAAATCTGACTTGTAAGGGTATTGAATTTTCATACCAATATATTTTGAAAATCACTAAGAAGTAAACAACTTCTTTTTCCCAAGGCACCAAAAATTCATCCCAAAGTGTCAAGTAGACCTTTCGGAGTAATTTGAATAACAAGTATAGAAAATGAGGAAAAACCAATGATTAATATTCGTAAATTAGAAACAGAATTATGGGAATCAGCTGATCTGCTTCGTGCAGGTTCAAAGCTGACATCCAACCAGTACTGTATGCCGGTACTTGGCTTGATTTTTCTGCGTTATGCATATAGCCGATTTAAAATGGTAGAGGCGGAAATTCTCAAAAATCGTCCGTCTCGTGGCGGCAGAGTAATGCCGATAGAAGCAAGTGACTTTGCAGCTAAAAGTGCACTGTTTCTTCCGAAAGAAGCACAGTACAATTATTTATTAAATCTTCCAGATGATATTGCATCTGCAGGGTTAATGAATCGAGACGGACAGACAATGACCAGCCTTGGTGAAGTAGTTAATAACGCAATGGCACTGATAGAAGAACAAAGCGAACAGCTTACAGGTGTATTGCCTAAAAGTTATACTGATTTTTCGGATGAACTTCTATCAGAGCTTCTTCGTATTTTTAACAACAGTGCGCTTGATGAAGTAGGCGGCGATATTATTGGACGTATCTATGAATACTTTCTTAATAAATTTGCTAAAAATATTGCATCGGATGATGGTGTCTTCTTTACACCAAAATCTTTGGTAAAAATGATTGTAAATATTATTGAACCCAAAAGTGGTATTTTGCTTGATCCTGCTTGTGGTTCAGGTGGTATGTTCATTCAGTCCGGCGACTTTGTAAATCAGTCCGGTATGAATGCAAATAGTGCAATGACATTTTATGGACAGGAAAAGGTGGAATATAATGCGCAGCTGTGCTTGATGAATATGGCTGTTCACGGTCTTACCGGTGTTATTAAATCGGGAGATGAAGCGAACAGTTTCTATCACGATGCTCACAACCTTGACGGCTGTTGTGACTATGTAATGGCAAATCCGCCTTTTAATGTGGATAAAGTGAAAGCAGAGTCTTGTGAAAGTGCAAAACGTCTGCCCTTTGGTATGTCAAGTGTTAATAAAAATAAAGAAGTGGGAAACGGAAACTATTTGTGGATTTCTTACTTCTACAGCTATTTGAACGAAAAAGGCCGTGCTGGTTTTGTCATGGCTTCGTCTGCAACGGACAGCCAAGGCAAAGACAGAGATATTCGTCGAAAATTAGTAGAAACAGGCCATGTAGATGTAATGATTAGCGTGGGAAATAACTTCTTCTACACAAAATCTCTGCCTTGCTCTCTGTGGTTCTTTGATAAAAATAAAAACGAAGCAATCAAGGATAAAGTTCTGTTTATTGACGCCAGAAACTATTATACAGTCGTTGACCGTACCTTGAATGAATGGTCAGAATGGCAGCTTAAAAATTTAAATGCTATTGTATGGCTTTATCGTGGTGAAACTGAAAAATACACAGCATTATTGGATGAATATAGAACGATATTAGGAAATGGCGATTTTGAAGATATTCTTCATCAGTTGAAAGAGGAATTGAAAGACCTGCAGAAGCGCTCAAAAATTGAAGTGGAACACGCAGGGCGAGGCGATAAAAAACGTATTCAGGCTGAATATGACGAAATAATTGCCAGTAAGAATGAAGAAATCACTGTGGTAAAGGAAGTAAACTGGCTGTATGAAAAATTTGGCGATGGTGAATATAAAGATATTCTTGGTCTTTGTAAGGTGGCTTATATAACAGATGTCGCTAAGGGTGAAGAAAAGGATGGAATTAGTATTGAAGAAAAAGGCTGGTCTCTGACACCGGGAGCCTATGTTGGCGTTGCGCCTGTAGAAGATGATGGAGTGGATTTTGAAGAACGTATGGTAGAGATCCATCGAGAGCTTTTATCTCTGCAGGCAGAATCCAATGAGTTGATGGAAACCATCTCTAAGAATATGAAGGAGATGGGGTTATGAAATGGGAGAAAGCAGCAATCAAAAGTGTTTGTAAAGGAATTTATGATGGACCGCATGCAACACCACCAGTAAGTGACACTGGGGCCATATTTTTGGGAATTTCAAATTTTAGTAATGGCCGATTAGATTTATCCGATATACGATTTATTTCAGAAAATGATTTGCCAAGATGGACAAAGCGGGTCACTCCGCAGGCGAGTGATATCGTTTTTTCATATGAGGCAACACTGAATTTATATGCTGTCATTCCAGACGGGTTTAGGGGATGTTTGGGGCGACGAATGGCATTAATTCGAGTTGATGAAGAAAAAGCTTATTACAAATTCCTGTATTATTATTTTTATTCAGATGCGTGGAGAGTAGTAATTCAAGAAAATACAGTACTGGGAGCTACCGTTGATAGAATTCCGCTTGTCAAATTTCCGGATTTTCTTATTGATTTGCCACCCTTAGTAACACAGCATCGGATTGCTGATATTCTCTCTGCCTATGACAACCTTATTGAAAACAACCAAAAGGAAATTAAGCTTTTGGAAGAAGCAACACAGCGTCTTTATAAAGAATGGTTTGTAGATTTACGTTTTCCGGGATATGAAGATGTGAAGATTGTTGATGGTGTGCCGGAGGGGTGGAAGAAAGACACTATCGATTCAAGAATTGAATTATTAAGTGGTTATGCATTTAAAAGTTCTGAGTTTAATGACGAGGGTAAATATAAAATCATTACAATTAAAAATGTAAAGGATGGACAATTTGATGGTGATAATGTAAACTGTATGATAAATATACCTGAAAAAATGCCAGAACATTGTAAATTAGTTGATGGAGATATTCTGCTTTCACTTACAGGAAATGTTGGTCGAGTATGCATTGTTCATGGAGAAAATTTTTTATTGAATCAACGAATTGCAAAATTGAGGTCAAATAACATGGCATATACTTACTGCTTGTTTAGAAGTAAAGATATGTTTGATAATATGAATAATCTGACAAATGGTGTAGCACAACAAAATTTAAGCCCGATTCGTACAGGGAAGATAAACATAGTATTTCCAACAGATGCTCTGATTCAAATGTTTGAAAAAACAGTCAATCCGATGCTAAATAAAATAACAGTATTGAATAAATCGATACTTTCATTATCACAAGCTCGTGATCGATTGTTACCAAAACTGATGAACGGAGAAATAGAGGTATAGGTTTAATTTTATAAATGAAACTTGGCATGTAGAGGAGGAACTGTATGAGCTACGATTATTCCGAAAATATACTCGTTCAAGAAAGTGCCGGTAATCTGCTCCGTGACGAATTGGGCTGGGATGTCCGGTTCGCTTACAATACAGAAGTTTTAGGGGAAAACGGCACTTTCGGCAGAGAAAACTATAAAGAAATATTGCTACTTCGTTATTTCCATGAGGCACTGAAGACACTGAATCCGTGGATAAATGAAAGCCAGATTTCCGAAGCGCAGAAAGTATTGGAAAACAGACTTTCTACATCTTCTCCTTTACAGGTGAATGAAGAAAAGTATTTCCTTATTCGTGACGGCATTCCAGTTACGGTAAAGAAGCCTAATGGACAGACAGAAATGAAGAAAGCGGCTGTAATTGACTTCCAAAATCCAGATAACAACTATTTCCTTGCTGTTAAAGAATTGAAAATTCACGGTGCTTTATATCGGCGCAGAACGGATATTGTGGGTTTTGTGAATGGCATTCCACTGCTTTTCGTGGAACTGAAAAAGAATACGGTTGATGTACAGAACGCATATGAGGATAACTATACAGATTATCAGGATACCATCCCTCATCTGTTCTATTATAATGCGTTTATTATGTTGTCTAACGGTACGGAGGCAAAGATTGGTACTCTTGGAAGTAAATATGAGTTTTTCCATGAGTGGAAGCGTCTTGCAGAAGAAGAACAGGGGAGTGTAGCTCTTGAAACAATGCTTCGTGGTATTTGCAAGAAAGAGAACTTCCTTGATCTGTTTGAAAACTTTATTCTATATGACCATTCCGGCGGACATACAGCTAAAATTCTTGCCCGTAACCACCAGTATCTTGGTGTAAATGAAGTAATGAAAGCGTATGCCGCAAGGAAACTGAATGATGGTAAGCTGGGGGTATTTTGGCATACACAAGGATCAGGCAAGAGTTATTCTATGGTATTCCTTGCGCAGAAAGTGCGCAGAAAATTTGAAGGTTCTCCAACGTTTGTGATTCTTACTGACCGTGAAGAATTGAACTCCCAGATTAGTGATACGTTTGAAAACTGCGGCTTGCTTGGTAAGACAAAAGCGGCAAAGTTTATTGCCACAAGCGGGGATGACCTTGTGCAGAAACTGAAAGGCAATCCAAGCTTTATCTTCACACTTATTCAGAAGTTTAACAAACCAAGTGCAGAACCGATCTATCCGGATCACGATATAATCATAATGTCTGACGAAGCTCACCGCAGCCAGTATGGCATTTTTGCAGATAATATGATGAAATTACTGCCTACGGCAGCACGTATCGGATTTACCGGAACGCCGCTTCTGTCCAGTGACAATATTACCGCTCGTACATTTGGCGGCTATGTATCTGTATATGACTTCAAAAGAGCGGTAGAAGATGGTGCTACGGTTCCGCTGTATTATGAAAATCGTGGCGAAAAGATTGCAGATTTACATAACCCGAAGATTACAGAACAGATTCTGGATGCCATTGAAAATGCCGATCTTGATGTAGACCAGCAGGATAAATTGGAAGCGGAATTTGCGAAAGAGATACATCTGCTGACAGCAGAGCCGAGATTAAAATCGATTGCTCGTGATTTTGTAAATCATTATTCTGATTTGTGGACAAGCGGAAAGGCTATGTTTGTCTGTTTGAATAAGGTTACCTGTGTCCGTATGTACAATTATGTGCAGGAATACTGGAAAGAAGAAATAGGGAAGCTGAAAGCGAACATAAAAACAGCCACCAGGCAGGAAGCACAGGAACTTAAACGTAGGTTGAAGTGGATGCAGGAAACAGAAATGGCTGTAGTGATCAGCCAGGAGCAAAATGAAATCCAAACTTTTAAAAAGTGGGATTTAGACATTAAATATCACAGAGCAAAGATGGAAAAGCGAGAGCTGGATAAAGAATTTAAAGACTCCAAAAATTCACTTCGTGTGGTTTTCGTCTGCGCCATGTGGCTCACTGGATTCGATGTAAAATGTTTGTCTTGTTTATATCTGGACAAGCCGTTGAAGGCCCATACACTGATGCAGACAATCGCTCGAGCAAATCGTGTCAGTGAAGGTAAGAGCAACGGTTTAATCATTGACTATATAGGTATCGTAAAGGCACTCAGAAAAGCATTAGCGGATTATACAGCCAATGTTGGCGGAAATGGCGGGACAGATCCTACGGTAGACAAAGATGAACTGATAGCTCGTATCATTGAAACTATCGCAAAAGCAAAAGCATTTTTGTCAGAAAATGCTTTTGACCTGCAGATGTTGGTGGATGCCTATGATTTCATGAAGTTGTCTTATCTGCAGGAAGCTGCGAATGCTGTTTGTGGAACGATTGAAGATAAGAAAACTTTTACTACCTATGCGTCAGAGCTGAATCGACTTATGAAATATATTGACCGTGATGATATTACGGACCATACTCGCAGGGAATATGAAGCAATAGCAGCTATTTATGCAGAACTGCAGAAAAAGCGTAAGCATGTTAACACAACAGATTTGATGGTGCAGATCAATACAATTATCAGTTCATATATTGAAATTCAGCATACGCCGATGATGATACGTGAAGAACCACGCCGTTTTGATATCAGCGCTATTGACTTTGATTCGCTTCACAGAGAGTTTGCAAAGGTTAAGAAAAAGAATCTGGTATTAAAGGATTTGGAAGAACTCATTCAGATGAAATTGGATAAGATGCTGTTCGCCAATCCGGAACGTATCAATTATTATGAACGATACCAGCAGATTATTGACGATTATAATCGTGAACAGGACAGGGCAACTATCGAAAAGACCTTCATGGATTTGATGGATTTGGCAAACAGTTTGAACCAGGAAGAACAGCGTTATGTTCGTGAAGGTTTTGCCAGTGATGAGGAACTTTCACTCTACGATATGCTGTTCCGAGCGGATTTGAGCAAGAACGATATCAAGAAATTGAAAGAGGTTGCTGCTGCATTGCTTCAGAAAATCAAAGCAAAGATTTCGGAATTGGATCATTGGACAGATAAACAGGAAACGAAAGCGGCCGTAGATAATCTGATTCGTGATACTCTTTGGGCACAGCTGCCGGAATGTTATGACGAAGTAAGTATTTCGGTGTACCGTCAACAGATTTATGAGTATGTTTATACACGATATAAAGAGGCTGCGTAGAGGGATTTATCAGTAGAAGCATAATGGACTTATCAATGTGGTAGAAGAATATGATGCTTCACAGAAAAAACACAGCATTTTTTCCTTTACGAAAGTAGGAGGTTTTATATGATTCGAGTGCTTTTCGTCTGCTGCGGCAGTATCTCGAAAAGTCCTGAAGAAGCCAATAAAATCAATGGATTTCTAAACTGAAACGGCACTTACTACACCACTGCTACAAAGGTTTATTATAGAAAAATGGATTTTTTGTAAAATTTATTCCCTCTGGAAAGTGATTGCAGTATAATGGAGCCAGCGAAAAATCCGGATTTATGGAGAAATGATGAATGAATATATACAATATTTAACAGAGCTAATTCCCGAAAGAGACAGTTTAAAACTTGTAAAAAGTGAAGCGGAAAAATATTATAAGTCACATTCTATTGATGATTGTTTTAACATGGGAATTAAACTTTATCAATCGGATAATTTTCAAATTCAGGAAGTTGGTGTTTTTCTTTTAGGTTATTCTGCACATCACACTGCTTCGGCAATGTCTTTTTTAAAAAATAAAGTAAGTCAGCATGATAGCTGGAAAGTGCAGGAAGTCTTAGCTATGGCTTTTGATAACCATTGTAAAATTATCGGATATGAAACGGCTTTACCATTAATAGTAGAATGGTTAAACAGCGATTGTGAAAATGTTTGTAGAGCAGTTTCAGAAGAATTGAAATCATGGGATTAATCATCTAATGAAATAAAGCAAGTATATAAACTGGCGAGCAAGTTTTTAGATATAAACGAAAGATAAAATTCCAGTTTATCAAGCCACGTTCTCAACTAAATACCACCACCACAAAACCGCTGCTACATAGAAATATACACAACCATGCAACAGCGGTTTTTTTATTTCCGTTTCTATCTCTCCGATGAAGGCTACAGAAATGCAAAGCACAGCGAACAGGAGGGGGAAATCAGGATAAAGAGCCATGCCGCCGTTGTTGACGGGAAGCTCTATCCTGACAAAAAGCCCAGACAGCAGGAACGGTGAAAAAGGGCAGAAAAACGGAAAGCCAGAAAACTCCCCTCTGGAAGATGGCACATTATCCGAGATTTTTAATTATCCGAGGAAATTCTTAAAAACCTTTTGTATGCG
>CAJUGD010000011.1 GCA_910586205.1 uncultured Lachnospiraceae bacterium | reverse complement strand
CTTCCCATAAAATATGCTCCTTATACAATAGACATTTAATTATTTCCTGTGTCTACCATATAGGGATCATATCAGTTTGGCGGCTTTTTCTCTTTTTCAGTCCTTACTTTTTCCCAATATAAAATATAATTGCAATGGGGGGAATAGCCACAAGTGGTTATTCCCCCTTAGACGTGATTTTTTATTAATATACATTCGATCTGCTGTGTGATATAATCAATTAGTAAATCGGTATTGACTAAACGGAAAGGAGAATAGATATGAAATTGAAACTCATCAAATTAGAAGAATCGCATATAGACAAATTAACAAAAATTATGGAGCGAGCTTTTGATGAAGACACAAGAATACACCTTGGTGAAGAAAAAGGTGGGCCAGATGGATATGATAATGGCAGTTTTTTAAGACAGTGGGGATTACATAAAGATTCTTCCTCATATTGTATTTTTTTGAACGAACAGTTAATTGGTGGTGTGATACTGTGGATAAATGAAAATAACCACAATTTTTTGGGAAATATTTTTATTGACCCGACTTATGAAAATCAAGGGCTAGGCGTAAAGGTGTGGAATATGATTGAAAAATTATATCCTGATACAAGGATTTGGGAAACAGAAACGCCTATTTTTTCAATCAGAAACCACAATTTCTATGTCAATAAGTGCGGTTTTCATATTATTAAAATTGATAATCCTAAAAACAGGTTAGAGGGTCAGTATAAAATGCAGAAAGTTATGAAATAAAGTTCGATCTTCTTGTCACTGAGTTTGCCGTTACGGTCAATGATGTAGCGGGCGAGGAAGTAAAACGGTACAAGAAGGTTGAACTGCCGGACAACATCAAAGAAATTGAACCTCTCGACTTCCATTTCATTGTACTTGCGGACGGTAAAATAACTTTTGAAATCCATGACGTGTACTTTCACAATCGCCCTCTACCATAAGGCATACCAGAACCGCGTCCCGGGGTTGGTGTGATTCTTTCTGTCTTCATAATGTTATCCACTTTACTATTTTGGTATTTTGTTATTACTTTCTTGTCTTGTGAGTGTCAGCTTACACATTTTTGGTGTAAAAGCAAGCCATCATAATTAAATAAAATAATCTCCGTAATGTTCTAAGAGATATTCTTCTGCACTTTTTTCTGAATGATTTGAAAAAATTTGGGCGATAAGATTGTGGGCAATAAATTTGCTGGCTTTAGTGGGAAAGCCAAGGCTTTTCAGGAGTACAATATCGGAATCCGTAAGGAAAAAGTGCAGACGGACATAAGGGTATCCAAGTTTTTCCAGTACGAGAGAGGTTCTGTCGGATAAGGTAATAATATGATGATAAGACAGATTCTTAATTTGGTACAATTCGTTAATATCTAATATAGCTATTATTTTAAAGTCAATATACTCTTTTAATGTTTCTATAAAATATTCAAGTTTTTCCTGAATGGTATTTGTAATCAAGATCAGCCGCATTTTTTCGCGCCCTATGATTTTATTTCTTAAAATCCATTTTTTAATGATTAATGTAATCGCGGATATGTGATCCGGATTCATCTGGAATTTCCAGTCTTCCTGAAAGAAAGAAGCATATCTGGATATACAGGTATAAATCTCATTTTCGTGCTGTTCTGTATTTTTTACCAGCTTATCAGATAATTCAATATGGTAGTAATGTGCTGAAATTTTTTTATACAGATAGGTATATAGTTCTTGAAATACTTGTTCTTTTGTATAAAAATCCAAACGGAGTTCGGAACACACAGATTGAAAAAAGCTGTTTATCTTCCGTTCAAGTTTGGAACTGCGAGGTACAGAAAGAAATGGTCGAAAATCAAGTATTGATATAACGTGGTTAATTGCGTAGTTTTCAAAAACAGAGTCAGAAAGGGTAAATGGAATAACTGGCATTGAAATCAAAAACTCTGGCGATTCTTTAAGATAATCCATATGATAATAATAAAGAACCAGATAAATCAATAACAGTTTCTTGCTTGGATATGAAGGCATAACTTTAACAGCCTCTAAGATTTTGAGGTATGCTTGTATTGCGCTTGATTCGACTTCTTCAAGTATATCTGAAAAATGGAGGTAAAGCAGATGTTCAAATGGGGAATTGGCAAGCCGTTCATAAAATTTTAAATTTTCTCCCACTTCGGCAATCAGCAACAGGAAACTGGATACTGCTAATCGAAATTGAAATTCATTTCCTTGGATTGTGATTCCCTTTTTCCGCAATATAGATATTTCCAGTCCATAAGGTGCCAGGTATGTTTTTAAATACTTGGTGTCTTTTTTCTTCGTTGTAAGAGAAAAGCCCCATGTATTGTAGAGGTGGCTTAAATTGACATGGCCGTCCTGAAAACAGAGCAGCATGATTACCGCAACACGTTCCTGAACGGAGGGAAAGTATCGGGACATATCCATATTCTGGATAAAGTTTAAATAGTCAGAATAATTCATGACTGAGGTTACTTGATTGTTGTGGATCTTTATTTGAAAAGAGTCAGGTAATTCCTGATTCATATGATGAATTTCTTTCCGTATGGAAGAAAAATCTTTTTTAAAATACATTGTCAGTTGTTTTATAGAAACGGATTTTTGATCTTGTATGTAATTGAGCAGCCTTAAATCTTCTTGATATAATGCCATATTTGCCTGCACCTTTCTTGATAAAGTGGATTTTGTGTATAATTTAGTATAAATCATATACTAAATAAAGGCAACTATTTTCCTCTTTAAATTGGAATATTATATCTTTGAAATTACCTTAAAATGAATATATAATGAGGCCATAACAAATAAGGCGCGTCAATTTTCTGTTATAAGTCACAGCAGGAACATATAAGGAGGTTACGATGAAAACAAAAAAGAGTAGACAAAAGGGAGGCTGGAAAACCAGCATACAGACATTTGGAAGATCTTTGCTTCTGCCGATTGCGGTATTAGCGCCAATTGGCATGCTTATGGGCATTTGCGGCGCTTTGAGCCAGCAGTATATGATTGAGAAGCTGCCATTTTTAGACAATGTGGTTTTACAATCCATTATTGTAAGCCTTCAAACAATCACCAGTATGATATTTAATAATATCCCGCTTCTCTTTGCCATGGGGGTTGCGTATGGGATGTCCAAAAATGAGAAAGGGATCGCGATTTTTGCATCAGTGGTCAGCTATCTTACATTAAATGTTACTATGGGCACTTACCTGAAACTTACAGGAACGCTGGCAGATCCGGAAACTATGTCGCAGGTTGGGCAGGGGCTGGTCCTTGGCGTTCAGACCTTGAAAATAGAAGCAGCCGGAGGAATTATCTGCGGCCTGCTTGCGGCGAAAGCGGCAGATAGATTTTACAAAATAGAGTTTCCATTGGCATTTGCGTTTTTTGGAGGGAAAAAATCAGTACCGATTATTTCATTTTTACTTTCAATACCTCTTGGATTTGTAATACCTGTTGTTTGGGGAGTTTTAACAAAGTTTTTGATCTCCATTTCATTTATCTTTATGAATGACTATGTGGGACACGGAGTTTATTGGGTAATGCACAGGGCATTGATTCCCTTTGGACTTCATCATGTGCTGGCATCCATTGTGCGGTTTACGGAAGCGGGCGGAACTTACATGATTAACGGCCAGCAGTATGTTGGCATCCTTCCGGCGGTAAATGAGATTTTATTCAACCTTGGGCCTTCTGATCCGGCGTGGGTGCAGTGGATGCCAAAACTTACACGCTATCTTGCTGCCGGGCAGATGCTGACTACGCTGTTTCGTGTTCCGGCAATCGGGCTTGCCATGTATAAAACCTCTTTTACAAAAAATAGAAAAGTTGCGAGAGGTGTTATTCTGACAGTGGTTTTAACTGCTTTTTTGGGAAATGTTACAGAACCTTTAGAGTTTTCGTTCCTGTTTATCGCTTCCCAGTTGTTTGCTATTTACTGTCTGCTTTGCGGCCTGCTTGCGCTGCCCCTTAGTTTTTTAAATATTTCAATAGGCTATATTAGAGGAACTATCTTTGATTTTGGGATTTTCGGTCTCTTGTATGACAACACAAATTGGCTGAATCTGCTGTTGCTTGGAGTCGTAAATTTTGTGATGTTCTACTTCGTTTTTAAGTGGGCGATTGAGAGATTTGATCTGGAGACGCCGGGACGTGAAAAATTTGAAGTCAGCGAATCTGCCAGTGTACTTTTGAAAGAAAAGAAATATCCGGAAATAGCGGCGATTGTTATTGAGCAGCTTGGCGGAAAATCCAATATTGTGAAGGTTGAAAACTGTATTTCACGGCTGCGTGTGGATCTGGCAGATCAGAATAAGGTAAATCAGGAACGCTTAAAAGATTCCGGATGTGCAGGAATATTTTTTCCGCAGAAGAACCACATTCATGTTGTGTTCGGACCGCATGTGGAATTTGTCAGGAATGCAGTGGATGATCTGATGAAAAAATAAGGAAATGGAGGAAGGGTACAAGTGCGGGCTTTATATGATTCAAAGAGTAAATCGATCAGTGACAGGGGTGTGAACGAAATTCTGTCTGGTTCAGAAAAGCTGAAAACCTGGCTTTTGGTGGAAGCGGAGCTTGCAAAGGCGCAGGCGGAGGAAGGATTTATTCCCTGGGAAGCGGCCGAAGGAATCAGTCAGTCGTGTAAACTTGAAAATCTGGATCTGGAAGAAATGGAGCGGATCAAGGTGAAGGTGGGGCATGGGTTTGTTCCATTCTTAAAAGTATTGGTAAAGGCGTGTCCAAAAGAGGCAGGAAAGTACGTGCATTATGGAGTGACAACACAGAATATTCAACAGACATCCCAGCTGTATCAGATGAAAAAAGTGCATGACATTTTTTTGAAGACGTGCGGTGAAATTTTGGAGAATCTGTCTGTTTTGGCAGAGAGGCATAAAGACACGGTAATGCCTGGGAGGACCCATGGGAAACATGCCATTCCCATTACATACGGCTATAAGGTTTCTGTCTGGATCAGCGAGTTGTTAAATGCCGTGGAACGACTGCAGGAATGTGAAAAACGGGTATTTCAGGTTATGATGGGGGGTGCGGTTGGCTCCTTTAATGCCATGGGAGAAGTTGGTATCCATGTACAGGAACGGGTAGCAAAGGCGCTGGGGATGTATGCTATGCCGGTTCCTTCCAGGAGCATTAGCAGTCATAAGGAAGAGTATATCATGGATCTTGCCCTATTGTGTAATGTGTGCCATAAAATGGCGGAGGAAGTTTATTATACGGGAATGGAGGAATTTGGTGAGGTCAGCGAAGCGTTTCAGGAAGGAACTATTGGAAGTTCCACTATGCCGCAGAAGATTAATCCGAAGCTGGCTAAGGGAATTATCGCAAATTCTCAGAAGCTGTATTCCATGGTCTCCCTGGGATTGTTTTCCAGCGTAAGAATGTTTGAAGGGGACAGCAGTTCGTATATGCTTTATGACGGAATGCTGGAAGAAGCCCTGGAGTTGACTTCCCAGGTTCTGATGAGGATGGAGGAACTGACACGGACGATTCATGTGAACAAAGAAAAGATGTACGAAAACGCATGGAAAAACAGAGGGTTAGATAATAGTGAACTTGTCATGATGAACGTGGCGGCGAAGATTGGCAAGGATAAAGCCCATGGTCTGATGTATGAAAAGGCCATGAAAGTAGAACTTGAAGGAAGGGATTATCTTTCTGTATTATTGGAGGATGAGTATTTGACAGAACTTTTTTCAAGGGAGGAATTAGAGGCGATGATCCGTCCGGAGAATTATGTAGGATGCGGGTCAAAGATTGCGGAGATCATGGCAGAAAAAGCAGCTGATAAGGCAAAGGGATTGATGGAGGGAAAATAATGGGATTTTTTAAGAAGAAAGCAAAGAATGAAGAATTTTTATCACCTATGAAGGGGATTGTAAGAGAATTGTCAGATGTTCCGGATCAGGTGTTTTCGGAAAAAGTGATGGGAGATGGATTCGCTATCGAACCGACCAGCGGGAAGGTGGCAGCTCCTATTTCCGCAAAGGTTGCGGCGGCTTTCCCCACGGGTCATGCGTTTGGATTAAAAGCTTCGGATGGCACGGAGATTCTGATCCATATAGGGATTGATACAGTACAGCTGAACGGAGAGGGATTTGACGTAAAGGTGAAAGCGGGTGATGATGTAAAACAAGGTGATACATTGGTTGAGATTGATTTGGATGTTATAAAAGCGGCCGGAAAATCTGTAATATCGCCGATTATCTTTACAGACGGGAAGACTGTGGAAGTGCGGAAAAAGAATAGGGAGGTTTCGCTGCTGGAAAAAAGGATCGTGGACATCTTTGAAGATTAGGGAAAAGGTATATTCTTGGGTTGTCACATTATGAAAAATGTGGCAGTGGTTTTAAAGAGACAAAAATTAAGTTAAACCCTTGAACAGAATTTAACCTGATAGCTTCCCTAACTGACATTGCCACTGAACAGTAACAAAATGTGGGGTGTGGCGGATGTTGTGTCTCCATATTTTTGTGGTCAATGATTTCTGAATTATTGAAACTTCAATGGTGGAACTGGTCTGAAAACAGGATTAAGAAAAATCTTGCAGCGAATCAATCAGGTCGAATTGAGGATTTGAACAGGATGCCAGCACCATGTGAGCTAGAGCGTGTCTGAAAATTGCTTTCCGTCAGATGTGCGTCACATTTTGTGGGAGATTTGACCCGAATGAGGGAGGCGTAGTGGGCTACGTTGACCGAATGAGGGCCAAATATACCGCAAAGTGGGGCGTGCGTCTGGCGGGAATGAATTTTCAGACACGCTCTAATGTAGATAAAGAAAAGAAAGTAATGTGGCAGTTCGCAATATCAAGCGGATTGCTACATTTTTATGGAAATATAGGCGGTTATGTGGTAATATATAGAGGCAAAGATAAAAACACAACGCAAGGGAATCTTGCAGAACTGGTAGGTAGTCCAGTCACACCAATCTGGTGTAAGTAACCCTCCCTCCTTAGGGTCGTCCGTTCTTTGTTCATAACAATTATTTTAAGGAGGAATTGTCATGGACAAAGTATCGGGAAAGCTGACAGTATTTTTTGAAGAACCCTTTTGGGTGGGAGTGTTTGAACGTGTATCAGAGGGAAAGTTATCCGTGTGTAAGGTTACGTTTGGGGCAGAACCAAAAGACTATGAAATATATGATTTCGTTCTGAAAAATTACTATCGGCTGCGATTTAGTCCGGCTGTGGCAACTGATGTAAAAGAAGCTGGTCGCAATCCAAAACGAGTACAACGTGAAGTACGAAAACAGATACAGAATACCGGGATAGGCACAAAATCGCAACAGGCTTTGAAATTACAGCAGGAGCAGTTGAAAACTGAACGCAAGACTGTGAGCCGGGAACAGCGAGAAGCAAAGAAGCAGCGGCAGTTTGAACTGAAACAGCAGAAAAGGAAAGAAAAACATAGGGGGAGGTAGTACTGCCCCCCCTATGTTTCCTTAGGTATAGTATTTATATGGGGCAAGCGCCATGCTGCATTTTTGGCAAGGAGGGAATATGAAAAATTTAATGGGAATATTTGGAAGAAAAGATAATGGAAATTCTAAATATAGTGTAACCCAATATCCAAATGGCACAGTAGTAGAAACAAAAGTAACAAAGCAAAAATAATTATGCAGGTGTTAGATTTGGAAGCCATTGGCGTATATATAATATAGTAAATATAAATTTATAAGTTGATAAAAAAATGATGATGGAGAGAGGTTTAAAATGGGAAAGTTATTTGATATTGCAATTTCTTTTGCTATGGAAAATGAAGAATTAGCTGATACGGTATATCATTATTTGAAAGCGGAGGGACACCCGATGCTTCTTGTACGGCAGAGCCGAGCAAGAAGATGCCCCCTTGAACAGTAACATTTTAAGCGGAGAAAATCAAATTGTATGATAAACATACTTGTGTATGGGATGTGAAAATGATATGATATAAATAAAAAATATTGCTGTTAATTCTGTATTATATTTTTTACTTTTTACTTTAAAAGTCCGCCGCCCCATAAGCGGCATAAGTTCAGGAATGCCTCATGTGCCCGCCGGACTTTTATGTACAATGGCTGTCCTTTGGCGGGCATATGCAGGTTCACCTGAAAAGACTTTTAAGATATGGATGAAAATGAATGCTTTTCAATTTGTGTTACAGAATGAAGGAAAGGTGTTAATGAGTTTGCAGAGAGATGCAGGGGGAATATAATTTGAAATATTTGGAATCAATTCAGGAAACCATATATTTATCTGCTGGTAATGCTCCGCAATACAGGCGTATTATGCGGATTTTTTTTATAGAGTATGAAAAAATGCATTTTCAATTATATAAGGAAGATGTGCTGGAGATGCTCAGGGAGTATCCGGAGTTTTCGGATTATTCTATGGAGCAGCTGAAAACAGATTTAGAGGCATTGGTGGGATGGAAAAATCTTACCCCTATCCAGGATCCGAAAAGAGTTTATACGATTACGGAATATAAAAATAAGCAGTACCGTTATACAATGTCAGAATATGCAGTGGAGATAGAAAGAATGACGGTAAAGCTTGAAAATCTTTTCATGGACAGTGGTAACCTGTCCATGAATTATTTTGTGCGGATTGAAAATGCTTTGAATGAAATGGAGCAGATAGACCGTCAGGAATTGAAAGTGGTGAATGAGTGGTGGAGCAATTTACAGGAAGATTTTAAGAGATTAAATCGAAATTATCAGGATTATTTGAGAGAATTTTATTCAGGAAAATCAGATAAGGTATTCAAATCTATTGAATTTGTTGTACATAAGGACCGATTTATTTCTTATTTGCAGGAGTTTGTGCAGCAGCTTCAGATTAAATCCATACGTATTGAAAATACAATTAAGAAATTGCCGCAGCAGATGGTGGACAGGGTGCTGAAGATGGTCATTGAGAGTGAATTGGCAATTCCGCATCCGGATTCGAAGATCCAGGATTTAAGGGAGAATGCGATAAGAGAAAATATTTACGGAAAATGGCAGAGCCTGTCAGACTGGTTTATTTCAACGGATAAGCACCCAAGCGAAAGCCAGAAAGTGCTGGATATTACAGATGAAGTTATCCGGAAAATTATACAGAATGCGGCTTTGATTGTACAGCTGCAAAATTGGGGAATTAGCCGTAAGGAAGATTATAAGAAATTTATTCAGATGTTTGCGCAGTGTGAAAATGTGGAAGCAGCCCATAAACTTTCGGCACATGTATTCGGAATACAGCATGTGAGGCATTTTAAAGTGAACTGTCCTCGTTCCACAGATAGTATAAACAGCGGCGTTTTTGATGAATTGCCATCGGAATATGAATTAAAGCCTCACACAAGGACTTATAAGCCTAAAATACACAAGTCCGGGTTTGAAAGTAA
This sequence comes from uncultured Lachnospiraceae bacterium, assembly GCA_910586205.1. Taxonomy (GTDB): domain Bacteria; phylum Bacillota; class Clostridia; order Lachnospirales; family Lachnospiraceae; genus Brotaphodocola. The sequence goes on along the minus strand of CAJUGD010000011.1, from coordinate 102,862 downwards.
AGCGTTGGAGAAAGCTGCACAGAGGAATCAATATTTGAAAAAACTGGAGGAAGACAGAAGGCTGGTTACGAAATATATTCAGGATAATCAGTTGGATATCAGCCGGATTGACGACTGCATTTCTGCAGATACAAGGGAAACTCTTTTGCGTTGGATTGCACAGGCGAATCTGACTGCTTCTAAAAGTGGACGGACTGAGTATGGACAGGCATTTTGTTTGATAAAACAGGAGGGAAGCCACACTCTGAAATGTGAGGATGGGGAACTGGTGATGCCCAGATATGTATTTCAGTTTATGGATTAAGCTGAGATAAAAGCGGTGAGGAAATGAGGGTAAAATGGAAGCGGCAAGAGCGTTAATAGAAAACAACTGGATCGATAAGAAAAAGGACAAAGAATTATATGGGAAGGTTCGCAGAGAGCTGCCAAAATGTCAGAAATTCTTCAGGGAACAGCTAGGCTGGACAATCATCAATAATGAACAGATATTGAAGGTGGAGAAAGTCCCTGCCTGTGCGGAAAGCTATATGGGAATTACAGATTTTACGGAAAGAAGGGATTACTGTCTTTTTTGCGCTGTCCTGGCATTTCTGGAAGACAAGGAGGAGCAGGAGCAATTTTTGTTATCAGAATTAGTAGATATGTTAGAGCTGCAGCTAAAAGGTGTGATGGATGTAGACTGGACATCTTTTACACAGAGAAAGTCGCTTGTAAGAGTGCTGCAGTTTTGTGAAAACATAAGGCTGTTAGAAGCATATGAGGGGAGCAGCGAGAATGTCAGCGGCGGCATCGGACATGAGATTTTGTATGAGAATACAGGGCTTTCCAGATATATGGCCATGAATTTTGCATACAGCATCGCTGATTTTCAGTCATGGGAAGACTTTGAGAGGCAGCAGCATTTGGAGAGAGAAGCGGACAGAGGGCATTATAGGATTAATCGTGTATACAGGCAGATGGCCACGGCTCCTGCCCTTTATTGGAGCCAGTCCGATAACCCGGACAGTATTTATTTGAAAAACCATAGACAGTGGATACAGAAAAATTTTGGTGAATATTTGGGAGGACAGCTTCATGTCCATAAAAACACGGCTTTTCTGGTGATGGATGAAAATGAATCCTTTGGGGAAAAGCATCCAAGGGAGGCGATGCTTCCGGAACTTGTTTTGCTTTTGTGCGGATGGATCAGGGAAAAAGAGGAAAAGGGCATCTGGAAAAAACGGCAGGACGGGTGCATTGGGGTTTCGGTAAAAGAGTTTCAGGAAGAACTTTACCATTGCCGTGACAGGTACAAAAAGGCATGGAGCAAGGAATACAGGGACATGGAAGACACAAAGTTATTGGCAGCAGTTATTTCGTATATGAAATCATGGATGATGCTTGACGAGTGTGACGGGGAGATTGTCATCTATCCGGCGGCCGGAAAAATCATCGGAAGTTATCCGGGAGACTTTGAGACAAAGGAGAAGAACAGATGAGTGAACGTTGGCATATGAACCGAATCGGATTTGTGAATTTCTGGCTGTATGATGATGAAGTGTTTTCTTTTGCGGATGGTAAATTGCTTCTCCGCGGACAGAATGGTTCAGGAAAATCGATCACAACGCAGAGTTTTATTCCGTTTATACTGGATGGTGACAGGACGCCTAACCGATTGGATCCTTTTGGATCGAATGACAGGAGAATGGAATACTATTTTCTGAACGACGGGGAGAAGGAAGAAGCCACCGGTTATCTGTATTTGGAGTTTAAGAAGGGGAACCGATATCGGACAATCGGAATCGGCCAACAGGCTCAAAAGGGGAAAGCCATGGGCTTTTGGGGGTTTGTCATATTGGATGGAAGGAGAATCAAATATGATTTTAACCTGTATCGGGAAGCGGGAAATACGAAGATTGCCTACACAAAGCAGGAAATGAAAAAGGAATTGGGAGAAAATAATCTGTTTACGGAAGCACAGAAAGAGTATATGAGTTTTGTAAATAAACATATATTCGGGTTCCCGAGACTGGAACAGTATGAACAGTTTATACGGCTTCTCATAAAAGTCAGGGCCCCTAAGCTCTCCAAGGAATTTACGCCGAAAAAAGTATATGAGATATTGAACGATTCTTTACAGACTTTGTCTGATGAGGATTTGCGTGCCATGGTGGATGCCATGGAGAAGATGGATGATATACAGGAGAAACTGAATGGATTAAAAAGAGCCTATGGTGATTTGCAGATTATACGGAATGAGTATATAAAGTATAACCAATACATGTTAGGACAAAAAGCAGCCGCATATTTGGAAGAAAAGAGGATGGCTGATACAGCCAGGGGAAGGCTGGAAGCAGACATAGGCGAATTAAATGAGACAAGAGAAAAGCTGGAGGATTCTTACAAAAGGGCAGGTGCGCTCAAAGCAGAAAAAAGTCTGTTGGAACGGGAGAAGGAGGCAATCGGAACAACGGATTTAGAGGAGGCAGATGAAAAATTGAGACAATGCCGAAAGCGGCAGGAAGATACAGAAAAGGAAATCACACGGTATTGTCAAGACATTGAGCGGCACAGAAATGTGATACGAGAGTATGACGCCGCAATACGCGGGATAAAGAAAAATATTGACGCCTATCAGATGGAGATAGAGCAGCTTATAAATGATATGGATGAACTGCAGGAGACCATCTGTTTTTTGGGGCATGGACAAACCGTAAGTTTGTGGGAAGATTCGGACAGCTATGGGGAATATAAGAAAATCAAAAGCGAAATTGAAAAATTATGTCAAAACGTGGAAGCGGCATTAGAGGAGCTGAAAAAGTTTAGGGAAATACAACTGCAGTGGGACAAGCTGTCGGAAGATTGCAGCAGACTGGAGGAAAAGAAAGCACATGCATGGCAGCAGGTGAACGATATAGAGTCAATGGAGGACAAACTGAGGGATGACTTGATTGAGGCATACTATGGCCTGGAGCAGCATAACCAAGAATTTTATCTGTCAAAAAAAGAACTGGAACAGATATCCGTGTTTATCCAGAAATATCAGGGTATGGCGGATTATGGGAATATACGCAGGCTTGTCGGAAACATTTGGGAGATGAAAAACCAAAAGCTGGGAAGTGAGCTTTCTGCCTTGAAAGTACAAAAAGACAAGCAGGCGGAATTTGTCAGTATTTGCAGGGAAGAATTGGAGGAATTGGAAAAAGCAGCGGAGATAACGCCTGTGCGCAGGGAAATCTTGTGCAGGACGAGGGAAAAGCTGTCAGAGAACAAGATTTCCTTTTTGCCTTTTTATGAGGCAGTGGATTTTACAGAGTATGTTTCTATGCAGGATAGGGATTTGCTGGAGTGTCAGTTGGAGGATGCCGGACTTTTGGATGCCCTGGTGGTGCCGGAGAAAGACTATACGCGGGCAATGCAGGTTTTGGGAGAATGGTCAGATAAAATTCTCTGTCTGGAAGATTCCGGGAACATGAGATACGGTAAGCTGGCAGCAGCTTCTAAAGATGTGGGGCTGCGGAAAATGACAGAGCAAATCTTGTCCAATATGGGGGAGAAAGATGACTGCCAGATTGTGTTGAAGCCTAACGGTTATTTCAGACATGGTGCATTGGAAGGGTACAGCAGACCTGAAAAGGAAGCCTGTTATATTGGGGAAGCCGTAAGAAGGGAGAAGAAGAAGGAACAAATCAAAAGAAAAAGGGAAGAACTGCAGCTTTTGATGCAGGATTTGGAGGCATTGGAACAGGAAATTGACAGACTGAAGAAAAGGGTTGGTTTCTTACAGGAGGAGTATAATAAATTGCCTGCATTTGACGAGCTGGACGAGGCCATTGGGATGAAAAAGGACTTAATCTGGACGTTTGAAAAGTGCAGTGAAGAATGCGGGAAAAAACAGAAAGAAAAAGAAAGCTGTGAAGCTCAGAAAAAGCAGTCCGCACAGCGGGTCATAACAAGGTGTCGGGAACTTCCCTATGAAAGAAATATTGAGAGTTACAGGGAGGTTCTGGAAGCGCTCTATGAATATAAGAGACAATTTGAATCCCTTCAGATAGCTGTAATGCACTTTTTGGCAGAGAAGGACAGAAAGGATATGCAGGAACAGTTGATTGAGAAAGAGGAGAATGCAATCGATATAGAAGATATTCATAAAAAAAGGGCAGAGCAGGAAGTACAGGAACAAAAGCTGCAGATAGAGAAACTGGAAGAATTTCTGAATGCTCCCGAAAACAAAGAGAAAGCAGAGCGGCTGAAAATAATACGGGATGAGCTGGAATTAAAAGGGAAGGAAGAAACGGAATTAGGTAAAAAACAGGCTGTTTGGGAAGATGCTGTGAAAAGGCTGGAGCCGGATATTGAGACGCAGAAAAATAATATGACAGAGAAAATGGAGAAGGAGGCCCGGCTCAGAAAGTATTTTGAGGAAGAATTATCCCTGGGACTTGTATTTGCCAGGGAAAGCAAAACCATATCAGAGGCAGCAAAACAGGCAAAAACGGGAATCAGAGAAGCTGACAGAAATAAATCTGTGGCAGAGATGGTGTCGAATCTGGACAGGATTTTTCATGCGCATCTTGGAAGCCTGGTAATTTACGGGACGTTTATGGAAGAGTGCTTCGCAGAAGACACAGCCGATGCAATGGCGCTGCGCAGACGTCATAGGATTGTTTCTTATATGCAGGGGCGGAAGCTGTATTTTGAAGAATTCTATCAGGTAATCAAGGAGAGGATTGATGAAACCGAACTGTTAATCCGCCAGAAGGACAGGGAGCTGTTTGAGAATATTTTGTCAGATACGCTGAGCAGGAAGTTAAATGTCCGTATTGCAGAAAGCAGGAAATGGATTCAGGATATGTCTTCTCTTATGCGTAAGATGGATACTTCCATGTCACTGACCTTTTCACTGGATTGGAGGGCAAAGACCGCAGACGGAGAGGGGGAACTAGACACAGCAGAATTGGAAAAAATGCTGAACCGTGACAGGGAATTGATGACCGCAGAGGATATCGAAAGAATTTCTGCACATTTCAGGAATAAGATTAATGCGATCAAAGAGGCGGCAGAGGAAAACGGCCAAGTCTTAAACTATTCTGATTGGGTGAGAGAAGCGCTGGATTACCGGGAGTGGTTTGAATTTAAAATGTATTACTACCGAAATGACGAAAATAAAAAGGAATTAACAAACGGAGCGTTTAACCGATTCAGCGGAGGGGAAAAGGCAATGGCCATGTATGTTCCGCTGTTTGCTGCAGTGAATGCGCAGTATAAAAAGGCAGAGCATAACGATTTGCCGAGAATGATTGCACTGGACGAAGCTTTTGCGGGTGTGGATGACAAAAATATCAGCAGTATGTTTGACCTTGTAAAAAAGTTTGATTTTGACTATATTATGAATTCACAGGTATTGTGGGGATGCTATGCTTCCGTGCCGTTTCTGCGGATAGCAGAATTGCTTAGACCTGCTAATTCCCAAGTAGTTACAGTTATCTATTATTTGTGGAATGGAAAGCAGAGAATCATTGAGGAACAGTAGAGTGGAAGAAAAAAAGCTAGAGGAATGCGCACTTTATTTCAGGAGAAATAAAGCCTATACCCGTATGTTTATAGAGATGAAGAAGAAATACATAAAATATGGGAAGCTTTCAGGAAAAATTTTCCTGGAAAATCTGTCTGAGGCGGAATGCGGTGCTTTGGGTGCAGTTTTTGGGAAAAGTCTGCTGCCAGGTGATTTTACATTTACGGTTTCTCAAATGCAGGCGGCATTGAATGAAACGAAGTACTGTGGTGTGGAAGCGGAGGCGCTTGTAGAAAAATATTTTAATGAAAAGATACTGTCAAACAGCCAGAAGAAGGAAGAAAAGACGGAGTTAAATAAACGATTCTGGGAGGCGCTGCTGTATGAGGCAGAAAGCCGGTTTGGAAAGGATGCCAGGGGAACACTTTGGTTAAATGAAGCGCGAGAACAGCGGAAATACGGCTATCAGCTGATTATGAGGGAAAGAGATAAATCAAGAGATGGCATAAAAGAAGCGCTTATGGAGGTTTGCAGTGCATTGGCATACTTGCCCCAAGGGGATGGAAAGGAAAATGTCAGGCTGGCTGTGCTGGGGGCGGAGATAACAAAGAATCCCCACTGTTTTGACAGGCAGAACGCTGCAGGGCGTTTGCTGATCAGCGCTTTAAGCTTTACTTATAAGGCAGAGGAGCCGAAAACGCAGGAGGAGGTTTTGGCTCTGTATTATATGGCAGGGATTACTCCTGACGATATTTCCAGCTATACTACGTGTTATGGAATCCATTTCTATGAGGGTGACAGTGAGCATGAAGCCTATCGGTATTTTATTAGAAAGGGTGAAAAATATGTCCTGACGCTTTCCAATCTGAGCAGGCTGACAAGGGCGGACAGCAGCAGGAAGAAAGTATTTGTTATTGAAAACCAGATGGTTTTTTCCCAGGTGTGTGAAGAAATGGGCGGGGAAGAATATTCTGTCGTGTGTACTTCCGGACAGTTAAGGACAGCTTCTTTATTTTTAATAGATTTGCTGCTGAAGTCCGGCTGCAGATTGTATTACTGCGGTGATATTGACCCGGAAGGCATTGAGATAGCAGACAGAGTGATTGCAAGAGGTTTTGGGCAGATTTTTCCATGGAGAATGACAGAGGAAGACTATTATCGTTCAATATCAAATGAGATGCTTCCGGAGAAACGTTTGAACCGGCTGGATAAGATAACGAATGTCCGGTTGAGGGAACTTGCAAAGCTTTTGAGAGCAGAGAAAAAAGCAGGGTATCAGGAACATTTGATTGATTTGATGGTGCAGGATATTAAAGCGGCAGAATAGGATAAATAGATAGAAAGGGACTTTATGGATAAATTTGCAGTGATTGATACGGAGACAAACTGGAATGATCAGGTAATGTCCATAGGCGTGGTCATTGCCGATTCTAAGACAATGAAAGAAATAGATTCTGTATATTACATTATTGATCCGGAATATAGAGTAGGAGGAATGTATGAAAGTGAATTGCGGCCCAAGGAAAAAGGGGTACGCATCACAGACAGAAGAAAGGCTTTAGGGGAGATCCGAAAATGGTTGTACACGTATAATATCCGGAAGCTTTTTGCATATAATGCATCTTTTGATAAGAAGCATTTGCCGGAATACAGGGAGTATGAATGGTATGATATTATGCGTCTGGCTGCATACCGTCAATATAACAGCGCGATACCGGATTCTGCAGATTGCTTCAAGACGGGAAGGCTGAGACGGGGATATGGTGTTGAGGCTGTATTGAAAATGCTTCGGAAAAACAAAGATTACAGAGAGACGCATAATGCTGTTTTAGATGCACAGGATGAACTGGAAATCATTCAATTATTGGGTCATGAAATAAAACAATATGAGATTGCTCTTTTACCATAGAGAGATGATAGGGCCTTATCGTGGTGATTTGTGGAAAAAGAAACAAAAATCATTGAAATATAACGAGTAAAATGGTATAATTCTTCTAAAAATGTGAAGGAGATTGTGGAATGAAAATTTATTGCGAGAAGGACTATGAAGCTATGAGCCGCAGAGCGGCAGGTATCCTTGCTGCTCAGATAATCTTAAAACCGGATTGTGTGCTGGGTTTGGCAACCGGATCTTCGCCGGAGGGAACCTATAAGGAGCTGATCCGGCGGTATCAGGCCGGAGAGCTGGACTTTTCTAAGGTGACTTCTGTGAATCTGGACGAGTATAAGGGACTGTCCGGGGATAATGACCAGAGCTACCGGTATTTTATGGATAATCATTTGTTTAATCATGTGAATATTGATAAGAGCCGTACCTTTGTGCCGGACGGACTTGGGACGGATTCTAAGAAGGTATGTGCGGATTATAATGAGATTATCCGTCGGGAGGGACCGGTGGATCTGCAGCTTTTGGGACTGGGCTATAACGGGCATATTGGTTTTAATGAGCCGGCTGCTGCCTTTGAAAAAGAGACGCACTGTGTGGATTTGACAGAGAGCACGATTGAGGCTAATAAGCGTTTCTTTGAGAAGGAGGAGGATGTGCCCCGCCAGGCATATACCATGGGCATCGGGAACATTATGCGGGCAAAGAAGATCTTGATCATTGTGTCAGGAGCAGGGAAAGCGGATATTGTGGCAAAAGCCTTTACAGGTCCGGTGACTTCTGAAGTTCCGGCTTCGATTCTGCAGTTCCACAGTGATGTGACGCTGGTAGGAGATGAAGCAGCGCTGGGGAAGCTGATGGAGCTTGTCTAAGACTGAGAGAAACGGAGTGAAGACCGGGCATATGCTGCTGTTGACCGGATGCCTGTGAACCGTAAGATATGCTGGCTGCTGTTCAGCAACGCAAATTTGTGCTTGACATTTTCAGGGAAACTGGCTAGAATGGAATACAGGTTTTGCTGGAAATGATAAAGGCAGGGAGCATGTTAAGTAGAAGGTTATTTTCTGTCAGAGAGAGAGGGTCACCGGCTGAAAGCCCTTTTCAGTTCAGATAATCTTGCGAAATTCTCATGGGAGCTGCGCGGCTGAACGGATGTGCCATGGGGAATTGCGGCACGGAGTAAGCGGCGACGGGGATGCACGTTACGCATAAAGAGTGTCTGCGCGGAGAGGATAGATCCGCGTGGGAAGCAGGGTGGTACCGCGGTGAGATAACCGTCCCTTTGCTGTCGGAAACGACGGCAGAGGGGCGTTTTTTATATGCGCGGGGTATTTGATTTGAGAGAGCAGGAGAGAAAGGAAAGAGAATATGAGAGAACGGTTGGAAAAGATCAAAGAGGAAGCATTAAAGCAGATTGAGGCGTCGGATGCCTTAGAGAAGCTGAATGATATCCGTGTGGCATATTTAGGGAAAAAGGGTCAGCTGACCAGTGTCTTAAAGAGTATGAAGGATGTGGCGCCGGAGGATCGGCCGAAGGTGGGCCAGATGGTCAATGACGCCAGGGCATTGATTGAAGCCAGGTTAGAGGAGACCAAGGAGCTGCTGGCTAAAAGGGTCCGGGAGGAGCAGTTAAAGCGGGAAGTGATTGATGTGACATTGCCTGCAAAGAAAGCGCAGATAGGGCACAGCCATCCTAATATGATTGCCTTAAAAGAAGTAGAGCGAATTTTTGTGGGAATGGGATATGAGGTGGTGGAAGGGCCTGAGGTGGAATATCAGGATTATAACTTTACCAAGCTGAACATTCCGCCGGATCATCCGGCCAGAGATGAGCAGGATACCTTTTTCATTAATCCGGAGATCTGCCTGCGCTCACAGACCTCTCCGGTTCAGGCGCGGACCATGGAAGAAGGAAAGCTTCCTATACGGATGATTGCGCCGGGGCGTGTGTTCCGCTCTGATGAGGTGGATGCCACCCATTCCCCATCCTTTCATCAGGTAGAGGGGTTAGTGATTGACAAGCACATTACTTTTGCGGATCTAAAGGGCACATTGGCAGAGTTTGCCAGAGAAATGTTTGGGGAGGAGACAAAGGTCAAGTTCCGTCCTCATCATTTTCCCTTTACGGAGCCCAGCGCAGAGGTGGATGTGAGCTGTTTTAAATGCGGCGGGAAAGGATGCCGGTTCTGTAAGGGTTCCGGGTGGATTGAGATTTTGGGCTGTGGTATGGTTCATCCTCATGTACTGGAAATGTGCGGAATCGATCCAGAGGAATATACAGGCTTTGCCTTTGGCGTAGGATTAGAGAGAATCGCACTTCTAAAGTATGAAATTGATGATATGAGACTGCTTTATGAAAATGATATCCGGTTTTTGAAGCAATTCTGATGATATATTGCTTTTGTTTAAAAATGTGCCGGACAGAGCATGGCAATCAATAAAAATAATTACCACAGTTTGAAGAATAGGAGAACTAGATATGAACACAGCGTTATCATGGATTAAAGCATATGTTCCGGATCTGGATGTCACCGCCCAGGAGTATATTGACGCGATGACCCTTTCCGGAAGCAAGGTAGAGGGATGCCAGTATTTGGACAAAAATCTGGAGAAAATCGTGACAGGACAGATCACGAAAATCGAGCGCCATCCGGACGCGGACAAGCTGATTATCTGCCAGGTGGATATCGGTACAGAGACAATCCAGATCGTCACAGGAGCGCCTAATGTAAAAGAGGGGGATAAAGTTCCGGTGGTGTTAGACGGAGGAAAGGTTGCGGGAGGCCATGACGGCGGCCCTCTGCCGGAGGAAGGAATCCGCATTAAAAAGGGCAAGCTCAGGGGCATTGAGTCTCACGGCATGATGTGCTCCATTGAGGAGCTGGGATCTTCCCGGGATATGTACCCGGATGCGCCGGAGCTGGGGATTTATATTCTGCCGAAGGATACCCCTGTAGGAACAGATGCCGTGGAGGTTTTAGGCCTGCATGACGTGGTGTTTGAGTATGAGATTACTTCCAACCGGGTGGACTGCTATAGTGTTGTGGGGCTGGCAAGAGAAGCGGCCGTTACATTTGGGAAGGACTTTTATCCCCCGGTGGTAAAGGAGACGGGAAATCATGAAAATATCAGAGATTATCTGACTGTGGAAGTGGAGAATACAAAGCTTTGTCCCCGCTATTGTGCCAGGATGGTAAAGAATATCAGGCTGGCTCCTTCTCCGGAGTGGATGCAGCGCAGACTTGCTGCCAGCGGAATCCGTCCCATCAATAATATCGTGGATATTACCAACTATGTGATGGAAGAATATGGACAGCCCATGCATGCCTATGATTATGATCTGATCGGCGGTCACAAGATTGTTGTAAAATGTGCAGAGGATGGGGATAAATTTCAGACGCTGGACGGTCAGATCCGGAAGCTGGACAGCACGGTTTTGATGATCAATGACGGAGAAAAGGAAGTAGGCATTGCCGGAATCATGGGTGGAGAAAATTCCAAGATTACGGATGATGTAAAGACCATGGTGTTTGAGGCTGCCTGCTTTGACGGCACCAACATCCGGCTGTCTTCCAAAAAGGTAGGACTGCGGACAGATGCCTCCGGAAAGTTTGAGAAAGGACTGGATCCCAATAATGCAGAGGCTGCTATTAACCGGGCCTGCCAGCTTATTGAGGAATTAGGCGCCGGAGAGGTAGTGGGAGGAATCCTTGATATTTATCCTCAGAAGAGAGAACCGGTGAGGGTGAAATTTGACCCGGATAAAATTAATCGGCTTTTGGGGACAGAGATTAGCGCAGAGCAGATGAAGGAATATTTTAAGATGCTGGAGCTGGGGTTTGATGAAAATACCCAGGAGGTGATTGCGCCTACATTCAGACAGGATTTAAATTGCCTTGCAGATCTGGCTGAGGAGGTAGCGAGATTTTTCGGCTATGATAATATTCCCACAACACTGCCTTCAGGAGAAGCCACAACAGGAAAGCTGTCTTATAAGCTGAGAATTGAGGAGATTGCCAGGGAGGTGGCAGAGTTTTCCGGCTTCAGCCAGAGCATGACGTATTCCTTTGAAAGCCCTAAGGTTTTTGACAAGTTAATGATTCCGCAGGAAGATGAGCTGCGTCGGGTGGTAACGATCTTAAATCCTTTGGGAGAGGATTTCAGCGTGATGCGGACCAGCCCGCTGAATGGGCTTTTAACGTCCCTGTCTACCAACTACAACAGAAGGAATAAGGATGTTAAGCTTTATGAGCTGGCAAATATTTACCTGCCTAAGAATCTTCCTCTGACCGAACTGCCGGACGAGAGGATGCAGTTTACCCTTGGAATGTACGGGGAAGGGGATTTCTTTACGATGAAGGGGGTTGTTGAGGAGCTGTTTGACAAGCTGGGAATGAGGAAAAAGGTTCATTATGATCCGAAATGCAGCCGTCCTTACCTGCATCCGGGGAGAAAGGCGGAGATCCTATATGAAAATACAGCAGTAGGATATATCGGTGAGCTGCATCCGGATGTGGCAGACCGCTATAAGATTGGCGAGCGCACCTATGTGGCAGTGCTGGACATGCCGGCAGTGATTCCGTTTGCTGATTTTGACAGAAAATATCAGGGTTTGGCAAAATATCCTGCAGTGACCAGGGATTTGAGTATGGTAGTTCCCAAGGAAATTTTAGTAGGTCAGATTGAGGATGTACTGACACAGAGAGGCGGAAAGCTGTTAGAAGGCTGTAAGCTGTTTGATATCTATGAGGGATCTCAGATTGTGTCAGGGTACAAATCTGTGGCCTATTCCATTACCTTCCGGGCAAAGGATCATACTTTGACAGATGATGAGGTGAATGGAGTAATGAAGAAGATTTTAAACGGCCTGAAGGGATTGGGAATTGAGCTGAGGGCGTAAAACGCAGGTGAATTGCCTGTGAACAGTAACGCCTGCTTCTATGTGAAGATATCAGGGTCAAAAGTACGGAGCAATCCAGTATCAGAGGGGTCAAAAGACCTTTTGCCCCCAACATCATGTGAATAAGAAATCATAAAAACAGCCATCCTTATTTTATAGATGAAAGAAGGAGGCTGTTTTTATGTGTGGAGAATTTGAGATTGCAGGGGTATGTGCCAGGGAAATTCTGGATTCCAGAGGAAATCCCACTCTGGAGGTAGAGGTTCGTTTGGAGGGAGGCGCTATAGGGCGGGCAGCGGTTCCGTCAGGGGCTTCTACAGGAAAATATGAGGCAGCAGAGCTGAGGGACGGCGGATCAAGGTATCATGGAAAGGGCGTTTTAAAGGCAGTGGAAAATGTCAATACGGTGCTGGCAGAGGTGCTGATGTTTGAGGATGCCTTTTATCAGGCGCGTATTGATCGGCTGCTGCGGGAAGCGGACGGTACAGAGAATAAGTCGCGTCTGGGAGCCAATGGAGTGTTGGGGGCGTCTCTTGCCGTGGCCAGGGCCTGCGCCGCGCAGCAGCGGATTCCTCTTTATCGGTATCTGGGCGGAGTGAATGCCAGAACCCTTCCGGTTCCAATGATGAATGTATTAAACGGGGGTGTTCATGCAGACAATACGGTAGATCTGCAGGAATTTATGATTATGCCTGTAGGAGCCAGATCTTTTTCCCAGGGGCTTTTAATGTGTGCTGAGGTGTATCAGACATTAAAGGTTCTGCTAAAAGAAGGCGGATACAGTACAGCCGTGGGAGATGAAGGAGGTTTTGCTCCGAATCTGAAGAACTCGGAGGAAGTTCTTTCCTGCCTGGTGGATGCAGTCAAAAGAAGCGGGTATGATCCGGGAACGGATTTTAAGATTGCCATTGATGCGGCGGCAAGTGAACTTTATGATGAGACAAGCAAAAGATATATCTTTCCAGGTGAGAGCCAGATGTCAGGAAGACGGGTGGAGCGGACAGCAGAGGAAATGGTGGAGTATTTTAAAAGGCTTACGGAGCATTTCCCCATCTGTTCTATTGAGGACGGGCTGCAGGAGGAAGACTGGGAAGGCTGGAAGCTTCTCACAAGGACACTGGGAGATCGGGTGCAGCTAGTGGGGGATGACTTGTTTGTGACCAATACAAAGCGGCTGAAGAAGGGAATCCAGGAGGGAGCTGCCAATTCTATTTTGGTCAAAGTAAATCAGATTGGCACTCTGACCGAGAGTTTAGAAGCCATCCAGATGGCAAAAGATGCCGGCTATACGGCAGTGATTTCTCATCGGTCAGGAGAGACAGAGGATACCTTTATTGCAGATCTGGCAGTAGCAGTGAACAGCGGGCAGATTAAGACCGGGGCGCCCTGCAGGTCAGAGCGGGTGGCTAAGTATAATCAGCTTCTGCGGATTGAGGAGGAGATACAGGAATAAAGGATTTATGGATTTATCCGTCGGAACAGTATTTCTTGAATTTTTGGCGGGTAGACTTAAAAAGTTATCCTGCGTCATTTCTCTGAAAAAGAATCAGGCAGACATCTGTATCTTGTCTCGCTGATAATCAGACAAATCCACTTGTCTGTTTGTTCATCGGACTGTGTAATTTTGTCAAATATCAGCGAGACAAGACGGGAGCAGGGGGAGCGGACAGCGAACAGCGACTGTGATTCGTGCCGAGTGAGATTTGTGTCATTCTGTGATAAAATATACGAAGTATTGAAAATAAGACTGATAATAATTGAGTATTTCTATTGTTATCCAATTATCTGAAAATAATAAACGAAAAAGGTCTTTACAAATTTCTTTATCCGTAGTATTATCAATAAAAATCAGACAAGATGTTTGCTGCTTTTAGGCAGGAGAATTTTAACAAGCTTTTTGACTGAGACTAAATATCAGGAAGGACAGAATTATGGAAAAAGTGAGTGAGAAATCTGCCCGCCCCGTCCCGGCGGCTTTGGGGCTTTATGACCCCAGGTTTGAGCATGATAACTGCGGAATCGGAGCTGTGGTCAACATCAAAGGACATAAGAGCCATAAGACCGTGGAGCAGGCGCTTCATATTGTGGAAAATTTAGAGCACCGCGCCGGTAAGGACGCGGAGGGAAAGACTGGCGATGGGGTCGGCATTTTGATGCAGATTTCCCATCGCTTTTTTAAGAAGGTGACGGAACCCTTAGGCATTCGGCTAGGGGAGGAGCGGGAGTACGGAGTGGGCATGTTTTTCTTCCCCCAGGATAAGCTGGCCAGGAGCCAGGCGAAAAAAATGCTGGAGATCATTGTGAAGAAGGAAGGGCTTTCCTTCCTGGGCTGGCGGGATTTGCCTATCCATCCTGACCGTATCGGGGAGAAGGCAGTAGAGAGGATGCCCTATATAGTCCAGGGCTTTATCGGCAAGCCGGCTCATGTGGCAAAGGGACTGGATTTTGAGCGGAAGCTGTATGTGGCAAGAAGGGTATTTGAGCAGAGCAATGACAATACCTATGTGGTGTCCTTAAGCAGCCGCACCATTGTTTATAAGGGCATGTTTCTGGTAGGGGAGCTGCGTCAGTTCTTTGACGATCTGCAGGATCCGGATTATGATTCGGCTCTGGCAGTGGTTCATTCCCGGTTCAGCACCAACACCAATCCCAGCTGGATGCGGGCCCATCCCAACCGGCTCATTGTCCACAACGGGGAGATTAACACCATCCGGGGCAATGTGGACAAGATGATGGCCAGGGAAGAAACCATGGAGTCTGACTTTTTCAAGTCGGAAATGCACAAGGTACTGCCTATCATCAACCAGGAGGGCTCGGATTCGGCCATGCTGGACAATGCCCTGGAATTTATGATGATGAGCGGCATGGAGCTTCCTTTGGCTGTGATGATTACCATCCCGGCGCCCTGGGCTCATGAGAAAAACATGCCCAGGGAGGTTATGGATTTCTATCAGTATTATGCCACTATGATGGAGCCTTGGGACGGCCCGGCCTCGATTGTGTTCAGTGACGGGGATGTGCTGGGGGCAGTGCTTGACCGCAATGGCCTGCGTCCCTCCCGCTATTATATCACGGATGAGGATCAGATGATTCTGGCCTCTGAGGTGGGAGCCATTGATATCGACCAGTCCCATGTGGTGAGAAAGGAGCGGCTCCGCCCGGGGAAAATGCTGCTGATTGACACGGTGAAGGGGGAGCTGGTCAGTGACGAGGACTTAAAGCAGCGCTATGCAGCCCGCTGTCCTTACGGGGAGTGGCTGGACAACAACTTAGTGGAATTAAAGTCTCTGCCCATCCCCAACAAAGGGGTGCCTTTTATGGACAAGGAGACCCGTGCCCGGCTGCAGAAAACCTATGGCTACACCTATGAGCAGTACAAGACCATGATTTTGCCTATGGCGCTTCATGGGACAGAGGCAGTATCAGCCATGGGGGCGGACAGCCCTCTGGCAGTGCTGTCTAAGAAGCATCAGCCCTTGTTTAACTATTTTAAGCAGCTTTTTGCTCAGGTGACCAACCCGCCCATTGACGCCATTCGGGAGGAGATCGTCACCTCCACCACCGTGTACGTGGGGGAGGAGGGAAACGTGCTTAAGGAGAAGCCGGAGAACTGTAAGATTTTAAAGGTGGACAATCCCATTCTCACCTGCACCGATCTGCTGAAAATCAAATATATGAAGCAGCCTGGTTTTAAGGTGGAGGTGATTCCCATTACCTATTATAAGAACACCTCTCTGGAAAAGGCCATTGACCGGCTGTTTTTGGAGGTGGACCGGGCTTACCGGGGCGGGGTCAATATTATCATCCTCTCTGACCGGGATATTGACGAGAACCATGTGCCCATCCCCTCCCTGCTGGCAGTGTCAGCCCTGCAGCAGCATCTGGTAAAGACCAAGAAACGAACCTCCATGGCGCTGATTTTGGAGAGCGGGGAGCCCAGGGAGGTACATCATTTTGCCACCTTGTTAGGGTACGGCGCCTGTGCCGTCAATCCTTATCTGGCTCAGGAGTCGGTGCGTTATCTGATTGAGAGCGGAATGCTGGATAAGGATTACTATGCAGCGGTGGATGACTATAATTCGGCGGTGCTACACGGCATTGTGAAGATTGCTTCCAAGATGGGCATTTCCACCATCCAGTCCTACCAGGGAGCGCAGATTTTTGAGGCCATCGGCATTTCTAAGGAAGTGATTGACAAATATTTCACCAATACGGTCAGCCGGGTGGGAGGCATTACCTTAAGCGATATTGCAAGCGATGTGCATGTGCTTCATTCCACGGCCTTTGACCCTTTGGGGCTGGATGTGGATCTGACTTTGGAAAGCGTGGGCAGCCACAAGGAGCGGGCCGGGCAGGAGGAGCATTTATATAATCCCCGGACAATCCATCTTTTGCAGGAGGCAACGCGGACGGGAAATTACGAGATTTTCAAGGAGTACAGCCATGCTCTCAATGAGGAAGGACAGATGATCAATCTGCGGAGCCTGATGGATTTTAAGTATGAGGAGAACGGGGGGATTCCCATAGAGGAAGTGGAGAGTGTGGAATCTATTGTGAAACGGTTTAAGACCGGGGCCATGTCCTACGGTTCCATATCTCAGGAGGCTCACGAGACATTGGCTATTGCTATGAACCGTCTGGGGGGCAAATCCAACACCGGCGAGGGCGGGGAGAGCTTAGAGCGGCTGACGCCGGGGCCAAAGAATAACAACCGCTGTTCCGCCATCAAGCAGGTGGCCTCCGGACGGTTCGGGGTGACCTCCCGCTACTTGGTCAGCGCCCAGGAGATTCAGATCAAGATGGCACAGGGGGCAAAGCCCGGGGAGGGAGGCCAGCTTCCCGGCGGCAAGGTCTACCCCTGGGTAGCCAAGACCCGCCATTCCACCACCGGCGTGGGGCTCATTTCCCCGCCCCCTCACCACGACATTTATTCCATTGAGGATTTGGCACAGTTAATTTATGATTTAAAAAATGCTAACACCAGGGCGCGGATTTCCGTGAAGCTGGTGAGCGAGGCGGGGGTAGGGACGGTGGCTGCCGGGGTGGCCAAGGCCGGAGCCCAGGTGATATTAGTGTCCTCCTTTGACGGCGGCACCGGGGCTGCGCCGAGAAATTCCATTTACAATGCAGGGCTTCCCTGGGAGCTGGGAGTGGCGGAGGCTCATCAGACCTTGATTATGAACGGATTGCGGGACAAGGTGATCCTGGAGACAGACGGCAAGCTGATGACCGGACGTGACGTGGTGATTGCCTGTCTGCTGGGAGCAGAAGAATTTGGCTTTGCCACAGCTCCCTTAGTGACCATGGGCTGTGTGATGATGCGGGTCTGTAATCTGGACACCTGCCCGGTGGGGATTGCCACCCAGAATCCAAAGCTGCGCAAACGCTTCCGGGGAAAGCCGGAGTATGTGGTGAATTTCATGAATTTTGTGGCTCAGGAAATGCGGGAATATATGGCAAGGCTGGGGGTGCGCACGGTGGATGAGCTGGTGGGGCGGACAGAGCTTTTGAAGAAAAAGGATGATATCTCCTGGGAGAGAGCCAGAAAGGTGGATTTGTCCAACATTTTAGACAATCCCTATGAAGGAATCCGTTTCCGGGGCTATTCTGACAAGCAGGAGTATGATTTTAAGCTGGAACACACTCTGGATCAGGAGATCTTAATGAAAAAGCTGAAATCTGCCCTGGCAAACGGACAGAAGAAAAGCGTGCAGTTGGATGTGAGCAATGTGGACAGAACCTTGGGCACTATCTTCGGGTCCGAGATCACCAGGAGGTATCCGGATGGCTTGCCGGAGGACACCTTTATGGTAAGCTGCAGCGGCAGCGGGGGGCAGAGTTTTGGCGCATTCATCCCCAGGGGGCTGACCTTGGAGCTGGTGGGAGACAGCAATGATTACTTTGGCAAGGGGCTGTCCGGAGGCAAGCTGATCGTGTATCCCCCCAAGTCCGTTCCCTTTAAGGCAGAGGACAACATTATTATCGGAAATGTAGCGCTTTACGGAGCCACCAGCGGCAAGGCATTTATA
Organism: uncultured Lachnospiraceae bacterium; assembly: GCA_910586205.1. Classification (GTDB taxonomy): domain Bacteria; phylum Bacillota; class Clostridia; order Lachnospirales; family Lachnospiraceae; genus Brotaphodocola. The sequence continues at coordinate 84,554 of CAJUGD010000011.1, read as the reverse complement.
GGCGGTGTGGCCGGGGAGCGGTTCTGTGTCCGCAATTCCGGCGCCACAGCAGTGGTGGAGGGCGTGGGAGACCACGGCTGTGAGTATATGACCGGCGGCCGGGTGGTGGTTCTTGGACCCACGGGCAAGAATTTTGCTGCGGGCATGAGCGGAGGCATTGCCTATGTGCTGGACGAGCGGCGGGATTTGTACCGGCGGCTCAACAAGGAGCTGGTGTCTATGGAGGAAGTTACCAACAAATATGACGTACTGGAACTGAAGGAAATGATTCAGGAGCATGTAAATTATACCAATTCGGAGAAGGGCAAGGAGATCCTGGAGCATTTCGGGGAGTTTCTGCCTAAATTCAAAAAGATTCTCCCTCACGACTACCGGCGCATGATGAATACCATTGTGCAGATGGAGGAAAAGGGACTTAGCAGCGAGCAGGCGCAGATTGAGGCGTTTTATGCCAATATGAGAAAGTGATGAGGAGAGAGTAATGGGAAAGCCAACAGGATTTTTGGAATATGACAGAAAGGGAAGCCAGGCAGAGAAGCCTCTGGAGAGGATCCGGCATTTCGATGAATTTCACACTCCTCTGAGCGAGGAGCAGCAGAAGGAGCAGGGCGCCCGGTGTATGGAGTGCGGAGTGCCCTTCTGCCAGTCCGGCATGATATTAAACGGCATGGTATCCGGGTGTCCCTTAAACAATTTAGTGCCGGAGTGGAATGACCTGGTATATTGCGGGAACTGGTCTCAGGCATACAACCGCCTGAAAAAGACAAACAGCTTTCCGGAGTTTACCAGCCGGGTCTGTCCGGCGCCCTGTGAGGCAGCCTGCACCTGCGGCCTTAACGGAGATCCGGTAAGCATCAAGGAAAATGAACGTGCCATTATCGAGAAAGCCTATGAGACCGGCAAGGCGGCTGCCCGTCCGCCTAAGCTGCGGACAGACAAAAGGATAGCCGTGGTAGGTTCCGGCCCTGCCGGTTTGGCAGCCGCTGACCAGCTTAACAAGCGGGGGCACAATGTGACGGTGTTTGAGAGGGAAGACCGGGTGGGAGGACTTTTGATGTACGGGATTCCCAACATGAAGCTGGAAAAGCATATCATTGACCGGAAGATTCAGGTGATGAAGGAAGAAGGAATTTCCTTTGTCACAGGGGCAGATATCGGCCGCAATTACAAGGCAAGCCGGCTGAAACGGGAATTTGACTGTATCATCCTGGCCTGCGGCGCCTCCAACCCCAGGGATATCCCGGTGCCCGGACGAGACGCAGAAGGAATCCATTTTGCAGTGGATTTTCTGAAATCCACCACCAAAAGCCTGTTAAATTCCGGCTTGGAGGACGGGAACTATATCTCGGCAAAGGATAAGCAGGTGCTGGTAATCGGCGGCGGCGACACAGGAAACGACTGTGTGGGCACGGCCCTGCGCCATGGCTGCGCCTCTGTAACCCAGCTTGAAATGATGCCTAAGCTGCCAGCCACCCGGGCTGAAAACAACACCTGGCCCGAGTGGCCCCGTATCTGCAAAACCGATTACGGTCAGGAAGAAGCTATCGCCATATTTGGTCATGACCCAAGAATGTACCAGACCACGGTGAAGGAGTTTGTAAAAGATGAAAGCGGAAAGGTATGCAAGGCAATTCTTGTGAGCCTGGAATCCCGGAAAGACCCGGAAACCGGACACATGACGATGACGCCGGTGGAGGGGAGCGAAAAAGAGATTCCCGTGGATCTGGTGCTGATCGCCGCCGGATTCACCGGCGCCCAGACATATGTGGCAGATGCCTTTGGAGTAGAATTAAATGAACGATCAAATGCAGCTGCTGATGGTAAGAGTTATGGAACAAATATAGAAAACATTTTTTCCGCCGGGGATATGAGAAGAGGACAGTCATTGGTAGTATGGGCAATAAAAGAAGGAAGAGAGGCTGCCAAAGAAATAGATAAATGGCTGATGGGGTATACAAATTTGGCATAGCATTATCCATTCTTCCATACGGCGAAAGCCGTCCATCAACCTGGAGGGAAGGGGAGATGGACGGCAGCTTGGAGGAATAAGAAGGTATTTGTATAATTGAATCCTGCATAAACGAATCCCATAATTCACTTGCAAACAGCAATGAATTAAAAAAAGAGGATGATTTTTCGTGGTATATCTTGTATAATTAAGAAGTATAGCATGGTAAGATAAAGAACGAAAGTGAGTTTAAGGAGGTGCTGGAGCGTGTGTTATCTGATTGCGAAGAAGTTCGGTGACTTGGGTTGTGTGGCTCTGCAGACAGAGCATGGGCCGCATCTGGTGGATTTTGAAACAAGGTTTATGAAATCTGTAGGACTCGATACGGTTCAGCTTGTAGTAATCAGTCGGCCATCGGCATATGGCGAGTATGAACCGTACAGCTTTGTAGATACAGAACAGGAGTTTGAGACAGTTGTGAAAAATATGTAAGGAACAGAGGGATTTGCTGGCTTGCGGTTGTGTCTGGAGTATGGATGTATATGTTGATGTGAGTAGAAATCAGGTGATCGACAAGGATGGAAAAACCATCTCTGCCACGCCTTGCAAGAGGCATGTGAACAGAGATGGTTAAAGTAATGCCTTCTTAATGTATATCAGAGACCTGGGCCTGATTCCTAACACGTTTTTGCATCTGTGAAAGAAAGGATTCCGGCCCCAGTACTTTTACCACGGGACCAAAGGAGAGCACTTGTATCAAAAGCTCTGTTTCCCAGCGTTTATCGTAATAGATGGTGCAGCGGTAAGTGCCGCTTTCTTCCAATCGCTCCACCTTTTTTTGATAGCAGGAAAAGTGCAGCATGGTGCGCTCCAAGGCATTTCGCTCAGTGGTGATTTCCAGTATCAGTGGGTCTTTGCACAAGGTATGGTCTAAGTATAAGTCTGTTTCAACAAAGGCAGGGTAAAACCGGCCTGTTTTTTTTATAGAAAAGATTCTTGCTACATTTAAAACATCCATCCGCTTACGGCCTGTTTTGCTGTATGCCATGGCATAAAGACGGAATTTTCCGTCCCGCTGACCGTATTCTAAGCGGCAGGGAAGCCAGGTGTGGGTCAGGATTCTTCCCTTTCCGGACAGGTAGCATATTGATAAGAAATGCCGCTGGCAGATGGATTGTATAATGGTCTGCATGTGTTCCCGGTACATGACAGAAGAAAAAGGATCATGATCTCCGTACTGGTCAAAGAGATAAAAGTCTGAAGTGCGGTAGAGAGGATCGCTGTCAAGAAGGGCTTCATTGAGCTCTTTTAACTGAGAATCCGTGAAAAAGAGGCAGAACCGGGAATCAGACATCAGTGCCTTGAGCCAGGACTTTTGCAGCCTGGTAAGTGTCTGGGGAAAGAGTGTATGTTTCAATGATGAGACATAGGCTCCGGAGAAAGATTCACTTTGATGTAAAAAGGGCCAGCAGCCTTCCGTCAGTCGGGGGATAATGGAAAGAATGCTTTCATCATAACCATATTGCCGGGCCAGATTTTCCATCTGGCGGCGGGTAAGCGGGTGGTGTAAGGCTTCTTCAAGAATCCTGGCAACTACCTGGTAATAACAAGTATAAAGTTCAGAAAACAGAGATAAATCATGGTTTTTCATGTGGGCTTGTTTCTCCTGTGTATTGGTTTTTAGATGCTTTGGTGCGGCAGGCCATAATACTCCTGCATTTTCTTCATATCATTCCAGAACCGTTTTTCGACAGCAGGGTTGGAACATTGAAAGGAACGGATTCTTCCGGTAAAACTTTTGATCCAGGGAAGCAGTTCTGCGGCATCCGCACAAAGCCGGCTGTATTCATAAACACCGGGTAAAAGCCGTTTTAGGGTGCCGCCTCGTCCCTCACGCTGGAGACGGGTAAGGATAAAGTTTTCTTCTTTTTCATCAAAGCAGATTTCCATGACAACTGTTTCTGGTTCTTTTTTAGGAGAGTCCCCAAAGGACACACCCCACACATATGGAAAAATGTCCTGAAAGGATTTCCTATGGGCATCATAGGCAGGATCTGGTGTGAGCAGTTGTATGTTTTGGATGGAATCAAGCCGGAAGGTGGACAGGCGATGGGCGTTTTCCTGCCAGGCGCACAGATATCTCCGGCCAGTTTGAGTACTGGTTAAAATCTTGATAGGGGTGACAGTCAGGGAACTGACACGGCCGGGAAGATGTTTGGGGATGCCAAAAGCAGGGCCCTCTTTGTGCTTTGCAGGGTAAGGGGCAGCAGCGAGTTTGGTGCTCTTGACCGTGATTTGGATCCGGCATTTTTGTTCCATGGCGTGTAAAATAGGCAGAAGAATTTCGTCTTCTAAGGTGTGAATCAGGTAATCGCTGCGGAATCGGAAAACATCATTTTTTTGATTCCAGAAATCTAAAATAGTACTGCCGATAAAACCAAAGGGAGCGGCGCCCTGGAAAAAGCTGACAGCCAGCCAGAGAGCCGGAAACAGGCCGGGGTGTGTTTGGGAGAGGGGGGATATACTGCTGTATTGGTAGTGTTTTCCCTCTTTTCTGCGTGTGATCAGCCCCTGTTTTTCATAGAAAGAAAGCTTTCTGCGGATAGCCTGAGTGTCGAACAGACAGCCGTACTGTGTCTGGAGCTCATTGGCAATAGTCTCTAAGCTTCTTGGCCTGCCGTCAGCCAGAAGATCCGACAAAAGAAAGCGCAGGGAAATGTCATTGTCTGTGAAGCTTTTGGATTTCCAAGCCTGATATAAAGGGTTGACGGCCATACGGCTGGAATCCAGGGTGAGAAACACAGATTTTTTGTGGCCGTTTTGGTCTGTGCGTATGTAGTCGGAAAACCAGCTTTCCATGCGGCGGCGTTGATTGTCATAAGTCCGTCCGCTTTTTTCATGAAAGTCTTCTCGGGTTTTAAAACCGTAGACATAGAAATCACGGACATAGGAACGTATTTTATCAAATTGTTTGATGAGCTCTTTATATTCAGACATGTGTGTTCTCCTTAAAGACAGCAGGACATTAAGAATGCCTGTTTCAGTCCAGTATACAAAAAAGTCTGTCTAAAAACAATAGATCCCAAGATTATTTGCTTCAGAAAGTTCTTGACATTAGTACGAAATCATACTATAATCGGCAGTACGATTTCGTACTAAAAGGAGGCTGTTTTGATGGAAAATTTTCCTTCCAAATCAATGAAGCGATTCAATCATCTTTTGGGTGAGATGGATGCCGCTTATCATGAGATGAGTTTAAAGCTGGGACTGCCTGACAGTGCCATGATCGTCCTTTATACCATCTGCGACAATGGAGAGTGCTGTCTTTTGCAGGATATATGCCGCCGCTCTGGTCTGAGCAAACAGACAGTTAATTCTGCCCTGCGCAGGCTGGAGGCAGACGGGATACTTTACTTAGAGTCAGCAGGATCTAAAGCGAAAAAGGTCTGCCTTACAGAATTTGGAAAAGGCTTTGCAGATCAGACGGCGGGGCAGATTATCAAAGCAGAAAATGAGATTTTCGATTCCTGGTCTAATGAGGATGTAGACAAATATTTGAAATTGACGGAAGCCTTTCTGGCAGCTCTCAGAGAAAAGGCAAAAGAGCTTATGCCGAACAGATTAGGAGAATGAATGATGCAGAAGAAATCCTTTGATGTGATACAATTATCCGACCACTTTCACTACAAACGCCTGCTGCGTTTTACCTTTCCATCTATTATCATGCTTATTTTTACTTCCATTTACGGAGTGATAGACGGATTTTTTGTATCTAATTACGTGGGAAAGACGCCTTTTACAGCAGTTAATTTTATCATGCCGGTTCTGATGATTTTGGGAAGTGTGGGATTTTTGTTCGGCACCGGAGGCGGGGCATTGATTTCCCTGACAATGGGAAAGGGAGATACAAAGAAAGCCAACGAGCTTTTTTCTATGGTGGTGTATATTTCCATAGCCATAGGCGTGGCCTTGGCAGTGTCTGGCATTTTGTTTCTTGAACCCATTGCCGTTTTTCTGGGGGCAGAAGGGCAGCTTTTGAAGGATAGTATTACCTATGGCACAATTATTTTGCTGGCTATCCCTGCCTCGATGCTTCAGATTGAGTTTCAATGTCTGTTTGCCACAGCAGGCAAACCTCAGTTGGGTCTGTACATTACCCTGGCAGCAGGACTGACCAATGTGGTGCTGGATGCTCTTTTTGTGGCTGTATTTTCCTGGGGGCTTGAAGGCGCGGCGGCAGCTACGGGAATCGGCCAGTGTGTAGGCGGTATTCTTCCTCTTGTTTATTTTGCCCGTCCCAACACCAGCCTGCTGCGGCTCAGGAAAGCAGGGTTTGACGGAAAATCCATGTTAAAGATCTGTTCCAATGGTTCCTCTGAGCTGATGAGCAACATTTCTTCTTCCGTCATCAGTATGTTGTACAATGTACAGCTTTTAAGATATGCCGGGGAGGACGGCATTGCAGCTTACGGGGTATTAATGTATGTGAATTTTATCTTTTTGGCCTCTTACATCGGATTTTCTGTGGGAGTATCTCCGGTGATCGGATATCATTATGGAGCCGGAAATTATGGAGAGCTGAAAAGTCTTTTGAAAAAGAGCCTGGTTATAATTTCGGCTTTTGCTGTACTTATGTTTACCTCATCCCTGATTTTGGCAAAACCGCTTTCTCTGATTTTTGTGGGGTATGATCCGGGACTTTTGGAAATGACACTTCACGCCTTTTCCATCTTTGCCTACTCGTTTTTGTTTGCAGGCTTTGCTGTTTTTGGATCCGGATTCTTTACGGCGCTGAATGACGGCCTTACCTCTGCATTGATTTCATCCTTAAGAACCCTGGTATTTCAGGTAGCAGCGGTGATTGTCCTTCCATTAATCTGGAAACTGGACGGCATATGGGCCTCGATTGTGGCGGCAGAGATCCTGGCAGTTCTGACTGCCGCAGCATTTCTTGTGGGGAAACGAAAAAAGTATCACTATTAAGTGATTGTGCTTGTTTGGAAAAATATTTCTGACAATGAGCCAAATGCGGGGATGTCCAGGCATTTGGCTCATTGCCGTTTTTACGGATACAGGGCGTTATTTTAAAAGCAGTCCTATGGGACAGTGATCGCTGCCCGTCTGATCCGAAAGAATCAGGCTTTCCTCAATATGATCTTCATAACCAACAGATACCAGAAAATAGTCAATCCGCCAGCCGGCATTTCGTTCCCTGGCCTTAAAACGGTAGGACCACCAGGTATAGGCATCCACCTTATCTGGATACAGATACCGAAAAGAATCTATAAATCCAGAATCCAGAAGTATCCGCATCTTGTCTCGTTCCTCATCAGAAAAGCCTGCGTTTCCCCGATTGGCTTTAGGATTTTTCAAGTCGATTTCTTCTTTGGCCACATTAAAATCTCCAGTCACAATAACCGGCTTTTTTTCCTTCAGCGCTCCCAAATAGGAACGAAAGTCATCCTCCCACTCCATCCGGTAATCAATACGCGCCAACTCATTCTGAGCGTTAGGGACATAGACATTAACCAGATAATATTCCGGATATTCCAAAGTCAGCGTCCGTCCTTCCGTGTTGTGCTTGTCCATTCCCAAATCGCAGGACACAGACAAGGGCTTTTCTTTTGTCAATACGGCTGTCCCGGAGTACCCTTTTTTCACCGCACTGTTCCAGTATATCTGATATCCAGGAAACATAAAATCCGCCTGTTCCGGCTGCATTTTAGTCTCCTGGAGGCAGAGAACATCCGGATCCTCCCTTGCCAGAAAATCCAAAAATCCCTTATTCATACAAGCCCGCAGCCCATTAACATTCCACGAGTATAATTTCTTCATATATTCCTCCTGCGCTCACATCAGTGAACTTTCTCAGTTATACTATGTCACCACCCGTCAGGGTGCTGTTTTGCGCTCACATCAGTGAGCTTCCTTAATTATACCGTAAAATGATAATCCTGCAATAAATATTTAAAATAACTAGTGACAGTAATCTGCAAACATCACCGAACCAACGCCTGAAGCTGTTCTAACAGAGCCCCTCCCCCCACCTGAATATTCCCTACCTGAGAGCAGATTCTCTCCAAACACTCCATCTCCTTAAGCTTATACAAAGTCTTATTCTCATCCATCAGTTTCGCAGTATTCAAAAGAGATCGGGTGGAAGCCACTTCCTCCCTTCTGGTTATCACATTAGCCTGGGCCTTTTTCTCTGCCACCAGCACTGTATTCATGATATCCCGAATCTCGCCCGGAAGGATAATATCCTTAATACCGGCGCTGTGAAACGCAATACAATAGTCTCTCTCCACTTCCTTTAACCGCTTGAAAATAAACTGGGAGATTTCTTCCTTCTGCTGCAGAAGCTCATCCAAACGGTATCTTCCGATATACTCCCGAATCACCAGCTGGACACAGGCATATACTTGGTTTTCCAGATTTTTAATGGTTTCAATCATGGTTTTAGGCTCTACTACTTTGTATGTACACATCAGGTTGATTCTCACGCTGATCCGGTCTGCAGTCAGGATTTCTTGTCCGGAAATCTCTAACGGACGGATTTTTAAGTCCACGATCCGGCATACTACATCCTTGGAATATACCCAATAGTAGTAGGTACCGGTTTTTAACTCTCCGGCAGCCTGGTTGTTATAATAAAGGATTCCCAGTTCCCCGGGCTGAATCTCTATCTTTTTGTAATATTTTAAAGGTATCTGCGCAAGATAGGCTTTGTTTACCTTTCCGGCAGTTTCCGGCACTCTCATATCCAAAAGCTCCACGCTGTACCGTTTTAACCCGTTCCAGTACAGATATTCTGCTTCCGGAAGGATCTTTCTGGCCACCCCATTTTCCTTCAAGATCCCGATATGGCCCTCAGGAACCATAAAAGAAAGCACTTTTTCCTCAAATGCCTTATCCTGTGCCAGTAAAATTTCTCCGGGAATCCGGTCAAATTTTACAGCGCCTTCCATTTCCTCAACAATAACTTCATAGCCTAAGGCTTTCATGTAATGGTAGGTACCATTGGCAAGGGTTTTTACAAAGCATCCGTTTTTTAATAAAAATCCACATTGATTTTGATTAATTTGAATTTTCATAGATGGTCTCCTTAGAATCGTGTAATTATAAGCATAAATTTACAGTTAATTTGTGATTCCAACCTGGAATCTGCCGCAAAGAGCTCTGCGGACTGTTCGGACTGACAAAACAATGGGATATCCGGCTTTCCGTTCAGGGAATTTTTTCTCCCTGGTTTTCCTGTGCCAAAGCACGGCAAAGTGCAGGAGCAGTATGTAATTCCCTTGATCGGATCATGGGATATGGTTTGTTTTGCCGTCTCAGACAGTACAGGCAGGCTCCCTGCTGCACGCTTTTCTTTTGTCCGGAAATGCTGCAGTCGTTTTGTTTCCTCGGCGGCCGCAGGATACCATGTTCCTTCCTGAAATCAAAACATGCGGGCAGACTCCACGTCTTCCTCCTCTGAGAGACACGTGACAGGTGTCGTTTGATCGCTTTAACCACTAAGCAACGGTTTTCACCGGTGGGATTCGAACCCACGTAAATCAAGTCAAATGACAATCTTCAGTCCCAAACTGAGCGTCATGTTCATGCTTCCGGCGGCATACCGTACTGCAGAGGCAGCGGTACCGTCTGGTTCAAATGCCACAACTGTAAGCCGGAACCATCACCCTTTCGGTAACTATATCCTACCATAAGAGGAAAAAAGGATCATTTCAAAAACACTGCGAGGTTTGATGACAGATGATGATTTTTCTGTGAACGTAACAGAAGTGTAGGGATTACTATAGATAAGGAAAATTTATTCTATACATTTTTGAGAATATTCTATAAAATGGTGATGGAGATTTTATTACAGAGACTGGTTTTCAGGAAAAGGAGAATAGATATGGCGCGAGAGAATAAGTTTGAGGCAGATGAGAAGGGAAAGATGGAGAACATAGATAAAACTTCTTTTGGGAAATGGTGGCAGAATGCAGTGATTTATCAGATTTATCCCAGAAGCTTTCAGGACAGCAATGGGGACGGGATCGGGGATCTGCAGGGAATCATCAGCCGGCTGGATTATCTGAAGACGCTGGGAGTGGATGCGGTCTGGCTTTCGCCGGTGTGCCGATCACCTCAGGATGACAATGGCTATGATATTTCCGATTATCAGGACATTGATCCTATGTTTGGAACCTTAAAAGACATGGAAGAACTGATCTCGGAGGCCGGGAAACGGGGCATCCGCATTATCATGGATTTGGTTCTGAACCATACCTCGGATGAACATTTCTGGTTTGTGGAGGCAAAGTCAGGGAAGGAGAATCCTTATCATGATTATTATGTGTGGAGGGACGGGGAGCCAAAAGCGCCGCCGAATGATATGAAAGCCTGCTTTGGCGGTTCAGCCTGGGAGTGGTCGCCGGAAGCAGGGCAGTATTATTTTCATCAGTTTTCCGTCAAACAGCCGGATCTGAATTGGGATAACCCAAAGGTGCGCCAGGAGATATACCAGATGATTAAATGGTGGATGGACAAGGGCGTGGGTGGTTTCCGGCTGGATGTGATCGATCAGATTGCCAAGGTTCCGGATGAGAAAATTACCAACAACGGGCCAATGCTTCACACGTATATTCGGGAGCTGAGCAGGGAAACGTTTCAGAAAGGGGATTTGGTGACAGTGGGGGAAGCATGGGGAGCCACTCCGGAGCTGGCAAAGCTTTACAGCAGCCCGGATAACAGTGAGTTTTCCATGGTGTTTCAGTTTGAACATATTGTCCTGGATCAGCAGGAAGGAAAGGAAAAATGGGATCTGGCGCCGCTGCCTTTTTTGAAGCTGAAGGAGATTTTAAATCAGTGGCAGACCAGCCTTTATCAATGCGGCTGGAACAGCCTGTTTTGGGATAACCACGATCTGCCCCGGATTGTATCCCGCTGGGGAGATGACAAAAGATACCGCACAGAGTCAGCCAAGATGCTGGCGACACTGCTCCATGGAATGCAGGGGACTCCCTATATTTACCAGGGAGAAGAACTGGGGATGACCAATGTCCGCTATCCGATTGAGGAATACCGGGATATAGAGACCCTGAATCTATACCGGGAACGGATGGAGGCAGGATATGAGAAAGAGGATGTGATGGAATCCATTTATGCCAAAAGCCGGGACAATGCCAGGACGCCGATGCAGTGGGACAATGGGACTCATGCCGGATTTACAGACGGGACGCCGTGGATGAAGGTAAATCCCAATTATAAGGAGATTAACGCTGCGGCGCAGGTAGGGGTGCCGGGGTCTGTGTTTGCGTACTACCAAAGGCTGGTGGCCTTAAGAAAGGAATATCCGGTTCTGACAGACGGGCGGTTTTTGATGCTCATGGAAAAGGATGAGCAGGTCTTTGCCTATGTGCGGGAGAATGAGCAGTGCCGTTTGCTGGTAATATGCAATTTTTTTGGAAATTCTGTGGAGTGTGCATTGACTGAGGAATGGGAGCAGGAGACACTGCTGATTGGGAATTATGAGGACAGGGAGGCCGGGGTGTTAAAGCCCTATGAGGCCCGGATGTATCTGGCATATGCCGAAAACAGCAGGAGTGTCATTTCGTAAAAACGGGCATGCCTGCAGAAAAATGTTGAAAAGGAGGTGCAGAAGGCTATGTTCCGGCTGATGATTGCAGACGATGAGGATGCGGAACGTATGGGGATACGTTTTCTGCTGCATAAGTTTGGATATACCTTTGAGATCCGGGAAGCGCCGGATGGCATGGAGGCATTAAAGGGGCTTGGGGAATTTCCTGCGGATATTTTGGTGACCGATGTAAAAATGCCGTTTTTAAACGGCATAGAGCTGGCTGCAAAGGTCAGGGAACAGTTTCCGGATATGCAGATTATATTTTTCAGCGGTTATGATGATTTTGAGTATGTGAAGCAGGCACTTTCCCTGCAGGCAGTGGATTATATCTTAAAACCAGTGGATCCGGCAGAGTTTAACCGGGTAATCGGCCGGGTAGTCGAGCGCCTGATGCGGGAAAAGGAAGCCATTACCCAAAATGAAGCTTTTTTGAAAAGCTATGTGATTGCGCGGCTTTTAAACCAGGTATCCTATGATAAGCTGATACAGGAATACGGCAGGGAACAGCTCGGCTTCCTGAGAGAGTATACCAGGCTGATTGTGATTGAGTTTGAGGAAGATGTATTTGGGAGTGTGATCTCAGACATAAAAGGGTTTTCCAACCTGTCAGGGGGGGTGATTTCCGGTGAATTTGACTTTCTGGATCTGACGCCCTCCCAAGGAGTGTTTTTCCTAAAAGGCATGGACTTAAAGGAAGAATACTTACAGGAGCTGGCCAGGTGCATTCACTTGGCAGTGGAAAAAGAGTTTGGCAAAATATGCTATCTGGCCGTAAGCGGTCGGATTGAAGGCGGAGAAGATATGGGAAATGCATATCGCCAGACAGAGAGAAGTTTAGAGGAGCGTTTTTTCTATCAGGACAGCTATGTGTACCCCAGAAGAAACCAGGAGCCGCGGGAATCAGTAAAGATCAGCGACGGACAGCTTTTGCAGGCGATTGAAAAGGATGTGGCCTGCCGTGACGGCTACAGCTTGAGAAGGAATGTGGAGATTCTCATGGAAGTGTGCCGGAACAATGGATTTCAGTCGTATATTTATACCCGTTTTGTCTGTGCCAGCCTGCTCAAGATTTTAGTAAAAGAGCTTTCGGACGGAAAGGATCGTTTGGCCGGGCTGGTGGAAAAGCTTTATTCCTGCGGGAACTTTACTGATTTGGAGGCATTGATCTGGCAGGTGACAGAAGATGTGGAGAATTTGTTTCAGGCAGGAGAGGATTCGCCCAAAAGAACCATTGCCCTGGTGGAACAGTATATTAAAGAACATTATGACCAGCCTTTAAGCCTGGATCTTTTGGCTGAGAAGGCTTTTAGGACGCCCCATTATCTGAGCAGCATTTTTATCCAGGAAAAGGGGATTGGCATTAACAAGTATATAAAAAACATCAGAATGGAAAAGGCCAGAGAGCTGTTGAAGAACACCAATATGAAGATCAGTGATATTTGCGAGCAGGTAGGGTATGGAAGTGTGTCTTATTTCTGCCGCAGCTTTCGCAACGAATACGGGGTGACGCCGGAGCAATATCGTCGATAGATGGCGGGCTTTGGATGGGAGGAAGGATGGCAGATGTGGGGAAATGGTATAAAAATCTGGCTTTTCGGAAAAAGGTGTTTCTAAGCCATCTGGCAGTCAGCCTGATTCCGGTGGTGATTCTGGGGATCTTCTGCTATCTGCAGACCAGAAGGCTATTGATCCAGCGGGAGAGGGAGGTTTTAAGGGAAACGTTGGAGCAGAGTGTGCTGCGGATGGATTCTTCCCTGGCCATGTATCAGCATGTGATGCAGAATCTTGTGTGGGATGAGAATATCCGGCAGGCATTGGAGGTACAGTATCAGGACAACCTGGAGATGTACCGGGCTTACCGGGATGTGATTGACCCGGCAGTCCGGCAGATGAAGCTTTTCTATCCTCAGATTCAAAGTCTGACCATCTACAGCTCCAATGAGACCTTGTATCCCCACGGGGATATTCTAAGAAGGATTGAAGAAGCGCCGCAGCCGGAAAAAGCATACCAGGATTACCGGATACACTGGAAAGCAGACGAACAGGGAGTGCTGGAATTGTACTGCAGGATCTACGGGAGAGAGAAAGCAAAGCCCAACGTGGTGTATATAGAACTGGATTACAAAGAGGTGTTTGGCTGGCTTTCCGGTCTTTTTGAGAACAATTATGGGATTATGATTGCCAACGGAGGAGCGTCGCCGGCCTATTCTTTTGCCGTGTCTGAGAAGGAAGGCAGCGCCTGGGGGCTGACCTTAAAGGAGCTGTCCTGCGGGGCAGAGTGTCTGGAGGACTATGTGCTGGAAAAGCGGGAGATCCCGGCCAATGGCTGGAAGATTTATCTGTACCGTCCTTTAAACACCGTGTCTTCCTCGGCAATCAGCATTACATTTTTGATCGTGGGCGCAGTAGGGATTTGCCTGATCATTATTTTCATGGTAAGTGTTTTATTGGCTAAATGTGTGGTGCAGCCTTTGGTCAGGCTGATTCAAAACATTGATCAGATTGAGGGGGAGAATCTTCAGGTAGTGGTTAAGGAGGAGTCTAAGGATGAGATCGGCCATCTGATCCAAAGCTTTTCCCGGATGATGGAGCGGCTGAATACCTTGGTGAATGAGGTTTATAAAAGCAGGATTTCTCAGCAGGAGTATGAGATGAAGGCGCTGCAGGCTCAGATCAACCCTCATTTTCTATATAACAGCTTATCCTTGATCAACTGGAAGGCAATCATGGCGGATCAGTTGGAGATCAGTGAGATGTCCCAGCTTTTGTCCACGTTTTACCGGACTACGCTGAATAAGGGAAAAAGCGTCACGACAGTAAAGGGGGAGTGGGATAATACCAGCTCTTATATCCGGATCCAGAGTATCATGCATTCCGGCAAATTTCAGGTGGAACAGCAGGCGGAGGAATCTATGATGAAGTATGAAATGCTGAATCTGATTTTACAGCCCCTGGTGGAAAATGCCATTGGACATGGATTGGATCACAAAGAGGGGAAGGGAGAGAAAAAGCTGTGGGTTTTGGGCCGTGAGGATGGGGACTGCCTGGAATTTGAGGTGAGGGATAATGGATGCGGAATGTCTCCAAAGGAGATGGAGGAAGCGCTGAATGCAGGATCCAAAGGATACGGGATGCAAAATGTGCATTACCGGATCCGTCTGTACTATGGGGCAGAATATGGACTGAAGATTGAGAGCCGGACAGGAGAGGGCACCAGGGTGGTGGTCAGGATTCCTAAAAGGCTGGCAGGTGAACCATAGACATTGTCTCAAGATGAAATTTAATTGTACAAAAATACCGGAAAATGTAACATGATCCGGTATTTTTTGTCGTTTACGGAGAAAATTTTACAAATTATAATAAATAATAAGGTATGCTTGTGAAACAAAGTTTCACAACAGGAATGCGTTCCAACAACTTGGCAGGCGGTGTGAAAACGGCGCGTGTCATTACATATTATACGAGGAGGAATGGTAATGAAAGGGCATAGTATGAGATGGTATATGGCAGGGCTTGCATGTGTGATGGCAGCAGGGCTTTCGGGCTGCAGCCAGGGCGGAAAGAAGAACCAGGATCCTGTTGCGGCCGAAGCGGGAGCTATGGGAAGCTATCATGAGGTGCTTTCGTGTTCTATGGGGCGCAGGACTTTGGCAAATCCCAAGTTCCCGGAAGGGGATACTTATGAGGACAATGCTTATACCCGGTATGTGATGGATAAGCTGAATGTGAGGATATTGGACGACTTTGAGGCCAACGGGGAGGATTATGACCGGCAGGTGTCCTTAGCTATTGCGTCCGGAGAGCTTCCGGACGCCCTGTTTATCGGATCTAAGGATATTTTAGATGAGCTGGTGGAAAATGAGCTGGTGGAGGATCTGACAGACGCCTATGAAGAATATGCCAGTGACTATATTAAGGAAATCTATGATTCCTATGGCGGACGCTGCCTGGATACAGCCACTTATGACGGAAGGCTGATGGCCATACCGGGGACGAATCTGGACAGTGCGCCTTGTGTGGCGTATGTAAGGCAGGACTGGCTGGAAAAGACCGGGATTACGGTGGATGAAGATGAGGATCACTGCCTGACCATTGAGGAGCTGGAGCTGATTGCCAGAACCTTTTTAGAAAAGGATCCGGGCAAATCCGGCAATCCGGTGGGCATGGCCTTTGTGCCTTACCTGACAGCAGATGATTACGGCGGAAGCGGCTATACCATCAATGCGGTGACTTCAGCTTTTGGTGCATTTCCAAAGCTGTGGATCCGGGATGATAATGGGGCTGTGGTATATGGCTCTGTGACGCCGGAGATGAAAGAGACATTGGGACAGTTGGCAGAATGGTTTGATGAGGGGGTTTTGGATCCTCAGTTCGGGACGCGGACATGGGATGACATTACGGCGCTTTTGACGAACAACCAGCTTGGCATTGCCTTTGGTCCCTGGCATATTCCGGACTGGCTTTTAAACAATGTAAAAGGCATGAACCCAGAGGCGCAGTTTGCCGCCTTTACGGTATGTGACCAGGACGGCCGGGTTAATGTGGCCCACAGCAATGCGGGAAGCGGATATATGGTGGTGCGCAAGGGCTATTCCAATCCGGAAGTGATCGTAAAAATGCTGAATCTGTTTTTTGACGATGTGGTAAATCACCCGGGGCTGGAAGAAGAAGCGCCGGAGGTGGCGGCATACATCAGCCAAGGCGTAGACAATTCTGCAAGGCCGTTCCAGGTGGAGGTCAATGCTTACACGTCCCTTTTGGATGACTATGCAGATATTAAGGGGTGCCTAAACGAAGAAATTACCATGGAACAGGTGCGCACGGCAGAATCTAAGAGCATTGTGGAATCCATCCGGCGTTACCAGTCAGAGCCAGAGCCGGAAGTCAATGATTGGGCCAAGTATACATCCCGTATGTGCGGCATTGAGCTGATCGAGAGCCTGACAAAGAATGAACAGTTTGAGTGGGAGCTGCCTGTCTTTCGGGGAACTACCAAGACCATGAAAAAGAGCAGCGCCAGCTTAGGGAAAATGGAGGAGGAGGTATTTGTGGGAATTGTCACAGGTTCCATTCCTCTGGATGGTTTTGATGATTTTGTGGCAGACTGGAAAGCCCAGGGCGGAGAGAAGATTACGGCGGAGATCGAGGAAGCGCTGGCAGGGGAGCCGTGAGATAAAGAGCAGAAAACAAATAGGGCGCAGCGAGATTTCAAGAGTATTAAGGAAAAGCAGGAGGAATAAAAGATGAGCCAAGGAAAATCCCGAAGCAGGGATGGAATGGGAACCCAGGCAATGTTTCATTTGATGATGCTGCCAGGTATGGCATTTGTAGCAGTGTTTTGTTTTGTACCCATGATAGGGATTGTCATGGCATTTCAGGATTATGTGCCGGCAAAGGGGATTATGGGATCAAAGTTTGTAGGTATGGAGCATTTTCAGTATATGCTTGAGCTGCCGGATATCGGACAGATTTTTACCAATACGCTGGTGATTGCGGTGGGCAAGATCTTACTGGGAACCTTGATGGCCATTGTATTTGCCATTCTGCTCAATGAGATCCGGGTGAAATTCCTGAAAAAGACCATACAGACGATTGTGTATCTTCCCCACTTCCTGTCCTGGGTAGTGCTGGCGGCAGTGGTGGTCAATATGGTTAACCTGGACGGGCCGGTGAACCAGCTTTTGGCGGCTTTGGGTCTGGAAAAGATTAATTTTTTGGGAAGCAATACCTGGTTTCGTCCCATGATCATTGCCACGGACGTATGGAAGGAGTTCGGATATAATTCTATTGTTTACTTAGCAGCAATCACTGCCATTGATCCGGGGCTTCATGAGGCGGCAGCCATGGACGGGGCTACCTGGTGGAAGCGGGTATGGCATATTACCCTTCCGGGAATGCTTCCGATCATTCTTTTGATGGCAGCCATGAGCCTGACCAGTATTTTAAGCGCAGGGTTTGACCAGATCTATAACCTGTATTCGCCTATGGTTTATAAGACAGGAGACGTGCTGGATACTTATGTGTACCGGATGGGCTTAATCAGCAGGCAATACAGTTTTTCCACAGCAGTGGGACTTTTGCGGTCCGTGGTGGGCCTGATTCTGATGGTGACGGCCAATGAGCTGTCTAAGCGGTTTACAGACCGGAAAATCTTTTAAGGGGGCAGGAATATGATCAGGAAAAAGGGGATTATGGCAAACTTAGGAACCGGGGTGATTTATGGGATCGTGATTCTTTTAGGGCTTATATGCCTTCTTCCTATGCTGAATATTCTTGCTATTTCGTTCAGCGGAAGTGATGCTGCGGCCGCCAATATTGTGGGCTTTGTGCCGGTAAAGTTTACCACGGCAGCTTATAAGAAAATTATGGAGGACAGTCAGTTCTGGCGTTCTTTTGGAATATCGGTGTTTCGGGTAGGAGCCGGTCTGGTGATTAACCTGGTTTTGATTGTGCTCATGGCTTATCCCTTATCCAAGACAAAAAGAGAGTTTAAGGGACGGAGCATTTATATGGGACTTTTGATCTTTGCCATGTTGTTCAGCGGCGGGATGATACCTACCTATCTGGTGGTAAAGAACCTTCACCTGCTCAACACGGTGTGGGCTTTGGTGCTTCCGGGGGCAGTGCCGATTTTCAGCGTGATTATGGTGATGAACTTTTTCATGGGGGTGCCGAAGTCTTTGGAGGAAGCGGCAGTCATTGACGGGGCCACGCCCTTACAAGTGCTGACAAGGGTATATATTCCCTGTTCAAAGCCAGTGATTGCCACGATTGCTTTGTTCAGCATTGTGGGCAACTGGAATGATTTTTTCGGGGGACTGATCTATATGACCAAGGTGCGCAATTATCCTCTGCAGACCTATATTCAGACTTTAAGCGTCAAACTGGAGGATATGTTAAACTCCGGAGGAAGCTTAAGCTCCTTAATCAATGCCATGGAGGTGTCCAGCCAGAACTTAAATGCAGCCAAGATCGTGGTGTCTGTGGTTCCGCTGCTGCTGATCTACCCGCTTCTGCAGAGATACTTGATTACAGGAATTGTGGTGGGGAGCGTGAAGGAGTAGAACATTTTTAGAAGATGGCAGATGCTTAAGGAATGGGAAAGGAAAATCAGGAATAAGGAGGTATGGATGGAATGAAAAAACAAGAAAAGGCTGCAATGCTGACAAAAGCGGTAGTCTTGGCAGCCGCGTTCAGTGTGCTGCCTTTCCCTCTTTCTGTGAGGGCTGACGCTTTGGCAGCAGCAGAGTCCGGGGAAGAAAGCGGCCGGGAAAACAGCGGCCAGGAGGAAGATCAGTCAGAACCGGCTGTGCCCCGAAACCAATGGACATATCAGTCAGAGGGGAATGTCTGGTATTATTACGGGAGAGACCAGGAGAGAGTCCGGGGAAGACAGCTGATCCATGGAGAGACTTACTTTTTTGATGAGGAAGGGAAAATGCTTACCGGTTGGGTTGCCAGCGGGGATAAGATTGGAGACAGTGCTGAGATCTATCATTCCGGAGGCGTGGATGATTCTGTGTATTACTGTGATACCACGGGAAAGATGTGCAGAAAGCAGTGGATGCCCGCATATGCCCCGGACTCCCCATATTTTGAGGTGTTTTCCGGTCCTGCACAGGATGCGGATGAAAATGTAAACTGGTACTATTTTGATGAGAAAGGCCATCCTTATCAGAATAAGAAGCTGACCTATGAGGGAAATGATTATTATTTTGACGAGGAAGGGGTACGGCTGAGCGGCTGGGTGTATGAGGACGACCGGGACGAGAAGGTCCGGTATGTAAAGGTAACCGATGAGACAGAGGACGCATGGGGAGGCTGGGTCGGAGAGAATGACTATGCAGAGAATTACTATGCCCATAATCCTCAGAATTATATTTATTGTGACCCGGACAGCGGCGCGGCCTCCAAAAGCTGTTGGATTACGGCAAAGCCGCCGGGAAAAGACGAAGGGGAGGATGATCGTTCTTTTTACTGTGGGAAGGACGGCCATATTGTAACCCAATACCGGTATGGCTTTTCCCGTGATGCAGGCGATTGGGAGGTTTATGAAGATAAGTTTCATCCTGCTATTGTCGCGGATAATATTAAACCCTGGAAGGTGGAGAACGACAAGATTGGAACCTATGCTTTTAACGGTGCGCCGGGAAGTGATAAAGCAGACGACGGCTATGTGGGTTTTATTTTTAAGGCGGATGACGGACGTTATTATATCTGTGAGAACAATGGGGCAAGGATTGACGGGTTATTCCTGATCACCAAACGGAGTGACAGTATTCTGACAAAGTTCCCCAACGGTTTTTATGATTTTTCGGATAATGCTGCCATGGTGACGGGACCACGGGTTAAGACAAGCGAGTATGGAAATGAGGATTTTTACTATTACTTTTCCGAGAAGACGGATGATAAGAATTACCGCGGCCGGGGCGTGACAGGAGTGTATGACGGAAAGCTGTATTATCAGGGGCTTGCAGTGGGAGCGTCCGGCACGGAGCGGTATGAACTGGTCTATGTGCCGGAGATTGCCAACCGGGACGGAGATGCAACCGGTCTTTTTCTGGTAGATGCAGAGGGAAACGTAAAGACCGGAAGCGCTCAGAAGGTAAGCCAAAAGGGAGTCCTTTCAGGCGGAAAAAAATATAAGGATTATGGAGGCTATACATACCGCGTGTGCAAGCCAGAACGGGGAAACGGGAAAAATGGTTATGATATCTATCTGATAGACAAGGCAGATGAGATTGACAAAGATCCGGGACAGCGTTTGGGAGCAGATGACGCCGTATATGTTTACCTGAAGGAAGCGGAAGAATAGAAGGATTGCAAGGGGGAACCAAAATGAGAGAGGGAACGAGGAAAGGAAAAGAACGTGCAGGGGGCAAAAGGCGGGAATGGTACAGGCAGCATTTGGCCATACTTCTGATTTCCGTGCTCCTGACTGGCAGGATCGGACCTTTGCCTTTGGCAATGGCAGAGATTCTGTACAGAGACGAGATGCAAAATACAGCCAGCGCCAGTCAGGCAGCAGCCACAAGGTCTGACGGAACTGAGAAAGAGGAAGACGGACAAGACTCTTTAGAGAATGAGGAGTTTTATGACAAAGATACGGCAGCCATCAGGCAGGAGACAGGGAATAAGGATGTGGCAACGCCGTCAGAGTCCAGGATCATAAGTGTCAGAGCGGATGGGATGATTAAGGCTGAGGCTGCCCGGTATTATAACCAGACGAGCAATGACACAGGCGCAGAGTTTGGAAGGTATGCGGATCTTCAGCCAAATACAAGCATTGAGATACCCTTAAGCCAGGTAGAAGGGTTTACGGACGGAGATTACTTTATTCATATGCGTCAGGCCGGAAACCGCCAGGTATTGACCATTAAGGCCGGAGGGAAGACAGGACGCATTCTCTGTAAGGACACTTCATTTGGCTGGACACAAGACAGTGAGACAAAAAGCCCGGATATGATGACTCTGTCCTCCGGCGATACTTTATCTGTGGAAGCAAGCACATCAGGCGCGTATGCTCATGTGGACTGGATTGGGCTGGAACGGATAGAAGGCAATGTGATACGGTTTGAGGCAAAAGACTTTTTAAATGACAACTCCTGGCTGACCGGAAGTGATACCTGCGTTGATATGAAGGAGGGAAGAAGATTAGACATACCGTTAGATAGTAATTTCAAGAGAGGCATCTACAGCTTTTTGATGGTTACGACCGGCAATGAGAGAGAATTCGGCATTGAGGTAAATGGGAAGGAGGCAGAGAGGTACAGAATATCTGCTACCGATGATCCGTGGAATTTAGATAGTTTGCAGGAAGACGGATGGCAGGGAGCATGTGAACTAAAGCCGGGTGACGTGATAACCATTGTATCTCCCACGGATAATTACGGCTGGCTTCGGGATGTAATGCTTCAATGGATCTCAGAACCAGATCCGGATTATCTGGAGAATAACGGCATCTATGAGTTTCCGGCAAAGAGGCATTATAACGGAAATACAACCGGGGACGGCATTGGCGCGGATCTCCAGCCAGGAGATTCCATAGAGATTCCCCTTCAGGCCATAGTGCCGGACTTTAAAGCAAAAGAATACCGGATAGAGTTAGACTATGCAGGCACAGGACAAATCATGCAGGCAGAAGCAGGCGGAAGTTCTCTTGAACTGATTCTTCCTCCCGGCAGTTTTGACTGGGGGAACCAGAAGACAGCAGAAAGTATGGAAAGCCTGAACCTGACAGGAAAGGAAACCTTAAAGCTGACTGCAGAGTCCGGCAGCAGATATACCTGGGTGAAAACAATCCGCCTTGTTCCGAAAACAGACGTAAGGATTCCTGTGGATGAAAAATCCTTTGACGGAGTCGCCGCCGCAGATATTGTGGACGGGGGATGTGTGAATATGCCTGCAGGCAAGACGGTGACCATGACCTTGGATGGACAATTTGAGGAGGCACAGTACGGGCTGCAGTTTTTCCATACAGGAGACAAACGGTCTTACTCCATTGCCATTAACGGAAAAGAGGCCGGAACTTATGACATAGAGGAAAGCAAGGACAATGGAAACCTGGGGACAAACCAACTGATATCTTCAGGATGGAAGGGAAGCTATAAGCTGAAGGCAGGAGATACGGTTGCGATCACAGCGCCGGATAGCAGCGCAGGATGGATCAAAGGAGTGACATGGAAATGGCTGTCAGATCCTCAGGGCGGCTTTACCATGGACGGAGACACTTATGTGTTTGAAGGAGAGCGGTACTACCAGCCTACCGGGGACGGGCAGGGAGCAGATCTGCAGCCCCATACAGGGATTGAGATTCCTTTGGCAGATGTAGCCGGTTTTCCGGCAGGAAATTATCTGATTCAGGCAGTCCATGCAGGAAACGGACAGGTCATGAGCCTAAAGGCAGGGGAACATTCTGCAGATATGATCTTTTCACCCGGCACTTTTGACTGGGGAAGCAGCAAGACGGCAGAATGCATGAAGATTTTTCCTCTGACCGGCCAGGAAACCATCCGCCTCTATGCAGACACAGACGGAAAATATACCTGGATCGACAAGATCCTTTTGACGCCCATAGCAGAAAAAAGGATTGATCTGACCATGGAAGATCCGATTGTGACGGTGGAAAAGAGATGTGACGATGCACCGAATTGTGCAGATATGAATCCGGGAAGAAAGCTGACATTAAAGTTAGACAGCCGTTTTGTAAAAGGCCAGTATGCACTTTTAATCTATCATGCAGGAAATGCCAGGGAATACTCGGTTTTGGTCAACGGAGAGAAGGCGGGAACTTATTTGGCGTCAGGAAACGGAGAATTCGGCACGGATAAGCTGCTTTCCAATGGATGGCAGGAGCGGTATGAGCTGAAGGAAGGAGATCTTGTTGAGATCATTGCCCCGGAGGGAAGCCAGGGATGGATCAAAAATGTGGTTTTTAAAGAGCTGCCCTATGCCTACTACAAAAAAGATCTGCCAACCGGGATCACGGTGGAAGCAGAGGCAGGCGTGATTCCTACGGAAACGAAGCTTACGGTCAAAGCCATGGGCAAGACGGGAAACGAATATTTTTCGGGACAGGGCCTGCGGGCAGTGGGATACCGGGTTGAGTTAAAATACAATGGCCAGCTTTTGGATCTTGCCGCAGAAGGGCGGGAAGATAAGGTCAGCATCACAGTTCCGGTTCCGGCGGGAATCGACAAGGAAAATCCGGATGTGGATCTGTATTATATGACAGGTGAGGAAGGGGAACCTCTCCGCGCCTTTAAGGACAACAATGGAAAATCCCTTACAGCGGCCATGCAGGGCTGCGGCATCTATGCAGTGTCCATGGAAAAAGGAAAATACCATTATGAAGCGGAGGAATACTATAATGCATGGCAGGATGAAGGCAACGCCGCCAATTTTGAGGCAGGAAACGGAGACTCCATATCCATACCTTTGACGAAAGCCGATGGGTTTGACAGAGGCGTCTATAATTTGCTGGTGCGTTACAGCGGAGGAAATGACGGGAAGAATCTTACGGTAAAGGTTGACGGGAAAGCGGTAGGACGTGTAGGCGTTGATTTTACAGAGTGGGGAAGCTACCGGCTAGTACCGGCACAAGGGGTATTGGAGCTTTACGCAACCAATGAGCTTCAGCTCGTTACTCCAGAAGGGCAGTATCAATGGATCGATTACTTGGAGCTCATTGAGGCTGAGCCTTTTGAAGATCAGTATGGGGACGGGGAGATGACAGTACATGTTAAGGCGCCTGTAGGCGCTCTGCCCTATGGAAGCTGCCTGGCAGTAGAAGAACCGGATTCAGGCGATCCCTATCTTGAGAAGGTATATGAGCGGTTTCAGGCAGACCGGATCTTTGGCAGGTATTTGTATTTTTATTGGGGAGACGACAGGGACAACCGTATTTCGCCCGCCTCTCCGGTGACAGTACGCATCAGCCTGGAGGGAATCCCATCCGGAAGATCAGAATTGCCGGAGGAAAAACGCTATACTTTATATCATGTGGAAGGACAGGGACAGGCAATCAAATGCGTCAAGATTCCAAGCCGGACAGAAGACGGATATCTGGTATTTAAGATTGCCAAAGAAACCGGCCTGCTGGCAATCGTAGAAGGAGGAGTCTATGTACCTGAGTCCTATGATGAAGACTCTATTTATATCCGGGGAGGCGCTGCAGTAGGAGCCAATGCTCTCAGGGAGGCAGCCAATGATGCGGGAAATGTGAATCAGCCTGTAAAGACCCGCACAGAAGGCAACCGGTATATCTATGAAGGAGAGGCGTATTATAAGGCTCAGTCTGACAGCCTGACAGCGGATCTGCAGCCCGGAGCCCAGATGAATATCAAATTGTCAGACAACCGGGACTTCCGGGCGGGAAATTACCGGCTGACGATCCGGTCTAACGGAAACCGCCAGAAATTTGTCATAAAGGTAAACTACCGGCAGGCAGGAAGCGTACTTCGGGCAGAGACGAGCTTCGGCATGGCGAATATGACAGAGGATACCATGGTAGAAACCTTACTTTTGGCGCCTTCTGATATTCTGACCGTTGAGGGGGAGTCTGGTGAGAGTTATGGGTGGGTGGATTATGTGGAGCTGACCTATCTTTCACCGGCTTCAAAAGAAGCGTCAGGGAAAACAGTTACTTATCGCGGAACCGATATTTATGAGAAAAAGTCAGAGAATTATCCGGCAGCGGATCTTCAGCCGGGAGACAGCCTTTCTTTTGCCGTGGACAGCAATCCGGATTTTGAGGAAGGTGCTTATCAGATAGCGGTGACTTCCAACGGAAACCGGACCAGGATGTGGGTAAAGCATAATGGTGAGACGGCGGGAAGCATTGTGAGAGTCAACGGAAGCGGATTTGAAAAGACCGATTTCACCTGTAATGTGATGAATCATACCTTGATGCTGAAAAAGGGAGATAGGATCAGTATAGAGGCTCCGGGAAACCAGGAAGAAGGTCCCTGGGGATGGGTGGAAAAAGTAGAACTGATTCCGGCGCCTCAAAAAACCGGGCAGGCGAAGACAGAGTATCGCTATGACGGGGAGGACTTCTATCAGGCGTCCTTATACAGTCCGGCAGCCGATTTACAGCCAGAGACTTCCATTACGTTTCCGGTCAGCAATGATCCGGACTTTACAGAAGGTGTTTACCGTCTGAGCGTACTGTCCAACGGAACCAGAGAGCAGTTTACGGTATTTTTAAACGGGCAGCCTGTAGGGA
Source organism: uncultured Lachnospiraceae bacterium (assembly GCA_910586205.1). Classification (GTDB taxonomy): domain Bacteria; phylum Bacillota; class Clostridia; order Lachnospirales; family Lachnospiraceae; genus Brotaphodocola. Next base: position 59,249 of record CAJUGD010000011.1, on the reverse strand, counting down.
TAATCCGGAGAAAGGCAACCGACTACAGCGATATTGATTACAGCCAGGATTATCTGGAGGCGCTTTTGAATCTGAAGCCAGGAGATATACTGACCATTACGGGGCAGGCCGGAGATTTCTATGGCTGGGTAAATTATATACTTTTAGAGCGTGCATATGGCGGGAATGAATTTTAAGACACGCTCTGGAAAGGGCAGTGACCTGAAGGAGAAAATAAGTAAGGTATGCATATGGCCTGGAAGCGTTTGCGAAAAGGTCAGAAAGGGAAACGGATAAAGATGGGGATAAAGAAGAAAGTAAAGACAGCAGTCATGGCCTTGGCAGTAGCCGGAATGGCCGTGACGCCGGCTTTGCCGGCATGGGCTGAAAACGGAATAAGGCAGGACAGTCTGGGACTGGAACGAAAGGAGATAAAGACCGGAACCTGCATTAAAGATGTTTATACAGATAAAAGCATGTATTCGCCCAATGAACCGGCAGCCTTGACAGTGGAAATAGAGCCGGGAAAGATCATGCAGGGAGACTCCTTGTATTTGCGGGTGCGCCATTTAAATACAACCGTATGGGAACAGGAACAGCCGATCAGACAGGGGGCAGGGACAGAGGTTTTTCAGATCTCATTGCCAGGGGAAGATTTTAAAGGATATGCAGTGGAAGTATATTGGAAGCGGCAAAAACAGGTAGTGGATTACCGGATGACAGCCATCGATGTGTCGTCAGACTGGAGCCGTTTTCCAAGATATGGCTATATTACAAAGCTGGATCACCGCACGGATCAGGAGATATCCGATACGCTGCAACGGTTAAAGAACCATCATATTAACGGACTTTTTTACTATGATGTTTTTGACAGCCAGGAAAAGCCTCTGGCCGGGACGCCTGATCAGCCGGACAGGGAATGGCAGTCACTGGCAAAGCAGACAGTAGATGCAGTGTCCTTGAAAAAGACCATTGACATGGGGCATTCCCTGCATATGAATTCCTTTTTCTACAATCTGATCTTCGGAGCCTACAATGGATATGAAGAAAAAGGGATCCGTCCGGAATGGGGGCTTTATAAGGATGAACGGCACCAGGAACAGGACTCCCATGACTTAGGAGGGGATGGCTGGGAAACACCGAAGCTTTGGATGTTCAATCCGGCCAATAAAGACTGGCAGGAACATTTTAACCAGGTCCACCGGGATTTTTTGAGTGTTTATGATTTTGACGGGCTTCAGATGGACTCACTGGGAGGACGCGGATCCAAAAGGTTTGATTATTGGGGAAATGAGCTGGAGCTGGATCAGACCTATGCGCCGTTTTTAGAAAGGCTGGAAAGAGAGCTTCAGACCCGTGTGATATTTAACCCGGTGGGAAGCTATGGCCTGCAGCAAGTGCTGAACTCCGGCGTGTATGACATTATCTATGTGGAGGTCTGGCCGGGAGACAATAAGGATTATCTGTCCCTAAAGAATACTTTAGACCGGATTTATTCTGTGACAAAGGGAGAAAGGGGCAGTGTGATCGGCGCTTATATGGATTATAATGTGATGAAGGGAGAACCCTTTAACCTGCCGGGCATTTTGTATACCAATGCCATGCTGACGGCAGCAGGCGGCAGCCATCTGGAGCTGGGAGACACAGGAATGCTGTCCAATGAGTATTATCCGGGCAATTCTCTGCGGATATCAAAGGAGCTGGAGAAAAGGGTGAGAAACTATTATTCCTTTATGGTGGCTTACGAGAACCTGCTGCGGGGAACCGGACTTTTAGAGATACCGGCAAAAACCTGGATTGGAGGAAAGAAAACCTCAGAGGACGCCCGATTGGGAGAGGTATATTCCTTTACCAAGAAAAAAGGGAACCAGACGATTGTACAGATTCTCAATTACGATGGGGCGTCTTCTGCTGCCTGGGTGGATTCGCGGGGAAGCCAGACAGCCCCGGCGGTAAAGGAAAATGTGGAGATGATCCAGAGCGTGGAGCAGAAACCAGGCCATGTGTATGTAATGTCTCCGGATTATCAGGAAGGGATTTTGCAGGAGCTGGAATTTACTTACGAGAACGGAGAGGTCAGGTTTACGCTGCCTTATCTGGAGTATTGGGATATGGTGGTAATAGAACCATAAGAAATATGGTTTTTTGTGATATGGGTTTTGTGAGAGGGAGCAAAGGAGAGTTTGCTCCCTTATTGCTGTTTATGAGAATAGATATTGTGTTTTTAAAGTTTAGGAGATACAATAAAAAAATGTACGTTTCACATATGCTTTTGAAAAGCCATCATAAAAGGATGAGGAAGGAAAAAGAATGGATTGTTATTTTGCGCCGATGGAAGGGATTACAGGATATGTGTTCCGCAATGCCCACCATCGGCATTATGGAAAGATCCGAGGATATTTTACGCCGTTTATTGCGCCGAACCGGTCAAGGAAGCTGACTTCCCGGGAAATGAATGATATTTTGCCGGAACACAATCAGGGACTCAGCCTGGTTCCGCAGATTCTCACTAACCGGGCAGAGGATTTCTTGTGGGCGGCAGGTAAGGTGCAGGAATTAGGATATGAGGAGGTAAACTTAAATCTTGGGTGTCCGTCCGGCACTGTGGTGAGCAAGTACCGGGGGGCAGGATTTCTTGCTGTTTCTAAGGAGCTGGATTCGTTTCTCAACACGGTCAGCGAGGAACTTCACAGAAGGGGAATGAGATTTTCCGTAAAGACCCGGATTGGGAAAAACAGCCCGGAGGAGTTTGAAGATCTTCTGCAGATCTTTAATCAGTATCCCTTAGAGCGCTTGATTATCCATCCAAGGGTACAGACTGACTTTTACCGCGGCCATCCTAACCTGCAGGTGTTTGAAGATGCGGTCAGGAACAGTGAGAATCCGCTGTGCTATAACGGGGATATTTTTTCGGCAGAAGATTGGATTGCTTTTAAGGAAAGATTTCCTCATGTGGAGGCTGTAATGCTGGGGAGAGGGCTTTTGCAGAATCCGGCGTTGGCAGAGGAGATTGACCGGGCGGCCGAGAAAGGCCGGAAAGAGGAAGGGAGGAAGGTTTTGCCAAAAGAGGAATGGGAGCGGCTTAAGCATTTTCATGATGATGTGCTTAACGGGTATCGGGAGGCAATCTCCGGGGATCGAAATGTGCTTTTTAAGATGAAGGAGCTGTGGACCTATCTTGGAGAAATGTTTCCGGGAAAGGAGCGTTTGCTGAAAAAGATCAAAAAGGCAGGGAGAATGGAAGAATATACAGAGGCAGTGGAACGGATTTTACCGTTGTAAGGCCCGTTTTACAAGGGCTTTACAGCGGCTGTTTTGCGTCATCCCTTTTATCCAAACAAAACCCCCAGGAGTCCATAGGACAACAAGGACATAATAACCGTAGCAAGAATGATCCCCAGCAGGATGGCCGGAAAGGACTTGCGGATCTTCATGTGGAGCAGGGACGCTACCAGGGAACCGGTCCAGGCCCCTGTGCCGGGCAGAGGGATTCCCACAAAGAGCACCAGACCCCAAAAGCCGTAGGCTTCCACCTGTCCTTTGTGTTTGTCGGCTTTTTCCCGGACCCACAAAGCGATCCGATCTAAGAAAGGAAGCCGCTCCATAAGATCCAGCACCTTTTCAATCAGCAGAAGGATAAAGGGAATGGGAAGGAGGTTGCCTGCAATGCAGATGGGAATCGCCCGCAGAATGGGTACATTCAAAAGGGCAGGGGAGGCAGCCAACAGTCCTCCTCTTAGCTCCAATATGGGAATCATGGAGATGATGAAGATAATAATCTCGCCGGAAACCTTTCCGCCTAAAGCAGCGGCCAGCCATTGTACCAGGGAATCAGTCATATCAGGTCCTCATTTCTTTCACACTTTGTAAAGTCAACTTTTACCATTATATGCGATAACCGGAAAAAATACAATGGGAGATTTTATGAAAAACAGCGCCCGCTCAGACAGCCTGAACGGGCGCACAAAAGCTACTGAATCAGTACCTGGCCTGCCTTCACCTGTTTTTGATAAAATGCGGACAGATCCGGAGCAGAGAAGCCTGCCGTCAGAATGATCATGGTAGTGGTATCAATGTTCTTATCAGCCATCAGCTTCTGATCAAATTCTACAATAGGCTCTCCTGCCTTAACCTTTTTCCCCTGCTCAGAGAGGACTTTAAAGCCTTCGCCGTTTAAAGCCACTGTGTCCAGTCCGATATGTACCAGAAGCTCTTTGCCGCTTTTGGTGCGCATGCCAAAGGCATGGCAGGTTTCCGCCAACATGGTCAGCTCGCCGTCTATGGGAGCGCATACCGTGCCGCTGCTTGGAACCACGGCAAAACCGTCTCCTAACATCTTAGAAGAAAATACCTCATCCTTTACTTCTTCCATGGGGATGCAGGTGCCGTCAACAGGAGAACATACTGATTCATTGGGTTTTGAAAATAATCCGAACATTTTTTCTTCCTTTCTTTACTAGAGCGTGTCTTAAAATTGCTGTAGTTTATGCTTGTATAATACCCTTTTTTTGTTGAATATGTCAATATAAAATTGAAAAAAGAAATAAAATCCTATTTTTGCACAAAGTGAAATTTTGCTCTGTTGTATTCGGAGCAAATATGATAGACTTAAAACCGTATTTTACCAAAGAGGATATTACGAAAGACATCAAAGGAGATGATAATGCATATGAAGCGGCTGTGGAAGCTGTTGGCAGTGCTGCTGGCGGCAGCATTGTTTATGAATCTGATTATAGAGCTGATAAGCAGAAGGTCTGTGTTGTCTCTAAGGGACTATTTGTTCGGGAGACCTCTGGTATTTTTGGTCAATACGCTTTTAATCCTTACCTTGTTTCTGCCGGTGTTTTTTGTGAGGCGAAAGTTTTTTGCCGGGCTGGCAGCCATGGTGGTGTGTGTTTTGGCCGGAGTGACCAATGGTGTGCTGCTTTTGTTTCGTACCACTCCGTTTACGGCCACAGACTTAAAGCTGATTCCATATGGGGCGGCTCTTTTGACCACATATCTGTCCTGGCAGCAGATTGCAGCAGGGGCGGCAGGAGCAGCGGGAATCCTGGCTGTGTGTATCCTGGTGTGGAACAAGGCTCCCGTGGATCAGGAACCGGTGAATCTTACCCAGTCTGCCTGTGCGGCGGCAGCGGCCATGGCTGCTATATGGGGCGTGCTGAACCTGGCCATGATGAGCGGGCTGGTGGCTCTGCATTTCGGAAATATCGGACAGGCGTATTTGGATTATGGCTTTCCTTATTGTTTTGCCAATTCTGTGTTTAATACAGGCATTGCCAAACCAGAGGAATATGATCGTCAGGTGGTGGCAGAGTTAGAGCAGGAGGAACTGGTGCCGGAGAATGTGCATGATAAGGGGGCCGGGTCCCAATATACCCATCATGCTTTTGTGGATCCGGATCGGTATGAAACGCCGGATATTATTATGGTTCAGCTTGAGTCGTTTTTTGATCCAAAGCTTTGGAGGAAGAATCCGCAGAAGGAGGATCCCATTCCTTATTTCAGGTATCTGATGGAATCCTACCCGTCAGGATATTTAAGCGTGCCGTCTGTGGGGGCAGGGACGGCCAACACGGAATTTGAGTGTATTACGGGGATGAATCTGGACTTTTTCGGTCCCGGAGAATACCCCTATAAGACAGTTCTGCAGAAAACAGCCTGTGAGAGCATGGCTTTTACCATGAAGGAGCTGGGATACCGGACGCATGCCGTCCACAACAACGAGGGGACCTTTTATGATCGGCACAAGGTCTTTTCTCAAATGGGATTTGAGACTTTTACGCCCATTGAATATATGTATGACATTACCAAAAATTCCATGGGCTGGTGCCGGGATAAGGTGCTAGCAGATGAGATTCTTAAAACCCTGGATCTTTCGGATGAACATGCCTTTATATATGCCATTTCCGTTCAGGGACACGGGAAGTATCCTTCCTTTTCCTACTATTGCGAGCAGATCCATGATATGGATTTGTTTGTGGAGGAACTGGTATACCGTCTGGCCCGCCGGGACAAGCCGGCGGTTCTGGTGCTCTACGGGGATCATCTTCCGGGCTTTGAGTGGAGCAAGGAGGAGATGAGGAACAATTCTCTGTATCAGACCCAGTATGTGATCTGGAATAATGTGGGTCTTCCCAATATCAAAAGGGATTTGGAGGCATATCAGCTTACTGCCCATCTGCTGAATCTTCTGCACATCCATGAAGGGACCATGATTCGTTTTCATCAGTATCATCTGGATGAGGGAGATGTGGCAGAGGAGGATTATCTGGAAGCGATGCAGGTGCTGGAATACGATATGCTGTATGGGGATCAGGAGGTATACGGAGGGACATCGCCCTATGAGTCCACAGAGCTTCAGATGGGAATTTTGCCGGTTATCCAAGGAAAAACCATTCATCAGAAGGAAAAGATCGTGGTGTGGGGGCAGAATTTTAATGAATATTCCACAATATGCGTGGACGATAAACCGGTGGAGACGGTTTTGGTGGGAAGAACCTGTCTGAGAGCAGACGGCGTGCCGGAAAAGAAAGAGGAAGATATCACCGTGCAGCAGATAGGGCGGGACAAGGTGCCCTTGGGCAAGGCGCAGAAAGAGGGCGGGACTTGAGAAACCTGTCTTTTTGTGATAAACTATGTGTGATACCAGGGTCAAAAGGTCTAAAATCCGATGCAATCCGGTATCAGAGGGGTCAAAAGGTCTAAAATCAGACATCGGGAGATTCAGAGAAGCCATGAAAGCATAAAGGAGGATAACAGCAATGAGTCAACATAGGAGACAAGATACAGTCTGTGTTCAGGGAGGCTGGCAGCCAAAGAACGGGGAGCCGCGGGTGGTTCCCATCTATCAGAGCACTACTTTTAAATATGAAACCAGTGAGCAGATGGGACGTCTGTTTGATCTGGAGGAGAACGGATACTTTTATACCCGTCTTGCCAATCCTACCAATGATGCGGTGGCAGCCAAAATATGTGCTTTGGAGGGCGGTGCGGCGGCTATGCTCACATCCTCCGGGCAGGCGGCCAATATGTATGCAGTATTAAACATCTGTTCAGCAGGGGATCATGTGGTCAGTGCGGCTACAATCTACGGAGGAACCTCCAACCTGTTTACCGTGACCTTAAAACGGTTTGGGATTGAGTGTACCCTGGTGGATCCGGACGAGTCGGAGGAGGAGATCTCCAAGGCGTTTAAACCTAATACCCGCGCGGTTTTCGGAGAGACCATTGCCAATCCGGCGCTGGTGGTATTGGACATTGAGAAGTTTGCCAGGCTGGCTCACGGCCATGGGGTGCCTCTCATTGTGGATAATACGTTTGCCACGCCCATTAACTGCCGTCCCTTTGAGTGGGGGGCTGATATTGTGACTCATTCCACCACCAAGTATATGGACGGACATGCCATGTGTGTGGGCGGCTGTATTGTGGACAGCGGCAATTTTGACTGGGAAGCTCACAGGGATAAGTACCTGGGACTGACAACGCCGGATGAGTCTTATCACGGCGTGATCTATACGGAAAGGTTTGGGAAAGGCGCATATATTACCAAGGCCACAGCCCAGCTTATGCGGGATATGGGCTCCGTCCAGTCCCCTCAAAATGCGTTTCTGCTGAATGTAGGTCTGGAGACTTTGCATCTGCGGGTGCCGCGCCACTGTGAAAATGCAAAGCAGGTGGCTGCCTGGCTGCAGTCCAGGGAGGATGTGGACTGGGTATGCTATCCGGGGCTTTCGGGGGATAAATATTATGATTTGGCGCAGAAATATATGCCGGACGGAACCTGTGGGGTGATATCCTTTGGCCTTAAAGGGGGGAGGGCAGCGGCAGCCGAATTTATGGACAAGCTGAAGCTTGCGGCGATTGTGACTCATGTGGCGGATGCCAGGACATCGGTTTTACATCCGGCCAGCCATACCCACAGGCAGCTCAACGATGAGCAGTTAAAAGAAGCAGGAGTGGATCCGTCCATGATTCGCCTCAGCGTGGGGATTGAGGATGTGAGAGATATTATCGGTGATCTGGAGCACGCTCTAGGATAGAAAAGGCAATGTTTGGTTTTTGACAGGAGGCGGTCAAAAGGTGAATCGGAAGAAATGGAAAAAATTTCTGCGCGTGATCTTTGGCAGGACAGCTTTTGTGATGCTGTTTCTGCTGATTCAGATTATGGTGCTGTTTGGCGCGTTTAAATGGCTGGGGGATCATATTTTCTTTGTGTACGGCGGATTTACGCTTTTAAGCGCCCTGGTGGTGATCTATATTATCAATCAGCGGCAGAATCCGGTTTACCAGCTTGCCTGGGTGATTCCGGTTCTGGTATTTCCGGTGTTTGGAGCCATGTTTTACATTTTTCTTAAGCTTCAGATGGGAACCCACCGGCTTGCGGCCCGGCTGGATGAAAGCTTAAAGCAGACCGCGCCGTTTCTAAAACAGAATGAGATGGTTATGGCGCGGCTTTCTAAGGAGAGCAGGAGGGCATCCCATCTGGCTGGATACATGGGGCGTTATGGCGGTTATCCTATTTATGATAAGACGTCTGTGGAATATTTTCCCTTGGGAGATGTGTGGTATCCGCGGCTGTTGGAGGAGCTTGAGAAGGCAGAGCGGTATATATTCATGGAATATTTTATTGTGGAGGAGGGGAAATTCTGGGACTCTGTGCTGGAGGTGCTGGCAAGGAAGGCTAAAGAAGGAGTGGAGGTGCGGTTCATGTACGACGGCATGGGCTGCCTGACGCTTCTTCCCCACCATTATCCTCAAAAACTGGAGAGGATGGGGATCCGGTGTAAGATGTTTTCACCGGTAAAGCCAGCTCTTTCCAGCTATCAGAATAACCGGGATCACAGAAAAATTACGGTTATTGATGGTCATACGGCATTTACCGGGGGGATTAACCTGGCAGATGAGTACATTAATGAGGTGGTTCGGTTCGGACATTGGAAGGATACAGCGGTGATGCTGAAAGGAGAGGCAGCTGCCAGCTTTCTGATGATGTTTCTCCAGATGTGGAATGTGACGGAGCGTGGGATAGAGGACTATGGGAAATATCTGCGCAGCCCTGATTATTTCTATCCGGCCAGCTTAAGGATGGATGGGTTTGTGATGCCTTATGGGGACAGCCCCTGGGACAATGAGACAGTGGGGGAATATGTGTATCTTGATATTTTAAATGAGGCCAGGAGTTATGTGCATATTATGACCCCTTATCTGATTTTAGACAGCGATATGATCACAGCGCTGACCTTTGCGGCTAAGCGGGGGGTGGAGGTGGTGATCCTGATGCCTCATGTGCCGGATAAGCCATATGCGTATCTTTTGGCCAGATCCTATTATGGGGAGCTTTTAGGGGCAGGGGTGCGGATTTTCGAGTATACGCCGGGATTTATCCATGCCAAGGTTTTCAGCAGCGATGGGGAGAAGGCAGTGGTAGGATCCGTGAATTTAGACTACAGAAGCCTGTACCTGCATTTTGAGTGCGCGGTGTATTTGTACCGGTGCAGCGCTGTGGCGGATGTGGAGCGGGATTTTCAGGAAACCTTAATGAAGTGCCAGGAGATCACAGAGGAGGAATGCAGAAAATATCCGCTGTGGAAGCGTTTGGCCGGAGCAGGGCTTCGGCTTGCGGCGCCGCTTATGTAAAGGTGCAGGGCGGTGGGCTTTAGGGAAGGTTTCAGGTCAAAAAGGGCGGTTCTTTAGCCGCCCCTTTTTGTTTTGGCAGACATATTATGCACGAATATCAATGTGCTGTCCTAATCCGGTTACGCTGGCTTCCAACATTTTGTTGATTGCGTCGCCAGTGATCTCAGCCGTGTCCAAGGCTTTGGACATCATGGCGATCTCTAAGCCCGTGCCGCCGCTGCCGGAGTAGATGGGAATGGATAATGCAGAAATATTCATAGATTGCCTCCTCCTTTCTTTTTCTTTGAAAGTTTCGAATCCTCCGCAATAGGTCTGCGCATTTGCTGCGCTGACCATACAGCGCCAAAATGCCTGTTTTTCGGCATTTTGTGTATGCCTCATGTGTCCGTCAGACTTTGATGTGCGGCACTATGCCGCCCTTTGCCGGGCACATGGAGGCTTACTTTTTATCATAGCAAAAATATGGATAAAATGCAATTCTTACATGGCTTTTTGGATTATGGGCATAATGGTTAGGAGATTTTTATGATAATCAGGAAAGGGCAGCAGCCTTGATAAAATTCAGTCTGTTGTGAAGGTGATTCTTTTGAGACAGGAAGTATGGAACAGTACAGCAAACGATAAGGACAAAAGGCTTGATCGAGAAGATCAGGGAGCAGAAAACCAGGGAAAGCAGGGAGCAGAGAACAGGGGGGATCAGGAAGCAGAAAACCGGGAAGGTAAGAACGGGGATAAAAAAAGAGAAAAGGAGCTGGAGGAGAAGGAGAATGAAAAGCTCCAGGAATATGGGCAGATGACCCTGGAGGGGAATGAAAAGCAGAGAAAGATTGAGCTTTTGTCTATAATCGGAGAAGTAGAGGGACATGAAAATCTTTCCGGAAATGCAAAAACCACAAAATATGATCATGTTTTGCCAAAGCTGGCTTCCCTGGAAGATGATGACAGCGTGGACGGACTTTTGGTGCTGTTAAATACTTCCGGCGGGGATGTGGATGCAGGACTTGCCATTGCAGAGATGATTGCATCTCTGACTATACCTACGGTGTCACTGGTGCTGGGGGGGAGCCATTCCATCGGGGTGCCTTTGGCAGTGTGCACAAACTATTCTTTTATTGTACCTACAGGGACTGTGATGATTCATCCGGTACGTATGACAGGAATGGTAATAGGAGCATCCCAGACTTATGAGTATTTCAACATGATTCAGGATCGGATTTTAAGCTTTATCAGTATGCATTCGCGGATAGAATATGGGCAGGTGAAATGCCTGATGCATAATACCAAAATGCTGACCCGTGATTTAGGCACAGTCCTGGTGGGGGAGCAGGCCGTAAAGGAAGGGCTGATCGATGAGGTGGGAGGCATACGGGAGGCGCTTCATAAGCTGTATGAGATGATTGACAGTACAGGCAAGCCTTCTAAATCACTTAAAAATATAGACAAATGAACTATATTTTTAGGATTTACTTGAAATCTACAGATAATTAGAATATAATAAACGTAAATTTGTCGGAAATGAGAACATTTGCGTTAGGAGCTGTCGCAGAGCAGCACCATCATACCGGTCTTTCTGGTCCGCAGTGCAGGGACAGCAGGAGTGTGTTGGCAGGCTGTAAGATGCGGCGGCTCTTTTTTGTTTTTTGCATACCAGTACAGAGGTATTTTTGACATCAATTAAAGAAGGGTTTCCGCCAAAGAAAGAGAGGGGAATGATATGGACAAAATACAGGCAGAAGAAAGTAAGGAACGAAGGGGAGAGATTGTAACCCGAAAAGAGGCGCTGAGGGAACAAAAGGAGCAGGAGATGGTAGAAAAGCTGGCCTTGCCCCGCACGATACACTTAGTTCCCATGGATCATGTGGCAGGTTTTGATATCCGTCCTGGATTTTATGAGACCAACGGTGCAACCGCTATTCCGGGCGGTGTGAATTTTACCGTATATTCTCATGAGGCCACATCCATAGAGCTTTTGCTGTTTCGTCCCATGGAGGAGGAGCCCTTTGCCGTGCTGCCGTTTCCTGAGCATTATCGGATCGGCAATGTATATTCCATGATTGTTTTTAAGCTGAATATCGAGGAGTTTGAATATGCATACCGGGTTGACGGACCTTATAACCCGAAAAAGGGCCTTATCTTTGACAAGACAAAATATCTGCTTGACCCGTATGCCAAGGCTGTTACCGGCCAGAGCCAATGGGGAGATTCTTCGCCTGGGGAGCAGCATTATAAGGCAAGGGTGGTAAAAGATGATTTTGATTGGGGAGATATGAGATCCCCTTTGCTGCCTATGGAGGATCTGGTGATTTATGAGCTTCATGTCCGCGGTTTTACCATGGACAAATCCTCCGGCGTGGTGAATCCCGGAACCTTTGCGGGCTTGCGGGAAAAGCTTCCATACCTGAAGGAATTAGGCGTGAATGTGGTAGAATTGATGCCGATCTTTGAATTTGATGAGATGCAGGATTACCGGGAGGTGGACGGGGAGAAGCTTTACAATTACTGGGGCTACAGCACAGTCAGCTTTTTTGCCCCTAATACCAGTTATACGGCAAGAAAGGAGCATAATCGGGAAGGCAATGAGTTAAAGAACCTGATATGGGAGTTTAATCAGAACGGTATTGAGGTATATCTGGATGTGGTGTTTAACCATACGGCAGAAGGCAATGAGAACGGACCATTTTTTTCATTTAAGGGATTTGACAATAATATATACTATCTGCTGACGCCGGAGGGCTATTATTACAATTTCAGCGGCTGCGGCAATACATTAAACTGCAATCATCCGATAGTCCACCAAATGATTTTAAATTGCCTGCGGTACTGGGTGAGCACGTATCGGATCAATGGTTTCCGGTTTGATCTGGCATCTATTTTAGGACGTAATGAAGACGGGACGCCTATGAACAAGCCCCCGCTTTTACAGTCTCTTGCCTTTGACCCGATATTAGGAGATGTAAAGCTGATTGCCGAGGCATGGGATGCAGTGGGGCTGTATCAGGTAGGGTCTTTTCCGTCCTGGAACCGCTGGGCAGAGTGGAACGGACGTTACCGGGATGACATGCGCCGTTATTTGAAGGGGGACGAGGGCTTTGCCCAGGCGGCGGCTTTAAGGCTGGTGGGTTCACGGGACATTTATGGGGTAAGTGCCAGGAAAAATGCCTCGGTGAATTTTATTACCTGTCATGACGGTTTTACGCTCTATGACATTTTTTCATACAATGAAAAACACAATGAGAAAAACGGCTGGAATAATACGGACGGAGCCAATGACAACAATAGCTGGAACTGCGGTGTGGAAGGGGAGACCGATGATCCGCAGATTTTAGGTCTCCGCCGCCGCATGGTCAGAAATGCTTTCGGGCTTTTAATGTGCAGCCGGGGGATTCCCATGTTCCTGGCCGGTGATGAGTTCTGCAATACACAATTCGGCAATAACAATGCATATTGTCAGGACAATATTACTTCCTGGCTGGACTGGAACCGTCTGAAGGAGAATCAGGATATTTTTGAATTTTTTAAGTACATGATTGCATTCCGCAAGGCCCATCGTGTTCTGAGGCTTAATGTCAGCGAAGGTGCATGCGGATTTCCGGATACCAGTTTTCATGGGGAAAAGCCCTGGAGAGGACAGTTTGCATCCCATGAACGGTATGTAGGGGTGATGTTTGCGGGACATGAGGAGGATGGAACCGAGGATGTAGTCTATGTGGCGTCCAATGCCTATTGGGAAAAGCTGGAGGTGCTGCTTCCTTCTCTTCCGGAGGGAATGTGCTGGAGCATGGCTGTGGATACATGGGAGGAGCGTCAGAGACCAGGACAAGAGCCGGGGGAGACCTTTGTGATTGGACCGCGGAGCGTGAAAGTGTTTGTGGGGGTTAGAAAATAGAAGGCAGGAAAAATGCAGAAAGTATCTGAAAAAGAGAAAGGATAAAGGTATGAGAAAAAGGGTAAGGAACTTAGGAAGGCTGGCAGCAGCGCTGGGCCTGGTGATGTCCATGACAGGAATGACTGCCATGGCAGAGGGCGCTCCGGTGATCTTTATCGGAGAGGCGGCCGAAAAAAACAGCGCAGAGGGACCCGGAGAGAACAGACCTGCAGAACAAGCCGGGCAGGCTTTGCCTGATTTGCATCTGGATTTAGATGTGGGAAAGCTTTCAGCGGCAAAGGAGACCGATCAGATTGTGGTGGTGGTAGGTTCCGGGATGGACAGCCCGCTTGTAAAGACGGCTTATTATCGGAAGAATATGGATGGAAGCTGGCAGGAGGTATTTTGTGTTTCCGGTTATTGTGGATTTAACGGAATGTCCACAGATAAGAGAGAAGGAGACAGGAGAACGCCTGTGGGAGAGTATGGCTTTGTAAATAACTTTGGAATCCTTCCGAATCCGGGCAGCATACTCCCCTATAAAGAGCTGGATGAATACGATTTTTGGGTGGATGACAGCAGCAGCCCTCATTATAATCAGATGGTAAGTACCAGACAGGTGAATCCGGACTGGAATTCGGCAGAGGCGCTTATAAAGGTGGCTCCTTCCTACAACTATGCGTTAGCCTTGGATTACAACACGGCTGAGCGTATTCCAGGGAAAGGGTCAGCTATTTTTCTCCATGGGATTCATCCCCAAAAGACCTGGACAGAAGGATGCATTGCCATTCCGGAAGAAAGGGTGAAACAGTTGGTGCAGGAATTAAAGCCAGAGGCAAAGATAGTAATTATGCCGGAGCTTCCCTCGGCGGAGGCAGAGTGATATATGGGAAAGTATGGCTGTCAGGAGGACCTGGCAGCCAATTTTTTTGCAATAAAGCGGAGCGCTTCTAATTTCTTTTTTTCTTCCGGGGACATGCCGGAGGTGAGGACAGAAGCCAAAAGCTCGGCTTCCTGGTCGGAAAACCGAATGCCTTTTTGGGCAGCATCCGCCTGCATGGACATAAAGGCCGGAAGGATCTGTTCCTTTGGAAGTCCGGAGATCCGGTTGGCAAAGGCAGTCAGATAGTTTAGCTTTTCCGGCGCCATTTGATGGAGCCTGGGGTCTTGTTTCCAGTTGCTGAGGGCCATAAAAAGCTCCTTTCCATTAAGCTTGGGTCTGCATGGCCTGCAGCATGATCTGCAGGTTTTCAATCATCTCAATAAGTTCCTGTTCTCTTGGGCTGGCATAGGGCTTGATAGCCTGAAGCATTTCTACCGGTGAGGCTTTCCGGTCTCCGGAAGATCCAAGGCCCATGGCAGACACCTCGCCTCCTGAGAAAAGGCTCATGGTGCGGCTTAACTCCTGCATTTTAATCATCATGGAAAGAAAGCGCTGCATGGGCTGCTGCATATAGGGAATGGCCGCTTTCACCATCTGCAGGTGAGGGTCTGCAAGCAGATAGTCAAAATCTGTCAGACGGACATCGGTTCCCGATTCATCGTTCATAGACGGCTCCTTAACATTTTTGAAACAATATATGCAGGATTCAAGGAAAACATACCAACTGCATATATTAGGATGTGGGAGTCAAAAGGTAATGGCTCAGTATCATCATAGTATCCTTTTGAGGAGGAAGAAAACATATGGCAGCAAGATTGATTATAGATGGAAATGCGGTTTACGAGATCGACGAGGATTGTCAGGAGTACCAGAAGAAAATGAATGGATCGAAAGGCCGCTCACGCCGCAGGGAGTACCGGGGAACTGCTTTTGAGGAAACTGCAGCAGTAAATGAAGAAATGCCCCCTTGAGAAAAGGGGGCTGAAGTCTTTAGCAGAAGAAGCTGCCGTTGCCGCAGCAGCAGAGAAGAAGGATAATCCAGATCCAGTCACAGCCAAAGCTGTTTCCACAGCTAAAGCAGTTGTTATGTTCACATCCACATCCATTGTTGCCGCCGCCGCAGCAGCACAGGATAAGGATCAGCCAGATGATATTGCACCCGCTTCCTCCTGCATTACAGTTACAGTTGCAGTCACATCCGCAGTTTGTTGCTGCCAAATCGCTCATACCAGTTCCTCCAAAAATTATTTACAATTCATCATATGTCGGCCTGCATGTCACAGTTTCCGATTTTTTTGAAAAGTTTGCAGAAACTTTTTTGTATCATGGGAAAGAGCGTCCTATGGTACAAAAACTCTCCGGGGGAGATATAATTTTTTGCTATAGAAAGGGACAGGCTGGTCCGCGGAAAAAATAATTGTGATAAATGGCGAAAAAATGGAAGATATTTTAAAAAAAATTTAATACCCTTTTCAGCAAATTATGTTATACTCATAAAGGTATGTAGTATATAGAAAATGGGTGGAAATTATGAGCAGGTATGACGAAGAACAGATGTATAGTGCAAGCCATTCCAGAGCAAAGAATGGTTCCAGGGGAAAAAGCAGCACATCCAGGGGACGAACAGGTTCTTCTGGTTCCAGAAGCAGCACATCCAGAGGATCTTCTTCGAGGAGCACCTCCGGACACAGAACCTCGGGAACCAGAAGCGCTTCGGCAAGGGGAAGCAGCCATTATGGCGGATCAAGCCATGGACGGGGGCACGGAAAGGGAAAGCGGAGGCAGGAAGATGATTTTAAAAAGCTTGCCGTTGGCGGTGTGCTTCTGATTGCCGCCATTACCCTGATTGTATTTATTATAAGAGGTATAGATAAAGAGCCGCCTGAGACAGAACCGGAGACTGAGATAACCAGTTCGGTTCCGGAGACAGAACTCCAAAAAGAGGTACTGGTAGACGGAGTGAATATTACGGGAATGTCCAGGGAACAGGCCAGAGAGGCTATCCTTGAAAATTATCCTTGGGCTATGACCGTTTCCTGGCAGGAAGAAAACTTTGAGATCCTGGATCTGATGGGCGGAAAAGTAGACGCGCTTTTGACAGAGATCTATTCCGGAGAGCCTAAGGAAAAATATTCCCTGAATACGGACGGATTGGAGGAGGCAGCAGCAGCAGAGGCAGCCAAGGCAGCCGCCAAATGGGACAAGGCAGCGAAGAACGGATCGATTTCCAGCTATGATAAGGCTTCGGATAAATTTCTCTTTACGGGAGCAGAACAAGGACTGGCTTTGGATCAGGAAAAGCTGACAAAAGATATTTTAGATGCAGTAAAGAAAAAAGATTTTGACGCAAAGCTTATAGCAGTGATGAATCCCGTGGAGCCGGAGTTCAGTGAGGAGACGGCAAAGGAGAAATATAAGACAATTTCCTCCTTTACCACCAAGACCACCTCCAATAGTAAGCGTAATACAAACGTAAAGCTTTCCGCAGAGGCCATTAATGGCACCATACTGCAGCCAGGAGAGGAATTTTCCTTTAATGAGACGGTAGGGCAGAGAACAGAAGCAAAGGGATATAAAGGAGCGGCAGCCTACAACAACGGCGAAGTGGTGGAGGAGATTGGCGGCGGCGTATGCCAGACATCTTCTACCTTGTACAATGCGGTGCTGAAATCCGGACTGAAGACCACAAAGCGTCAGTCTCACACTTATGAGCCTTCTTATGTGACTCCGGGAACGGATGCTACAGTGAGCTGGAACGGACCAGACTATAAGTTTGTAAACAATTCCAGCGCTGCCATCGGTATTCGGGCCAGATATTCGGATCAGACGATAACCGTGTCTATCTACGGAGTTCCGGTACTGGAGGAGGGTGTAACCTACTCCTTAAAATCTACTAAGATAAATGACCTGGATCCGCCGGCTCCTACCTATGAGGAAGATCCGACTCTGGAGCCGGGAGTAGAGAAGCAAAAAAGTGCGGGCAGCAAGGGAAGCTATTGGGAGACCCGCTTGATCGTAAAGAAAGGTGACGAGGTGGTCAGCCAGGATGTGGATCATGTGGTACGGTACAAGGGACATGCGCCTGTGATACTCCGCAACTCCACAGGAACTGTAGCGCCTACGGAGTCTGCTCCGGATGAGAGCACAGTTGATTCCAGTCAAGTTCCCACTATAGCGCCAGAGGGAGCCGGGGACGGCTTTATCCAGCCTGACACCAACAGCGGCGTTAATAATCCAGGCACAGGAACTGGCAATCCGGGTAATGGGACCGGTTCATCCGGGGGACCTGGCGGACAGCAGAGCAGCACCGGAGGCGGCAATACAGTAGGCGAGGGGCCAGGAGGAGGAAATAGTTCTTCCACACAGCCGGCTCCGGCACCGTCTCAGCCGACGAATGCACCGGTTCAGCCGGGCGGGGCAGGAGAGGAGCCGGGACCTCAGACCAATGTTCCGCCGATTGTGGCGCCTATGCCGGGCAACTGATAACAAGATACTGAGCAGGAGATATCCATACAGAACGGATATCTCCTGTTTTCTTATTTCATAGGAAATTGCGTCCTATGAAACAAAAACGCTCCGCTTTGGATGCGTACTTTTTCTATTGTATGAGAAATAATACTTGATTTTTGTGGTTTTCGTATTTGCAAAATGATAAAAAGTTGCTATAATAAAAGACAGGATTCCGGGGAACTACCGGAACGAGCAATATTCACATTTGTAGGAGGAAAATCAAATGGCAAGAAAAATGAAAACCATGGATGGTAATCAGGCTGCTGCTCATGCTTCGTATGCGTTTACCGAAGTAGCTGCTATGTATCCCATCACCCCCTCTTCCGTTATGCCGGAGCATACGGATGAATGGGCGACCGAGGGCAGAAAAAATATTTTCGGCCGCACGGTTCAGATCACTGAGATGCAGTCTGAGGCAGGCGCTGCAGGCGCCGTCCACGGCTCCCTGGCAGCAGGTGCCCTGACCACCACCTATACCGCTTCCCAGGGTCTGTTACTGATGATTCCTAACCTGTACAAGATTGCCGGTGAGCAGCTTCCGGGCGTGATCAATGTATCCGCACGTGCTCTGGCCAGCCATGCGCTGTCTATTTTCGGCGATCATTCCGATGTGTATGCCTGCCGTCAGACTGGCTGCGCCATGCTGTGCGAGTCCAGTGTGCAGGAGGTTATGGACCTGACCGCAGTTGCCCATCTGGCTGCAATCAAGGGCAAGGTTCCGTTTATCAATTTCTTTGATGGTTTCCGTACTTCCCATGAGATTCAGAAGATCGAAGCATGGGATTATGATGATCTGGCTGAGATGGCTGACTGGGATGCCATTGCTGCTTTCCGTAAGCATGCATTGAATCCGAATCATCCCTGCCAGAGAGGTTCTGCTCAGAACCCGGACATTTTCTTCCAGGCAAGAGAGGCCTGCAATCCATATTATGATGCTCTTCCGGGCATTGTGCAGGAGTACATGGACAAGGTGAACGAGAAGATCGGCACCGATTATAAGCTGTTTAACTATTACGGCGCTGCTGATGCAGAGCATGTGATCGTAGCTATGGGTTCTGTCAATGATACCATTGAAGAAACCATTGATTACATGGTAAAGACCACCGGCGCTAAGGTTGGCGTGGTGAAGGTACGCCTGTATCGTCCTTTCTGTGCTGAGGCATTGATAGCAGCCCTTCCGGATTCCGTGAAGAAGATTTCTGTCCTTGACAGAACCAAAGAGCCGGGTTCCCTGGGTGAGCCGCTGTATCTGGATGTAGTTGCAGCGCTTAAGGGAAGCAAGTTTGATGCAGTGGAGATCGTTTCCGGCCGTTATGGCTTAGGATCAAAGGATACCACCCCGGCACAGATCGTTGCTGTATACAATAACAATGACAAGAAGAGATTCACCATCGGTATTGAGGACGATGTGACCCATCTGTCCCTGCCGTTAGGCGCTCCGCTGGTTACTACTCCCGAGGGAACCACCAACTGTAAGTTCTGGGGTCTGGGTGCAGACGGTACCGTAGGCGCCAACAAGAACTCCATCAAGATCATCGGTGACAACACCGACATGTATGCTCAGGCATATTTTGACTATGATTCCAAGAAGTCCGGCGGTGTGACCATGTCTCATCTGCGTTTCGGACACAAGAAGATTAAATCCACCTACCTGATCCGCCAGGCAAACTTTGTGGCATGCCACAATCCGGCTTATGTGCGCAAGTACAACATGGTTCAGGAGCTGGTTGACGGCGGCACTTTCCTGTTAAACTGCCCCTGGAATGCAGAGGAGCTGGACAAGCATCTGCCGGGACAGATGAAGAAATTCATCGCTGATCACAACATCAACCTGTACACCATTGACGGTGTGAAGATCGGTATCGAGACCGGCATGGGCCCGACCCGTATCAACACCATTTTGCAGTCTGCATTCTTTAAGCTGACCGGCATTATCCCGGAGGAGAAGGCGATCCAGCTGATGAAGGATGCTGCACAGAAGACCTACGGCCGCAAGGGCGAAGATGTGGTTAAGAAGAACTGGGCTGCCATTGACGCAGGCGCTCAGGGCGTTGTGAAGGTAGAGGTTCCTGCAAGCTGGAAGGATTGCACAGACGAGGGCCTGGATTACAAGGTAGTGACCGAGGGAAGAAAGGATGTTATTGACTTTGTAAATAACGTACAGACCAAGGTCAGCGCTCAGGAGGGCAACAGCCTGCCTGTATCCGCATTTACCGAGTATGTGGATGGTTCTACTCCCTCTGGTTCCGCTGCTTACGAGAAGCGCGGTATCGCAGTGAATGTGCCGGTTTGGAATCCGGACAACTGTATCCAGTGTAATTTCTGTTCCTATGTATGTCCCCACGCAGTGATCCGTCCGGTGGCTATGACTGCTGATGAGGCTGCCAAGGCTCCGGAAGGCATGAAGATGCTGCCTATGACCGGCATGGCAGATTACAAGTTTGCTATCACTGTGTCTGCTCTTGACTGTACCGGATGCGGATCTTGTGCGAATGTCTGCCCGGGCAAGAAGGGCGAGAAGGCTCTTGTCATGGACAAGCTGGCTGACCATATGGATGCACAGCCGGTTTATGATTTCGGCCAGACCGTAACCATCAAGCAGGATGTGATTGATAAGTTTAAAGAGACCACTGTTAAGGGAAGCCAGTTCAAGCAGCCGCTGCTTGAGTTCTCCGGCGCATGTGCAGGCTGCGGCGAGACTCCGTATGCCAAGCTGATCACCCAGTTGTTCGGTGACAGAATGTACATTGCCAATGCAACCGGATGTTCTTCTATTTGGGGCAACTCCTCACCGTCCACTCCTTACACGGTAAATGCTAAGGGACAGGGTCCGGCATGGGATAATTCCCTGTTTGAAGACAACGCAGAGTTTGGATTTGGTATGCTTCTGGCTCAGAACGCGATCCGTGACGAGTTAAAAGAGAAGGTTGAGATGGTAGCTGCCAATGATCAGTCTACTGAGGAAATCAAGGCTGCCTGCAAGGAGTGGCTGGATACCTTTGGTATCGGCGCCCTGAACGGAAGCGCTACAGACAAGCTGGTTGCTGTTCTGGAAGGCATTGACTGCCCGACCTGCAAGTATATCGTAGCCAACAAGGATTTCTTGGCTAAGAAGTCCCAGTGGATCTTCGGCGGTGACGGATGGGCTTATGATATCGGCTTTGGCGGCGTGGATCACGTGCTGGCAAGCGGCAAGGATATCAACATCATGGTTTACGATACGGAAGTTTACTCCAACACCGGCGGTCAGTCTTCCAAGGCTACCAAGACAGGTGCGGTTGCTCAGTTCGCAGCAGGCGGTAAAGAGACCAAGAAGAAAGATCTGGCAAGCATTGCCATGTCTTACGGCTATGTATATGTAGCGCAGATTTCCATGGGTGCTGACTATGCCCAGACCGTGAAGGCCATTGCAGAGGCAGAGGCTTATCCGGGGCCGTCCCTGATCTTAGCTTACGCTCCCTGTATCAACCATGGTATCAAGAAGGGCATGAGCAAGGCTCAGACCGAGGAGAAGCTGGCCGTTGAGACCGGTTACTGGAACAACTTCCGCTTCAATCCGGCTGCCGAGAAGAAGTTCACCTTAGACAGCAAGGCTCCGAACATGGAAGGCTATCAGGACTTCTTGAAGGGCGAAGTGCGTTATGCTTCCCTGGCTATGAAGAATCCGGAGAGGGCAGCCAAGCTGTTCGAGAAGAATGAGGCTGAGGCGAAGGAGAGATATGAGTATCTGTCCAAGCTGGTGACTTTGTACGGCAACGAATAAAGAAACAAATACCGCAAGAAAGATGCCCCCTGCTTTAGCAGGGGGCTGTTTTTTAGCGAAATTGTCAGGGCTTATTGTACTGCTTATTTGTGTTAAAACAGGAAACGGGCAAAGAATTTTAACATTATTAGCCTTAGTTATGGATTTTTTTGTAATTTTGAGGTACTCTGATAGTATCAAGAATACAGGAGGTATGGACTATGAGTATGGGAGAACCCAAAAAGATCTACGCGAAGGATAACCCGGAGGTTGCCTTAAAAGTTACCAAGGGTCATTTTTCTTCTGACCGTTTTCATATTAATTATTATATTGACATGGCTTCTCTGAAGATGCGCCGCAAGGATGCACAGGAAGTGGCCAAGGCCATGGTGTCCCGTTATGTAAATCGGGTAAGTCTGGCAGGAAATATTTCTCTCTCAGGTGTAGATATGGAAGAAATGATGGCTTCTCTGTCCACAAAGACTCACATTGATACCATTATCTGCATGGATGGATGTGAAGTGATCGGGGCTTATGTAGCGTCAGAGCTTTCCAGTATTGGCATCACAACCTTGAACAGCCACCACACAAGCTATATTATTACACCAGAATTTGATTCTACCGGCCAGATGGTGGTGCGGGACAATATTCGTCCTATGCTGAAGGACAAGCATGTGCTGGTAGTATTGGCAACTGCTATGTCCGGCAGGACGATTGCAAAGAGCATCCGCTGCATCAATTCCTATGGAGGCATTATTGAGGGAATCTCTGTGATCTTTTCCGCAGTGAATGAGATAGACGGATATCCTGTTAATTCCGTATTTGGTGTTGAGGATCTGCCGGACTTCAGGCTTTCGGATCCCAATGAATGTCCGGACTGCAAAAACGGCGTAAAGCTGGATGCCATAATCAACAGCTATGGGTATACAGTGCTGGAGTAACTGCTTAAAAATCGTTCAGACAACATCCGATATCTTCCTTCCGATGCCAGTGTCTGAAAATTATTTTCCGATAGCGGGAAAGGATTTTCAGACACACTCTGGGAACGGTTGGTATCGGATGTTATTTAATATCAATGTCATTTTCAATCATCTGTCGGAGACGTGCTTCATCCTGTATTACCACAAAACCTTGTTCCTTTACAATGCAGCCGTCCTTTTTGAGAACAGCCACAATGCGGGACACAGTGACAGGGTGAGTGCCTAAATATTTGGACATTTCCAGAAAGCTCATGGTCTTGGGAAGGATCTTTTTTCCGTCCTTGAGAACACAGAAGTCCAGGAGCAGCCGACATAAGCGGACGCTGGCACTGTCCTCCAGGGCCTGTTGGAAATGGCTTAAGACCTCTTGAAAGTTAGCTGCCGTTGCCTGAAGGATCAGTCGGTTAAACTTCAGATCTTCATCTAAAAGTCTGCGGAAGATAGGACCTTGCATTCGGTAAAGCACACAGCGGGTTTTAGTCATTTGAACCAAGTGGCTGGGAAAAACATTGCCGGTGATCTCGTGACTGTTGGTAATGCTGATTAGCAGAGTCATAAAGGAAATGATCCGCGGCCCCTTCATATAAAGGTATACCCGCTCCTCGCCCCCCCGGGAATAGCTCATGAGGGCTACCAGCCCGGATTCCAGAAAATAGAGACAGTCACTCTGCAGCTTGTTGTCCGGGGCATATATAATCTTGTTTTTTTCTACAATAATCCGTTCGCCATAAGTGAAAAAACAGTCAAATAATCCGTTCTTTATTTCCATAATAATCGTACCGTCCTTGATAAATTACTTCTGTGAACAGTATACCACTATTTATAGATTTTTGCCATATTTTTGAAAAAACTTAACGTATGTTATGCTAAAATGACTAAGGAGATGTTAAAATAATATCAGTTTCTATAAATTCTATAAAAGGAATGGAGGTATTTACCAATGAGCAATTCTACAGCCCCGGTTAGCCGCCGAGCAATACATTCTTTGGTGGGAGTGTCCATCATGATATTGTTTCGCTATCTGCCTCTGGGTCTTCCGGAGATTACTCCTGTAGGCATGGAAATCATCGGAGTATTTATTGGGACTTTATATCTTTGGACAACCGTGGATCCGGTCTGGTCAAGCATTCTGAGCATCTTTATGATCGGAGTGTCCAGCTATGCTCCTATGAATCAGGTTCTGTCTGCTGCTTTTGGAAATCCTGTAGTTATCCAGATGCTGTTTTTGATGATTGTCATGAATTCCATGGTATATAACAAGCTGACTGCTTACATCGGACGCTTTTTCCTTACCATGAAGATCAACAGCGGAAGACCCTGGGTATTTACTGCCATGTTGATGGTTGGCGCCATGCTGATGGCTGCCTTTGTAGGCCCCTTTTCCCCTATCTTTTTGTTTTGGCCGGTGCTCTATGATATTTTTCAGGAGATCGGTATCAAAAAAGGAGAGAAGTATCCTACGATTATGTTGATTCTGGTGGCCATTGCCACGCTTCTAGGCTTTCCGGTTCCGCCTTACAGCGGAAATTCTTTAGCACTAATCGGCAATTATGCCGGCATTACAGAGAATATGGGAAATAAGGTCATGATTAACAGTGCCTCTTATCTGGCTGTAGCTCTGATTTATGGCTTTGTGTCTATTGCAGTGATTGTGCTGTTTTGTAAATATGTGCTGCGTCCGGATGTGACGAAGTTAAAGAACCTGGATGTGGAGATGTTAAAGCGGAATCCGCTTCCTCCGTTGAATGGCAACCAGAAGTTCATGGCAATCTCCTTTGTATTTTATATTTTGACTATGCTTTTGCCAAGTATGCTGCCAAATATGGGCATTATGAAGTTTTTAAGCGTCAACAATTATGGTATCGCTCTAGGCTATACGGCACTCCTTTGTTGTGTCAGCCTGGATAAAGAGAAGCATGAGCCGGTGCTGCCATTTAATAAAGTGATGAATGGCTTTGCTTGGGGAACATTCTTCCTCTGTACGGCTGCTATTCTTTTGGGAAGTGTGTTAACCAATGAGTCTACAGGTATTTCTGCATTTCTGAATAC
The DNA here is from genome assembly GCA_910586205.1 of uncultured Lachnospiraceae bacterium. Lineage (GTDB taxonomy): Bacteria > Bacillota > Clostridia > Lachnospirales > Lachnospiraceae > Brotaphodocola. The sequence continues at coordinate 34,602 of CAJUGD010000011.1, read as the reverse complement.
CATTCTGCGCCCGATTTTCAGCAGCATGTCGCTGGTGGTATTTTATGTGACCTTGTTGGTGATTACCTTAGTTCTGACCAATATCTGCAACAGCCTGGTGGTAGGCATGTTAATGCAGCCGGTGATCGCTTCCTTTTGTTTGTCAAGCGGGATTAACTCGGCGCCTATCACATCGCTGATTATTATTTTTGTGCTGGCAAGCGCTTCTGTGACGCCTTCTGCGTCACCTTTTGCGGCCATGATTCACGGAAATAAGGAGTGGCTGAAATCAAAAGATATTTATATGCACACCATGATGTTTGCGGCTATTGAGTTGATTTTAGTGATTCTGGTGGGAATTCCGCTGGCAACAGCGTTGATTCATTAAGTAACTATAATATTTTTTGTATTTTTAGAAGGAGGAGTTTTTTATGGAATCCATCAAGTATTCATTTCTACCCTCAATTCTGACCCGTCAGGCAGAGGCGGAGGAAGCCATGCTGGCTGAGTTTGAAGCTGGTAATTATACTATCGAGGAGCCTCTTGTAAAGTATAATCCTTATCTGATCAATCCGCTGGCTGCAGTGGTGCTTTTTAAGACTGAGCAGGAGACTGCTGTGACTGTGACAGTTCTGGGCAAAGAGCAGCCTCAGGGGAATATAAGTCATACTTTCCCCCGGGCAAAGACCCATATCCTGCCGGTTTTGGGCTTGTATGCGGATTTTGACAATACGGTTGAGATTGAGCTGTACCGGGGCTATAAGAAAACCATCCACATCAAGACAGAGCCTTTAGGAAAGGATGTGCCGAAGCTGGTACATATGAACACTACAGCCGGCTATCTGCGGGATCAGATTATCATTATCACACCGGCTCTGACCCAGTTGGCTACTGGATTTGATTATCAGGGCGAGATCCGCTGGTATCTGAATATTCCGGTGGTATTTGACTTAAAGCGCTTGAAGAACGGCAATATTTGCGTGGGTACGGACCGTCTGCTGCAGATTCCTTACTACATGTCAGGAATTTATGAGATGAGTATGACAGGTAAGATCTATAAAGAATTCGGAATCCCCGGCGGCTATCACCATGATCAGTTTGAGATGGAGGACGGCAATCTGCTGGTTTTGACTGAGGATCTGAGAAGTGATACAGTGGAGGATATGTGCGTTCTGGTAGATCGGAATACAGGTGAGATCTTAAAGACCTGGGATTATAAGAAGTTTTTGGATCCGGGATGCAGCAAATCGGGAAGCTGGTCTGCCCATGACTGGTTCCACAACAATGCGGTGTGGTATGACAAGAATACCAATTCTCTGACATTCTCCGGGCGCCATATTGACTCTATGGTGAATATTGATTATGACAGCGGTGAGCTGAATTGGATTATTGGCGATCCGACAGGATGGCCGGAGAAGTACCAGAAGTATTTCTTCACTCCGGTGGGAGATGGGGAGTTTGACTGGCAGTATGAGCAGCACGCAAATGTGATTACTCCGGACGGTGATGTGATGTGCTTTGACAACGGACATTTCCGTTCCAAGATTAAGGATCAGTACCGTCTGAATAAAGATAATTTCTCTCGTGGCGTCCGCTATAAGATCAATACGGACGATATGACCATTCGTCAGGTATGGCAATATGGTAAAGAGAGAGGCCAGGAATTTTTCTCCTCCTATATTTGTAATGTGGAATACTATGAGGAAGGTCACTATATGGTTCATTCCGGCGGTGTTCAGTATTATAAGGGAGAGGCTTCTGAGCAGTTTGCTGCATTGATGCAGGATAACCCGGATGTGTCTACCAGGAGTATTACGGTGGAGATATTGGATAACCAGGTGATGATGGAGCTGGAGGTGGAAGGGAACTTCTACCGGGCAGAGAAGCTTCGTCTGTATCATGACCAGGATAATCTTTCCATGGGTAAGGGATGCTTCTTAGGATCCATGGGAGTAACCAAGGAGTTTGATACAGATATCCCATTGGAGTCTTCAGGGGTTCTGATTCCAGAGAAGTATGGTTCAGAGCTGATTGAGGAAGATGATCGTTTCACCTATAAGGCAGTCTTTGAGAAGGGCCAGCTGGTAATGCTGATGCTTGAGCAGGGAGATGAGAAGCACCGCTATTATATTTCCACGGCAGCCAATAAGTTTGAGGCTCTTTGCTGCGGCACCTTTATCAACAAGGATGGGCGCGCTATTATGCTGAGCGTCAACAAGGCAGGACTTTCCGGGGACTATGATGTGCGTGTGATTGTAGATGACGAGAAGTTCGACACAGGAATTAAGATTCATTGCTAATGCTTTAAAGGGTATATGCAGGATAAAAGGTTTGATGATATATAGGGATTAATAATGATATGAGCAGCTTTTAAGAACAGATAAATAAAGTGTGCAGGCTGAAAAATATAGCTTTCAGAAGCCTGTACACTTTGTTTTTTATAATAAGACAGCAGCCCGATCAGGGCAGATTTTGAATGTTTTTGAGAAGACCTTTTGACCCCGATATCATAAGATAGAAAAGGATGGAAAAGGATGGAAAACGACAGAAACAGTGACCTGCCGGATCTCTCCGACAGGCCACTGCTCCCTATATCATTATTATGGGAAAAAGATTATCAATTATTCGCAGGTGATCTTCACACCAGTCTCATATTTCTTGTCATCCACAATAACTCTCACATCATACACACCCTTTAAGCCAGCTTTGTTGACGCTGGTTCTGGTGTTACGTTCGTCGGAATCTAAGAAGGTGCCGCAGCACATAGCCAAATAGGAGACAGCAGTAGTAGAGATGTAATATCTGTGAACTTCGTCGCCCTGCTCTAAAAGCATCATAACCATCTGACCCTTCTCAAAGCGGGAGAAGAAGGTGAAACGGTCGATTTCTTCTTCGATTCTGGCATTGCAGCTTTCCGGAAGCATTTCTCCGGAATTTTCCATTGGGATATCTGTATCAAATTCCTTGGTATGTCCCATCTTTCCAAGAACCTGTCCCTTGCCCAGCTCTAAGTTGATGCCATCGCTGTACAGTTTCAGCTTTTCAGCCCGGTAGTAGTTGCCGGGAACTTCCAGATCCAGCATAACCTTGCCGTCACAAACTTCAACAGTAATGCTGCGGCAGGTACCGCCCACATCCTTGACAAATGCGCCTAAAGCCTCGGAAGGAGCGCCGTCCTTGTCATAAGCAATACCGCCGGAGTGAATCATGTAATGACCTTCATTGTAGTACTCTACATTACAGATGTAGGGAGAGAAGAATTCAGCGCCCCGGTCTTTTCCATATTCCCATACCTGCTCAATAGTCATGTCCTCGGTGTTGATGCGGTAACGAACGCCTCTGGAGTAGTTATCCTTGGCAGCCAGGTTCTTGGTATCCCGATCTACCTGCTTGCAGCCATAGTGATGGTTGTCAAAGCACATTACATCACCATTAGGGGTGATCACATTGGCATGCTGTTCATACTGCCAGCCGAAGTTGCTGCCAATGGGCTTGAAGAAGTATTTGTCTACCATATCCTGCGGCCAGCCAGCCGGATCGCCGATGATCCAGTTCAGCTCTCCACTGTCAAAATCAATATTCACCATAGAATCGATATGACGGCCGGAGAAGGTTAGGGAGTTGCTGTTTTTGTCATACCATACTGCGTTGTTATGGAACCAGTCTTCCTCAGACCAGCTTCCGGAATGGCTCACAGTCTCAGGATTGAGGAACTTTTTGTAATCCCAAGTCTTTAAAATTTCGCCGGTATTGCGGTCAATCAGAACGCACATATCTTCTACAGTATCGCTCTCTAAGTCTTCAGTCAGCACCAGCAGATTGCCGTCTTCCATCTCAAATTCGTCGTGATGGTAGCCGCCAGGCAGACGGAACTCTTTGTAAACCTTGCCGCAGGGGCTGATCTCATAAAGACCGGACATATAGTAGGGCATCTTCAGAAGACGATGGGTACCCATGATCAGGTTGCCGTTTTTCAGACGCTTGATATCAAATACACAAGCTACGTTCATGTGCCAGCGAGCATCCCCGGCATAGTCAAAGGCAGAGGAGAGCTGCAGGCCAGCCGGAGATACCATGATCACATTGTCCTGAAGATATTCCGGTGTGGTGTGCATATGGTAAATAGGATTCTCACCATTGTAAACATCCGGCACGTCGATGGTAATCACATTGGACTCACCTCGGTAAGCGCGGATCTCTACCTGATTGGCATAGTTGGAGTACAGTCCAACAACCGGAAGCACATGCTTTTTTGCCTTGGGGAAGGTGTGGCTGATGTTGGCCTCTTTGGTCTTGCCCAGTACGGTAATCGTCACAGGGGTCTCGCTCTTGGTTTCAAAGCAGACCACAGCGCTTAAGGGGCTGACTTCATACAGGTTGTATTTTACCAACGGATTTTGAATGGTAAAATTGCCAGCCTCAAATTCCTTTAGCATGGATTCCTCAGCTTCTGCCTGACGGTCAATCAGATGCTTTTCTAAGATATATTTAACACTCATGGGTTGTTTTCCTCCATATACATAATAATTTTTTGACATAGCAGTGAGAACATTCAGACTGCTGTACAGGGTTATGTAAAGTCAACAAAATTTAGATATTTTCTTTAACCATTTTGACAATAACCGGCTTCTGCTGCAGACCCTGGAGACGCTTTACCTCAGTCCCGTCCTTTAAAAGAATCAAGGTGGGATAACCGGCCACGCCGTACTCTGCGGTCAGCTCTTTGTTCTGGTCAAAATCTACCTTTAAGATGGTGAGATCATCGCCGAATTCCTTTTCCACATCCTTTAAGACAAAGCCCAGCATCTTGCAGGGACCGCAGGTAGTGGAGAAGAAGTCGGCGAGTACCAGCCCTTTGCCGGCTAAGTCTTTGAATTCTGTACTGTTTACTTCTTTTAACATGTTGTACCTCCTTTTAATATTAGGGATCTGTCATGGGAAATGTAAAACTCCTTAAGAAATACCACCGGGGTTAAACGAAATGCTTTTCCATGACAGCTCCTGATGCTCATAATAAATAATTACCTGGAAAATCTGAGCAGTAGCTGCAACAAATTTCAGCTCTTATGATTATGACAAAACGGTCTAGAGATTCTTTACATAGTGAGATGCTTCCTGAGCGGCAATCGCTCCGTCTGCACAGGCGGTAATCACCTGACGGAGATTCTTGGTAACGCAGTCGCCAGCGCCAAAGATACCGGGAACCTTAGAGACCATACGGTCATTAACTTCTACATAGCCCATCTGGTTTAATACGCCTAAATCCTTAAAACATTCTGTGGTGGGAGTCAGGCCGATGTATTCAAATACACCGTCACAGCTTACTGTCTTTTCCTCTCCAGTCTTGGTGGAACGGAAACGGACTCCTTCCAGACTGGTGTCGCCTACAAATTCCAGAATATCCTGGTAAGGATAAATACTTACCTTGTCCATGGCCCGCAGCTTGTCACAGGCAATGGGATCAGCAGTCAGATCAAACATAGTGACAATGGTCAGGGACTTGACAATACCAGCCAGGAAGATAGATTCTTCTACGGCAGAGTTGCCGCCGCCGATGACTACCACATCCTTATCTCGATATTGGGCTCCGTCGCAAATGGCGCACCAACTGATACCATTGCCTCGGAACTTGTCTTCTCCTGTGACGTGAAGGCATCTGGGACGGGTACCGGTGGCAAGAATGACGGAGCTGGCAGTAAATTCCTTATCGTCCTCCTCGCAGCGCACCAATTTTTCTTTTCCATTATCTACGACCTCTTTGACTGTGGCATAGTCAAAAGTAATGGTGTCAAACTGCTGGGTATGCTCAAACATCTGATAAGCAAGTTCAGCGCCGTTAATGGTGCCTACACCTGTGTAGTTCTGAATTTCATTTGTGTTGATGATCTGTCCGCCGGGTGCCAGCTTATCCAGCATCAGGACATTCATGTCTGCCCGCGCTCCATAGATTGCGGCAGTCATGCCGGCCGGACCGGCTCCGATGATGATCAGATCGTATTGTGCCATTGTAATCGACCTCCTCCATTTTGTTTTATTCCGCTTCCCCTTCTTAAAAAATGGAGCTGAAGGTCCGGACATCTGCACTTTGATAAATGTCAGCAAGACGTTTGTCTCAAACCGATATCGGCTCCGGCATGTCCGGACAGCGGAGTGTTTTGCACTTTTGTGCTCAACTATCTATTATTATAACTGTTTTTGGCAAAACATTCTATAAAAAATGTTAAGAAAATTCATGTTTTGTGCAAAAAATATTTTCTGGTATGTCTGATTTGACAAATATCCGGCAAAACGCGTTGGAAATGCGCTTTGCCGGATACTTAAATTCATGCATCCTGCAACGAATGTCAGCAGTGTGCCGCACTGACGAAGACGGGTGGAATCAGACGCCGCACAGGATCGTAGCTACCGGGATTCCGACGATCAGCATCAGCACCAGCTCAATGAGAACCATAGGCAAAGTGTAGGAATATATGTACTTGGTAGGAACCCATTCCTTATTGCTGTGCAGAAGTGCCGCAAAGGGAGAAGCTGCAGGAGTAACGCAGGCTGACAGCAGTACAAACTGAATCATCAGGGTTACGATAGGTCTGGGATCAGCCCCTGCCTGGGTGCAGTATGTAATGATAATGGGCTGCAGCAGCATACCGATAACCAAGCTGTTGCAGAGGTTGGTAAGGATACCTCCCAGCGCTAACAAAAGGATAATGAATACGGTTGATGACATACCCTGGAAGATCGGGGTAAGGACTACTCTCAAAAATCCCGAAATTCCTGTGCTTTCATTGGTAAGAACACCGCCTAAAAGGATAGCAGCAACAATGATAAAGTATGCGCCCCAGCTATTGGTTGCCAAAACCTTACCGATATCCAGAACCGGCTCGCCTTTAATGCGGATGGCAGCCAGACAGGCAGCGATAAACATAGCCAAACCATAAACGCAGCCCTTTAAATATCCCATGAATGGCAGGTGAGGAACCAGGGAAGGAATCATCATTCCCAAAATTACCAGTACAAAGCCCAGGATATACAGCTTCTGGCTAAGGGAAAGAGGCGGAAGCGGATTGCGGTTTAAGCTTTCTACATCATAATCCTTCAGTTTGGAAGCATCCGGACGCAGGACAAATTTGGCAAATAAAACAACGGCTGTGATAAGAATCATACCCAGGATAATGGCAGTCAGCAAATATCCGCCGCTGCTGACCACAACAGGTCCGCCGGGCATGTCGGCGCTGATTTTTTCAAAGTTGCTGAGAAGCGCCAAGCCGTTCTGAGCAAAAGGAGCCATAGGAAAACCAATTAAGGAAGCAATCACAACTAAAGTGAGGGCAACTCTAGGGAACGGATCGCCCTTTTTGTAACCAATCTCGTCAAATACGCCGTAAAGTACGGGCCACATAACGAAAATAGGAGTGAATGCGTTAACAAAACCGGCAATAAAGTAACATCCCATACAGATAACGCCCATCAGCAGCCAGGGCTTGCCGTTGGTAAACTTCCTGGTAAGGAAGAAACGTCCCATATAGCCAGTAATCTTGTAGTAGGCCAGACCACCGGACATGATCTGCATAAACAATACCTGGCAGACCACCGGAGAGCCGAAAGCTTCGCCGATAACAGCCGGCATGCTGCTGTAGGAGGAAAAACCAACCATGGAGATAGACATAATGCTGCCCCAGATCGGGTCTACAAATGTCCACAGGTATAAAGTCCCCAGGAATACACCCAGGATTTCCATACCGACCGGAGTAACCTCCGGGAGACTGATAGGCAGATACCGGAAAAATAACATGATACCTACACCGACAGCGGAGTGAATCAGAGTGGCTTGCTCTTTTTTGTTTGCTGTACTAGCCATTGCTAAAGTACCCCTTTCCCTTTGAGTTTGTTAAATATATAACTTATGGTGAAATTGTACCATAAAGTGAGAAAAATTGATATAACCTATGTTATGTTTGGTAACTTTTTTGTCGAAGGTAAAGGGGTGTTTTGTGAAAGATGAAGCAATGATGCACGTAGATAAGAGAAAGGGACTTTTGTCAAAACAGGAAAAATATGCAGGAATAAGACGGGAAGACATACCATAAGAATCAAAAAAGCTATATCCGATAAATCCCCATAAACTGTTTTGGAGGACAGGATTATAAATGATGTTCCGGATCCGGCGGATGGCAGACTGTAAGAAAACAGTAAGAATATTGTAATGGCAGGAAGGTTTACGAATATGGAATTTCATGGTATAGTTTGAAATATCATGAAAAAGCGAAGTGCGCGGAAAGGAGGATGGCTATGCAGCGAAATACAGATTATAAAAAGAGAAAATTTAATAGAGAGTCATGTTCATGGCCGGCTGTACAAGATGCTTTTGGCGGTTCCTCTTTGAAGGGCGCTGAGAGCAGGTAATGGATTCACCGGAAATTTGGTGAGAGGTATCTGCGGTGCGGATGATTTGAGGGCAGTATATACGGCGGGGACGTGACGAATACACCATGTTTTTGATTTTTGTATACGAAATGTTAGCTAGAGTGTGTCTTGCTGGAGCGTGTCTTGAAAACAGCGAGTATATAGTATATGAGAAATTAAAAAATGGTGTACGAAGGTGATTCACGGGCCGTCTAAAGCCGGGACAGCACAGATGCGGATGCATGGACTGTCTTAGCAATAAAAAGAATGATAAGGTTAAAAGCCGATCTGTTCTGGTATGACACCGGGGATGGGCTTTTTTGTTGTGTATAGGTATTTTCCGGATCTGCCGGTAATTGATTTTGTGAGATGATTTTGCCGGATGTATATAAATTTATGATGCATATATGAGAAGATACCAGGAGTAAAAAGTACGGAGCATTCCGGTATCAGAGGGGTCAAAAGACCGTTTGACCCCAACATCATGAGAAGATACATGGATTGAATTTAGGTATATTCGGCGGAAAATCGGCCGGAAAGTCAGGTGCGGGGAGACTATAAGAGTATATTGTATGGATTGAATCGTATAGATTGAGGAGGAATATATGGCACGGGACAGAGAGACAGTGTGTATGTATTATGTGGCAGCAGGGCAGTGTAAAAAGGGGAGGGATGCAGCACATACTCATTATTGCCAGAGATGTGACAAATATGTGCCGAGGGCACGGGTCCGCCACAAGAATCAGAAAAAGGAAAAGCTGAGACGAATAAAGGAAAGAGAAGCAGAATAGATAGGAGAAAATAATTGCAGTGAAAGGGAGAGACAGAATATGGCTTTCGAGATAAAAGGAGCGTATAATACAGCTAAGATTTATACGGATATAGTAGATGAAACGGCATTAATCCAGATTAAGAGTCTGTGTGATCAGGAATATGTGAAGGATTTAAGGATCCGCATCATGCCGGATGTACACGCAGGAGCCGGATGTACCATTGGGACTACCATGACCATCCGGGATGCAGTGGCTCCCAATCTGGTAGGCGTGGATATTGGCTGCGGGATGGAGACGATTCAGGTAAAGAATCGCCATATAGAGCCGGAAAGGCTGGATAAGCTGATTTATGAACGGATTCCTTCCGGGTATGAGATTCGAAAGGAGCCTCATAAGTTTAACGAACAGATTGATTTGGAGCAGCTCCGGTGCAAAAAGGAGGCGCGTCTTAACCTGCAGAGGGCAGTGCTGTCTTTAGGTACTCTTGGAGGAGGGAATCATTTTATTGAGGCGGATCAGGATGAAGACGGAAATCTTTATCTGGTGGTACACTCAGGTTCCCGTCATCTCGGCCTGGAGGTGGCGAAATATTATCAGGAACAGGCTTATAAGGAGCTGAACGGGAATACGAAAAAGGATGAAAAGGCTTTAATTGCGGCTTACCGGGCGGAAGGAAGGGAAAAGGAGATTGAGAAGGCTCTGAAGGCATTAAAAAAGCAGGTGAAGACCGCAGTCCCCCCAAATCTGGCTTACTGCAGCGGAGCGCTGATGGAAGACTATATTCACGATATGAAGATAGTCCAGCAGTTTGCCATGCTGAACCGGAAGGCCATGATAGATGAAATAATTCGAGGAATGAAACTTAAGGTGGAGGAGCAATTTTCCACGATCCACAACTATATAGATACAGAGGCAGGGATTCTAAGAAAGGGCGCAGTTTCAGCCAGGAAAGGGGAAATGCTGCTGATTCCCATTAATATGCGGGACGGTTCTCTGATCTGTGTGGGAAAGGGGAATGAGGAGTGGAATTTTTCTGCCCCTCACGGCGCCGGGAGGCTGATGTCGCGGACTCAGGCCAAGAAGACCTGGACTGTGTCAGAGTTTAAAAAACAGATGAAGGGGATTTATACGACTTCCGTGAACGGTTCTACATTAGATGAATGTCCCATGGCATATAAGGGAATGGAGGATATTGTGAAGAATATTGGAGACACGGCCGAGATTGTAAAGGTGATTCGCCCGGTGTACAATTTTAAGGCAGGGGAAGAATGATGGAAATTCTGCAAAAGACAGGTCTGTTATTTTAGAGAGATGTGTGGTATGCTTGTGGGAATGACGGGGCAGTTTTACCGGTGAAAGATGAAAAGAGGTTTTGATGATAGAAAAAGTAGAATTGACAGAGATTTATGTGCGGCAGTATGAGCTGGCCGGAAAGAGGCGGCGCGGTGCAGCGGTCAAGGCAAAGGGAGCGTCAGAGCGGACAGTGAGTCTGGCCAAAGTATTAAAGCGCACGAAAAACAGCCAGGTGACGAAGAATGCTTTAGAGAATTATCACAGGCAGATCAACAACCTTTATTACTGTGCGGTTCGGTATGGAATCCGGCAGGTCTTAGAACGGCTTAGGCGTGACGTGATCCCGGAGTTGGTAAGGCTGGATCTGGCGATTCTGCTGCCAGAGGATGAGCGTCTGGTAGGACCTGCATTTTTCCAGTATCTGGAGACGGATGCAGCCGGGGAGATCTGCGTTGTGCCTTTGTATGATCTGTTTCGGGTGTTTCGGACAGAGGCGCTGATGAATAAGATTCTTCAGCTTGTGCCTTCCCGCCCGGAACTGGAATTTCCGGAAGCCCTGGAGATGAAGCGGCATTTTATCCTTCACATCGGACCAACTAACAGCGGCAAGACCTTTCAGGCATTGGAAAGGCTAAAAAAGGCAGAGAGCGGTGTGTATTTGGGGCCGCTCAGGCTATTGGCCCTGGAAGTTTTTGAGAAGATGAATGAATATGGGGTTCCCTGCACCATGCTGACAGGACAGGAGTGCATTGCCAGGGAGAACAGCCGGGTGACAGCGTCCACAGTGGAAATGGCGGATTTTTATAAGGATTATGATATTGCGGTGATTGATGAGGCGCAGATGGCGGCAGATCCGGAGCGGGGGCATTGCTGGACAAAGGCAGTTTTGGGCATCCGGGCCAGGGAAATCCACGTGTGCATGAGTCCGGCGGCAGAGCAGGTGATCCGGCATCTGATCCAGGTATGCGGCGATGATTTTGAGATTTGCCGCTATGAGAGAAAGACAGCGCTGCTCTGTGAGGATACGGCCTTCCGATTTCCGGAGGATGTGCAGGAGGGGGACGCCTTGGTGGTGTTTTCCAAAAAATCTGTGCTTGACGTGGCTGGGCGTCTGGAGGAGAAGGGGATGGAGGCCAGCGTAATCTATGGCAGCCTTCCGCCGGAGATCCGCCGCCGTCAGATGCAGCTTTTTGCAGGCGGACAGACAAAGGTAGTGGTGGCCACAGATGCCATTGGCATGGGGCTGAATCTTCCGGTCCGGCGCATTGTGTTTATCCAGACAGAGAAGTTTGACGGGATTGAGAGACGGGGGCTGTCAGTTCCGGAGATTCTGCAGATTGCAGGACGCGCCGGAAGATATGGGCTCTATGATACCGGCTATGTAAATGCCATGGGCTCTGCTGCTCTTGCTTACATCAAAGAACGGTTTGCCGCAGAGGACAAGCCGGTGGAAAAGGTCAGTCTGGGATTTCCTCAGGTGCTTTTGGAGCTGGACGAGCCTTTGGATGTTATATTGCAGGTATGGCATTCACAGAAGGCCCAGGCGCCTTTTGAAAAGGTCAGTATTGATGAGCTTTTGTGCCTGTACGGATATGCAAAACGTTTCCAGGATCGGATCATGGGGTTTGAAGATAAAGCGGCGCTGTATCGGATGATAAGCTGTCCCATTGACGTGAAGGATCAGAAGGTGGTAAAACAGTGGCTGGAGTATTGCATGAATTATCCGGCAGATGTTTCCTTAGACCGTCCAAAGATGGATACGCCGTATGGAAAGATTTCCGGCAGGAGATTGGGAAGCCGGGCCGCTTTGGCAAAAGGTGACAGCAGGCCGGAAGGGACAGACGTGTCTGAAAGCAGGGAAGCGAAAAAGTCCATGCAGAGTTATGAGACCTATTATAAAAAGCTGGATCTGTATTATCAGTTTTCCTATCGGTTTGACAAGGTAATTGACCAGGAGTGGCTGACAAAAGAACGGGAGAGGACAGAAGCCATGATCATGCGGTATCTCTCTAAAGGAAAGAAGGGATATATCGCCCGGTGCCAATACTGCGGAAGGATGCTGCCTGTGGGATATTCGGCAGGGAAATGCAGGCGGTGCTTTGACCGGAAGGGGTAGAAGCTGTTTTTACAATTTAGAAAAGGGGATGCCGCAAAACGGCGCATTTCTGCAATATAGGGGATTTCCATTCTTTGGATCGCAAGCTTATATTGTGAAATTGCCGGATTTTGCGGCATTCTTTTTAGAATCTTTTAGGAGTACACATACCTATATTTATTGTCCGTATAATCGGCAGCAGATGAATTCAGCCGTTGATAGGGATATATTTAGGGGTTTCCTCCACAGCCTTGGGAGTCTCTTTAGGGAACTGGAGCTTTAGGATTCCGTTCTCAAAAGAAGCCTTAATATCCTCCTGCTTTAGCTGGTCGCCGACATAAAAGCTTCTTCTGCAGGAACCGCTGTAGCGTTCCTGGCGGATCACCTTGCCGCCTGCATCTTTTTCCTCTTTGCTGTTCTCATTAGAGGCGGCGATAGTCAGATAGCCGTTCTTTAACTCAGCCTGGATATCTTCTTTCTTAAATCCCGGAAGCTCAATATCCAGCAGATAGTTGGTTCCATCGTCGCAGATGTCTGTGCGCATCATGGAGTTGACAGGCTGGCTTATGGGAGCGCTGAAAAAGGAATCGTTGAAAAAGTCATCAAACAGATCAAAAGCAGAGTGTCTTCTTGCAGGTGTAAATAACATAATTAATTCCTCCTTTTATCATTACATTTGTTTGTGATGTTTTATTTGTTATGGTTGTAATATAACACAGATTATTAGCAGTGTCAAGAGGTGAGTGCTAATATTGTGTGAAAATTTTATGAAGTTTTGAATTTGTGTGGTTTCTAGAGCGTGTCTGAAAATTGCTTTCCGTCAGATGTGCGTCACAATTTGTGGGAGATTTGGCCCGAATGAGGGAGGCGTAGTGGGCTACGTTGACCGAATGAGAGCCAAATCTCCCGCAAAGTGGGGCGTGTACTTGGCGGGAATGAATTTTCAGACACGCTCTAGTGTTTCATTTGTCCAGTAATCAGAGTGTCAGTGTCGAATATTTTGTCAGCCTGCAAGGAGGAGGAAGGAAGCGATGCAGTGGCATCGTTGACTGACGACAACGCAGCAGATGGCAAAATAGGCGGTTCTAATAAAAAGATTTACTTGACAGGCTGGATGAGGCCATTGACAATATGGAACAGGGAAACGTACAGATAACCGAGGAAGCAGAAAAGAATCTGCTTAGAAATGAGATTGCGCAGAGGTGAGAGGATAAGGCCGGAAACAGTAACCGTTTCCGGCTCTGCTGTACAAAGCTGTTTTATTCCATGTTGAGAAATTCAGCCGGTGTTATGATTATCGGATTCTTTAAGCCTGATTCCAGAAAGTCTTTATCACCAGTAAGCAGGATATCAGCCTTTGCCTCAATCGCCGCTCTTAAAATGGGACGGTCATCCGCATCCCTGATCTGTGACTCCGACATATATTCGTCTGTTGGGATGGATATTAATTCCAGTGTCAGTAAAGCGATTGAAAGAAACTTATCTAATGCCGCCAGACGTTTGGGGAATTTTTTGTTGAATATCCGTTTCATTTCGTCCACATTCTGCTCACAGATCAATCCGTGGTTAGGATAAGAGGCTGCTTTTATATACGCCTGATAAGGAACTCCGTCTGCATTTAATGCTGCAGATATGAGAACATTTGTATCAATCAGAACTCTCATGTGTTTTCGTCCTCATTTCTCAATTCTCTTACAAGTGCTATAACATCATCATCGGATGCAATACCAGACACTTCCGCTTCGCCAGACATTTCTCTTTGGAGCATCTGCATGGCATAGACAGCCGAATTAACGATACGGACAGTACCACCTTCCACAATAAAAGAAATGCGGTCGCCGCTTGCCACGCCCAGCACTTCACGGACGTCTTTTGGAATTGTAACCTGCCCTTTCGCCATGACCTTTGCGTTGTCAACAAAAGCATTTGCTAACATATCTTTCACCTCCTAAAATATGGAAAGTAGGGATTTCCCTACTTTTATTATATGCGATTGCCGGGGAAAAATCAAACGAAATTCATAGAATGGCTTTATCAGATGCCTGAAATGTAAATTTTCTGTGAATCTGATTAAAAAGTCCTTTACAAAACATCTCTGGCAAAACGGCGCTGTTCTGTATTGTTTCCAATTTAAGAAAGTAATCTATAAGGTTCGTTGTTTTTTCATGATTTTTATTTCTGGCATGACATAAGCATTATGGGCTGAATAAACCGGTGGGAATAAAAGTGATAAGAAGATTCAAAGAGTGCTGTCAGGTCAAACTGGATACTGAGTGCAACACAATATAGAATTGTGTTGCACTCAGATTACCACGTAAATAATAGCATTCTTTTTGTCATATTGCAAGGCTTTTCCGGTCGAAAAGGTTAAGATTTTCGGGAAAAACAGGGTGGAATTTCTTAAGAAATCATTTTTTTGGTGTTTTTAAGTGTTGTTTCCATGCGGCATTTCGTGTCTTTTCTAATGTGTCATTCTTAGGTGTCTGAAGTAGTAAAATCCTTATTTTTCAATGTTTTTTGCGGTTTGGTCCTCTGATTTGAGTGCAACACAATTCTATATTATGTTGCACTCACCGTTTGCGGATCCTGGGGATTAGAATGTTCTGATTTTAAGATAAGGGAAAGAGCCGGGAAACGGCGGGTTTTATCTGTAAGCGGTATATATTAAAGAGAGATTGCTGCTCGTTTTGCACAAAACCAAGAAGGAAAATTGTGAGCCTGGAGACTGCATTTTCCTGAAAGGGGTCATATTGGCTTTGGCGCTGCCATGGGTTTGTCCGGGTTATTGACTTTTATAACCGGGAGTGGCGAAGCCTGCCCATTTTTGCTTTGATTTAAGGAAGACCGCAAAGATATTTTATATTTTATGTGCTTGATCCGGGTATTTGCCGGAGGGTGTATCAGGGGAGGAATAGAAAGGGGTATTGGTAAGAGGCGCCTATGATGTGGTATGTGTTACAGACAAGGACCGGGGAAGAAGAAAAGCTGGAAGGGCTGATCAAAAGAATGGTCCCAAAGGATTTGTATGGGGAATGTTTTGTGATTTGCCAGGAACAGCTTTGGAGAAGAAGGCAGCAAAATTTTGTTCATGTTAAGAGGGCTTTTCCAGGCTATGTGTTTATTACTTCAAAAGAGCCAAAGGCTCTGTTTTTTTGTTTGAAGCAGGTTCCGGCCATGGCGAGGATGATCGTAGATGATGAATTTTCTTTTCTTTTTGTGGAGAGGGAGGAAGCGGAATTTCTAAAGGAGATTATGGATGAAAGTCATGTGATCCGCCTTTCCTATATGCTGACGGATGGAAGGGGACAGATTCAGAAGGTATCCGGGCCTCTTAAGGCCTGCGCAGACCGGATTGTCACATGCCGGTATGGAAAACGGCATGTATTGGTACGGCTGAAGCTTTTAGGGAAAGAAAAAACGGTTCTTTTGGGGATTGTTCTAAAGGAGGATGTTGACAGGGGGATCCGGTATGAAAAGGCGGGGCAATGGCTGGAGGAATAAGGAAATTTCAGAGTAAATAAAAGGCTGAGGTTTGAACAGGCCAGGAGGGCTGGGAAAGTTTATGCTATGGTATTTGTTAAAGACATGGGCGGGAAAAGAAGAAGAACTGGTAAAAACGATCCACAGGGCCGTTCCGCAGGAAATGTATGAGGAATGCTTTGTGATTTATCAGGAAAGAATCTGGAGAAAGCAGCAGAAAAGCATTGTCCATAGGGAGCCGCTGTTTTCGGGATGTGTGTTTCTTACCTGTAAGGGGCAGCGTTTTTCTCGCTTGTTTTTTGAATATTTGGAACGGATTCCTGATATGGCGATAGGGAAAGCCTGCGGGGCATGGACGGCTTTTCCCATGATGGGGGAGGATGCAGAATTTCTGGCAGAGATATCCGGGAGGGAGCATGTGGTAAGCCTTTCTTATGTGCAGAGAGATGAGGCCGGTAAGGTTTGTAAGATATCAGATCCGCTTCACTCTTGTAAGGAGCAGATTGTGCGCTACCAGTTTAAGAAGCGGTATGCCATGGTCCGTCACAGGCTTTGGGGGGAGGAACAGGCCATTGTGCTGGGAATCATGTTAGAGGAGGATGCAGAGCTAAAGCATTAAGAGAGAGTCAAGGGCCCCCGCTCATTGACAGCGGAAAAATTCACATGTGCAACATAAGCAGCATAAAGGAGTTGTTTTCAAATGAAGAACTATGAGCAGTATAAACGGATGGTCAAATTTCTATTCAGTATGGTGGTCCTTTCTCTGGAGGCAGCGGCTTTTTGGTATGTCTGGATTCATTTTTATAACCAGAGGATGGAAAGTCCCTATAACCGGAGCGGCCATTGGCTGATGGTGGCAGTGTACGGGATCTTTCTGGTATTGTTCAATATTCTTTATGGAGGGCTGAAAGTAGGGTATCTGCGTACCGGAAATATGATCTATTCCCAGTTCCTTGCCGCGATTTGTGCCAATGTGATGGCTTATCTTCAGATTACACTGCTCACCAAATCCTTTCAAAACCTGGCTCCTCTTTTGGCAATGGCAGGGTTTCAGTTTTTGGCAGTCTGTATCTGGAGCTTTGTGTCCAACCGTTTTTACCGTTTTCTTTATCCGTCCAGAAGTGTGCTGCTGATCTATGGGGAACATCCGGTGACAAGCCTGATGGGGAAGCTTCATACCAGAAACGATAGGTTTGTCATTGGGGAAATTGTCCATATTTCTGCGGGGATTGGGGAGATAAAAAGAAAGATGGAACAGTATGAAGGAGTGGTGATCTGTGATATTCCGTCCCATATTCGGAACGTGATTTTAAAGTACGGTTATGAGAAATCCATCCGTACCTATACGACTCCTAAAATATCAGATGTGATTATCAGAAGTTCGGAGAGCCTGCATTTGTTTGATACGCCTTTGCTGCTTTCCAGAAACCATGGGCTTTCCTTTGACCAGTGTTTTGTCAAACGGGGGGTGGACCTGGCGCTGTCTATGGCAGCGCTTCTTTTCTTGTCTCCTGTTTTTCTTATAACGGCAGCAGCCATAAAGTTGTATGACAAAGGGCCTGTATTTTATGTGCAGGAGAGATGCACCAAAGACGGAAGGATTTTTCAGATCTATAAATTCCGCAGCATGATAGTGGATGCAGAAAAGGAAGGGCATTCCATGCCGGCAGAAGCGCAGGACCCCAGGATTACTCCTGTGGGAAGAATCATCCGTGCCGCAAGGATCGATGAGCTTCCTCAGATTTTTAATATTCTGAAAGGGGATATGAGCATTGTGGGGCCCAGGCCGGAGCGGGTGGAGCATGTAGAGCTGTACACAAAGCAGATTCCGGAGTTTGGCTATCGGATGAAGGTAAAGGGAGGTCTGACCGGGTACGCTCAGGTGTATGGGAAGTATAATACGACGGCATATGACAAGCTGAAGCTGGATTTGATGTATATCCAGAACTATTCGCTGCTGCTGGATATTGAGATCATTTTTAAGACCGTAAAGATTCTTTTTATGAAGGAGAGCACAGAAGGGTTCGGCAGGGAGGATGCGGCGGCCATTGCCCAGGGGTGTGGGGAGGAGATGGAAAATGAGCCGCAAAGGCAGGGCCGGACTCCGAGAGTACATGAACAATACATAGTAGGAAAAGGACAAAGAAAACCATGAAAACGATATGGATTATTGACCATTATTCATCGGAACCAAAATACGGCGGGATATCCAGGCAGTATGACTTTGCAAAGGAATTAGGGAAAAGGGGATACAGGGTGGTTGTGATTTCATCTTCTTTCTGCCATTTTACCCATAGCTATTTTTCGGAGAAAAGGGTTTTTATAACTCGTCCCGGGAAGAACATTTTCTATGTGTATTTAAGGACCGGAAGTTATCAGAGCAATAACGGGGCGGGACGTGCCTGGAGCATGGTGGATTTTATGGGAAAGGTCTTAAAGTATGAGAAGGCCATCGCAGAAAGGTGCCAAAAGCCGGATGTGGTGATCGGATGCTCGGTTCATCCATTGGCGTGGATTGCAGCATACAGGGTGGCAAGAAAATATAAGATCCGTTTTTGTGCGGAAGTCCGGGATTTCTGGCCGCGGATATGGGTGGCCGGCGGGGATAAGAAACGGATGGATCCCATGGTTCTTTTCTTTGATGCAATACAGCGGTGGGCTTTTTGGAAGGCAGATAAAATCATTTATTCCATGAGCCGCGGAAAAGATTATCTGTGCGGGGAATTAGGCGTGCCAAAGAGCAAAGCAGTCCTGATCGGCCAGCCCATGGACTGTGACCGGTTTGATGAAAATGCCAAGAAGGAGGAAATGCTGCCAAATCCGGTTCGGGAGTTTCTTTCCGATGGTTTTATCTGCTCCTTTGCAGGCTATTACATGGTCTATGAGGGCGTGTATGTGATGTTGGAAGCATTGAAAATATTGGAGCAAAAGGGGATTCCTGTAAAGATGCTCTTTGTGGGAAGCGGGCAGGAGCGGGAAGGAATGATGGAATATGCCCGCCGAAACGGGCTTAAAAATGTACTGATTTATGACCGCATTCCCAAGGAGGCAGTGCCTGCACTGCTTCAGAGAAGCCAGGTGTGCATGGCTCATCTGGAGGTAAAGGGGCATAAGGAGGTGTATCAATATGGGGTGTCCAAGAATAAGGTCAACGAATATCTTTACTCCGGCGCCTGTACCCTCTATGGGTTTCTTTATCAGGAGGATGAGGTGGCGTCAAGCGGGGGAGGCATGATGTTTAAGCCATACAATGCAGAGGATTTGGCAGAAAAGATTGCAATGGTTTATGAGATGACAGAGGACGAGCGGAAGCAGTTTGGAATGAATGGACGAAGGTATATCAGGGAGAACCGGAGGGTGGAGGCTTTGACAGATAAGCTGGTGAGGGTGTTGTTTGGGTGAGAATGGAAAGAAGGGCAAAAGGGAATCCGGATTAGGGGAAGCGTATCAGGATTTAGATTATGTCTGGGAGGCAGGAAGAAAATGCAGGGTAGGATGTGGAGAAAAGCCGGATTATACATAAACACGGTAAAATATCTGCGGCCGACACAGATTGCAGGTCAGCTTACAAAGCCATTGAAAGGGAAGGCTGGTTTAAAAGGAAGGAAAAGGGTTAAAAACTGCATTAGGCAAAATATCAGAACCTGGATCACAGAGCTGGACGGAAACTCAGAGTTTCTTTCTCGTTTTGATCCGGATGAGCTTTTGCATAATCGGGTTACGCTGCTTAATGAGACTCATGAACTGGATCTGAAGACCTGGCAGGCAGAGGCGCTGCCTTTATGGAGGTTTAATCTGCATTATCTGGAGTACTGTATCTGTCTTGGGGAACAATTCCGGGAAAAAAATGAAATCCGGTATTACAGGAGCTTTAGAAAGATTGTGCTGTCATGGATCAAAGCAAATCCGGAAGGCGTGGGGGATAGCTGGCATCCTTATACGATTTCCTTAAGGATACCCAACTTGTTTGTCTGCCTGGAGCTTTTTCAGGAGCCATTGGAGAAAGACCGGTTATT
The DNA here is from genome assembly GCA_910586205.1 of uncultured Lachnospiraceae bacterium. Taxonomy (GTDB): domain Bacteria; phylum Bacillota; class Clostridia; order Lachnospirales; family Lachnospiraceae; genus Brotaphodocola. The sequence continues at coordinate 14,566 of CAJUGD010000011.1, read as the reverse complement.
TAGGGAACAGGTGATGGGAAACATCTACAGACAGTACTGCATTTTGCTGCGGAGAAAGGAAAACTGGCTGTTGGGAAATCATTACCTGGAGAATCTGAAAACGATTCTTTTGTGCAGTCTGGTTTTTGGAGAGGAGAATGTATATGAAAAACATATCAGGCTGTTTCAAAGGGAACTGAGGGAACAGATCCTTGCAGACGGAATGCATTTTGAGCTAAGCCCCATGTACCATAAGATTATTCTGGAGGATGTGGTCCGGGTGGCTTTTTGGCTGCGGCAGGCGGGGAAAGGAGAGTACCTTGGCCTGCTTCCCACGCTGCAGCGCATGGCGGATGCAGGCTTGTCACTGGAGAAAGGGATGGGGAAGACACCTCTTTTTAATGATTCGGGAGATAATGTTGCAAAACCAATTCAGGCTCTTTTAGAGGCATCTGAAAGGCTGTTTGGGATTCAGGCAAAGGAAAAGGCCAGTCTGGATTTCAGCGGGTATTATAAGCTTTACGGGAAGGGAACTGCCTTATTGTTTGACGCGGGAAAAATCGGGCCGGATTATATGCCGGGCCATGGCCATTGCGACTGCTTAAGCTTTGAATTGTCTCTCAACGGCAGGCCCTTGTTTGTAAATGGGGGAACCTTTCAGTACCAGGGCAGGGAAAGAAACTATTTCCGTTCAGCCAAAGCCCACAATACGGTGGAGATCGGAGAACACCAGCAATCAGAATGCTGGGGGGAGCACAGAGTAGCCAGGCGGATTCATGGCATCCGGGTGAGGGCGGCGGGTGAAAGGATTGTGGGAGAGTATCAGAATTATCTGGGAGAAAGCCACAGACGGAGGATTTCGCTGGATAAAAAGCAAATGACAGTGTGGGATCTGGCCGGGGGAAGGAAGGGCGTGACGGTACATAGCTATCTGCATATTGCTCCTGGTTTCTGCACTTTTTTGTCAGGCAGGAAGATTGGAATTGCGGATGAGGAGGGAAGGCTGGTATGTGCGATAACTCCTATGCAGTGTGATTTCCAGATTCATGATTCCGGGGAATTGGCATACTATGCCCCGGAGTTTGGGCTGCTTAAACAGGGAAGATGTGTGGAGTTTTGCTGGAAGGCAGACGGGAAACAGCATGGGTATGCGGTGGTGTTTGAAGATGCAGGTGCGCAGACCTACAGCAAGAGATCGGGACTTTCATACTAAATCAATACGAATGGAGAAAATCAATGGTAAATGTAATCGGATTGGGATACATCGGACTTCCCACGGCATTAATGCTGGCGTCTCACGGCGTGGAGGTGGCAGGTACAGACTATAATGAGGAATTGGTGAAAACATTAAACAGCGGCCATGTGACCTTTAAGGAGCACGGATTGGATGAGCTTTTAAGGGATGCAATCAAAGCAGGGATTCAATTTACAACAGAATATCAGGAGACGGATATATATGTTGTATCGGTTCCGACTCCCTATGATAAATTCAGCAAAAAGATTGATGCAAAATATGTCCTGTCTGCTGTGCAGGATGTGATGAAAAAAGCGCTTTTCGGGGCAACTGTGGTGATTGAGTCTACCATTTCTCCAGGCACGATTGATAGGATGGTCAGGCCGGCTCTGAAGGCTGGAGGAAGGATGGATCTTCACCTTGTCCATGCCCCGGAGCGGATTATACCAGGAAATATGGTTTATGAGCTGCTTCACAATAACCGTACCATTGGAGCGGATGACAGGGATACAGGAGAAAAGATAAGATCTTTGTATGCTTCTTTTTGCCAAGGGGAGATCGTGGTGACAGATATCAGGACGGCAGAGATGAGCAAAGTGGTGGAAAATACCTACCGGGCTGTGAACATTGCATTTGCCAATGAGCTGGCAAAGATATGCCGCCATGACGGAATGGATGTGTATGAGATTATCCGCATCTGCAATATGCATCCCCGGGTGAATATCCTTCAGCCGGGGCCGGGAGTGGGAGGGCACTGCATTTCTGTGGATCCCTGGTTTTTGGTGGGGGATTATCCCAGTCTTGCCAAGGTGATTGACGAGTCTATGAGAACCAATGACGCGATGCCTGCCTTTGTGCTGCACAGGGTGTATGACATTATGAGGGAACAGGGCATGAAGGATTTAGGGCGGGTAGGCTTATATGGTCTTACCTATAAGGAAAATGTGGATGATATGCGGGAAAGCCCCACCCTGCAGCTTTTGGAATCCCAGGAGAAGCATTTGGGAGAGCCGCTGAAGGTCTATGATCCTCTTATCGCGGAGGATGTGGTGGAAAACCAGTATCATGACCTGGATGAGTTTCTTGATGCAGTGGATCTGGTGGTGGTTATGGTGGGGCATGATGAGATCCGGGAGAATAGAGAGAAGATGAAAAATAAGGTGGTATTGGATACCCGGAATGTATGCGGCGGGGGATGTTATCATTTGTAAAAAGGAAAGGGAGAATATTTATGAATGCGATTGATTTATATCGAAAGGCACATTGGTGTTATTTGCATCACATTCCTATCCTGCCTAAATGTCTGCAGGCGCTTATTTTTCTTATGTATAACACGGTTATTCCCTATACAACAAAGGTTGGGAAAGATACAAAATTTGCTTATGGAGGAATGGGATGTGTCATAAACAAGCGTTCTGTTATCGGGGAACGAGTCATTATCGGCCAGAATACCACGATTGGAAGATCTCTTGATCCGAAGGATTATCCGGTGATTGGCAACGATGTATATATTTCAGCAGGAGCCAGGATTATAGGAAAAGTTCAGATTGGAAATAATGTGATCATTGGCGCAAATGCTGTAGTCAATAAGAATGTTGAGGATAATTGTATTGTTGCGGGGGTTCCTGCAAAGGTAATACGGAGAATCCATGTACCGATTTGGTCATTACTAAAAAATATTGATTTCCCGTCCCTTAACAGTTCCGGGGGGGGGTATAGGTGATATTTTGTGCGGCATTTTGGTTTCTATATTTCATTGTCCTTTTAAAAGGATTTGCATGAAAGGCTGTTTCCTGTTTCAGATATGGGAGGCTGCTTATGTTTAACCAAAGTGCAGAATTATTGATTCCTAAGATACAAGAAATAATAGAAGAAGGGTATAAAATGAATACATGTTTTCTTTTGACCCATGTGCCGGATCCAAAGACAAATAAAAGAATCAAAGTCTTTAAAGATTATGGAAAAACCAGTGTAATCTGTACCAGAAGAAAGAGTCAGGATATTTGGGAGCCGGCATACAAGGACATCAAGCATTACATTTATGATATTGATTTGCCGACGGTTCAGCATATGGTAAAAAGGTATTTTGTATCAAAAAAATATCAGAAAAAGGCGCTGGCAAGACTTGAGAAACTTAAGCCGGATGTGATTTATGCGGATGGTTTGGATTCTCTTTTGATTGCATCAAAGTACAAGAAAAGACATAAGCTGAAACTTTTTTATGATGTTGCGGATTTGAGGGAAACATACATAGAAGAACCAAAAAACTGGATAAAGCGCATGATCCATTATGCAGTAAAAGCAACGGAGAAGAAAAGCTTTCAGAATGTGGATATTCTTGTAGTCACATCTCCAAAGTTTTTTGATGTATATTATCATCGGCTGATAAAGAAAGAGCAGGTTCTTTATATTCCAAATGCACCAGATAAAGAAGTATTCAAAGATTACCATAAAAAGCAAAGTGGTGATTTTGTGGTGGGATTTATCGGGGGGATCCGGTATCTGAAACAAATGAAAATGCTTGTGGATGCTGCAGGAGAATGCGGGGTCCAAGTATTGTTTGCCGGAGCCGGGGGAACATCTGAGGACTACAAACAGATCGCGGAATACTGTAAACATAAGAGCTATGTAAGATTTACTGGAAAATATGATTACGGAAAAGATATAGCAGATTTATATGGACAGGTTGACTGTGTGTACGCAGTGTATGATGCGGATAACCCTAATGTCAGGATTGCCCTTCCCAACAAATTGTATGAGTCGGTATTATGCGGATTGCCGATTATTGTGGCGAAGAATACGTATTTATCTGAGCTTGTAGAGAAATGGGGAGTTGGGACAGCGGTAAACCATAAGGACACAGAGGAGTTAAAAACCGTACTTGTGAAGCTGGCGGAGGATGTAAGGTGGAGAAAGGATATGGAGGAACATTGTAAGGCTGTATGGGAACAGGTCTGTTTGGGAGTAGGTGAGAGGCGTTTAAGAGAAAGTGTGAGTTGTCAATTCAATAAATGACAAGACTAATGAGGTAATGATATGTGGTGGTATTGGGTTGTCTTTTTTAGTTTAATGGGTTGCTCGTTTATAGAGCAGTTTACCCATCTTAGCAAAAAGAGGGCAGAAACTATATGTTTTATATATATGTGTTTCTTTCTATTTGTAGGAACAATTCGATGGAACCAGGAGCTTGGAGACTGGAAGGGATATAATTGGGTTTTTAATTGGGAAGATATTACCTCTTTTTCGCAAGTGTTTTCTATAGATTATTGGGCTTTTGAACCTTTCTTTTATATTGCAATGCGGATCATAAAGTTTGCAACGAATAATTATACAGTACTTCTCTTTTTCATGGTTGCGGTAGCAAACGGATGTTTTTATAGGGCAGCAGTATATATTAATAAAAGAGTAATGACCTGTGCCGGAAATTTTGGGGATGACAGATCCATTATACTCACAATGTATTTTGCTTTTTGGGCAACTAATTGCGCAAGTATTTTTACTGTAAGGACAAATATGGCTGTTGCAATATGTATGATGTCTATAAAAGCCATTGAGGAAAAGAAGCCTTGGAAGTTTATTGCTATGGTTTTCGTAGCCAGTATGTTTCATTTTGTTTCCATCATATTTTTTATTGCATATCCGGTTTATATGAAAAAATTCAATATAGAATATGCATTGCTGATGATTTGGATAGCATTGGCTGTCAGCGTAATAGGGCTGGAAAGATTAATTCCTTTAATCGGATTATTAGGAGGAAGATACGCTCAAAAGATAGATACATATAATATTGCAAAGGGAAGTAATGATTATCCATATATGAGCTATTCAGGAGTATTTCTTACGATTCGGGCAATGGCGAACACAATATTAATATTATGTATTAGTTTATATATCAAAAGATATTTAAAATTTGATAAGCGATTTAACGGATTGTTTAATATATATCTTTTAGGAGCATTTGTTCAGTCTTTAACAATTTCCTATAATTTGGAGTTTGCAAGAGCAGCGATTTTCTTTATAAATACACAATTTTTTGTATTACCTTATATTTTTAAAGTATCAAAAGTGACAAACAGAAATAAATATATATATTTTTTTGGTTATTCAGCATTTATGATGGTGAAGATGTATTCCTTGCTGCACTCAGCGCCGGGATACGCTGAATTTACAACAATATTTAGTAAATAAAGAAATATATTAAAAGGTTTATTATGCAAAATATAAAAGTAAACGGTGAACTAATATGAAGATATTATATTTTACATTTAACGTTCCATCAGAAACATTTGGAGGCGGAATTTGTATACTCCAATCCTTGTTTTCTATATCTCAATTTGCAGATGTGGATTATGTGGGACCAGAGTTTGAATCAGAAGAACTGGCAAAATATGGAATTAAGTTGTCTAATATATACTGTATTCATCACAGCAATAATCTGATTTTAAGATTTGTTAATACATTATTTTATGGCATATCAACAGGGTTCTATCAATCTTGGAAAAAGGTTATTCATTCTCTTGAAATTTCACAATACGATTGCATATTTATGGATTCTACCAGGCAGGATTTTGTTGTGCGATGGGCAAAACAATTTAGCAAACCTATTATTATTCGGGCTCATAATGTGGAAATAGATTATTTTGAGGCAATGTATAGAAATGATAGAAAATTTAGTGTATTAATCCATAAAAATATTATCAAAAGATCTGAAAGAGAACTATTTAGATTTGCTGATTATATAATTGCATTGACTGAGAATGATAGAAAGAGATTTATAGAATTATATGGAGGAGATGAGAAAAGAATATCCGTTGTTCCAATTTGTATAAAGCCGTTTAATCAAGATCTTTATGAGCGATTGCCGGAACCGTTTATTGCAATTACAGGATCCTTGTGGTTTGGTCCCAATGCACATGGAACTGAGTGGTTTTTGGACAAAGTGTGGAGAAATATCGGAGAAGATATATTATCAAAATATAGTCTTGTGATTGCAGGATCAAATCCAAGTGAAAAGATCACAGAGTTAGCAAGGCAGTTACCAAAGGTGAATTTATATCCAAATCCAGATTGTATTGATGCATTTTATCAGCAGGCATCTGTTTATGTAGCCCCCATTTTTTATGGCGCAGGAATGAAAGTAAAAGTAGCAGAAGCATTATCATGCGGGATTCCAGTTGTAACAACAAAGCATGCTTTTTCAGGATATGAAGCTGCTGCAGATGGAATCTATTTGGCAAATACAGAAGATCAATTTAAAGAACAGTTGTTAAAAATAGCCAGATTTACCGATTATGAGATGGAAGAACACAAACGCAGGATTTCTGATATTTTTCACTCGAATTTTTCAATGGAAAGATCGGCCGTATGTATGAGAACAATCATTGAGGATTTGATGAATCGGAAATATAGACTTTAACAAAATAATAGCAGGAAAATAAAAATATGCGGACACGTAATACCATTTATAATGTCATTGCAGGATTGACAAGCAAGTTGATAATCTGTCTATGCCTTTTTTGCGTTAGAAAAGTTATGGCAGAAAGTTTAGATAGCAATTATATAGGATTGGAAGGTTTTTTTTCCAATGTTATAGGGTTATTTTCTTTAGTTGATCTTGGATTTGGGACAGCGATTGCTTATAGCTTATATGATCCGATCCATAAAGGAGAAACTGATAAAGTAAATGCTATTATTTCTTTGCTGAAGAAGGTATACATTGCAGTTGCTTTTGTGATTTTTTTATTAAGTATAGCAGTATCCTTTTCATTGGGAAATTATATTAAGGATATTGAATTGGAAGCAGTATATATACAGAAAGCCTTTATTATATATGCTGGAAGTATAGCAGTTACCTACTTGTTTGCGTATCAGCGCACGTATATTTTTGCTTTACAGAAGAATTATATTCTTTCCATAATTGATTCCATTACTAAAATTGTATGCTCATGTATTCAGGTTTTTCTTCTGTCAAAATTTCATAGTTATTTACTGTATTTGTTTATAGTTTTTATGGGAAATTTGATTACAAATTATATGGCAATGGCTTTTCTTAAGAGACATAATGCTTTTGCAGTTGAAATTACGAAATATGAGTTGCCAGATGAATTTAAAAACAGATTAAAAAGAGATGTTAAAAATTTAGCAATAACGAATTTATGCTGGCAAGGTTTAGTTTCGACGGATAATATTATTATTTCTATGGTTGTAGGAGTTACAGATTTAGCAAAGAATGCAAATTATAGTGCAATCATTCAAGCGGGTACATCCATTATAAAATCAATATTAAGTGGAGTAAATGCATCTTTTGGAGATTTACTTGCAGAAAAAAAGCAGGAAAAAATACAGATGTATTTTAGTCATTATATTTTTATCAGTCATTATATTGGCGGTCTTGCATCTGTTTGCTTTTTTTATTTGTCAAATCAGTTTGTAGAAGCCTGGGTAGGAAAGTTTTATGTGTTTGATATACATATATGTTTAATTTTATCTCTGAATTTATATTTATCAATAATGCATAAAACGATTGGAGATATTGTTAATTTAACTGGATTGTTTTATGAGAGCAAACCATACGCCATAATAAGTCTGTGTTTGAATATTGGAGGGTCTCTTATATTTGCTAAAGTAATTGGTGTAATTGGAGTATTTATAGGAACGACTATTTCATTTGCATTTCTAATAATTACAATGCTGAAAATATTAACAAAAACAGTTGTGCAGATTAGAAAGTATGTAATTATAAAAAAATCATTTTTATATGGCATACATATGATAGTTATATTTTACATTTTGATGTTCATTTTAAATGAATTTAATTTTTTTGATGATCTAATTGTTAAGTTTTTGATGATTATGATATTCTACAATTTTTTTAGTGTTTTATTCTTTGTAAAGAGTGAAAACTTGCACTTTTTCATTCGGCTGTTAAGACGTTTCAATAAAACAATTTTTACACGTTAATATAATTTTCCGGATTATTCTGGAAGCTAAAAGGGAGTGATTTATTGAATATAATATTGCTTTCAGGAGGTTCGGGCACCAGACTTTGGCCCTTATCAAATCCTGTACGTTCAAAACAATTTATAAAAATTTTTAAAGATCCAAACGGACATTACGAGTCTATGGTTCAGCGAGTCTACAGACAAATCAAACAAAACGATCCTGATGCACATATAACAATCGCTACAAGTAAAAATCAAGTGTCGGCAATCCGCAATCAATTAGGCACAGATGTGGATGTTTCTGTGGAGCCATGCAGAAAAGATACATTTCCTGCGATTGCACTTGCTGCGGCATATTTGGCTGATATAAAAAATGTTAGACAAGATGAATGTGTGGTGATTTGTCCGATTGATTTATATGTTGATGATGACTATTTTGATATGTTAAAGATATTGTCAGAACAGGCAGATAATGGTAAAGCAAAATTATTATTAATGGGTATAGAGCCAGATTGTCCGTCAGAAAAATATGGTTATATTATTCCAAATGGAAAAGACACAATATCTGGAATTAAACTATTTAAAGAAAAACCAGATATTGAAACGGCAGAAGATTTTATAAGGAATGGTGCGCTTTGGAATGGCGGTATTTTTGCATGCAGGATTCAGTATATTCTTGACAAAGCGCATGAGTTAATAAATTTTAAAGATTATCAGGATTTAATAAACAAATATTTTACATTGGAGAAGATTTCATTTGATTATGCAGTTGTGGAAAAAGAAGCTGATATTCAGATTGTTCGTTATTCCGGTCAATGGAAGGATGTCGGAACATGGAATACTTTAACAGAAACCATGGAGGAATCTGTTGTCGGTAAGGGAAAAATGGACGATCAGTGTTCTGATATTCAAATTATCAATGAATTAGATATTCCTGTTTTAGCTATGGGATTGAAAAATATCGTGATAGCTGCTTCTGTTGATGGGGTTCTTGTCTGCGATAAAGAAAGAAGTTCCTATATGAAACCTTTTGTTGAAGAAATGGGACAGAAAGTCATGTTTGCGGAGAAATCGTGGGGAACTTTTCAGGTGTTGGATATAACGGAAGAAGCAATGACAATTAAGATTAAGCTGAAACCAGGACAAAGGCTGAATTATCATAGTCATCAATATCGGGATGAGTTATGGATCGTTATAGGTGGGCATGGAAAGGCAATTATTGATGATATAGAACAAAAGCTTGATATTGGAGATGTAGTAAAAATTCCGGCAGGGTGTAAACATGCTGCAATAGCAGAACAATTTTTACAGCTTATTGAGATTCAAATAGGAGAAAATCTTAATCAACAAGATAAAGAAAAATTTACATAGTAAGGAGCTAAAAGTGAAACAGTTTATCTCACAAAAAACCATCCTCCTCGTCTTCGGCACAAGGCCAGAAGCTATTAAAATGTGTCCGTTAATCAAAGAATTAAACAGCAGATCTTGCTTTCGTACCATTGTCTGTGTTACCGGACAGCACAGAGCCATGCTAGAACAGGTATTGAATACCTTTCACATAATACCTGACTATGATTTAAGTATCATGAAGGATAAGCAGACATTATTTGATATTACAACCAATGTGCTGAACGGATTAAAAGATATTCTGGAAGAAGTGAAGCCGGACGCGGTTTTGGTACATGGAGACACAAGTACCACGTTTGCCGCAGCATTGAGCTGTTTTTATCTTCAGATTCCGGTTGGTCATGTGGAGGCAGGGCTTCGGACTTATAATGTAAAAAGCCCTTACCCGGAAGAATTTAACCGTCAGGCTGTAGGAATCGTCAGCTCCTACCATTTTTCTCCTACAAAAACAAGCCGGGAAAACCTGATTCGGGAGGGGAAGGAGGAAGATAGAATTTTTGTTACGGGAAATACAGCCATTGATGCCTTGAAGACAACCATAAGGGAGGACTACAGCCATCCTGAACTGGAGTGGAGCAAAGATGCCCGTATGATTTTAATCACAGCCCATAGAAGGGAGAATCTGGGAGAGCCGATGTACAACATGTTTCGGGCAATACGGCGTGTGTTGGATGAGCATGAGGATGTGAAGGCTATTTATCCCATTCATCTGAATCCGGCAGTCCGTCAGGCAGCGGAGGATGTGTTTGGGGAATCGTCTCCTGGAGGCAGGGAGGAGAGGCTTCATTTGATTGAACCGCTTGATGTGGTGGATTTTCATAATTTTATGAAGGCATCCTATTTGATTTTGACCGATTCAGGCGGGATTCAGGAGGAGGCTCCGTCTCTTGGCAAGCCCGTACTTGTCATGAGGGATACAACGGAAAGGCCGGAGGGCATTGAGGCCGGGACATTGAAGCTGGTGGGAACGGATGGAGATGGAATTTATAAGGCATTTACAGAGCTTTTAGATGACAGGGCTGTATATGAAAAGATGGCACATGCTTCCAATCCTTATGGGGATGGCCAGGCCAGCGCAAGGATTGCAGATATTTTGGAGTTTGGGTATACAAGGCAGTAATAAGAAAAATGTGGTTTGTAGAAGCTGCAATAATAAGCGGGGGTGAAAGATTGGCTCTGCTGATGTCCTTTGGAAGCTTGATTGTGGCGTTGCTTGCCTTTCTAGACAGAGATAGAAAGAACAGACGAAAAAAATAATGCCCCTCCTGTTTGAACCACAGGAGGGGCGTCTCTCATTGAGAGGCAGGTAGCTTCGCTTGGGAGCATCCGCTTTTGGAGTGGGTGCTCTTTTTGCGTTCTTATATACTATGAACCTGGATCTTGCAGGCCCTAAAGAAATTTTGTCGGCAGGCCTGGATTCAGACCTGAAAGTGCAGGCTGACAGGTTGTTTGGGGAATTTGTCTAAAGGGACAAACTTTGATACAAAATAAGCCTTCCGTTTCGGGAGGCTATTTTTTACGATAGCGAAGCACGTGGACGGGGCTATCCCTGATACGCCGGAGAAATGGCTGGATGGATTCAGGACGCTTTCCATTCACCAGGTGCGGCCGAAGATGCTTGAGCTGTGGGGCTAAATGTAAAAACGGATGTGGAGGCTAAAAGACTTGACCCTACAGTCCAATGATAACGCAGGCGGATTTTGATGATTTTTGATTGAAAACAAAACCTGGTTCTGGTATACTATGATAATAGGGGAAGTATTGTTTTAGAATTGAGGAGATTATAATGAAAGTGCCACATTTGGTTCAATATCAAGGAAGCAAAAGAGTAATTGCACCTGAAATTATAAAATTTTTTCCAGATAAAATTGATAGGCTGGTAGAACCGTTTTCGGGAACATGCGCAATCTCAATTTTGGCAGCAGCTGAAAATAAATGTGATAATTTTTGGGTTAATGATATAAATGAGCCGTTGATAAAGATGATGGAAGAATGTGTTAATTTTCCTGAAAGATTAGTAAGAGAGTATTTGGATATATGGGAAGGACAGTTTCAAACTGATCAGAATAATATAGATTATTTTTACAAGGTTAGAGAAGAATTTAATTGCGGAAAGAAAGATTCTGCCAGAATGTTGTTTTTGCTGGCAAGGGTGGTTAAAGGTTCTGTTCGTTATAATGTTCGTGGTGAGTTAAATCAATCTTGTGATAAAAGAAGGTATGGAACAAAGCCTGAAATAATATCCAATAATGCTTTTAAAATATCAAAATTGTTGAAGGGAAAAACGTACTTTACGAGTGAAGATTATAAAAAAATATTGGAATTAACAAAGCCTGGAGATTTAGTGTATATGGATCCACCATACCAAGGAACCTCAAATAGAGAGAATCCAAGAGATAATCGCTACATACAAGGTGTAGATTTTGAAGAATTTGTGGAGGAACTTGCAAAGTTGAATGATCGTGGTATAGATTTTATTGTAAGTTATGATGGTATGACGGGAGATAAAATAATAGGAAAGCATCTTCCAGAGGAACTTAATTTAAATCATATATATATTAATGCTGGATTATCAGCGCAGGCAACGCTTAATGGAAAAAAAGAAATAACATATGAGTCTTTATATACAAGCAAAAATTTAAAAAGTAAACAAGATGAATATGTGCAGTTAGAATTTTGTTTTGGATGATGGAGAAAAAGATGGATATACCTGCAGATTTTAAAGAAGTTTTAGATGCTGTAACCAATAAGAGAGCAAGATTTGTAATAGATACTATTTTAAATAAGGGATTTTGTAGCACGGAGGATTTAAAAACTGGCGGATATGAACATGCCCCTAGAGCGGCTAGGGATGTAAGGGAATTGGGAATCCCATTAGATACATTTAAAATTAAGGATAGCAGTGGGAAAACCATTGCAGCTTATAAATTTGGAGATTGGGAAGCAGCAAAGAAAACTAACCAATTATTAAAAGTATTGGGACGAACCCAAATTACAGAAAAATTGAAGAATGCATTGATTGATCGGTATGGATCTAAATGTCATTTGTATGGAGAGGAATATCCGGCGAGATTATTGCAACCAGATCATAGGGTTCCTTACGAAATAGGTGGGGATCCAATTGACATGCTAAATACCGACTATTTTATGCTTTTATCACCGTCAGCCAATAGAGATAAATCATGGGCTTGTGAGCATTGTCTAAATTGGACTGAAAAAAATATAGACATGTGTAAAACATGCTATTATGCATATCCAGAAGAATATCAACATATTGCGGGAGTAAGAGAAAAACAGCTAAATCTTGTTTTTAATAGTGAAGATATTGATTTATTTAATGAGATAGTAGAGGAGGCGAATTTACATAACACATCATATCAGAGTGTGGTGAAAAGAATGATAAAGTATTATCAAAAGATAAATACAATAAAAGATTAATAAAAACAAGTAAATAGAAATGCGAAGTGTAGCAGATAACGATGAATGCTGGGGATTGGAAATGCAGAAAAGCCAGATCTGCATCTATGCCATGCGTGTAAATCAGGCATGTTAACGTCCAGCGGATGGTTTGCAGCTTATAGCACTTGAGGAAAATGTGAACCATGGAATATGGGACCTATAAATAAAAAGAAACCTATATTTTTAAAAGACATATTAAAAGTCATATAATTAAAAGAAAGATTACAATACTAACTTACACCAAGAGAATTAAGAAAGGCCGGATCAAAGCCCGGCCTAAAGAGGAAATCCTCCATACACCATCACTCCAAGACCTGCGGAGAGAAGTATCAGCATGATGGGGGAGATTTTTTTCTTAAAAAAATGTTTTGTACTCCAGGAAGCGGCAAACAGGGCGGCTGTGATGATGGTGGCACGCACATCAAGAGAGGAGCCGGGGGTCAGAGGAAGGCAGTGGTTTAAGACCATATAGGTTCCGGTGGCCAGGATAATCCCAATGACACAGGGCTTGATTCCGCGCAGGAGGGCCTGCATATAGGGATTGCTGAGCAGTGATTTTACTACAGCCATCACAAGAAGGATGATTACAAATGCCGGAAGGACCACTGCAAGAGTAGCCAGGGCCGCGCCTGCAAATCCAGCTTTGCTGCTGCCAATATAGGTGGCCAGGTTTACCATAATGGGGCCGGGCGTGCTTTCGCTGACAGCAATCATGTATGTAAGGCTTTCCTCATCCAGCCATCCATGGGAGAGAACCACATCGCGGATCAGAGGGATAGCCCCATATGCACCGCCAAAGGAAAAGCAGCCAACCCATAAAAATCCTAGAAAGAGCTCCAAAAAGATCATGACTTTTCACCGCCCTTCTTTGAATAAATACAGGCTGTAGACAGACTGAAGGCGGCTGCCATTACAATCAGGAATATGGAGGAAATACCCAAAGAAAGGATATTGATCAGAAGCATGGCCAAAGAGGAAGTGATCATAATGGCCAGGGGAAACCTTTTTTTCGGCATTTTCTGAATCATTGTGGCGGCAGCATTAAGAATCAGAACACCCACAGCAATCTTGATGCCAAGGAATGCATTAGAAACCACAGGGATGCTAAGAAAATCTTTTAAAAACCGGGAAAGGGCGAAAATGATAACAAAGGAGGGAAGCACGATTCCAAAGGTAGCGGCTGTGGCCCCTAAAAGCCCGGCTTGCTTAAAGCCTACAAAGGTAGCGCAGTTAATGGCAATGGGACCGGGGGTGGATTCTGCGATGGCAGTGACTGTTACCATTTCATCATGGGTGATCCAGCTCTTTTTTTCTACACAAATATCTTCAATCAGTGCAATCATGGCATATCCGCCGCCGAAGGTGAATAAGCCGATCCTAAAAAAAGTCCCTGCCAGATCCGGCAGTTTCTTATAGCTTGTCATAATTGTTCCAGCCCTTTCTGTATTTTATCTGAAATTCCAATTCATCTTACTTATTTCTTCTTAAATAACTATAAATGAGCAAATTTGAAATTTTACCAAAGTTACTTAAAATTGCTTAAAAC
>CAJUGD010000010.1 GCA_910586205.1 uncultured Lachnospiraceae bacterium | reverse complement strand
AAATCAAATGGCTCTCAAGCGATAAAACGGTGGCTCCGAAGCGTTAGAATATTCATTTATATCGTTTGTAGCCCCTTGTACACTGATGTTTCGTTATTTTGTGCAAGAACTTTTGCAAGAATCGTACTTATGGAAATAAAAGCGTGAAAACCCTGCGGTTGATGGAATTGCCGCAGGATTTTTTATAGTTTCCAATTTGAACCCTCCCCCTTGGGGGCAAAATCAAAAAGTATACCAAAATCAAAAGGTTCAAGGCAAAATCGAATTGTATCAAAGACAGTGTTTACAGAGGACGGACAATGCCAGGCCACCTTTTCGGAATACACAGGTTCCGCTGATATGAAATGGTATACAGGAATCTGTGATTTTGAGACAGGTTCCCTGGTTGATGTACGGGAGGAGGCAGACCATATAGAGGAAGTGCCGGAAGGGGTGTATCAGTCTGCCCGTACATAGGACGGCAAGGTATGGTATGTAGACTGGGAAGGCTCTGTGTGGCGCAGCCGGGGCTGTGGTTCTTTTTGAAAGCGGCATGAAAGATGCCTTAAAAACCGCCAAAAGAGCCTTTGAAAAGCTGGGAGGCTGGTATTTCTTCGGCGCAGGCATGGTCTATGGAAGCCTGCGGTTCGCCGGTTTGCTGAACCAGCTCTCCTGCCAGTACCAGGCAGGGGTTTTGATGACCGGAGAGGCGGCTAAGATGGCCATACAGACCACAGGAGGCAGGGGAATCTGCCTGTTTGGGTATCTTCAGACAGAGTCCCACTTAGGAAATAAGGAGGCTGTCTATGAATATTTTTCTCCCTTAGGGCCAGAACAGGAAAGCCTGCGGACAGCATCTAAGGAAGACTTTGAGGAGGGGATCCGCTGCATGGAGGAGAAGCGCTTCCTTGAGGGAAGAACCCTTTTCGTCCGTGTGCTGCAGGCAAACCGGGACGATCTGGCCGCCGGGCATTATTTCCGGGTTTGCGATGGGGGATGGAAGGGAGAATTATTTCTGTATCCGGCGATTAAAAATAATTGTAATCCGTTTCCTGATATGGTACATTGGAATATAATAGCGGAGATCTGTAAAGATAATGTAACTGCTGACGGATTAAGGAGGTTTTATATGTGTCGGATTATCGGAGCGATTGTAACCGTTACGGTTGACAGGCCCTTAGGCAGCCATCACCCCAAATATAAAGATATGTGCTATCCGGTAAACTACGGGTATATCGCGGGAGTGATGGCTCCTGACGGGGAAGAACAGGATGCCTATATTATCGGGGTAGATAAGGCGGTTAAAGAATTTACCGGCAGAGTTATCGCGGTTGTTCATCGGCTGAATGATGTGGAGGAAAAATGGGTGGTTGCCCCGGATAGACTTTCGTTTGATGAAGATGAAATCATGGAGCAGATCTGGTTTCAGGAAAGGTACTTTAAGTCAGAGATCAGAATGAAGATACAGCAAGACATATAGAAGAAGGTGAGGAAAAATAAATGGTAAAAGTGGCTGTTTTAACCGTAAAATTATATGCGCCCTGGGTACATTCCCTGAAGGAAAAACGGATGGTAGTAAAAAGCATATTAGCGAAGATACGGAATAAATTTCAGGTGTCTGCTGCCGAGGTGGCGGATCAGGATATTCACCAGTCAATCGTGATTGGCGTGGCATCCATTGTTCCTCACAGCGCCCAGGCAGACAGTGTGATGGATGAGATCGTAAACTTTTTGGAACAGAACACAGAGGCAGAGATTGTGGCAGAGGAAAGGGAGCTTCGATAAAAAGCCTATGAAAAGAGAGACGGCATCAGACAATATGGACGGCAGGGAGAACGGCCATGGGGCATTCGGAGAAGAAATAATCAGTGATTTGAGAAGAATACCAGGGGTAGGGGAAAATATGGAACATCATCTGCAGAATATCGGAATCTGATGTGTGGAAGACTTAGTGGGAAAAGATCCGGAGGAGCTATATCATCTGGACTGTCTGAAAAAGGGGTTCCAGGATGACAGATGCGTATTGTATGTATATCGCTGCGCTGTGTATTTTGCAGAGCATGAGCAGCATGATCCGGAGAAGACCTTGCGGGCAAAACAACCGAAGACAGAGAAGCATCCGGGAAATTATCAGTCAATCCGGGACAGCTACAGTGGGCAACGAAGCGCAGCTAAAGGCGGATCAGGATGCCTATGACCAGATTTTATCGTATAAGGCGGACTCAGAGAGTAAGGCAGATTAGAGATAGGGGGCTTTCCAATGAAAAACAAGGGCAAAAAGGCTGTAAAATGAAAAATGTGAAGGAGAAGCGATTGCACTATGGCATGCGATGATATGTTTGTCCATGAGCTGACAAAAGAAGTCAGGAAAATGTATGAATATGAATCCTTGATTTATGAGGCCGGGAAGCCAGGCGGCGCTTATGTTATTTTCCCTTATGACGTCAGGAAGGAGTTTGGAAAGGGACGGGTGAAGGTACATGTCACGTTTGACGGGGAGCCCTATGACGGCAGTATAGTAAATATGGGGGCAAAAAATGATGACGGAAGTGTATGTTATATAATAGGGGTGCGTAAAGATATCCGTGCCCGGATAGGAAAGCAGCCAGGGGATAAGGTGTCTGTAACCGTTAGGGAGCGGGAATAAAGCAAGAGAGGCGAAAGGTGAAGATAATCGGCCGGAGAGGTGGATGGTATGGGAAGTGAGAAAATATATGATATGGATTTTACAAAAGTGTATCATCTGCTTGTCAACAAAGCAGAAAAAAAGGGAAGGACAAGACAGGAGGTTGATGAGGTGATCCGGTGGCTTACCGGATACAGCCAGACAGAGCTGGAAGGGATGCAAGAGAATAAAATGCCTTATGGGGATTTCTTTCGGAATGCTCCTAAATTAAATGAAAACAGGAAGCTGATAAAAGGAGTGGTCTGCGGCATTCGGGTGGAAGATATCCGGGAGCCTCTGATGCAGGAGATACGTTATCTGGACAAACTGGTTGATGAGCTGGCCAGGGGAAAGGCCATGGACAAAATACTGCGCAGGTAAAGCAGGGTAAGGCAGAGAGGGCCAAACGATGTATAATAAGAAGGAAATAGAAGCCGAATTAAAGAAGCAGTTAGCAATCGATTTTAATTGTACTGTGGAAGATTTTGATAAAAAGGAAAATGTCATTACATTTCCCAAGGATAATCCGGGGAGAAGAATCTATACACAGCAGAAAGAATTTCTTTCAATGGTTACACTTGGCGGCAATACGGTTATTTCAGCAGATGAAAGAATACATGAGTGGCTTAAGCATTGGAGTGAAGGGAAAAATGGAATATGGCTTTTTGAGCATAATCATCTGATGGAGCTGGAAGGGGAGCTGCAAAAGTATGGAAAGAAATTATGGCAAAGCCATCACATGTTTCTTCCGAAGCCGGAGATTTGTGAGCCGGTCCTTGATTTTTCCGTAAAATGGTTTGAGCAGGAAGCAATTATGGAATTGTATGGAAAAAAGGAGTTCTCCAATGCCCTGTGTGAAAAATACATGCCCGAGAGACCGGATATATTAGCAATCGGAGCAATGCAGGGGAATAATATCATGGCATTGGCGGGCTGTTCGGCAGATACAAAGCTGTTTTGGCAGATTGGAATTGATGTATTGCCAAAGTACCGTGGTATGGGGATTGGAACCAAATTAGTTCAGCTTTTGAAGAATGAGATATGGAGGCGGGAGGCAATTCCGTTTTACGGAACAAGCTTATCTAATATATATTCATGGAATATAGCCTTTCATTGCGGGTTTTATCCGGCGTGGGTTGAGATTGAGACAACGGAAGGGGAAAAACCGTTTTTGTGTTGTGATTGAGCGTGTCTGGATTATCTGATATAATGGATTTAGAACTGCAGGATTGGTAAGATGCTGTGAGAGCAGAGCGGTTTAGGAAGCAGGAAGGCTGTTTGGAGTTTAAGTGAGGAGGAGGATTTATGGGGATTTATGTGAACCCGAGAAATGTGGCGTTTCGGAGGATATTAAACGGGGATATTTACATTGACAAGACGGATCTGATTCTTGAGACCAACAACAAAATCCATAAGCCGGACTGCTTCTTGTGCGTCAGCCGCCCCCGGCGTTTCGGGAAGTCCATGGCTGCGGACATGCTGGTGGCGTATTACAGCAAAGGATGTGAGTCCCAAGAGCTGTTTGCGGGAAAGAAGGCGGAGCAGATTCCCAGCTTTAAAAAGCATCTCAACCAGCACCATGTGATCCGGCTGGATGTGCAGAGATTTTTGGAGACAAAGCGGGATTTAGATCGGTTTATCGGGGAGATGGAGAGAAGAATTGTATCAGAACTCATGGATGAATTTTCTGAATGTGGAAAATTTGAGAAGCAAACCCGATTAAAGGATGCATTAGAGAGTCTGTTTTATGAAACAGGTCAGGGATTTGTATTTATCATCGATGAATGGGATTGTGTGTTCCGCATGGCAAAGGACAGGAAAGAGATACAGAAGGAATATCTGGATTTTCTGCGGGGATTGTTTAAGGGGGCCGAGTATGTGGAGCTGGCGTATATGACAGGGATACTTCCCATTAAGAAATATGGAGAGCATTCGGCGATTAATATTTTCGGTGAGTATTCGATGGTTGACCCTAAGAATCTGGGTAAGTATTTTGGCTTTACCAGTGAGGAAGTATTGGAGCAGTGCCATTTGTACGGGGCAGATTATGGGGAAATCGAAAAGTGGTATGACGGATATCTGCTGGGCGGGCTTCATATTTATAATCCCAAGTCTGTGGTTGATGCGCTGACATGGAAGAAGATCAAAAGCTACTGGACAGGAACAGAGACCTATGAAGCGCTGAAGGTTTATATTGACATGAATTTTGACGGATTGAAGGAAGCTGTCACAACCATGCTGGGGAATGGGCGGTGCAGGATCAATACACGCAGATTCCAAAATGATATGACCACCTTTGTCACAAAGGATGATGTGCTCACTTTGCTGGTTCATCTTGGCTATTTGACTTTTGATGAAATGACAGAGGAGGTCTATATTCCAAACCAAGAAATCCAGCAGGAGTTTTTAAATGTTATTGACGGGCCTGGATGGGATGGATTAATCCAGGCATTAAACCGTTCGGAGGAGCTTGTTCGCAGCACATGGGAAATGGACGAAAAAGCGGTGGCAGAAGGCTTAGGAAGGATCCACAATGAGACCGCATCCATTTTACAATACAATAATGAAAATTCTCTGACCTGTACAATCCTTATGGCGTATTACAGCGCCAGGGCATATTATGCCAATCCGGTGATGGAGATGCCGGCCGGGAAGGGGTTTGCCGATGTGATTTATATTCCCAAACAGGGCATGGATAAGCCGGCGCTGGTGGTGGAGCTGAAGTGGGATAAATCTGCTAAGGGAGCCATAGAGCAGATTAAGGAAAGGGGATATGCGGACTGGATTGCCGGGTATACAGGAGAAATTTTACTGGTGGGGGTGAACTATGATAAGGGAGAAAAAGTTCACCAGTGCGTGATTGAGAAGCTTGGAAAAGATTGAAAAGTGAGATGTGAAAAAAGGCATCCGTGAATCCCATGGGCTTTCAATGGTTTGGATTATGAAATCCTTGACATACCTTGATAATCTATGTATAATAATGCTGTATACATAGATTATCAAGGTATTATTGCTTTGATGCTTAAGAAAGGAGTTTCCTGTGGACAAACGTTACATGGCGCTTGGCACATCCATGCTGGTGCTGCGTCTTTTGGAGCAGCAAAGTATGTATGGCTATCAGATTATCCGAGAGTTAGAGCAGCAGAGCCAGTTGGTATTCCGGCTTAAGGAGGGCACGCTGTACCCGGTTCTGCACGGATTGGAGCAGCAGGGAGCAGTGATCAGCTTTCAGAAAACGGCAGAAAACGGCCGGACGCGAAAGTATTATGAGATTACCTCTCGGGGAAAAGGCTTGCTTCAGGAAAAGGCAGAGGAGTGGAAAACCTACGAGACAGCAGTCAATCAGGTGATGGGAGGTGTGCTTTTTGGCGGATTATAAGAAGGATTTTCTGGATACGGTGGCAGAGCAGATTGCCTACAAGCCTCTGCGCCGCGTTCTTGGCCAGGAGCTAAAGGAGCATATTTATGACAGGACAGAAGAATATGAGGCCCAGGGGATTTCCAGAGAGGAAGCAGAAAGGCAGGCGGTCCGGGACATGGGGGATCCGGTTGTCATTGGAACAGAGCTCAACAGGGTCCATCAGGTTCAGAAGGCGCCGTCCCTTGCAGCGATTACTTTTCTTCTGCTTTTCATGGGATTTGCCGGGTCTGCCTTCATGCGCTGGAGCCCGGAACAGTTTGCTAACGGATACCTGTATTACATACCTGGTTTTTTAACTTTGGCGCTGATGTCCTGGAAGGGGTATCCTTTTCTTGTCCGATATTTAAAGTGGATGCTGCCCCTGGCAGGCGGTCTGTTTTTGGCAGGGGAATGGTTATGTACACAGAAGATGATTCCCTTGTGGAAGATAGGATATTTCCGGTATTTCGGGATTTTGCTGTTAGCTCCGTTTTTGATCCTTTTGGCATATCGCCTGCGGCGGCATGGGAGCAAAGCGAACCTGCTGATTTTTGCAATCACAGGTGTTTGTATTTTTCTGCCTGGCTTTTATAAAAGCTATAGCCGTGACCTTTCGGCATGTGCTGTTCTGGCGGTGGGCGTGACAGGGACTTTGCTGATGATGAATCACAGGGAGATCTTTACCGGGAGTATTGGGGAACGTAAAGGGATTTATGGAATGATTCTTGTGGGACTGATAGCTGTTAGCAGCCTTTTTGTCTGCACAGACAGCAGAAGGGAGCTGTTTTGGAAGTTTGTGAATCCGGATGGATCGATCCGTTCTGTATGGGACGACACTTACAACAGCGCCCTGATCCGGCGCCTGCTTTCAGAGACGCCCTTGATCGGAGGAATTGACTTAACGCCTCAGGAGCTGATGGATTACGGTACCGGCGCCTGGTATTTTGAAAAGAGGGATCCCAGGCAGATTGGCATTTACGCTGTCTGCAACACAGAGGAGGAGGAAAAGGAATTTGAGGCAGCAGCTGCGAAAGCGAGGGAAGGAGGGGGGATTCCCCGCTACATATATTTTGATGAATCCAATGTCCGGTTATGGGATATCCTGCCTCAGCATTACCATAATAATTATTGGATTGCACTCTGCATTCTGCTGTTTGGATGGGGGGCAGGAGCAATGTTTTTGGGGATGATTGGAGGATTTTATTGGCTGCTGTTTGCTTGTATCAGGAAAATAAGGGGGAATCTGGCCTTTTCCTTGTCCTGCTGCTGCGGAATCTGCCTGCTTATGGAGGGGATTCTCTATATTCTTGGAAATTTCGGATATCAGTATGCCTCCTTTACCAATCTTCCCATGATTTCTGAGGGAAGGATCAGTATTTTGATTCATATGGCTATGCTGGGATTTGTATTTTCAGCATACCGGTATGACCGTGTGGTGGCGGATCCGGTACAGAATACGGCATGCTCTTGATTTCTTGTTCCAACAGGCGCTTCTCAGCCATTGGAAGCGCCATATGAGAACACAGAACGTAATCCTTTACACGTTAAACCGGAACAGGACTACATCTCCGTCTTTTACCACATAATCCTTACCCTCAAGCCCTACCAGCCCCTTTTCTTTAGCTTTGGCATAGGTGCCGCAGTCTAAAAGATCCTGGTAGTTGACAACCTCAGCGCGGATAAAGCCTCGTTCAAAATCCGAGTGGATCTTTCCCGCAGCCTGGGGGGCTTTGGTACCGGCTTTGATGGTCCAGGCACGGGTTTCGTCTTCACCGGATGTCAGAAAGCTAATCAGACCCAGCAGCTCATAGCTTGCGGCAATCAGCTTGTCTAAGCCGGATTCAGACAGCCCCAGGGCTTCCAGATATTCCTGCTTTTCATTATCATCAAGTTCTGCAATCTCCTGTTCGATCTGAGCGCTGATGACAAATACACCCGCTCCGGTTCTGGCAGCAGTCTCCCGCACAGCCGCCACATGAAGGTTGGATAATCCGTCGTCAGAAAGATCCTCCTCACTGACATTGGCAGCAAAAATTACCGGCTTGCAGGTCAGAAGATTTAAGGAACGGACAAATGCCATCAGATCTTCATCGTCGTTTTCATAGGTGCAGGCAGGCTGTCCGTCTTCCAGCACGGCCTGCAGCTCCTTTAAGACGGCCAGCTCCTTTGCTAAGGCCTTGTCATTGTTGGCAGAGCGGGCTGTCTTGGAGATTCTCCGCTCCAAGATCTCCAGATCTGAGAAGATCAGTTCCAGATTGATCGTATCAATATCCCGTGCCGGATTCACATTTCCTTCCACATGAATCACATTGGGATCTTCAAAGCAGCGTACCACGTGAACTACTGCATCCACTTCCCGGATATTGGCAAGGAACTGATTGCCCAGACCTTCTCCTTTTGAGGCGCCTTTTACCAATCCTGCTATATCTACAAATTCAATGACAGCAGGAGTGACCTTTTTGGAGTGGTACAGATCACCCAAAAGCTTTAATCTGTGATCAGGCACACAAACTACGCCTACATTGGGATCAATGGTGCAGAAGGGGTAGTTGGCAGATTCTGCTCCGGCCTTGGTCAGTGAGTTGAAAAGGGTGCTTTTTCCCACATTTGGGAGTCCTACGATTCCTAACTTCATATATATTCACATCTCCTTTATTTTCAATGATATGAGTTCATCACGACACCTTACTCTACCATAAAAATGCTTATTTTTCAATATCCCTTGAAATTTTTGGTACGCACCGATACAAATAACTTGAAGATACTCTCATCTAAATAGAACGATAAAACAGCTTGGACTAAAAAATCAGGCAGTAAGGCAGCAAATCGAAAAAGAATTAATCCTGTAATTGATAAATGCAGCAGATAAAATTTACACGGCAAAGGTGAATAAAAAATGAATTTTCACTTTCTGCTATTGAAAAAGATGAAATTGTAGCATATAATTGCATCAGCTATTTGTCTGAACTGCAGAACTTCAGCAAGATTGGATGGGGTTTTTAGAGAACAATACATGTCAACCCTTGTCGAATTATGCCATATTGTGGAGATATATGTCGTGCGATAGTGTTTGATTTTCGTGCATTTTGGCGGTAAAATAGAGAAAACATCGAAAGGAGATATCAAGAATGGAAGGAGCAGATATCGGTTTCGTACATCTTGGGCTTGAAATACAAAATCTGCAGAATGATCTTTACATTTTCGGATTTCGCGTTGCATACTATGGGATCATTATCGGTTTAGGGATGCTTGCCGGTATCTGGATGGCGCAGTCAGATGCGAAAAGGAGGGGACAAGATCCTGAAATTTATCTGGATTTTGCGCTTTATGGTATTATTTTTTCTATTATAGGAGCAAGAATTTATTACGTGGTTTTTCAGTGGGACAGTTATAAGGATAATCTGCTTCAGGTGTTCAATCTGCGGGCCGGTGGCCTTGCTATCTATGGAGGCGTGATTGCTGCCATTATAACACTGGCAGCATTTACGCACATTCGGAAACTCTCATTTTTTTCCATGGCGGACAGTGGTGTAATTGGTTTAATCACAGGCCAAATCATTGGCAGGTGGGGGAATTTCTTCAACTGCGAAGCATTTGGAGGATATACGGATAGTCTGTTTGCCATGAGAATACGTCTGGCATTAGTAAATGAGAACATGCTTACCACGGATATTTTAAACCACAAAATTGTGGAGAACGGGGTGGAATATATTCAGGTTCATCCTACCTTTCTCTACGAATCTGTCTGGAATTTAGGACTTTTGCTCTTTATGTTGTGGGTCCGACACCGCAAAAAATTTGACGGAGAGATGCTTTGCATTTACTTATTGGGATATGGAGTAGGAAGGTTTTGGATTGAGGGCCTGCGGACAGACCAGTTGATTCTTTTCCAAACCGGGATTCCGGTATCGCAGGCATTGTCAATGGTATTGCTCCTGGTGTCCGGAACAATCTTATTTATCCGGCGCCGACAGATTGAGAAAGAAGAAAAAGGAGACTGATGGTATGACGAACGCAAAAGAAGAATTGAAAAGGGACATAGAGCAGGCGAGGGAACGCCTGGACAGCAGTATTGAGAGAAGAGAAAATTACGACGCCATTTATCAGAACAGCGTAGAGTTGGACCGGCTGATTGAACTATATATTGCGTCTGATTTTTAAAATGAAAGTATATGTTGCGGCGGCTGACCAAAAGGTCAGCCGCTTTTTTTGAAAAAAACCTTGATATTTTCTTCCTTTTGTACTAGAATAAAGCTATGAGTGGTGGAAAGTGGTGAATAGTGGCGGGAAATGGTAAGAGAGTGGAACAATAGGGCGGGCAGGTGGATCTTATGTTCATGGGTGAATATAATCATACAGTAGATGCAAAAGGACGCCTGATCGTTCCTTCCAAGTTCAGGGAGCAGTTAGGAGACGAATTTGTGGTGACAAAGGGGCTGGATGGCTGTCTGTTCGTCTACGAGAATACGGAGTGGAAAGCCCTGGAGGAAAAGCTTCACGCTTTGCCCCTTACGAATGCCAATGCAAGAAAGTTTTCCCGTTTCTTTCTGGCAGGAGCCACCACCTGTGAGGTAGACAAGCAGGGAAGGATCTTGCTTCCTGCAGTGCTTCGGGATTTTGCCGGGATCGACAAGGATGCGGTGCTGGTGGGAGTAGGAAGCAGGATTGAGATCTGGAGCAAGGATGCTTGGAATGAGTCCAATACCTATGATGACATGGAAGAAATCGCAGAAAACATGGAAGGTCTTGGCATATGATATTTGAACATAAATCGGTTTTGCTTGAAGAAATATTGGAAAACTTAAACATACAGCAGGATGGTGTCTATGTAGACGGCACTTTGGGAGGCGGAGGACATGCGACGGCAGTTTTAAGCCGTTTAAAGAAAGGGAAGCTTATTGGCATTGATCAGGATGAGGATGCAGTCAGGGCTGCTTCCGAGCGTTTGGCTCCCTTTGGAGACAAGGCAGTGATTGTGAGAAGCAATTATGAGGCTATGGGACAAGTCCTGGATTCTTTGGGGATTAAAAAGGCAGACGGTATTTACCTGGATTTAGGTGTGTCTTCCTATCAGCTTGATACGCCGGACAGAGGATTTACCTATCGGGATCAGAATGCGCCTTTAGACATGCGCATGGATCAGAGAAATCAAAGAACAGCGGCAGATCTGATTAATACCTGTCAGGAGGATGAACTGTGCAGAATCCTTTGGGATTATGGGGAGGAGCGGTTTGCCCGCAGGATTGCCCGAAATATTATCCTGGAAAGACAGAAGAAGCCGTTTAAGACAGCAGGAGAGCTGGTAGAGGTGATTCGAAGGTCCATTCCTATGAAAATGCAGGCAGAAGGCGGGCATCCTGCCAAGAGAACCTTTCAGGCGCTTCGGATTGAGCTGAATCAAGAGCTGGCTGTGCTGGAGCATTCCATTGATGATATGATTGAACGGCTGAAGCCAGGAGGAAGGCTGTGCATCATTACCTTTCATTCTTTAGAGGACCGGATCGTGAAAAACCGGTTTAAGGACAATGAAAAGCCCTGTATCTGTCCTCCGAAACTTCCGGTTTGCGTGTGCAGCAGAGTCAGCAAAGGCAAGGTGATAACGCGAAAGCCTATTGTTCCGAAAGCGGAGGAGCTGGCAGAGAACACACGGTCTAAAAGCGCTAAGCTGAGGGTGTTTGAACGGGTCGGATGAGAACATAGAAAAAGATCAGGCAACAGACTCAAAGGCTGGAAGGAGGAACCAACATGGCTGCAAGAGGAAAATCATTAGCACGTCAGGACTATGTATATGGGAATACGGCAAGAGTGATGGAGCCGGCGGGAGGAGAGAGAAGACATCGTCAAAAGCCTGTTCGCCGGAAGGTTGTAAGCTATACGGTATGGCGGAATCAGGAAAAAGCTCTTCACATGAATTTCCCTTATGTACTTATGCTGACCTTTGCTGCATTTTGTGTTCTGGTGATTTGTGTCAATTATCTTCAGATTCAGTCAACGATTAGCACAAGGATGAATAATATTGAAAAGCTGGAGAAAAGTGTAGAATATCTTAAGGCAGAGAATGATGCCATGGAAACAAGAATCAACACCAGTATTGATTTGGATTATATTTATCAGGTCGCTACAGAAGAATTGGGTATGGTATATGCCAACCGGGACCAGGTGCTTTTATATGATAAGACGGAAAGTGAGTATGTAAGACAAGATGAGGACATCCCGACACAATAATCCAGGTGGGAAACCCGAAAAAAAGCGCGTGTTCACCAAGAGCATGCAGAAGAAGCTGGCGATTGCGGTTATCGTGATTACGCTGGCTTTGTTTTCATTAATATATGTTCTTTTCAGCATTATTCAGGATAATCAAGATAACTATAATCAGATTGTGCTGTCTCAGCAGGACTATCAGAGCCGTCCCATTCCTTACCGGAGAGGTGATATTGTGGACAGAAACGGAACCTATCTGGCTACCACAGAGAAGGTATACAATCTGATTCTGGATCCCCGGCAGATTATGTCAGATGAGGAGAATTTTCTGGAGCCTTCCGTGTCAGCCCTTGTAAATGTTTTCGGCTATGATGCAGGCACTATCCGGGAGCTGATTCGGAACAATTCGTCCAAACAATATATTCGTCATGCACGGCAGCTTTCCTATGACCAGAAAAATGCCTTTGAAACCTTGAAAAAAGAAACCAACGAGAAAAATGCTGCGTCCGGCTTAAAGGCCAGGGTAAAAGGGGTATGGTTTGAGGAGGAATACAAGAGAATCTATCCTTATAATTCTTTAGGCTGCAGCGTGATCGGTTTTGTAAACGGTGACGGTATGGACGGGGCCATTGGCATTGAAAGGTCCTACAATGATACCTTAGTCGGCGTCAATGGACGGGAGTATGGATACTTAAATGATGATTCCAACTTGGAAAGGGTAATTAAATCTGCCACCAACGGCAACACGGTAGTCTCTACCATTGATTTGAAAATTCAGGATATTGTGGAGAAAAATATTCGGCAGTGGCAGAATGAGACCGGTTCAGATCGTGTGGGTGTGGTGGTGATGAATCCCAACAACGGCGAAATCCTTGCCATGGCAAGTGACAGGGACTTTGACTTAAACGATCCAAGGGATCTAAAGGGCAGGTATACCCAGTCGGAGATATGGGATTATGGCTTAAAGGAGGCAAGAGATACATACAACCGGAGAAATAAGGAAGAAAACCCCATTACCATTGAACAGGTGACGGAACATTTTACAGACGATGAGATTCGCTCCTTTGGATATCAGGTGGCATGGAATCAGATATGGAGGAACTATTGTGTCAGTGATACTTATGAACCTGGCTCTCCTCAGAAGATCTTTACGGTAGCCGCAGCGATGGAGGAAGGGGTTATTAGTGGAAGTGAATCCTTCTTCTGTGACGGATATCAGGAAGTAGGAGGCTGGAATATTGCCTGCGTAAAGACCACCGGACATGGCAATCTTACAGTGGCGGAATCCCTGATGCAGTCCTGCAATGACTGTATGATGCAGATTGCGGCCATGACAGGAAAAGCGCGTTTCATTAAGTACCAGAAAATGTTCGGCTTTGGTTCCCGTACAGGTATTGATTTGCCGGGAGAGGCAGATACCAAGTCTCTGGTTTATGACGAGAGCAACATGAATGCATCCTCCTTAGCCACCAATTCCTTTGGACAGAACTATAACTGTACCATGATTCAGATGGCGGCTGCGTATTGTTCAATAATCAACGGAGGATCTTATTATGAGCCTCATGTGGTGAAGCAGGTGTTAAATGAACATGGAGCTGTGGTAAAGCGGATAGAACCAAAGCTGGTGCGGGAGACCGTATCAGAGAATACTGCCCGGTTCATAAAGGAAGCGTTGTTCCGCACGGTATCAGAGGGAACGGGCAAGGCGGCGGCAGTGGAAGGATATGAGATCGGAGGAAAGACCGGTACAGCGGAGAAATATCCCCGCGGCAATGATAATTATCTGGTATCATTCTGCGGGTTTGCTCCTGCAGAAGATCCTCAGGTTCTGGTATATGTGACTATTGATACGCCTCATGTGGAAGATCAGCCTCACAGCAGCTATGCAAGCGGAGTTTTCGGGAAGATTATGGCTGAGATCCTTCCTTATCTAAATGTATTTCCGGAGAGTGAGCCGGAGAATACGTCAGGAGACAGGGCAGAGGGGCTTCCGGAGCGGGAGGGGATCACGGATCCGGGAACAGGATCTTTTGTTCCGGAAGAAGCAGAGACCCAGGAGGCCAAGGTTTATGAAACCGACGAATACATTGAGCCTGCAGGAGAGACAGGAGGAGGGATTCCTGCTCAGCTTCCGGCAGGAGCTATGACCCAGGAAAGTACCGAAGGACTGATACCAGAACCGGAGGAAACAGAGAACGAGACTTCAGAAGGCTCTCAGGAAGAAACAGAAAGCAGCAGCCAGGCCAACTGACTGCTGCATTTTTCTCTGTTTATCCTTTTCCATTGGCGCTTAAACAGAGGTTATGGAAAAGTTCTAAACAGAAAACTGTCTCATATATTGTAATAATACACAGGCTTTGGAGGGTGTAATGGGCTCAAATCAGACCCGGCACCGAAAAAAGGTGACGCTTTTGTGTTTTCTGATTCTTGCCGCCATGGCCGGTTTGATCGGCCGTCTGGGATATCTGATGCTGTATTGCTCAGAACATTACAGCCAGATGGCCCAGGATCTGCACGAGAGGGAAAGGGCCATCAAGGCGGCGCGGGGAAGAATCCTGGATGCCAATGGAGTGGTGGTGGCTACCAACCGGACCGTGTGTACGATTTCCGTGATTTATAATCAGGTAAAGGATCGGGAAAAGGTGATCCGTACCTTGTGCCAGGAGTTGGGCTTAGAAGAAGAAGGGGTGCGCGGGAAGGTTGAAAAGCGCAGCTCCCGGGAGATTATCCGCACCAATGTGGACAAGGAGACCGGAGACCGGATCCGGAATTATCATCTGGAGGGGGTGAAGGTGGATGAGGATTACAAACGGTATTATCCTTTTGATTCCTTGGCATCCAAGGTTTTAGGCTTTACCGGAGGCGACAATCAGGGAATCGTGGGCCTGGAGGTTGTGTATGAGGAATATTTAAAAGGAATAAACGGGATGATCCTGACTATGACGGATGCAAAGGGCGTGGAGATTGAGAATACCTTTGAGGATCGGATAGAGCCTGTGGCGGGAAATGATCTGTACATCAGCCTGGATGTGAATATTCAGCAGTATGCAGAGCAGGCTGCTTATGAGACCATGGAAAAAAAAGGCGCAAAACAAGTATCCGTCATTGTGATGAATCCGAAAAACGGAGAGATTCTGGCAATGGTAAATGTGCCGGAATTTAATCTGAACGAACCCTTTACCCTGAATCGGGAAATACCGGAAGGCATATCGTCTGAGGAAAAGCAGAATCTTTGTAATCAGATGTGGAGAAATCCCAATATCAACGACACCTATGAGCCGGGATCCACCTTTAAGATCATCACGGCAGCAGCGGGATTAGAGGCAGGCGTGGTGTCTTTGGAGGATTCATTTTCCTGTCCGGGTTTTCGAATCGTGGAGGACAGAAAGATCCGATGCCATAAGGTAGGCGGACATGGCGGGGAGACCTTTCTCCAAGGAGTTATGAACTCCTGTAATCCGGTATTTATCGACGTGGGCCAGAGGCTGGGAGTGGACAATTACTATCACTATTTCCAGCAGTTCGGGTTAAAGGAAAAGACAGGGATCGACCTTCCCGGCGAAGCAGGCACGATTATGCACAAAAAGGAAAACATGGGTCTGGTGGAATTGGCTACGGTTTCCTTTGGCCAGTCATTTCAGATCACGCCCATTCAGCTGATCACCACAGCAGCATCCATAGTCAATGGAGGGAACCGGGTCACACCGCATTTCGGGGTGAAGACCGTAAGCGGGGACGGGACGCGGGTACACCGCTTTTCCTATCCGGTAAAGGAGCGCATTGTATCCGAGGAAACCAGCCAGACCATGCGCCATGTCTTAGAGCAGGTGGTGGCGGAGGGAAGCGGGAAAAGAGCTTATGTGGCAGGTTTTCGGATAGGCGGAAAGACTGCTACCTCGGAAAAGCTTCCCAGAAGCTTAAAAAAATACATATCCTCCTTTGTGGGATTTGCCCCTGCAGATGATCCTCAGGTCATTGCATTGATCACAATTGACGAGCCTCAGGGAATCTATTATGGCGGAACCATCGCCGCTCCGGTAATCGCGGATCTTTTTAAGAATATTTTACCGTATTTGGGAATCAAAAGTGATTTGAATCAGTAGTTGATTATTCCCGGAAAAAGACGTATACTATTGGATGTGAAAAAGTATGACGGAGGATTCAGGACTTTCACAGTAACCCCTCATGCCGCATTTTCGCAGCAGCACCATAAATGAAAGAGGGGTTACTGTAAACCCTCCGGGGGATGCACACAAAATGCCAAAAACAGGCATTTTGGCGCTGGTACGGACAGCGCAGCAAGTGCGCAGTCCTACAGCAAGAATTCGAGACTTTCACAGTAACCAAAGATACATAAAAAATAGGGGTGCAGCATGATTAATGAGACCATACTAGCGATTATAATTGCTTTTGCCATCAGCGCAATGCTCTGTCCGATTGTAATACCATTTCTTCACAAGCTTAAGTTCGGGCAGCAGGTCCGCAGCGACGGACCTCAGGCACATCTTAAGAAGCAGGGTACGCCTACCATGGGCGGGCTGGTGATTCTGACCAGCATTATTATAACCTCCTTGTTTTACATCCGGAATTATCCCAAGATCATTCCGGTTCTGTTCGTGACCGTAGGATTTGGAATCATCGGATTTTTGGATGATTATATTAAGATTGTGATGAAGCGGTCCGAAGGTCTGAACCCAAAGCAGAAGCTGGCGGGACAGATTATTATCACAGGAGTGTTTGTCTATTATCTGATTCATTCAGGAGACATGGGAACCAAGGAACTGATTCCTTTTACCGGAGGCTTTAAGGACGGGTTTTTCCTGGATTTAGGAATCTTATTTGTGCCTTTTGTGTTCTGCGTGGTGCTGGGGACTGACAATGGAGTGAACTTTACGGATGGACTTGACGGGCTTTGTACCAGCGTAACCATTCTGGTGGCCACGTTTCTGACCATTGTAGCTCTGGGGGAAAACAGCGGCATCAGTCCCATTACCGGCGCGGTGGTGGGAAGCCTGTTAGGATTTCTTCTTTTCAATGTATATCCGGCCCGGGTATTTATGGGGGATACCGGATCCCTTGCCTTAGGAGGGTTTGTGGCTTCCAGCGCATTGATGATGCAGATGCCGTTTTTTATTCCGGTGGTAGGGCTTATTTATCTGGTAGAGGTGCTTTCTGTGATCATGCAGGTGGGGTACTTTAAGATGACGGGAGGAAAGCGGATCTTTAAAATGGCGCCGATCCATCATCATTTTGAGCTGTGCGGATGGTCAGAGACGCGAGTGGTGGCAGTGTTTTCCATTACCACGGCAATTCTCTGCCTGGTGGCGTATCTGGGGCTGTAGGGTTTTCCGGCAGCAGAGTATGCTGCCTGAGTTGCTGCCCGTTTTCAATGGCTTACAAAAAGAGAGACAGAAACGGTTTGCATCTGATAAAGAGGGATGTGCCATGCCAAAAGGCAGGCGCAGAATGGAGGAAAGTATGAACGATCAAAAAGTACTGGTGGCAGGCGCAGGCAAAAGCGGAATTGCTGCAGCCAGGCTTCTTCTGGCCTTGGGCGGCCAGGTGGTTCTCTATGACAGCAATGACAGATTGGATCGGGAGAAGCTGAGAGGGCAGTTTGAGAAGCACGCAAAGATCAATATCCTTCTGGGAGAATTATCCCGCCCTGGATTAGTGGGTGTGGAATTGGCTATCATCAGTCCGGGGATTGCTCTGGATGCTCCCTTTGTGGCAGTGCTGGACGATGCCAGGATTCCTATTTGGGGGGAGATCCAGTTAGCTTATCACGTTTCCAAAGGAAGGCTGGCTGCCATTACCGGAACCAACGGCAAGACCACAACCACAGCTCTTACAGGGGCTATTCTGCATGCCTGGTTTGACGAGGTGTTTGTGGTGGGCAATATTGGGATTCCCTGCACGGAGACAGCCCTTGAGACCACGGACAGGTCTGTGACTGTGGCAGAGGTTTCCAGCTTTCAGTTGGAAACCATTATGGATTATCATCCCAATATCAGTGCAATCTTAAATATTACGCCAGATCACCTAAACCGTCATGGGACTATGGAGAATTACATAGAGATTAAAGAGAGGATTGCTGCCAATCAGACGGAAGAAGACTGGATTGTGCTCAATTACGAGGATCTTGTGCTGAGAGAGTTTGGGGAAAACGGAGAGCTGAAGGCAAAGGTGACATTTTTCAGCAGCAGGAGACCTTTGGCAGATGGCCTATATTTAGACGGAAGCCAGATTCTTTATGCCCATGACGGGAAAAAGGAGCTTGTGGCGGACGTAAACCAGATCCATCTTCTAGGCCGGCACAATTATGAAAATGTGATGGCTTCCGCAGCCATTGCCATCCGTATGGGAGTTCCGTTAGATGTGATCAACCGGGTAGTAAGGGAATTTAAGGCAGTGGAGCACCGGATTGAGTTTGTGCTGGAACGGGCAGGGGTAAAGTATTACAATGACTCCAAAGGAACCAATCCGGATGCAGCCATCCAGGCGATTCGGGCCATGCCCGGTCCTACCGTGCTGATAGCCGGGGGCTATGACAAACATAGTGAATACGACGAATGGATTGAAGAATTTGCAGGAAAGGTCAAATATCTGGTGCTCATTGGCCAGACCAGGGACAAAATTGCAGAGTGTGCCCGGGCTCATGGCTTTAATGAGATCATGTATGCAGAAGATATGGAGGAGGCGGTCCACGTATGCGCTGCTTATGCGGATGCCGGCGACAGTGTGCTTTTGTCTCCTGCCTGTGCAAGCTGGGGAATGTTTGACAATTATGAACAAAGAGGCAGAATTTTCAAGGAATGTGTGAAAAACCTGTGATGTGAAAGGAGGGGAGGCATCTGGCGAAGAGCAACAAGCCCAAACGGTTCTATGACTACAGTCTGCTGTTTGGCATCATATTTTTGATGGCATTCGGCCTGGTGATGATCTACAGCGCCAGCTCCTATACGGCACAGCTTCAGTATGGGGATGCTTCCTACTATATGATGAGGCAGTTTAAGATTGCCTTGGGAGGTCTCTTGATTGCTCTGGTGATTTCCAAGATGGATTACCATTGGTATTCCCGATTTGCACTGGCAGCATATGTACTTTCTTATGTGCTGATGATTGCAGTGGCATTGATGGGAAAGGATTCCCATGGAAGCCGGCGCTGGCTGAAGATAGGCGGGATCACATTTCAGCCTACGGAATTTGTCAAGATCGTGCTGATCGTGCTGCTGGCGGCGGTGATCACCCAGATGGGAAAGAAGATCAATTCCCTTCGTGCCGTAGGGCTGGTGGTTCTGATTACCATACCCATTGCCGGTTTGGTGGCAGCCAACAATCTAAGCTCCGGTATTATTATTGTGGGAATTGGTTTTTTTATGCTGTTTGTGGCATGCAAAAAAAGCTGGCCGTTTTTCTTATGCGGTTTTCTGGCAGCAGGAGCCATGGCTGTGGTAGGACCTCTTGCAAAGGCTTTGGAGATGATAAAGCTGTTAAAGCCCTATCAGCTTGAACGGATTTATGTATGGCTGGATCCGGAAGCTTATCCGATGGACGGAGGCTTTCAGGTTCTGCAGGGGCTTTATGCGATTGGTTCCGGCGGGCTGGTAGGTAAGGGACTAGGAGAAAGTATCCAGAAGATGGGGTTTGTGCCGGAGGCGCAGAATGACTATATTTTTGCCATTATATGTGAAGAACTGGGTTTGTTTGGCGCTGTTTCGGTTATTTTGATTTTCCTGTTTTTGATATACCGGTTTATGCTGATTGCTTCTAATGCTCCGGATCTTTTTGGTTCTCTGTTGGTGGTAGGGGTTATGGGGCATATTGCCATTCAGGTGGTTTTAAATATTGCAGTGGTTACGAATTCCATTCCCAACACAGGCATTACTCTTCCTTTTATCAGCTACGGGGGCACATCCATTTTGTTTCTGATGATCGAGATGGGGATGGTTCTCAGTGTGTCTAATCAGATAAAGCTGGAAAAGTAGAAACATATTTGCTTATTTTTACATAGGATAGAATAGAGGCACATACTCAAGGAGGTAAGGTATTGTCTGTTATTCGAATCCAGGGCTTACAGAGGCTGCATGGGGAAATCAGCATTCAGGGTTCAAAGAATGGAGTGCTGCCGGTTATGGCGGCGGCGCTGCTTCATTCCGGGATAGTTGTGATCAAAAATGTTCCGGTGATCCAGGATGTTTTTTGTATGATGGATATACTAGAGAGCTTAGGCTGCAGATGCTGCCTGGAAGGCCATACTTTGATTCTGGATACACGCGGGCTTTGCTGCTGGCAGGTGCCGGAGGAGGAAGGCAGAAGAATGCGTTCCTCGGTTATGCTGTTGGGACCTCTTTTGGGCAGACTTCATCAGGTCAGTACCTGTTATCCCGGAGGATGCTCCATAGGAAGACGCCCTATTGATCTGCATTTGTCGGCCTTAGAACAAATGGGGGCAAAAATCTGCGGGGATGAGGAACGGGTGGAGGCTTTTGCAGGAAAGCTTTGCGGGACAGATATCAGGCTGTGCTTTCCTAGTGTGGGAGCCACGGAAAATATATTGATGGCCGCAGTGGCTGCAGAGGGGATTACCCGGATCTACGGAGCGGCAATGGAACCTGAGATTGAGGTCTTGTGTCGGTTTTTGGAGACATTGGGAGCAAAGATTGACGGGATCGGCACCGGCTTTTTGCAGGTTCACGGAGGAAGAACGCTTCATGACGGGGAATTTGTTGTGCCGGGGGACAGGATTGTGGCCGGGACTTATTTAGGAGCCGTGATGGCAGCCGGCGGTGATGTGTGTCTTCTTGGCGCTCCTGCAGACCATATGGGGGAAACCTTAGATGCAGCAAGAAAGGCAGGCTGTGTGATAGAGTGGAAAGAAAACAGACTTTGTGCGAAGATGGATGGACGGCCCCGGCCTGTGAGCCTGTCCACCGGGCCTTATCCGGAGTTTTCCACAGATCTTCAGTCTGTAATGCTGGCAGTATCCTGTGTGGCTTCAGGGGAATCTAAGATTCAGGAAAATGTATTTGAAGAACGGTTTGCCACGGCGGGGGAACTAATCAGGCTGGGCGCAGAGATCCGGATAGAAAGGGGAACTGCTTTTGTGAGGGGCAAATATCCTCTAAGGGGAAATTGTGTTCAGGCATTTGATCTCCGGGGCGGCGCTGCCTTGGTGGTAGCGGCTCTTGCGGCAGAAGGAGAAAGTCAGATCCATGATTGTTTTTACATTTGCCGGGGCTATGAGGATATCTGCCGGGATCTGACAGCGGCAGGCGCAAGGCTTTCCTTTAAAGGGGATGAGATAGGATATGAAGAAAACACAGTATAGAAGAAGCAGAAGGCTTAAAATAACGGCGCTGGCAGTGATTTTGCTGGCAGCGGCGCTGCTTTTATCCGTTCGTATTTCAGAGGTAACGGTGACAGGGAATGAGCGGTATACAAAAGAGGAGCTGACTCAGATTCTGTTTCCCGATCAATGGAGCCGAAATTCCCTGTTCTGCTTTTTTCGGGACCGTTTGCAGGAACATGTCCAGATCCCTTTTGTGGAGGATTATGAGATTGTGTTTCAGGGACCCGGCAAGGTAGAAGTGATTGTCTATGAAAAGAGTGTGGTGGGCTATGTCTCCTATATGAGCAGCTATATGTATTTTGATAAGGACGGGATTATTGTGGAGAGCGCCAATGAAGCGCTGCCTGGCGTGCCTTTGGTCACAGGGCTGAAGTTTGGCCAGATTGTTCTTTATCAGAAGCTGCCTTTAGAAAAGGAGGAGACCTTCCGGCAGATTCTGAATCTGACTCAGATTCTTTCTATCTTTGAACTGAAGGTGGATCGGATTCAGTATGGGTCTTATGGGGATATTACATTATATCTGAAGGAAATTGAAGTGCTTTTGGGAAGCGGTGGGAACATGAATGATAAGATCTCAGAGCTGAATGATATGCTGCCTCATTTGGAGGGGAGAAAGGGGATCCTTCATTTGGAGGATTATGACGAAATGGAAATCCGTGCAGGTTACACATTTGAGCCTAAATCATAAAGGATGGGCTTTGGCGTGACGCAGAGATAAAATAGGTTACAGAAAACTTCAAAAAGTTGCAAAGTTTTTACAAAATAACGGTTGATATTTTTTTGAAAATCACATATAGTATTAAATAGGCCAGATTAAGAACACATATTAAGGTGATGTGCAGGGACAGATCTGAGTGGGTTGAAGGAGGAAGAAGGTCTTGTTAGAGATTAAGATAAATGAAGCGGAAAACTCCGCAAGAATCGTAGTGATCGGCGTGGGGGGCGCAGGAAACAATGCAGTGAACCGAATGATTGACGAGAATATCGCAGGCGTTGAGTTCATCGGAATCAATACGGACAAGCAGGCGCTCCAGTTTTGCAAAGCGCCTACAGCCATGCAGATTGGCGAGAAGCTGACCAAGGGGTTAGGAGCCGGAGCAAAGCCGGAAGTAGGCCAGAAAGCTGCTGAGGAAAATTCTGAAGAACTGGCCCAGGTCATGAAGGGGGCAGATATGGTGTTTGTCACCTGCGGCATGGGAGGCGGCACCGGCACCGGAGCAGCTCCGGTTATAGCCCGGCTTGCCAAGGACATGGGGATTCTGACGGTAGGCGTAGTGACTAAGCCGTTCCGCTTTGAGGCCAAGACCCGTATGACCAATGCATTAAGCGGTATTGAGCGCCTTAAGGAGAGCGTGGACACGCTGATAGTGATTCCTAATGACAAGCTTTTGGAGATCGTGGATCGGAGAACTACCATGCCGGATGCCCTCAGAAAAGCAGATGAGGTGCTGCAGCAGGCGGTTCAGGGGATTACGGACCTGATCAATGTTCCTGGACTGATTAACTTAGACTTTGCAGACGTACAGACGGTTATGACCGATAAGGGGATCGCCCATATTGGCATTGGACATGCTAAAGGGGATGAGAAGGCATTAGAGGCAGTGAAGCAGGCAGTATCCAGTCCTCTTTTGGAGACCACTATTGAAGGGGCTACCCATGTGATTATCAATATTTCCGGTGACATCAGCCTGATTGAAGCCAATGAGGCGGCAAGCTATGTGCAGGAGTTAGCCGGTGATGATGCCAATATTATTTTTGGAGCCATGTATGATGAGGATGCTCAGGATGAAGCGTCCATCACTGTGATTGCCACGGGGCTTGACGGCCATACGGCGTCTTCCTCTGTTAATAAGGCTATGTCTGGCTTTAACAGCTATAAGCCTAAGATGCCGGGCGGTATGAATTATAACAATCAGGGGAGTAATCCTGCTGCAGCCGCAGCAGAGGCAAGCGCCACAGCCAGAACCAATCCTCAGCCGCCCCAGCAGGGACCTCGTCCCATGCCGCAGCAGCCGGGCGCTGTTTCTCAGCCGGGACAGTCTCAGCCTGCTTACCGTCCTATGAACCGGGATGTGCAGATCAATATTCCGGACTTTTTAAAGAACAAGCGTTAAATTTTCATACAATTTACAGAGCATTCAGAAAAGCGTACCAGGAAGGCCGGGTGCGTTTTTTTTGATCCTGATGTCAAAAATAAGTTCTTTTTGTCTGCGTCTGTCGGATAAAAAATCAAACAATCTGTCTGTCTTTGACAAATTTTTCCATGCAGAGTGATTATAATAGACAGGAAGAAAAATGGCAGGGCCATGAAAAGGGAGGTGAGGCTTAAGGGGCGTGACAGTCACGTTGTATCTGGATGTATTTTTTGCAGTGAACTTTGGAATGGATTATCTGCTTTTGTCTCTTGTAAAACGCCTGCTTCATCTGCCTGCATCCTGGCCGCGGCTTTTTGCGGCAGCCTTTGTAGGGGCAGTGTGGGCATGTGTGGATTTGCTTTTTCCCATACCGGGTCCCTGGGCTGAATTTTTTTTATCCTGGTTTGTGACAGGTGCAGCCATGATGATGGTTGCTTTTGGAAAAAATACCAGCGGTGAAGGTATAACGGACCGAAAATGGAAGATGCTTTCAGAGCTTTCTCATCTGGCAGGCTGCCTGGCAGCATTTTGGATGGTAAGTGTAATGGCAGGAGGCATCTTAAGTGCTTTGGGAGAGCCAAATGAGGCAGGCTGTTATCTGTCCGGCACACGGGCAGTCCGCCAGTGGAAAATGCTTCCTTTATGCTTCTGGGCCGCAGGAATTTATTTTGGGCTGTGCGGCTGTATGAGAGCAGTGCAGAGGAAGAAAAAGCGGCAGGAGGCTCTTGTGCGGGTGAGAATATCCTACCAAGGAACAGAGAAAACAGTGACAGCCCTGTGGGACACAGGCAATCAGCTCTGTGAGCCTTACGGCGGTCAGCCGGTCCATGTGGTGACAGGCAGGGTATGTAAAGAACTTTGCCGGACTGTGCCTGGGATGATTTATATTCCGTTTCGGACAGTGGGATTGGAGGGAGGCGTTTTGCCTGCGATCCGGGTGGATTTCATGGAGGTGGAATGGGGGGGAAGGGTAGTAAGGCGTTATGAACGTCCCTGGCTGGCTATCAGCAAAAGACCTTTGTCCCTTACCCATCAGTATGAAATGCTTCTTCATGGGGAGAAATCATGAGATGAAAAAGGGCGGCAGTTTGCTGTATCAGTGAACCATAACGAAAAAGGATGGCAGTTTCCATAGGGAAATGGCAGTGAAAAAGAAGGACTGCACCAGATTAAAAGATATCTGAACAGTTGCAAAACTTGGAAAGCTTGGAGGAATTGTGAAAGAATGATCGTAAAAGTTTCAATACCAAACCGGTTTCAATTTAAGGCGGCTCCGTCGTTTACGACGATGCTCTGGCAGAGACAAGGGGAGGTGCATTACATAGGCGGAGCGGATATTCTTCCGCCGCCCCTGGATGCAAAGGAGGAAGCAGAGATGATAGCCAGGCTGGGGACAGAGGGGGAGAAGGAGGCCCGTTCCCTGCTGATTGAGCACAATTTAAGGCTGGTGGTCTATATAGCAAAGAAGTTTGACAATACTTGTGTGGGGGTGGAGGATCTGATTTCCATCGGAACCATTGGCTTGATTAAAGCCATCAACACCTTTAACCCAGAAAAGAATATTAAGCTGGCCACTTATGCTTCCCGCTGTATTGAGAATGAGATTTTAATGTACCTGCGCAGAAACAATAAGACACGAATGGAGGTGTCGATTGACGAGCCGCTGAATGTGGACTGGGATGGAAATGAACTGCTGCTGTCAGATATTTTAGGCACAGATGAGGATGTGATTTACCGGGATATTGAGGATGAGACGGAAAAGAGCCTGTTAAAATATGCCATCAGCCGCTTAAGCCCCAGGGAGCGGAAGATCGTGGAGCTGCGCTATGGGCTGAAAGATGTAGACGGAAATGAGATGACCCAGAAAGAGGTGGCAGATTTGCTGGGTATTTCCCAGTCCTATATTTCCCGGCTGGAGAAAAAGATTATGAAACGGTTAAAAAAGGAGATAGTCCGGCTTGAGTGACTGGCTCGTGTGGCTGGCAAAATGGATGACAATACTGCTGGGGAGCTGTTATCCTGCCATGGCGCCGGAAAAGCCGCCGGAACGGCAAAAGGAAAAGGATCCGGCTTATGCCTTCTATCAGGAATACAGGTATACGTATGACACATACGTATACCTTTTTTGGGATGAAAGCACAGGGGCAGGCCCGGAGGAGGAAGATAAGGATTTGAACGGAGCAGGGTGGAACCACATGGGAGAATGGGCGGATGGAGGGAAAAATGCTTCAGAAGGGGCAGAAGAGGCCGGGACAAAAAATACAGAAATATCCGCGGATTCTTCTGTCTTGGCTGAGGCTTTCGGACAAGAGGAACGGGAGGCAGAGATGATGGCAAGGCTGCAGGATTATGATTATCTGATGAAGAACTTTTACAGTGTCCATGCTTCCACAACAGCTCCAAGAGATTTGATGAAGGCAGAAGAACTTCTGGGAATGGATATGAAGGTGGAACAGGATGCTTCTGTGCCTCAGATTTTGATTTATCACACTCACTCTCAGGAAACCTATAAAGATTACGGGCCGGATAATCCCGGTGCCACGGTGGTGGGGATCGGCAATTATCTGACCATGCTTTTACAGGAAAAGGGGTGGAATGTGATTCATGATACCAGCAGCTATGACTTAAAGGGGGGAAAGTTAGACAGAAGCAAGGCTTATAATTATGCCTTGGAGGGAGTCAGCAGGATTTTGGAGGAGAATCCGACCATTCAGGTGGTTCTTGACATCCACCGGGACGGGGTAAAGGAAACCCTGCATTTAATGTCAGAGGTGGGAGGAAAGCCTACGGCAAACATTATGTTTTTTCAGGGTATGAGCAGAACGCCGGAGGGGGAGATTTCCTACCTTCCCAACCCGTATCTGAAAGAAAATCTTGCTTTTTCCCTTCAGATGCAGATGGGGGCGGCAAGGCATTTTCCAGGGTATACAAGGAAGATTTATATGAAGGGGCTGCGGTATAATCTGCATCTTCGGCCAAGGTCAGCATTGATTGAGGTGGGGGCTCAGACCAATACGGGACAGGAGGCCATGAATGCCATGGAGCCGCTTGCAGAGCTGCTGGACCAAGTGCTTAAAGGAGTGTGAGGAGATGCTTTTTACAGATTGTTTTGACTTTAAAAACCATCGATGATATAATAGGAACACTTAGCGAGGTATTTCACGAGCTTAGTGTGAGTAATACCTGTCCACTTAGCGAATGCAAGCCGAAGGCGCAGCATGAGGTTAATGGACATGGTGTAATAGGAACACTCAGCGGAATTTTATGGGATTTTGCAAAGAATGAAAGGATTAAGAAGATAAGAGCAGGAGAGAAGACTGTATGACAGGAACAGACCAGAGCAAAATCAGGAATTTTTGTATTATAGCCCATATTGACCATGGGAAATCTACGCTGGCTGACCGGATTATTGAGATGACCGGGCTTTTGACCAGCAGGGAAATGCAGTCCCAGGTATTGGATAATATGGATCTTGAGCGGGAGCGGGGGATTACAATCAAAGCCCAGACCGTGCGGACAGTATACAGGGCCAAGGATGGAGAGGAATATATTTTTAATCTCATCGACACGCCGGGACATGTGGATTTTAACTATGAGGTCAGCCGGAGCCTGGCTGCCTGTGACGGGGCGATCCTGGTGGTGGATGCAGCCCAGGGCATTGAGGCCCAGACCCTGGCCAATGTATATCTGGCTCTGGACCATGATCTGGATGTGGTGCCGGTGATCAATAAGGTGGATCTGGCCAGCGCGGATCCGGAACGGGTGGCAGGTGAGATTGAGGATGTGATCGGCTTAGAGGCCCATGACGCGCCGAGGATTTCAGCCAAGACAGGACTGAATGTAGAAGAAGTGCTGGAAGCTATTGTACACAAGGTACCGGCTCCTGCGGGAGATCCGAAGGCGCCGCTTCAGGCCCTGATTTTTGATTCGGTTTATGATTCTTATAAGGGAGTGATTGTATTCTGCCGGGTTGTGGAGGGAACCATGGGGAAAGGGACCCGGGTTCGAATGATGGCTACCGGGGCAGAGGCGGAGATTGTGGAGGTGGGATATTTCGGCGCCGGGCAGTTTATTCCCTGTGAAGCCTTAAGCGCAGGGATGGTAGGATATCTGACGGCAAGCATTAAAAATGTGAAAGACACCATGGTGGGGGATACGGTGACAGATGCAAAGAGGCCCTGTGCAGAGCCTTTGCCCGGATATAAGAAGGTGACTTCCATGGTGTACTGTGGGCTGTATCCGGCTGACGGTGCCCGGTACAATGACTTAAGAGAGGCTCTTGAGAAGCTGCAGCTAAACGATGCTTCCCTGTTTTTTGAGCCGGAGACTTCGGTGGCTTTGGGATTTGGTTTCCGCTGCGGATTTTTAGGGCTTCTGCATCTGGAGATCATTCAGGAGAGGTTAGAAC
This sequence comes from uncultured Lachnospiraceae bacterium, assembly GCA_910586205.1. Lineage (GTDB taxonomy): Bacteria > Bacillota > Clostridia > Lachnospirales > Lachnospiraceae > Brotaphodocola. Next base: position 84,287 of record CAJUGD010000010.1, on the reverse strand, counting down.
GAGAGTACAACCTGGATCTGGTGACGACTGCCCCCAGCGTGGTGTACCACATCCATAAGAAGAACGGGGAGCTGATTAAGCTGACCAATCCTACCAATATGCCGGATCCCACAGAGATTGATTATATGGAAGAACCGGTTGTCTCTGCAGAGATCATGGTGACGACTGAGTTTGTAGGAGCCATTATGACCTTGTGCCAGGAGCGGCGGGGAGTGTATAAGGGTATGGAATACATGGAGGAGACCAGGGCTCTTTTAAAATACGATCTTCCTTTAAACGAGATTATTTATGATTTTTTTGATGCTTTAAAATCACGTTCCCGGGGATATGCTTCTTTTGATTATGACTTAAAGGGGTATGAGGAGGCGGAGCTTGTAAAGCTGGATATTCTGGTAAACCGGGAGGAGGTGGATGCTCTTTCCTTTATTGTTCACAGTGCTTCTGCCTATGAACGGGGAAGGAAAATGTGTGAAAAACTGAAAGAGGAGATTCCACGCCACCTGTTTGAGATTCCCATTCAGGCGGCCATAGGGGGAAAGATCATTGCCAGGGAGACAGTAAAGGCAGTGCGCAAGGATGTGCTGGCGAAGTGTTACGGCGGTGATATTTCCAGGAAAAAGAAACTGTTGGAAAAACAAAAAGAAGGCAAGAAGCGGATGCGCCAAGTGGGGAATGTGGAGATTCCGCAGAAAGCTTTTATGAGTGTACTGAAATTAGATGATGAATAAACGACCACTGGAACTTTACATCCATATCCCTTTTTGCGCCCGCAAATGTGCTTACTGCGATTTTCTTTCTTTTGCGGTTCCGGAGCGGGTTTACCAGGATTATATGGACAAGCTGATTGAGGAAATATACGGACAGAGCCTGTGCTTTTCAGATTGGAACGTCACCAGTATTTTTCTGGGAGGGGGTACGCCGTCTCTTTTGCCGCCTAAGTTTATAGAGGAGCTGTTTGCCGTGCTTTACGGCTGCTTTTCCATTGAGGAGGATGCAGAGATCACCATTGAGGCGAATCCGGGCACCTTAACGATGGAAAAGCTGGAGGTATACCAGGAAAGCGGCATTAACCGGTTAAGTTTAGGACTGCAGTCGGCAGATGATCAGGAGCTGAGGGTATTAGGCCGGATCCATACCTTTGATGATTTTCTCAAAAGCTATCAGCGGGCAAGGCAGGCAGGCTTTACCAACATCAGTGTGGATCTGATGTCAGCCCTGCCGGGACAGGATGTGCATTCCTGGAAAAATACCCTGCGCAAAGTGATCATGCTGAAGCCAGAGCATATTTCTGCCTACAGCCTGATTGTTGAGGAGGGTACGCTGTTTTATGAATGGTATGGGGATATGGGAAGTTCTGAAGGCGGAATTGTCAGAAGGGATGAGAGAAAAGGAGGAGAACGGGAGGATTCTCTGGCCAGAAGCGTATTGCCGGGAGATAAAAAGAGCCGTCGGATGGAGCTTCCCCCTCTGCCGGATGAGGATACGGATCGGGAAATCTATCATATGACCAAGGAGTTTTTGGCAGGGCAGGGGTATGAGCGGTATGAGATTTCAAATTATGCCAGACAAGGGTATGAATGCCGCCATAATATCGGTTATTGGACCGGGGTGGACTATCTGGGGCTGGGGTTGGGGGCGTCTTCCTATATCGGCGGCTACAGGTATCACAATGTGACGGATATGGGAGAGTACTTGTCCCTGAACTTAAAAAAGGGCGGGGCGGCTGCCAGGGATATTAAGGAGCTTTCCCTGGATGAGAAGATGGAGGAATTTATGTTTCTGGGGCTCCGCATGATGAGGGGAGTGTCAGGAAGTGAATTTTTGGGGAGGTTCGGGCGGAATATGTGGAATCTGTATGCCGTGGCGCTGAAAAGGATGGAGGGGCAGGGGCTGATTGAGGTCAATACACCCTGGGTGCGGCTGACAGATCGGGGGATTGATGTGAGCAACCAGGTTTTATGCGAATTTTTGCTGTGAAAGAAAATATTCAGAAAAAATTAAACCGCCAAAAGTTGCCCTTTTTCAAAGGGTTTGGTATACTTATACTGGATTTGAATTGGAAATATCGTCTGTTTAGAACCAGGGAGGGTACATGATTTACAAAAGAATTTTTGCAGGATTGTTGGCAGGAGCAATGATAGTCGGCAGCGCTTTTTCTGCCTTAGCAGCGCCGGAGAGTGGGGAAAGTAATGCTGTGGCAGGAGAGGTGAAAAGCAAAGGAGAAGATTTGCAGGAGCTTCGGGGAGTGTGGATCTCCTATTTGGACTGGGACAAGCTGCCTGCCGATCAGGCTGGTTTTCAAAAAGGTGTGGATCAGATTTTGGAGCGGTGTGTGGAGCTGAAGATGAACGCGGTGTTTGTTCATGTGCGTTCGGATTGCGATGCCATGTATCCGTCTGCCTATTTTCCCTGGTCCCGGTTTGTGACGGGCACACAGGGAAAGGATCCGGGATATGATCCGTTGGCATATTTTGTGGAAACAGCCCACAAGAGAGGACTTCAGTTCCATGCATGGATCAATCCTTACCGGGTGACCGGGAATATGAACCGCTGGAATCAGGTGTCAGATCAGAGCTTTGTGAAGCAGTGGCTGTCAGATGAGGACAGTTCCAATGATCGTTTTGTGCTCCGCCAGAACGGAGAGTATTATTTAAACCCGGCATCAGAGGATGTGCGGCAGCGGATCATTGACGGCGTGCGGGAGATTGTGGAGAAGTATGATGTGGACGGCATCCACTTTGACGATTATTTTTATCCGGAAGTCAATGACAGTGATGAGAATAAGTGGTTTGACAAACCGGAGTATGATGCATCCGGAAGCAGCCTTTCCATCAATCAGTGGCGCAGGGAGAATGTAAATAAGCTGGTCCGCGGGGTATACCAGACCGTAAAAGAGGTAAAGCCCCATGTCCAGTTCGGAATCAGCCCGGAGGGACATGTGACCAATCTGCGCAGTGAAAACCGGCTTTTTGTGGATATCGATACCTGGATGTCTAAGGATGGGTATGTTGACTATATTATGCCTCAGATTTATTGGGGATTTGAACATAAGCTTTCGGACGGAAGCCCGGCTCCCTTTGCCTTTTCCAATAATCTGGATACATGGATTAAGCTGAAGAAAAAGGGGAATGTCCGGCTGTATTTGGGGCTTGCCATGTATAAGACCGGTTCCGGAAGCAAGGACAACAACGCGGTGCCGGAGTGGCTGAGAAGAAATGATATTATTAAGCGTCAGGTGGAAGCAGGACGTGCCAGCGGGCAGGTAGCCGGGTATTGCTTTTATGCCTACAGCTCCTTCCAGGAGGCGGCCTGCCAGGCTGAGGCAGCGAATCTGATGAAAGTGCTGAATTAAGGGAAGGGATCATAAGGATAAGGAGGATGGGTAAGAGATGAAAAGGTTGGAGGATTATGTGGTGTCTATTCCGGATTTTCCGGAGCCGGGGATTATTTTCCGGGATGTGACGTCCATTCTGCAGGATGCAGACGGGCTGCAGCTTGCCATTGATGAGCTTTTAAAGATGGTGGACGGGGTGGATTTTGATGTGGTGTTAGGACCTGAGTCAAGAGGCTTTATCTTTGGTATGCCGGTTGCCTATGCCTGCCATAAGAGTTTTGTGCCGGTGAGAAAAAAGGGCAGGCTGCCGAGAGAAACTGTCTCGGCCAAGTATGAGTTAGAGTATGGGACAGCGGAGGTGGAGATCCATAAGGACGGGATTCAGCCAGGACAAAAGGTTGTGATTATTGACGATCTGATTGCTACAGGAGGGACCATTGAGGCCATTACCGGATTGGTGGAGCAGCTTGGCGGAGAGGTGGTAAAGATCTGCTTTGTCATGGAGTTAGCTGGTTTAAAGGGCAGGGAGAAGCTGGAAAAATACCAGGTAGAATCTGCCATTGTCTATGAGGGAAAATAGATAGAATCATAGAGGTATGAGCAGGCGCCGGGATTTCTTTTGAGAGGGGAGAGACCGGCGCTTTTTGCATTGTGTATCGGCGCTTATTTTGGAAAATGTTTAAGGCTGGGGGTTCATATGTATGAGTACATAAGAAAGCATTGGCTGGGAATTTCTTTAAAGAAAAAGCTGGGAATCTATGTATGTCTGGTGATTCTGGTGATCCTTGTATCTGTATTGTTCAGTTTTCTTTTGATGGATTTTGCCCTGGGTAATTTTAATACGATTCTGGATGATAATTCCAGGTGCTATAATTTTCAGGAGGCAATGGAGCAGGAGGCTTCTGCATTCCAGGCATATACCCGGAACCGGATCAGAGATTATGCAGAACGTTATGAAGAATCGTGCAGAAAGACAGAGCAGAGTTTAAGGGAGCTTCCTTTTGATTATCAGACTATTGGGGCCGCCCGGTATGGCCGTACCTGGAATATTCGCAATGCCTATGAAAATTATTGTATATCACGGGATGAGCTTCTTGAGAAAAGTTCAGAAGATGAACGGTATATCCAAAAGCTTTATCAGGTCTATTCCATGCAGGAGTATCTGCAGATTTATGCAAGACAGCTTCTTCAGCTAACTATGGCGGCAGGGGACGGGAATTATCAGAGACAGGTGCCGTTTTTCTATGGAATGCCTTACTGGATTCTGGCGCTTTCTGTGGTCATGATTGGAACCATGTGCTTTTTGACCCGGCTTTTGTCTCATGCAGTGGTGGATCCCATGGAAATGCTTGCAGACGCCACCAGGAAGATCGCGGTAAATGATTTCAGCGGCCAGGATTTGACGGTGGAAAATCAGGATGAGATGGGGGAGATGGTACAGGCATTCAATAAAATGAAGCATGCCACAAAAGGGTATATTCAGACGTTAATGACAAATCATGAGATTTCCGAGCTGCTTCACAAAGAGGCTATGGAGAGGATGGAGGCAGAGAAGCAGTTGGAGGAAGCACGTCTGGATCTTTTAAAAAGCCAGATCAATCCTCATTTTCTGTTTAATACCCTGAACATTATTGCCTGCATGGCAAAGTTAGAGGATGCGTATACCACAGAAAAGATGATTACCAGCATGAGCAATTTGTTTCGGTATAACTTAAAGACCACAGAGCAGATCGTGCCTTTAAACCAGGAGCTTAAGGTGGTGCAGGATTATACCTATATTCAGAAAATGAGGTTCGGCAGCAGGATACGGTATGACTGCCGCATAGAGGTAGATGGCTCTGCTGTAAGGATACCGGCTTTTACCCTGCAGCCTTTGGTGGAAAATGCTATTGTTCACGGAATCGCCAAAAAGGAGCAGGGGGGAAGGGTTTTTTTAAAGGTATGGAAAAAAGGGGAAATGCTTGTTATCTCTGTGGCAGATACAGGTATGGGAATGGAAGAAGAACTAAAGCAGCAGGTTTTAGAGGCTTTAAAAAATCGGAATACTTCCATGGTGGGAATCGGCTTGGGAAATATTTATCAGAGGATTCATACCATGTATCCGGGCGGATGGATGAAGATCTACGGAAAAAAGGAACGGGGAACCGTAATCCAGATCGGGATTCCGGGAGGGGAGGCAGAGGAGGGATAAACGGAGGATGCCGTACAGCCGTTGGAAGAATGGCTGCACAAAGATTGGGAGTGAAAGCGAAAAAGAATATAAGGATCAGGAAAAGGGAACGAACGGGAAGATGAACAAAAAGGATGGACAGAATAGAGCAGGAGGATGAAAAAGCACATGGTTCGTATATTGATTGCGGATGATGAAATGATTGAGCGGGAAGTGCTCTGCAAGACCTTGCGGAAAAATCTAAGGGACAGGTGTATTATTTTTCAGGCGGAAAATGGCAGGGAAGCCCTAAAGGTGTATGAGGAACATAAAATTCAGATCGCGATTCTGGATATTGAGATGCCAGGCATCAATGGAATCGGGGCAGCAGAGGAAATCCGCAGAAAAGATAAAAATTGCTGTATTATTTTTCTCACGGCATTTGATGAGTTTGCCTACGCTAAAAAAGCTATTACGGTCCGGGCGCTGGATTATCTCTTAAAACCTTATGAGGAGCGGGAGCTGATGCTGGTAATGGAGGAAGCTATACGGCTTGTGGCAGAACAGGAAAACACACATTCCATGCTGTCTGAGGAAGGGAAGGAAATCTTTGGGGAAGACAGGGCCTTAGAGGATAGGAAGACAAACAAAGGACAGGAAAAGGATGGTGAGAACCTGGAGACAGAGGCATTTATAGAAGACGAGTATGAAAATGTTCGTTTGTCCGGGGTGAAGGAGATGATCGAACAGCATATTTTTGAGAATTATCAACAGGATATTTCCATGCAGGAGCTGGCCCATGCCATGAATTATTCTGAGGCGTATTTTTGCAAGCTGTTCAAACAGTGCTTTGGAAAAAATTTTACCTCTTATCTGACCGAGTACCGGGTGAACGCAGCAAAAAAGCTGTTGGAGGATCCTATGGTCAATATTAAAGAGATTGGCAGGAGAGTAGGGTATGGAGATTCCAATTATTTTACAAAGGTGTTCCGGCGTGTGACCGGAATAAATCCTACAGAATACCGGGTTCGGATTTTCCGTGAAAATAAGGAATCATAAAACAGATTGACAAGAGGGGATTTGTAGGAACTATATAATTTATTCTTAAAAAGAGGATAAAAATATACTATGATTCACAAAAATTTACCATTTCCTTTTTGGTGATATATGCTTTATAATGAAAAAGTATCCCAGAAGTTTCCAAAAAACGGGATATGTTTCATAAAAATTAAAAGGAGGGAATGTTTTATGAAAAAAAGATGGATCGGTACCGCGCTGTGCGCAGCAATGGTTGCAGCATCTCTGTCAGGATGCGGGCTGAAGGAGCCGGATGCACCTGCAGCCACGGACGCATCTGCTGCTACAGAGGCTCCTGCTGCTGATGCAGGCGAAGCAGAGGAAGCAAAAGAAGAAAGCAAAGAAGATGCGGCAGGCGGTGATGCGGCGGCAGCTAATGATCCGGCAGTTACCCTGATATATGCAGAGGTGAATCCTTTAGATACCATTGTGGGACAGACGGATTCCTTCTTCAAGGAGAAGGTAGAAGAACTGTCCGGCGGTTCCATTACCATTGACCTGCAGGCTTCCGGTGTTTTAGGTTCTGAGAACGACGTGTTAGATACCATGTTAGGCGGCGGCGGAACCATTGATATGTCCAGGATTTCTGCATTTGCCCTGACCAGCTATGGCGGTGAGAAGTCCATGCTGCTTTCCATTCCATATACATTTGTGGATCGGAATCACTTCTGGAATTTTGCCACTTCTGACCTGGCTCCGGATTTCCTGCTTGAGCCTCATGAGAACGGCACAGGCGTAAGAGGCTTGTTCTATGGCGAGGAGGGCTTCCGTCATTTCTTTACCAAGAACCCGGTAAATGGCTTGGAGGATTTAAAGGGCATGAAGCTGCGTGTGTCCAATGACCCGATTATGAACGGCATGGTTGAGGGACTGGGCGCTTCTCCCACAGTGGTGGCTTTCGGTGAACTGTATTCTGCGCTTCAGACCGGTGTGGTTGATGGCGCTGAGCAGCCTATTGCCAACTATAAGTCCAACGCTTTCCCGGAGGTTGCCAACAACCTGATTTTAGACGGCCATACCTTAGGCGCTATCCAGGTTATTATCACGGATGAGGCGTGGGAAGGGCTGACAGAGAATCAGCAGAATGCTATGATGGAGGCTGCTAAGCTGGCTTCTGAGTACAACCGTCAGATCTCTGAGGAAGCAGAGAACAAGGTTTTGGCGGAGCTGAAGGAAGAAGGCTGCAATGTGGTTGAGGTTACAGACAAGGCTCCGTGGCAGGAAGCTTGTAAGAAGGTTGTGGAGGACAACACTTCTCAATATGCGGAACTGTATCAGCAGATCGTGGACATGCAGTAAACAATTCTGCATACAGCTAAGGAAGACCTGACTGGCAGGTGTTTAGCGGGCACAGAAGCCAATAAAGGGTTTCTGTGTCCGTTTTGTTTGTTATTCATTTTTGTAGGAAGACGAAGATACACAACAGCAACAGGTTCTTGTGTTTTCTGCTCGGGAAAGGAGTAGGTATGCCTGCGATTTTTGAAAAGATCGATAAGATCAAACCTCTATATGATATTGTATACAAAATAACTCTTATTATTTGTAAATTGCTTTTGATTGCGGATATTGCCATTACCTCTATGGCAGTATGCGGACGGTACATTCCCTTTATTCCGGATCCGGCATGGTCAGAGCAGGTGGTGCTCACATTGATGTCTTATATGGCGGTGCTTTCCGCGGCGTTAGCGATTCGGAATGGTTCTCACATTCGGATGACTGCTTTGGATTCTTATCTGCCCAAGGGGCTGATTCATTTTCTCGATATACTTGCAGATCTTGCCGTTTTGACGCTGGCTTTGATCATGATTGTGGTGGGATGGCAGTATGCGGTAAAGATCGGCGGGCGGGGTTCCTATGAGAGTATGCCGTGGCTGTCCCGGTTCTGGATGTATTTCCCGGTTCCGCTGGCAGGAATCGCCATGCTGGTATTTGAGATTGAGGCGATTTATAATCATGTGAAGATATTACTGGTAAAGGAGGATGAGGCATAATGGATGCGAATACAATGGCGATTTCTGTATTGCTCGGCGGCTTTTTTGTAATGATTTTTCTTCGGTTTCCCATTGCATATGCAGTTGGTTTAGCGTCTGTTCTGTGTCTGATGGTACAGGGGCTGCCTTTTTCCAACATCTGCCAGTACATGGTGAAGGGAATAAGCTCCTTCAGCCTGATGGCAGTTCCGTTTTTTATAACCATGGGAGTGCTTATGGGTTCCGGCGGTATTTCTGAAAAGCTGATTGCCCTGGCCAATGCCTGTGTGGGATGGATGCGGGGCGGTATGGCCATGGTAAATATTGTGGCATCCTATTTCTTCGGCGGAATCTCCGGATCTGCTTCGGCAGATACGGCTTCTCTTGGATCGATTCTGATTCCCATGATGGTGGATCAGGGATATGATGCAGACTTTTCTACAGCAGTTACCATCACGTCCTCCTGTGAGGGACTTTTGGTTCCGCCCAGCCACAATATGGTAATCTATGCCACTACAGCGGGTGGCATTTCCGTGGGATCTTTGTTCCTGGCCGGATATGTGCCGGGGGCTCTGCTGGCAGGAAGCCTGATGATTGGATCTTATATTATTTCTGTTAAGAGAAATTATCCCAAGGGCGAGGCGTTTTCCGTGAAGAACCTGCTGAAGCAGCTTATGGTGTCTTTCTGGGCTTTGGCAGCAGTATTGATTGTGGTATTCGGCGTGGTAGGCGGATGGTTTACGGCTACAGAGTCAGCGGCAATAGCAGTTCTTTACAGCTTGTTTGTCAGTGTGTTTATCTACAGAGGGCTGGATTGGAAGGGTGTTTGGAGAGCTTTGGATGACTGTGTGGCTACCCTTTCCATTGTGCTGATTCTGATCTCCACCTCAGCGGTGTTTGGCTTTTGCCTGACAAGGCTGCATGTGCCGGATTTGGCGGCAAATGCGATTACAGGGCTAACCAGGAATCCGTATATTCTGGCTTTGCTGCTGAATCTGATTCTGCTGGTACTTGGGTGTATTATGGATATGGCGCCGATTATTCTGATCGCGACTCCGATTTTGCTGCCGATTGCGACTTCCATTGGGATTGATCCCATCCAGTTTGGTATTATGGTGGTGTTAAACTGCGGAATCGGCCTTTTGACTCCTCCGGTGGGCGCGGTGCTCTTTATCGGGTCTGCTATTGCAAAGCTGCCGATGGAAAAGGTGGTAAAAGCTACGCTGCCGTTTTATCTGTGCATGATCGTGTCTTTGCTGCTGATCACGTTTGTTCCGGCAATCAGTATGTGGCTGCCGGGGATTCTTGGGTAATTGGCAATGAAAAAATATGGCGGTTTACAAATTGTTTGAGATTTGTGAACCGCTGTATTTTTTGGGGGATGTGCTACAGCATGTCTTAATTGGGAAAAGGTTGCGTGAAGGGTGGACTGTTGGTATAATGTATGAAAAATAGGAAGGCTTTGTTTGGGGGTGTGGGAAGATGAAAAGGAGAATGGCAGTGAGGATGCTGCAGTGTGCTTTATTTCTGGTGCTGGGAGTGGTCACGGCTGCCTGCGGGAGTATGTATGGAAAGGATGGGCAGGAAAGTGCGCCGGAGTTTGTGTTCACATATGCGGAAAATCAGGCAGAGGATTATCCAACGACAAAGGGGGCTTATAAGTTTGCAGAGCTGGTGAAGGAGAGGACGAAGGGGAGGATTGAGATTCTGGTGTATGCAGAGGGGGAGTTAGGAGATGAGCAGGCCGTGGTAAAGCAGCTTCAATATGGGGGGATTGATTTTGTGCGGGCTTCTCTTTCTTCCATGTCCGAGTTTGTGCCGGAGCTGAATGTGCTTCAGATGCCTTATCTGTATAAAAATTCCGAGCACATGTGGAAGGTTTTAGATGGAGAAATCGGGGATGAATTTATGGAAATTCTGGATGGTTCAGGGCTGACCGGGCTGTCTTGGTATGATGCGGGAACCAGGAATTTTTACTGGACGGAAAAGCCGGTTCAAAAGCTGGAGGATATAAAGGGAATGAAGATTCGTGTTCAGGAATCGGAGATGATGGCTGCCATGGTGGAAACCTTAGGCGGAACAGCCATTCCCATGACATATGATAAGGTTTATTCTGCTCTGGAAACCGGGGAGATTGACGGGGCGGAGAATAACTGGCCGTCTTATGAGTCGGTCCGCCATTATGAGGTGGCGCCTTATTATACGGTGGATGAACATACCCGTGTGCCGGAGATGCAGTTGATGTCTCAATATACCTGGGAAAAGCTTTCTTTAGAGGATCAGAGGATCATTCTGGAGTGTGCCAAGGAATCCGCTCTGTATGAGAGGAAGCTGTGGACCCAAAGGTCAGAGGCATCCCAGCGCCGGGTGCGAAGCGCCGGATGTGTGGTGATCGAGCTTTCAGACGAGGAAAAGGAGCGTTTTCAGGATGCCATGATGCCGGTATACCAAAGATTTTGCGCGGATTATATGGATGTGATTGATCGGATTGTGAAGGTGGGGGAGGAGCAGTAAGCTTTGTGGAAGGGGGTGTTTTACGAGATGGGGAAGATTTTAGATGAGGAGTTAATCTATGAAATACTTTCCGTGGTAGAGGAAATCCCGAAGGGATGTGTTGCAGCTTATGGGCAGATTGCCCGTCTGATTGGCAGGGATAAGAATGCAAGGCTGGTGGGAAAAGTACTTAGCATGGCTGAATTTTATGGGAAATATCCATGCCACAGGGTGGTAAACCACGCAGGGCGTCTTGTTCCGGGGTGGAAGGAGCAAAAGAATATACTTTGTGAGGAAGGGATTTTTTTCAAAGATATAAAAAATCTATAAATATCCAAGGGGATACTTGTCAAACAAAAAATTCTGTGTTATGCTTACATCACTTATCGCAGATATTCATTCTGCAATAATTCAGAGAGACAGGAAGTTCCTGTCTGTCACGCGCTTTTTAAGAAGTGCATCTGGTGTTTCACCGGAGATTACCAAAGTTTTAGGAAAGATTATGGCTTTGCAGGAGAAATGGGGTGGTTTTATAGCAGTATTTTGAAAAGGGTATAGGAAAAATTAAGGCAGAAGATTCCATTGGAAAATGGGATCAGGAAATTCAAAATCCGAGTCCGGATTAAGTGTGTTCTGAGTCTTTTTACAACAAAAAAGTTGGTAATTCAGGTTATCTTTTAAATTCAGGTTATAGGTTTTGTTTAACAGGAAATTTGACATGGATTATGGGTGTTGAATTTCATATCAGATGGACATCCCGGCTCTTGTCCGGAGCGGACAGGCAGAAGGCTGTCTTTCTGAACAGTAATGAAATAGAAGATTGGAGCCTGTCAGGCAGAAAGGATGGAATGAAGAATCGGTTTGTTAAAGAGGTGGCAGTGCTGGGAATACTGGCTGTATTAGGACGAAGCGTTCCGGTTCACGCAGGATGGCAGCAGCAGGAGGACGGATGGAGATATGAACAGGACGGAAACTGGGTTGCGGATCACTGGGTGAAAGAGAATCAGGCCTGGTATTATCTGGATCAGGATGGAAAGATGGCAGTAGGATGGAAACAGATTGGAGGATTGTGGTATTTTTTTAATCCGGTGTCAGACGAAACCTGCGGGAAGATGATGACAGGATGGCAGTGGATTGACGGGCGGTGCTATTATTTGGCGCAGGCAGGAGATATGGCCTTAGAAGGATCCATGTATGCAGGGAGAAAGACCCCGGACGGATATTGGGTGGAGGAAAGCGGAGCCTGGGCAGATGAAGACGGAAAGATTATGGAGGTTTCGGGAAAGGGGATTTTGACGGAAATAAGCTTAAACCAGACAGAGGACAATGCGGCGAAAAGTGGGGGGAGCAGTAAAAGCAGAAGCAGCGGCGGGGGAGGAAATGGGAGGAGCAGTAAAAGTAAGAGCAGCGGCGGGGGAAATGAGAGCAGCAAAAGCAGGAGCAGTGACGGGGGAGAAGATGGGAGCAGCAGTAAAAATGGCGGCAGCATTAGAATGGAAAGCAGCAGTGGAAACCAGGAGGACAGAAGAAGCGGAAGCAGCGAAGATAACAAAGGGCACGAAAATAACAGCAAAGGATTGACAGTCAGCAAAAATGAGATTCAGGGAGGAGGAAACAATAAAGGGGACGAGAGGGATACGGAAATCAAAAACAGAGATGAGGATGGGATAGAGAGGGAAGATCGCGAGAACAGTTCAGGACCCACTGACAATAGTATCAGCAGAGAAGGGGATGATAATCAGATAATGGCAACCAGCTCCAATGCGCAGTCTGTAAAATGGTATGTTCGCTTTGTAGATGAAGATACCCGCCAGATTGTGCTGGCAGAGACGCGGCAGGGAAAGATTGCGGACGGGGAAGATCTTCTGATAAATTTTCAGGGAAGGATCGTGGACTCAGAGGGTCAGGTATGGGAGTCTGTGGTAAAACCTCCTTTGACTGCGGAAGTCTATGGCCCGGGAGATTGGATCTATGATGTAACATATCGTCTGACAGGAAAGCTGACAGAGCCTTTAGATCCGGAAAGAAAGGAGAAGGAGCGTCTTTATGGATGGCTGGATACGGCAAAGGAACATGAGACGAGGCTTACAGGGGAGGAGATTTTTTCCATCCCAGACAGCCGGTTTTTGGTATTTGGCCAGAAGGAAAGCGATAGAAGGATTTTAACGGCAGCAAGCCAGGTTCCGGCTTTTTCAGAATGTGTGTTCTATGTAATAGGCGTCAATACAGAGCCAAACGGGATAGCGCTCCAGGACTTTTTTCAGGAAGAAATAGAATATTCAGAACGGACAGAAGATTCGTTTTTGCTTGGCGGATCCGTTTATACTGTCACACGGTTTTCTGTAAAAAGACGGAAAAGCCAGGAAAAGTGTGACCATCTGTGGGAAACCGTCAGCGAGCAGCCTGCAGGATGTACGGCAAAAGGAAGAAGCAATCTTCAATGTAAGCAATGCAGGCTGAAACGGGAAGTGTTTTTGGCGCCCAAAGGCCATAAAGATGAGGATTTTGACGGAAACTGTGATGACTGTAAGGATAACATGGAAGCATGGCAGCCGGAAGCCGCACATTGGGATATTGGAGATGTGATGTATGGGGAGATTGACAAAGAAAGATATGCTTTTCGGTGCATTGATCAGAATTATTCTGATCAGGCGGGAAATCACCGTCAGGGAGCATTATTTTTGTGTGATTCCGTAATACCGGCAAATATTGGCTCTGGTTATTCCTATGAGCCTTTGGAGGATGGATCCTATGGATATGTGTTTTGCCCAGGGCCTGTTGTAAACTTCGGAGATTCCAATGATTATAAGTATTCAAATATCTTAAGATGGCTTCAGGAATCAGAGGACAATTTTCCTTATGCAGAGGATATTGAGATTGGGATTTCAGCGGCATATGCAGGAAGCACGGGACAGGGAATGTACAGCCAGCTTCAAAAGTCGGATTTAAAAGGAAGCCATATAGGAAATCAGAAGCTTACAGGACGATTATTTATTCTGTCCGTAGATGAGGCGCTGAAATACAGTAAGTGGCTTTGGCGCTTTGACGGTTCACAAAAGGAGAATCCAGAGAGCCAGACGGGAATGTTTTCTGAGGGATATTGGCTTCGAAGCCCTATGGGAACAGCATGGGATCATGACACGAATTTTGTATATATGGTGGATCTGGTAAATGGTGTAATCCGTCCAACAGGAATATTACCAGAGGGTGAATCAGAAGATGAGGAGCTGCGTGTAACCTGTAGTGTTGGAGTGAGACCGGCATTTGTAATGCCGCAGGAATAAAAAAAGAACGTATAAGTAAATTAACCGGTTGTGCCAGTTGATTTGATATAAAAAATTTCAACAAAATAGTAAATTAAGTAGGCGTTATGAAAAAAACGAGGAGGAAAGCCTGTGAGACGATATAAAAAAGGGGTTGCCGGGTTTATGGCAGCAGCAGTATTGCTGCAGGGGACCGTACCGGCCATGGCGCAGATGCCGGAGATGAGGAGTAATTCGGCAATAATGGATTTATCAGGGGCAGCCGATGATCTGGCAGCAGACGGCAGAATACAGATGCCGGCTTTACCGGCAGCAGGCGGGGGGAAAGAAACAAGAGAAACAACAGAGCCGATTTATGCTGAGGAAACAAAAGACACAGAAAAATCGGACTTAACAACACCGTCTAATGCAGGAGAATGCAAGGAAAAGAATGAGAAAGAGGAGGATGAGAAGAACAGACAAAGCCAAAACAAGGCAGATAAGGGAAAACAGGAAGATAAGTTGTATCAGGAAACGGCAACATGCTCCAATGCTGACAGGGATATTTTTGCATCTATGCCGGATGTGGGAACAGCCGATTTTACACAGTGGTTTTTTGACAATATAAATGAGGAAGCTTTGTGGGAATGGGTGTTTTCTGTGATGGAGGGAGAGAAACCAGAGACCTATGAGGATTTTTTGTCCTGGTATGAAGTTCATGAAGAAGAAATCACGCAGGCCTATTCTCAGCATTCGGGCATCAGGATTCTGTCCTCTAGTGTGGGAGATCTGTGGGAGAACTGGAATGCCAACATGGATTTTCCCGGAGACGGGACAAAGGGTGCGCCTTTTCAGATTGACAGCCTTTCCCGTCTGATGGGTCTGTCAGAGGCAGTGGCAGCAGGAAAGGATTTTTCAGGACAGTATTTTGAATTAACCAGGGACATTGATTTAGGCGGCCTTACGGCAAATTCCGGAAACTGGAATCCCATTGGCTGGTATCAGAACAGAGCAGAGATGGGAGGAAAGGTTAGCCATCCCTTTCGGGGACATTTTGACGGGGGCGGCAATACCATCTCAGGGCTGAAGATTGTCCGGCCATCCCTGCCTCTTACCAATATCGGACTTTTTGGAGTGATTGACGGCGGTTCAGTAAAAAACCTGACTGTAGAGGCAGAGGATATTGTGGGGGAAGATAATACGGCAATTCTGGCCGGCGCTGTTTTGGGAGATGCGGTGATTTACGGCGTGACGGTTTCCGGATATGTTAACTCCAAAGGAAACGCAGGAGGAATTGCCGGAGAGGTGACGGGGTCCGGAAAACGAGTCACGATTGAAAACTGCAGTTCCGAAAGTATTGTTCTTAATTCTGAGGGAAGAGACACCTATGTGGGCGGTATTGCCGGCAATGTGCAGAATGCCTGGCTGGTGGATAACCAGGTCACTACCCAGGATGGGGATTCTAACCGGATTCGGGGAAAGGGGTATGTAGGAGGAATCGCCGGAAGAACCAACCAGGCAGACCTTTACAACTCTTATGTAAGCGGCACCATAGGAGGCAATGGAAGTCAGGCAGCAGGCGGGATGATCGGAAAATATCAGGGAGGCAATCTGGTATTGGCACGGATGGCAGGACGTATTTCTGCCACTAATAACGGGACGGCATCCAGGGAGGGTACTTTTATCGGAACCAGGGAATCCCGTGACCGATTTACCTACGGAACAGAGAAAGACAATCATTTCAGCTACCTGTTTGCCAATGACGCGGCAAAGGCAAAGAATGTGTCCGGAAGCACGATTGACGGGGATAACAGCTTTACAAAGGATGCCCATATAGGATATTGGACGGACAATGAAAAAAAGTACCGGATTGTGGCCGGAAGAACAGAGACAGACAGCGGGGAGCGCTATTTTTATGAAGAACTAGAGGATGCGGTTCGGTACATTGTGACACAGAAGCTGAACCGGGAATTTACATCGTCTGATTATGCAGAGGGAATTTCCTTTCAGATTGACCACTTTGCACCGGGGTATATGGGAGAGCCGGTGCGGGGATATTTAGTTTCCGTTCCCAGGATTGATGCGAAAAACAACAACGGAACCTTTGATACAGATGTGGCGAAGCTGACGGCAATTTCTGCTACCAGCAATTCCTATTATCGGATGATTCACAAAGATCATGCAGCGGCCATTGTGCCAGGTTCTGTAGTGACAGTGGCAACTGCTCCCAAAAACACAGGAGAAAGCCGGTATCAGATGATTGTGGATGCCAATGCTCCGGGAGGCGTAAAGGCGCCTGTGTTTGTAGACGAGAATGGCAAATGGACAGAAATGGATTATGTAAATGGCGGATCTTATAGTTTTATTATGCCGGAATGTGATACGGAATTAAATGTAGAATATATTAAGGTTACTACAAAGCTGACTGTAGATCCGTCCGAGACCGCGATTCATGTGACACAGACCCGCAGCGGAGACAGAAAGAATCCAAAGATTGTCACAGAGGTGACAAACCAGGATGGAACTTTGATTGCCCGCTATCTTGACACGGCCCAGGATACCTCTGTACAGGTGCAGCCGATTTCCATTCATGGGGAGCACAATGGGGCCGGATGGACAGCGGACCGCACAATGCGCTGGTCTGTGGATGATACCGATTTGCTGGTGAATCTTTCCGATACCGGCTATACGCTAAAGGATGCAGTGATTTTGCCTAACTTAGACTCTGCCTTTATCCAGGGAATCATTAACCGGGAGGTACAGGCCCAGGCAGACGGACAATATCAGGAAAAGATTAATAATACTATCTATACCCGGAATGCAGTGGTAACTGCATCTACGAATCCGGAAACCTCTGTAGATAACCGGTCTGTTTATGCTAACTGCCGGGTAAAGGTGACATTTCAGATTCTGGATCATACAACCGTGCGGGTAGAAGGAATGAATCTTAATAAAGACCAGATTCGGTTTACAGTCACCCGCAGGCTGACTGGTGACAGGAAAAATCCAAAAGAGAGCGTCACCTGTTCCGAACCTGTGGTATTGACAGCAGCCTTAAGGCCGGTTCGGCCATTTTTCAAGAATGTATCCTGGAAAGCCAAAGAGGACAGGAAACTGATTACGCTCACACCATCAGGCAATAACACCCAGGACTGCCGGGCAGAGGGTAACTATGACGCTGCCGGAAAAGAGAATCCTGCCTGGATTCAGAACATTATTTTGGAAGATAACGAGAAAAGAAAGAAGAATCCTTATGGAAAACTTGAAGGAAAAGGAACCTGTACAGAACAGATTACAGCAGTCAGCGAAGATCAGACCTATGGAAATGTAACGGCTGTTTGTGCAGTGATTATGGATTTTGTGACTGTAGATGAAACGGTGATTCATCCGGAAAGCATCTCTTTAAATCAAAAAAAGCTGTCTTATGGCTTATCTTATGATTACAATGGAAACATTTATTCTGATATAAAAAGCAGGAACGGATTTGGGGAAAAGGAGATTCTTAAGGCAGTGGTTTTGCCGGAGCTTGCCCGGCAGGAAGCTTATGCTCCTTATAACAGGGAAGTGGAATGGAGCTCATCAGATCCAGATGCCGTGACTGTGGAAAATGGGAAGATTGTCATACTTGATCACGCAGGATGGATAAAGGATGCATTAAAAGAGCATCCCTATGAGGCAGAGAAAAAGGTTATGATTACGGCAAAGACAAGAGACAACGGACTGGAAGCTCAGTGTGAAATCAACCTGTCATTTCATGCTAATGTTTCTTATGTGGGCTTTATCGGAGGCGGCTCAGGGAGCGGAGGCAGCTCCGGGAATGGAGGCAGCTCCGGAGGCGGAGGCGGCTCAGGAGGCGGAAGCAGCTCCGGAGGATCTTCTGGCAAGAGCAGCGTTGTAGGGGGAAATACAGGAAGCGGGGCAGCAGGGCCTGGAGCGGCAGGGCCGGGTGCAGTGACTTTAAACGAAGAAGGAGTGCCAAAGGCACCAGGGCCAGAGAGCGGGCTTCCGGATTATGTGGTATCAGGTGAGTGGACGAAGGAGGATACAGGCGGCTGGAGATTCTCTGACGGAAGCAGAGCCTACAGAAACGAATGGGCAGCAGTGGTGAATCCTTTTGCTGACGAGGCAGCAGGGCAGAACCTTTTTGACTGGTTCCGGTTTGACAAGGACGGACTTTTGGTGACAGGATGGTTTAAAGATTTGGACGGGAATTTTTATTACCTGAATCCTCAGTCAGACGGCACAATGGGACGTATGTTTACAGGATGGAATTGGATTAAAGAAGACAAGGGAAATACATATTGCTATTTCTTTAATGAAAATTCTAATGGAGCTAAAGGGGCTCTTGTGTGTTCCAAAATAACTCCGGACGGATACAGTGTGGATGCTTTTGGACGATGGACAAAGGATGGAAGACCCCAGGCAAGGTAAAACGACGCCAAGAGTGTGACAGGGAGGTGAAAGGCTGAAATCAGGCATGAGAGATTTTAAGAGTATATAAGGAAAACAGGAGGCAAATGGGATGAGAGGAAAAGAGGCACAGCGCAGGTATGCCAAAATTATGGTGTTTGTTTTGCTGGGTATGGCATTTCTGCCATATTTGTATCTGCCGGGAAAGGTTTATGGAGCAGTATCTTTTGGAGGCGGCGAAATCAGCTACAGTGAGGAATTAGTAGCCTTATGGGATGATTTGGCTGCCAAGGAAGATATGGAGCGGACGGATTTTATCGGACATATGACCCGTACCTATCCTGTGCCTGGGATCGTGATTTATAAGCAGCAGACAAGCGTGAGCCCCGGAGGAAAGTGGGAAGATTATGAATACCGGAATATGTATTGCATTTCTCACAGCCGGGAACTGGCAGAAAATCCAAATACAACTATGGAGACGACTGCCGTATGGTACATAAAAAAAGAACCTTATACTCTCAACAATCTGCCGGATTCTATTGTGAGCAGCACAGCAGATGAATACCAGAGACGACTGAACTTTCTTCTGATGGCATATGGAGCCAATCACGAGGCATATCAAGGTACAGTCAATTCAGATCCTGTGATCAATACAGCCAATTATTATCTTTGCCAGAGCTTTTGTACCTTGTCTGAGGAAGCACGTTTTACAGGGGAACGTGCCCATGATTGGGGAATGTATCGTCAGCATGCTTCTCAGATAGCAAATCGCTATAATCCTTCCGGCTTAGGGAGTACCCAGGTATATTCAGAAATGATGAGAGATATGGAATCCACCTTCAATGCAGTATGGAATACGGCAAAAGTAGCGGCTGATTGTGTGGAATCTTCAGACTCGGGCTATGTTTTTTATCCGTCTATTGCATTGGAGGAAGATGGAATGTACCATGCCAGATATATGCTGACGCCGGAGATAAAGGACTTTTTCGGCACTGCATCCATTGCGGTTCACGGCGATTGGAGCTGTGAAGTCACAGACGATCAAATTGACTTTAAGTCACAGAGCGGTCAGCTCTCAGAGGATGGCTATGTGGCGGAGATTGATCTGGGAAATGCCAATGGGATTATCAGAAAAACCATTGGCAATGAAAGTGTCAGGGAGCTGCACATGCCCGTAAAGCTAGGAGATCAGTGGAGTCTGACCTTTGCCCAAGGGAACCTGATTGCCAATTTGACAGAGGGATTCAGAATTGTGGTGGGAAATCCTGTTTCGGATAAACCTACGTCTTCTGCCACGCCTTATCCCACAGCTCCTACTGTGACCCGATACAGGCATACGGAAAAATGGCAGGCAGATTATGTGGTGAATTTAAGAAAGCTGGATTCTGAGACCGGACAGCCTTTGGAGGGAGCATGGTTTGACATCCTGGAAGCATTTGATAAAAGCCAGTTTGAGGGGAGCGTATTGGAGGACGACAACTGGGACAATGACAGGGGAAGCCAGTTCATTAAGTGGGACGGATGGGACAGCCCTTATGGAGAAAGCAAAGATAAAGACCCTTGCGAAAAGGATCAGGAGGTTACAGACAGGGACGGATGGCTGGTGGAGGCAGATTCCTTTGGGGCAGGAGAACTGCAGCCATCCAAAATCCGGGCTCATAGGGATACAAAATTTTATTCTTATACAAAAGGATACTGCGGCGGTCATCCAAAGCCAGAGGCAGGGGAAGATGAGGAGGAGGATGACGAGGCCATGGAAGAATATGAACGGCAAATAGAGATTTGCGAATCCTTGGCAGCGGCAGGAGGTTTTTACCATTCTCTGGAGGGAGGGGCAGAAGACCTTCTAAGAGAAGACAGAGATCGCCATTATAAAGAATTTGTCTCTCTGACTTATGATTATTCGGCTAGAGAACTGGCTGCGCGGAATGGCTATATCCTCCACAATCAGAGTCAGATCCATGAACCTTTTGAGAATATCTTTGACGGAATCCATCATGACACGGTGCCGGTTGAGACTGTGACTGTGCATTCCAGCCAGTATTATGCTCTGGAAAGTAAAGGAGAGGAAGAAAGAGAGAAGGGAGAAAAAGAGGAAGGAAATTGGCAGGATGAAACGATTTCAGATAAAAATGGTTTTTGGAGCCAAAGAGAAGGCAAAACTGCGGGTGAAGAAGCCGCAGAGCAGGAGACTGTAAATGGGAAGACAGAGGATGGGGAAGCAAAAGGCCAGACTGCAGGCAGAGAAATGGGAAATCTGGATTCTGTAAAAGAAGGCAGAGGATATGCTGCGGCTACCCAGAGCAATGCGGTTTCTATAAAAACAGAAGTGTTTCCGGGAGAGGAGGTGGATTTGGAGAATGTGTGGATTCTGGACGAGGATGGAACGTATGAGGAGGATTCGGAGGATGATCTGGAAGATGAGAGGGGCTTAGAAATTCATAAGGCCAGCTCAAGCAATGCCAGAGCTTTTGCTGCCAGCGCTTCTAACGCTAGTCCTTCTAATGCTGATTTTCCTGGCATGGTTCGGCTTCTCCCGGGAATGATCCGAAAGATTGAAAATCAAAAAGAAGATAAAAATTCCGAGAGGAAACAGGGATGGCAGGACGGAAACAGGCCTTTGTTTAGACGGCTGCAGCAGAATGACAGGGACGATGATGCTGGCTCAGCCCGAGGCTCTGTAACCATGGAGGAATCTAAGATTGCGCCTCTTTCTTTGGCAGATCCAGATTATTCCGGCAGCAGCGGAGCAGACTGGACCTTTGTAATTTATGATCACCGGACAGAGGCAGAGGTTCATATTAACAAGCGGGATCTGCTTTTAAAACAGGGTGAGAACGAGGAGTATGATTCATACGGAGACACACAGGGAGACGGAACCTTAGAAGGAGCAGTCTATGGGCTTTATGCAGGAGAGGATCTGATTCATCCGGACGGAAAGACAGGGGTAGTTTTTGAAAAGGGAAATTTGGTGGCAGTGGCAGCTACGGATAAGAATGGGGACGCATCTTTTATGGCTGTAACGGAAGCGCCGGGAACCATCTATGATTATGATTTAGGGAAAACGGTAAATACAGGCTTTACAGGGCCTAAAAATGATTACAGGCAAAAGATTCACAGGCATACCAGCAATCCGGATAAAAGGAATGGAGAACAATGGTATTATCCCATTCAGGACAACCAGTCTGACAACGGAAACTGCTGGATCGGACGGCCTTTGCTTCTGGGTTCTTATTATGTTCAGGAGCTGACCCGGTCAGAAGGGTATGAATTGTCTGTATATGGGGCGGATGCCCATATATCCAACCGCAATAGCTTTTTGGCAGGAGGCAGTACAGAGGCAAAGGGCAGTGTTCAGGTGAAAAAGACAGAAGGAAATACCCGTCTGATGGAGGACACGCAAAAGGAAGAAATGGTGACAGAGATTACGCTTTCTGGCAGCGGCGCGGATTATGGGTATGATATTTTTCTCAAAAATATTGCTCTGGAAGCAAAACCTTCCTTTTGGCTGACCTTTTTGGGGAAAAAGGAGGTTTATCGTGAATGGAAGGAACCGGAGATTTATTATGAGACGGTGGAAGCCCCCAAGGGAACGCTGGTGATGATCAACGGAAAAAGTGTGGAAGCAGAGCCAGGGGAGATTAAGGATTTGCCTAATGGGGAGCGTGTGACAATTCAGCACACGAAAGAGGCCGCAGTATCCCCAAAGGATCGGATACTTACAGGCCCCAAAGGATCCATCAGAACTTTTGATGTTCAGTATATTCCGGAGCTGACCGGGATTTCAGGAGGAGATGAGACAGGTTTTATAGATGCCTGCAATCAGGCAATAACGGCTGCAGGCATGAAGGATCCAGGAGAAAATGCCCCGTATTTCTTGGTAGAATTAGGGGAGAGCAGTGTTTGGGCACAGAAGCTGTATGATTTTTTGGCCAGGGAGGATGGCCCTGCTTTTAATGCGGCAAAACTTGAGAGGATTATCCGGCAGAACGGCACAACTTATGGCGTGCTGAGGTATTCTTTTTTAGGTGACAATGAAGAATTGCCGGTAGTTTTCAGCGCTTCGGATCAGACCTTTTATGTAAAATGTTCCGCAGAATTTTCCGATGGCGTGAAGGGATATTTGTATCAAGGATATCCTCTAGCCCAACTGTCCGAAAAGGACTATGAGATGGGAGTCTATCTGTATCGGTGGATTCGGGTGCCGAATGAAAAACCGGAGAGAATAATCCGTCTTTATGAAGATCTGTCACAGATTCCTTATGTGAGCGCCCAAGAGTTCCGGTCTTATTGGATATATGGAGAGGGGGAGCTTTTACGGGCAGAGGACGGGAGCTTTTATCAGAAGGAATGTACCCGGTACATAGTAAAATCGGGTTATCAGACAGTGGAGGCCGTTTCCTATGAGGAAATGGAAGCAGACTATGATCCGATTACAGGCACCTGGGAGCTTCACGCCGCCCCGGAGCAGATTCCTAAGGACAAAGAGCTGATGGTCACAATCCGATATGGAAACCGGTTTGGAGGAGGGGGAGGAAGTGTTTTGGTGACTGCGGCCCCGTCCATGAACCTTACGGGAACCTATATAAAACCCGTAACTTTGGCTTATCCGGGGCAGTATTCTGTGTATGAGGATGCAGGGACAAGAAAGGAGCCGAAGGGAGTATCCGAGCGTGCCATTGTCCAGAAGATTCATGTAAAAAAAGATATAGAGAAAACATCTTACAACAATACAAACTCTTATGGAAAGGTTCATGAGGATTGGTTTACAAGGCTTTTCGGCGGTTACGGTCAAAACGGCGCAGGAGATGCTTTGGCAGGAAAAATGGATCGGTTTCGGTTTAAAGTGTATCTTTGCTCTAATCTTGCCAGACTTTACCGGTGGGAGGATGGGCAGGTGGTCTGGCAGGACCGCTTAGGAACCGATATGGATCAAGAGGAGATTCTGAAGGAGAATCAGCGTTTTCCAGGAAAAGTAAGGAAAATCCATACAAAAGTGCTGCACCGAACAGAGCCGCTTTATCAGGATTCCAGAGACAGTATTGCGGCAAATGAACGGCTCTATGGATACACAGACGGATGGATTCACGAGGAACCGGAAAAAGGATACACATCTGTTTTAGAAATCATCGAGCGTTCCATTGAGGACAAAGAGGGCATCAGAATAGTAAAGGAGTATAATTATGAAAAGTTTTTTGATGCCATTAAAGCAGCAAATCATGACAAATGGGATGATAAAGCGCCATCCTATACCAGTTGGCAGCCGATTGGAAATCAGGGAAACCGAAGGGAGGAAACCATAGAAAATGCAAGGGTATCGGATCAGGTGCGCCAATTTGCCATTGACTGGTATCTTCAGGACGAGATAAAAAAGCTGACAGTGTCAGGAAAGGGAAACCAGACAGAGAACCAGGCAGCAGAGGGGAAGGCAGATTATCCGGATGAGATCTATGACCGGGCTCTTTGGGAGGCGGTAAAAAAGGCAGAGAATTATTTAAAACCGTTTTTTATGTATGATCTGGATGAAATCTATGCCATTTTGTGGGATGGGGAGGAGCATGGAGGCAGCGATAAAGATGCCTCTACCCTCTCGGCAGACAGTCTCAGCAGAGAGGGGGATGGATACTATGGAATATCTGCCTATCTTCCCTACGGAACCTATGTGGTATCTGAACAGCAGCCTAAATATTCCGGTTCAGAATACGGGAAGAATTTAAAGGATTTTAAGAATAAGCACTACCAGATTGATAAACCAAAGGAAATATCGCTTCCTGCAGTATATGACGGACAAGAAGGTAAGGAAGAATTTTTTGACAGATTAAATGGATATTACTGCTATGATGCTTCCATGCCCCAGCCAGAGTTAGAGAGAAAATACCGGATTCGTTTTAATCAGGAAGACCATGTGATTCAAGCCCATAATCATCACGGGGATTTTGAAATCTACAAATATGGCATGGATATCAGCCGGATTACCAATGGCATCCCGCAGAGCCCAGGAAAACAGGACTATTTTGCACTCACACAAAATCCCTATAAGCCCTATAAAAATTACTATAATCCTGCAGATAACCGGACAGCAGAAAAGGTAGAATATTATCTGAGCGAAGGAAAGACCGGACAAAAGGGGATTGCCCCTGATTACCGATACAGCTCCGTGTCAGAACACGGGAAAACAGCAGACAATGTTTTGCATTTTGGGGGAATTTCCACAGAAAATAATGTACCGGGAATATGGTATCAGGATCAGGTGGCTGCGATGCACGGAGTGCAGACTGCTTATGACGGGCTGTATGCCCCTATGCTGATTCCCTGGAGCATAAAAGCGCCGGCAATGTCCGAAGGAGATATTGCTGGAGGCAAGGATGAAAAAACCGGAGAAAGTGATTATATCGGTTTGGGAAATGTTAAGCTTCGCAACCGGTTTTTTACGGCAAAGCTGCGTCTGGAGAAGCTGGATGGAGAAACCCATGAGAATATTTTACATGACAGCGCCATATTTGCAATCTATGCGGCAGAGAGGGAAGCGTCTGAGGATGGAAGCGGACGGGCGCTCTTTTATGAAAAGGATACTATGATTGTCGGGACAAGAAAATTTTTAGAATCCATGGGAGCGTCCTCTCTCTGTCCGGTAGCCAGAAGAATGTCAATTCTGGACCGGATCTTGGGAAAAGAGCCAGGAGTCGGAGAGCTGTATACGGGTATTGTGCCGGCTGGAACGCCTATTTGTAAGGAAAGTGAGAAAATCATAACAGGCAAAGGACAAGGGCAGCAGACAGGGGCATTTTCCTCTTATTCAACGGTTCTGGATGGAAAGATGAAAGCAGAGGAAGGGGAAGCGTCTCAGATGATGTGGCAGTTTCAGACCGTTGGATATCTGGAAACGCCTCAGCCTTTAGGGGCAGGTGTCTATGTAATCTGTGAGGAAAAGGCTCCCTCAGGATATGTAAGAAGCAGGCCCATGGCTGTGGAGGTCTATTCGGATAAGGTTACTTACTATAAGGAAGGCCAAAAGGACAGCCGGGTTTGGGCAGCCATGTACGAGAATTTGCCAGAGGAACCTAAAGAAAACCAGAATAAGTCCCAGGACACAGGAAATCTGGCTCGGATTCATGTGGAAAACAGCCCTATAAAGCTGACTGTGGAAAAGCTGAAGGAGTCCAGCAGGGATACAGCCAATACTACACAGGATAAAACCGTCACTTATAAGGTCAGCGGCAGGATTGACGGAAGCCTTGCGGAGATTGGAAACCATCCGGACTATGTATATGCCTATAAAAACGGTCATTATCTTGGCTATGGGTGGAAGAAGGGGATGCTGGAGTATCTGGCCGCTAGAAAAGCAGCAGGAGATCAGGTAGAGATAGCATATGAGGGAGAAGTCTTTACAGGCTATGGATATGTGACCCGGAAATTAGAGACAGCAGATGATGAAAATCCTTATGTGGCGGGAGCGCAGATGACATTGTTTGATGCCATTGTACTGAAATCTTCCGGGGATACGGAGGATCATGCCTATGAAGGGCTGGTGATTGAGCGCAATGCTGCCAACAATATTGCCAGAATGTATGTAAGACAGGGATATGCAGGGGAGAGGACAGAATTTGCAAAAGAAAAGGATGAGAACGGGAAGGAATATGAAGGAGAATTTCAGGCAGGGACAGATTCTTTCGGGAATCCGGTGATTAAGACAGGCAATCTCTGGACAGCCGTGACTGTTAAACGGCCGGATACGGATATTCTTTACTATGATTTAGACAGCCTGGATGTAATGGTTGAAAAGAATGCAGATGGGCGCAGAATGCTCTTTGGATATGATCGGGATCACAGGATGGTTCCTGTTAGCCGAATAGAATCAGACAAAGAAAATTTCCACCAGACAGACACAGAATATTCCTTGTTTGCTTTTCGCGGAGGGATTCCTTATTTGGAGATAGTGGGAGGTGACTTTACTAAAATACAATATTCTGCCGTGGATAAGGTTTTGACGGTAGGAGAAAATACACTGGTCTACCATTTAGACCGGGACGGGAACAGGGACAGCCTTGTGGATCCCTATACTGGTATGGCTTATGTTAAGATGCCGGACGGAGATGCTGATAAGGTGATGGTGTGGCCGGTTCATGTGCATCGGGATGAGTACGGCAATGTGATCGCACGGGACAAGCTCACAACCTCCCGCACGGCAGTGATCGGGGAAAATAAGGATGGATATGAAGAAAAAGCAGTGATTGAAGTGATAAATCATTCGGGTCAGGAGATATTAAAAGGCCAGAAGCCCTCTTTTGAACACAAAGAGTCTGGATCCATTTCCGGAACATGGAAATCCCGGGAAAGTGAAGAAAGCCACAAGGAGATTACGGTTTATACCAATCGCTTGAAACGGAATCTTAATGGAGAGGTGCTGACGGATGAAAATAACGGCAGCTTTTTAGGAGAATTGAACCCGGTTCTTGACAGATATGGGCTTCCTGTGTACTACCAGAAAAGCCAGGAAACCTATGACAAGGGCACAGAGCTTTATGACCGGAACGGAGACTTTGTAAGATATCAGGATTCTGACAATTTAGAGGAATACAATGGAAACGCTTATCACATTAATTCTCAGAGACAGCTCTATGATGGGGATGAGACAAAGGAAAAGCAGAATCAAAAAAAGCTGTTTCACCGTCAGGGTGAAGGATATATTCTGGAAAATACCTGGACTACATCTGATAAAACTCCCAATGATCCTTTTCACAGCTCTGAGACAGCCGGGCAGGCAGATGTTCTAAAGAGGGTGCCTGCAGGAACTTATATTATGGAGGAACTGAAAAGCCCGCCAGGATATTTAAAGGGTATGCCTGCAGGAGTGGTGGTGCACGAAGATGCGAAGGTGCAGCATACCTTTATGATTGATAAGACCACAAAGCTGGAGATCTCCAAGATCGACGGCGCTGACAGCACAGAGATTACGCTTTTGCAGAAAAGATTAGACGGCACGGAGACGGATCTGGGGAAGGTGACAGAGGGAAGCGGCAGTTATACCTATCATCTTGTACCGGGGGCAGAGCTTGCCTTGTTTGAGGCAAAAAA
Source organism: uncultured Lachnospiraceae bacterium (assembly GCA_910586205.1). Lineage (GTDB taxonomy): Bacteria > Bacillota > Clostridia > Lachnospirales > Lachnospiraceae > Brotaphodocola. Next base: position 56,537 of record CAJUGD010000010.1, on the reverse strand, counting down.
AGTATACAGCCCGGAGGAGGCAGGCGGTTATTATTTAGAGAAGATCACAGACGAGCCGTTTAAGTACGAATCTACAGACAGCCGGGCCGGAGCCGTGGAAAAGCTGACGGCTCGCTGGGTTACAGGCAACACCCCGATCTATGTGGAGGGAATCCCGGAAGGATCTTATATTCTGGAGGAGCTTGTGACGCCGCCGGGATTTACGGCGGGAAAGCCTTTAGAGATAGAGATTAAAAATACGTCTCAGGTGCAGGTCATAATATTGGGAAATGACCATACAAAAGTGGAGATAGAGAAATATGCCGTGAAAGAAGGTGAGAGGGTTAAGCTTGCCGGCGCACAGTTTGCTTTATATGAGGCAGTGCTGGATGAGGATGGAAATGTGATTTTCCATGAGGGAATCCCGGAATATGATTCCAGGAAACAGGCAGATTCCTGGACAACGGTTGATTTGGAGGAATATACAAGCTTTATCCCGGCTTTTGAGGCCATGTACCGGGAGTATGGAGCCAGAGAGGGAAATCTGGTGAGATGGAGTCAGGGGGAGAAGGAGCATCAGGCAAACTGTATATCTTCTTATTCTCCGGAGAGGCTTGAGGGCAGTCCGGACCGGCTTCATCCTGTGAAAGCAGAGTTGATTATGGAAATGGAGGACAAAAGGAAAATCCGTGTAACCGTATGGGGAGAAGACTGCTTTGAGTATCAATTTGATTACAGAAGGCTTTCTCATATAAACGAATATGCATGTTCTTATGTTACTCTTGACGGGGTAAGAAGGATCGATTATCTTCCTGCCAAAAAGGCTTATGTGCTGGTGGAGACAAAGGCGCCGGATGGCTTTTCAAAGACAAAGGATCGTCTGATTCTTGTATCGGATACCGGAAACATTCAGCGGTATGCCGTTGAAAATATGGAAGGGAAGCTGTATATATCCAAAGCCGCAAAGGACAAAAAAGGAGAGCTTGCAGGAGCCTGTCTGGAGCTGTACCGGGCCGGGAAGGATGGACTGCTTAGGATGGATGAGCAGCATTTGGAGGCAAAATGGATAACAGGAAGTGACGGGGTATATACGGATTTAGATTATGTCAATGACTGTATTTTGCCTGGCTATGGTGTAGGTGATTTAAAACCCCATGAGATCAGCAGGCTGAAGGATGGGATTTACTGGCTGACCGAGAGGAAAAGTCCGGATTATTATACTGCATTTGAGCCGATTCAGATAGAATATCACCAGGAGGAAGAAATCCAGGTTATTCGGGCAGAAAATGTACCTGTGAAGGGAAGATTAGAGATTGGAAAAACAGATACTGACGGAAAGAGCCTTAAAGGGGCAGTGTTTGAGCTGACGGCATACAGGCAGAGAGATATGCGAAATCCTGTATTTACAAAAAGGCTCAGTGATCATGAGGGAAGTATTCAGGTATTCGGGATGCCTGTGGGGGAAGCAGAAGATGACGGAAGGATTGTGCCGTATCTGTACAAGTTAAAGGAGATCATTCCTCCGGACGGTTATGAGGTGAATACGCAGATTTTTACCTGGAGCTTTGAACCACATAAGAACGGACAATCTTATGCTGTCTGTGAGGAGGCAAAAAAGCAGCTTCAAATAGCAGATAAACAGACGAAGGTTTCCATTGGAAAGAAAGATTTTGACAGTTTGGGAGAAGGCGGGACAGGATTTGTGGAAGGAGCTGAGTTTGCTGTATATGAAATTACCGGAAGGAACGCAGACGGAAGCTTTCTTTATGAGGAAGCGCTGCCCATTGACGTTTGGATAACCGAGGAGGAAGCCCATGAGATTTTGGGATTAACTGCAGGAAGAAGCTATCTGCTAAAGGAGCTAAAAGCGCCGAAGGGATACCATCTTATGGAACCTATATTGTTTGCCATGTCCATGGACGGAAGGAAGATTGTAAAGATCAGCAGCCAGATGAATACTGTAACCATACACAGTGCACAAAACCATGAAGAAGAAATGGAAGAAGGGGAGCCTGGTGCAGATGCGATCTGGGGATTGACGATAAAAGGGCGTTATCCGATCCGTGTGGAATATGAAATGAAAGATTCTTTTGGAAGTCAGGCAGCACAGTGGATTGGAACTAAGGATGGTCATACTCTTTATAAAAAAGACGGGCTGAAAGAAGGGGAAATTTATACCATTACAGAGTATACCCGTTACAACGACGGCACCAGGCCCATAACCGGAAAGAGAACAGAAGCCCTGTTTTTTGACGAGAAGAATGCCTGTTATATTCCGGGAAGAGAGGCTGTGAGAACATCTTTGATATTGAGTCATGAAGACGGAACCAAGATTGATTCTTTTTCAGTCAATGAGGTGATACAGGAAAAAACCATCAAAAATAACAGATTGCCTGAAAATCCTCAGATGATGGTGAAAAATCGTGACGGGAAGACAGGAACAGTCTTAGATCCGGCCCAGGCCATTGTAGGAACCATTGCCTTTCTTAACGATTCCAAAAGTAAGACGGATATGGAGATTGCAGTGAATTTCGATGCTTCTGTGGAAATCCTTGATTCGGGAGGAGGAACCATCCAAGGAAATCAGATTCGCTATCTGGAAAAGGATGTGATGCCTTTAGAGCGCCGGACGGTTTCTTATACGGCAGCAGTACAAAAAGACGGAATACAGTTTCAGGGAAACGGAGAGATCCGATATCAGGGACACTTTGCGTCAACAACAAAAACCGTGCCTTTCCTGCAAGAGAAAAAGCTGGTGATTTACAATGAACTGACAGGATCAGGGAAAAAACTTTTTGAAGAAAATGAGAGTATATTTGAGGTTTGTCTTTATCAGGAAAACGGAGAGGAATTAAAAGGGCGGTATCAGTATGAAGGAAGCAGAAGCGGAACCATACAAAGCGGGGATTGTATTGCTCTGGCAGGAAATGAGTTTGTGGCGGTGGATCCTGGATTTTATGAGAATGTGCGTTATACAATTACGCGAAGGGAGGATGGAAAACAGGGAAAAGAAGAAAAGAGATCCGGCATCATAGGAGGATCCGGCGCCTCTGCTGCTTTTACCAGACAGGCATGGGACGATTCACGGCGGGAAGTATTCCGAAAGGGAGACAGCTACCTGCTGACAGAAGAAACCTTGTATTCAGATCAGACTTTCTGGGAAAGCGGGAAATTTTTATTCAGCCTGGATGAACAGGCAAAAGTCAGCAGTATTACGGCAGCAGACAAAAAGACCGAAGTTTGTCTGTCCAAATGGGACATAACAGGTATGGAAGAACTTCCGGGATGCCAGATGAGCTTAAAAGACAGTCAGGGAAAGGAGCTTGCTTTTTGGATATCCACAAAGGAGCCTTATAAGATAAAAGGGGTGATGACTCCGGGAGAGGTTTATTATTTAGAGGAAATACGTCCAAGAGATGGTTATGCTTTTGCTGAGAAAATTTCCTTTTTCGTGACAGAGGATGGAATTATACAGCAGGTAGCCATGAAGGATAAGGACACAAAGCTTCGCATACACAAAGTGGAAGATCCGGAGGGAAAAAAAGATCTTCCGGGAGCAGTGCTGCAAATATTAAATGAGGACAAGACGCCGGCAAAGGCCGTTTGCAGTGATGGTGATTATAAGGAGGGAGAGCTTTTGATTTTCCGGTCAGAAGAAGCGCCAAAGGAGATTTTTAAGCAGCTATGCGCCGGACACCGATACTTTCTGCATGAGGTAAAGCCTCCTTCTGGCTATGCTTATGCAGAGGATGTTCCATTTACTGTCAGTACGGACGGCAGAATGGATGAGGTATGGATGGAGGATCGGCAGACCCATGTGTTGGTCAGCAAGACAGATATTACCGGAGAGACAGAGATTCCAGGAAATCACCTGCGGATCAAGACAACAGAAGATATAGAGATTGCTTCTTGGGTGTCAGGCACAAAGCCTTATGAGCTTGTGGGGATTTTAAATGCAGGAGAAACTTACATTTTAGAGGAAATTCAGCCTGCGGACGGTTATGCCTGGTCAGAAGATGTCCGGTTTCAGGTCAGCGTGGATGGCCGGATTGATCGTGTGATTATGAGAAATGAGAGAACCCAGGCAGAAATATTAAAGATTGACGCAGAGACAGGAGAGGCTGTTTCAGGGGCGGTTTTGCAGATTCGGGATCAGGAAGGGAAGGTTATAGAAGAATGGATTTCCGGTACAGAAAGCCATTGGGTTATAGGCAGGCTGGCAGCAGGAAAGGTTTATGAGCTTTGGGAAAAAGAGGCGCCTGAAGGATATCAGCTTGCAGGGAAAATGGAATTTACCATGCAAAAAAAGGCAGAGGTTCTGAAACTGTCTTACAAAAACAGAAAAGAGACTGAAAGAAGGACTCCTGATAAACCGGAGAAACCAGACAGGTTTCCGATTCCTGAGAAGCCAGAGGAGCCTGGAAGAATTACGGCTTTTTACGAAAGCCAGACTCCAAAAGAGGTAAAAGAGTTTTTTGATAACCAGATTCCTAAGTCTTTCTATCTGTATAAGACAGGGGATGAAGGTGTATTTGGATGGTATCTTGCATGGGCGTTCTTATCTTTTTTGGGTATGTGTACAGCTTTTTTTGCAATTTTCATGACAAAATCCACAAGATTCGATATAATAGATAGGATTAAAATGAAAAAAGAAAAAAATGCAGAGAAAGATAGAACAAAATGAAAAAAGTGGTAATTGGCATATTAGCCCATGTGGACGCAGGCAAGACTACCTTGTCAGAGCGGATTTTATACCTGACCGGAAAGATTCGGAAGATGGGCAGGGTAGATACAAAGGATACCTATCTGGATACCTATGAATTGGAAAAGGCCAGAGGGATCACGATTTTTTCCAAACAGGCAGAGTTTTTTCTAGGGGATTTTTCCGTGACCTTATTGGATACCCCAGGCCATGTGGATTTTTCGGCAGAGATGGAGAGGACTCTGCAAATACTTGATTATGCGATTCTTGTAATCAGCGGGGCAGATGGGGTTCAGGGGCATACGGATACATTGTGGCGGCTGCTGAAAAGATATAAGATACCATGCTTTTTGTTTATCAATAAAATGGATCAGAACGGTACAGACAAGGAGGCGCTGCTGACAGAGCTGCAGCAGCGCTTAGACGGAGGCTGCGTGGATTTCTGCTCTGCTAAGGAGACTCTGTGGGAAAATCTTGCCATGTGTGAGGAATTGCTTTTAGAATCTTATCTGGAAACAGGGCAGATTGAGACAGAACAGATTAAGAGGCTGATCCAGGAGAGAAAGGTATTTCCCTGTTATTTTGGATCTGCTCTTAAAGGTGATGGCGTAAAGGAGCTTTTAGACGGGCTGGCACGATTTTTTAAGGCAGCAGAACCAAAGGAAGCTTTCGGAGCCAAGGTATATAAGATCTCCAGGGATAATCAGGGAAACCGTCTGACCCACATGAAGATTACCGGCGGCCGTCTAAAGGTAAAAGAAGTGCTGCCAGGAAAGGAAGCAGAAAAAATCAATCAGATTCGAATTTATTCCGGAGAGCGGTTTGAAGCTGTGGGGGACGCGGGACCAGGGACCGTCTGCGCGGTCACAGGTCCTGCGGCCACGTATCCGGGACAGGGAATCGGTGTGGAGGAAGAATCCGGGCTTCCGGTATTGGAACCGGTAATGAATTATCAGATTCTGCTGCCAGAGGGCTGTGATGCAGCCGGGATGATTCGGAGGCTTAGGCAGCTAGAGGAGGAAGAACCTTTGCTTCATATTGTGTGGAATGAGTCTCTGCAGGAAATCCACGCCCAGGTTATGGGGGAAATTCAGATTGATATATTAAAAAATCAGATTAAAGAACGGTTTGGTGTTGAGGCAGAGTTTGGCGCAGGCAGTCTTGTATATAAGGAGACTATTTTACGGGCTGTGGAGGGTGTGGGGCATTTTGAACCTTTGCGTCATTATGCGGAGGTGCATCTTTTGCTGGAACCAGCAGAACCGGGAAGCGGACTGCAGACGGCAAGCTGCTGCAGTGAGGATTTGCTGGATCGAAACTGGCAGCGGCTTATTTTGACGCATTTGGAGGAAAAGGCCCATAAGGGGATTCTTATCGGGGCGGATATTACAGATATGAAGATCACGCTTCTTTCCGGAAAGGCCCATCTAAAACACACGGAGGGCGGGGACTTCAGGCAGGCTACTTACCGGGCTGTGCGGCAGGGACTGCGGGAGGCAGGGTGCAGGCTTTTAGAACCTTGGTTTGCTTTTTGTCTTGAGATTCCGTCAGAGTATGTGGGGCGGGCCATGTCAGATTTAGAGCGCATGCAGGGAAGTTTTGAGCCTCCTTTCATTGAGCATGACACGGCTGTGTTAAAGGGGCAGGCTCCTGCAGCCGGAATGCAGGGCTACCAGCAGGAGGTGATTCGTTATACAAAAGGACGGGGAAAGCTTCACTGCACACTGAAGGGATATGAGCCATGCCATAATGAGCAGGAGGTGGTAAACGGGGCCTGCTATGATCCGGAGGCAGATTTAGATAATCCTACCGGATCAGTATTCTGCGCCCATGGTGCAGGCTTTGTGGTGCCGTGGGATCAGGTGAAGGACTATATGCATCTGGAGAGATGCTATGAGGAAGAAAAAGAGGAGCAGGCAGAAAACAAAAACAAGGGGGCAAAGGCTCTTAAAACGGCAGACGGGTTTGCTGCGGACACACGTGGCGGCCAGCCTTTTGGAGCAGAGGAAAAGGAGCTGGAGGAGATTTTTGCCCGGACTTACGGAGAACAAAAGAAGCGGCAGAGAACTTTTGAAGGTCCGCGCCAGATAATATACAAGGAAAATGATAAGGCGGAGCAGGAAGGACAAAAAGTAGAGAAGGGGGAGGAGTATCTTTTGGTGGACGGCTATAACATCATCTATGCATGGGAGGAGCTGCGGACTTTAGCCAGAGACACGATTGATGGAGCCAGATATCAGCTTATGGATATTTTATGCAATTATCAGGCATTTCGCCAGTGCATACTGATTGTAGTGTTTGATGCATATAAAGTGGCTGGGAATACAGGAAGCACATCGAACTATCACAACATTCATGTGGTCTATACCAAAGAGGCCGAGACGGCAGATCAGTATATAGAACGGTTTGCCTATCAGATGGGAAAGAATGCTCGTGTGGCAGTGGCAACCTCTGACGGTTTGGAGCAGATGATTATACGTGGGGCAGGGTGTCTTTTGATGTCTGCCAGAGATTTGCAGGAGGATGTAAAGCGGACAGAGCAGATGATTAAAGAGGAGCAAGGCAGGTTAGAAAGGGGAGGAAAAGTTTCCATGCTGCAGGGACTTCCCGAAAAGGTGGCGGAGCAATTAAAAAATATTTGATAACAGAGAAACTTTTTGGAAGAACCTTGAAAAAGTGGCAAAAATAAAGTACAATGTACACGAAAAACCGTGTACGGGAAAGGACCGGCAGAACCGGTCGTTAAATAAAAGGAGATGTCACATGAGCAAGAAACCAGTAGTATTGATGATCCTTGATGGATATGGCCTGAATGATAAGTGTGAGGCCAATGCGGTCTGCGAGGGCAAAACCCCGGTGATGGACCAGCTTATGAGCCAGTGCCCATTTGTGAAAGGGCAGGCAAGCGGTATGGCAGTAGGGCTTCCGGAGGGACAGATGGGCAACTCAGAGGTAGGCCATCTGAATATGGGCGCCGGACGTATTGTGTATCAGGAGCTGACCCGTATTACCAAGTCCATTCAGGACGGGGATTTCTTTGAGAATAAGGCGTTTATGGCTGCTGTGGACAACTGCAGAAAGCATGATTCTGCCCTGCATCTTTATGGTCTGGTATCAGACGGCGGCGTACACAGCCACAATACCCACATATACGGACTCTTAGAGCTGGCAAAGAGAAACGGATTGGACAAGGTATATGTACATTGCTTCTTAGACGGCAGAGACACTCCGCCTGCATCTGGCCGGGATTACGTGGCAGCCTTAGAAGAAAAAATGAAGGAGTTAGGAGTAGGAAAGGTAGCCACAGTGGCAGGCCGTTATTATGCCATGGACCGGGATAAGAACTGGGATCGGGTGAAAGTGGCTTACGATGCCCTGACAAAGAGCGAGGGAGTAAAGAGCAGCAGCGCTACAGGAGCAATTCAGGCTTCTTATGATGAGGGAAAGACGGATGAGTTTATGATGCCTACCGTGATTACAGAGAATGATGTGCCGGTGGCAGCAATTAAGGATCAGGATTCCGTTATTTTCTATAATTTCCGCCCGGACCGAGCCAGGGAGCTTACCCACGTGTTCTGTGACGACGTGTTTGAAGGATTTGATCGGGGGGAGAGGATTCATACTACCTATGTGTGCTTTACGGATTATGACGAGACCATTGGCAATAAGCTGGTTGCTTTTGAGAAAGAAAGCATTACCAACACCTTTGGAGAGTTTTTGGCAGCTCATCATATGAAACAGGCCAGAATTGCAGAGACAGAAAAGTATGCTCATGTGACCTTTTTCTTTAACGGAGGCATTGAGGAGCCCAATGAAGGTGAGGATCGGTTCCTGATTCCTTCTCCTAAGGAAGTGGCTACTTATGACTTAAAGCCGGAGATGAGTGCGCCGGGTGTATGTGACAAGCTGGTGGAGGCCATTAAGTCCAAAGAATACGATGTTATTATTATTAATTTTGCCAACCCGGATATGGTGGGCCATACCGGTGTGGAGGCGGCTGCCATCAAGGCCATTGAGGCAGTGGATCAGTGTGTGGGGAGAACCGTAGATGCCGTTAAGGAGGCAGACGGCGTCATGTTTATCTGCGCGGATCACGGAAATGCCGAGCAGCTCATTGATTATGAGACAGGAGAGCCGTTTACTGCCCATACAACCAATCCTGTTCCCTTTATTCTGGTAAATGCAGATCCGGAATATAAGTTGAGGGAGGGCGGCTGCCTGGCAGATATTGCCCCGACCTTGATTGAGCTCATGGGCCTTGAGCAGCCAAAGGAGATGACTGGTAAATCTCTGCTGGTGCGGGCATAATTTGAGTAAAGCTTTATGAAGCTGAGGAAATGCCGCAGAATATAGCTTGTATACATCGGCTGTTTTGCGGCATTTCCTTACAATCACAAGTTTTTGCTTTTCTGTTCTTTTCCTTTTTTGATGCCTGCTAAGTCTGCCAAGGCAAGAGCTGTGCTGTGGATATCTAAGTTTCCTGCTTTCAGAGAATCATTGTTCTTTAAATACTCACAGAGACTTTTCGGTGTATAGATGGATGTCGGAGTGGATGTTAAAACGGCCCGTGGATTGGTAAACACGGTTACTACATTCAGGTCTGTATGGATGCCGGCCTTTTCCATGGCTTCCTGAACCAGTTTTTTTTGCTGCTGGCAGGATTTTAAAGGATTATCAAAGGTTTTATCCTCTCCGTTGATATGCTGACGCCATGGGGATGATATGCCGGCAGGAGCTTTGATATCTCCGGGGCTGATCGTTCCGCCGAAACCAAGACAATATATGCCGGTGATTCCGCCGGGAGCCACGATCAATGCGGTCAGGCGGGCTGTCTGCCCATTGTGGCTGACGGTTCCGGGAGCTACCAGGCGCATTCCGTTTTTGGCGGTAAAGCGGATCATCTGGGCAATAAAGGATGTCAGCTCTCCCTTGGTTCCGTTGTGGACGCGAGGTTCTTTCTTTTTATTTATGGTCATTTCCTCCCCCGGCTTTTTACGTCTTCGGATTCCAAAGAACATCTGAGTAAGATCTTTGTCTGTGCGCGATTGAAGGATAGGTATAAGGATCAGCAGTAAAAAGACCATGATCATTACAATGGTTACTTCTTTTCCGGGAATTTCTGTCATAAGTTATACTCCTTTTTGTAAGGTGTTTCATGTACAAGCCTGATGCATTAATCCTGAAACATTTTTTCATAGATCTCATCTGTCAGAAGATCCACATAGGACTGATCATGAAGATCATAGCTGGTAATGAGAATGTCCTGGATTAATCCGAAACGCTTCAGGCTCAGTTCCTCTGGCAGCAGTTCTCCAAATTCAGAAAAAAGCTGTTCGTCAAGTTTGGATCCGGTGTAAGAATTTAAAAACCAGTCTGTAAGCTTCCGGCTTTTTTCTTCTTCCTCATGAATCTGCCCCCGGATGGTTTTGGCGCTCTGAAATGTTTTCAGGGACACGATGAGAGAACCAGCCCCGAAAACCGTGATGGCCAGCTTGCTTATGATGCCCAGATGAAGGGGCAGGATATTCAGCCAGCACAGGACGGCGAATGCCAAAAGGGCTCCGCCGGTTAAAAGGAAAGCCCAGCCAGAGGATTTCATGTCATCGTATTGCTGTGATTTTTTTATGTACAGGGAGGTCGGAGCTTGTCTGCGGGAGGATTTGGCTTCCGTAGGGGTATCAGCTTCCTCCAGGATCTGAGAATCCTCCAAAATTCCGGATTGCTCCACAGGCTGGTAGCTTTCTGCCTTGGCATATTCTGTCATGGCGTCATATTGGGACTTCATACGGGCAAAGGCTTCTTCTTCTGTTTTCTTTTTCAAGGCATCGTAAGCTTCCTTTGATGCTGTCAATGGTCCGCCGCAATCGCTGCAGATGGTGATTCCGTCTATAAATTCCATGTCGCATTTTGGACAATAAGGCATAGTGAGCCCCTCCTTTTTCCTAAAGTATTTAAAGATAGAAATACTCCTAAAGTCCCATTATAATGCACGGCCGGATATCCGTCCAGCAATTTTAGAAAATATTGCTTCCCTTTCCTGCTAAAATAAGATAGAATAGGAAAGGTGCAACCATTATTGCAGGAAAGATTAAAGGGACAGGATTTTTGCAGAGGAGAAAAGTGCTATGAAGACATCGTTGCTGTTAAAACGGTTTTTACCTTATTACAAGAGATATTGGAAGACCATGGCCTTTGATCTGTTTTGTGCGGCTCTGACTACTGTGTGCGAGCTGGTGTTTCCCATGCTTCTTCGGTATATTACGAATCAAGGGATGAAAGATTTGACATCCATAACAGGGGAAATGATCGTAAGGATCGGGTTACTCTATTTTGCACTGAGGATCGTGGACGGTTTAGCCGCTTTTTATATGGCTTATACGGGTCATGTGATGGGCGCACGTATTGAGACTGACATGCGTCAGGACGCCTTTGAGCATTTACAGAAGCTGTCAGACAGTTATTTTAATAACACCAAGGTAGGGCAAATCATGTCGCGGATTACCAGCGATTTGTTTGATGTGACAGAGTTTGCCCATCATTGTCCGGAGGAATTTTTTATTGCTTTTTTGAAGGCTGTGATTTCGTTTGCCGTGCTTTCAGGCATCAATCTGGCTCTGACTGTGGTAATCTTTGTGCTGATTCCCATTATGGTTTTGTCCTGCACATATTTTAACTTAAAGGTGAAGAAGGCTTTTCGCAGACAGAGACAGCAGATCGGGGAATTAAATGCACGGATTGAGGACAATCTTTTAGGCAATCGGGTGGTTAGGGCCTTTGCGAACCAAAATATTGAAATTGAGAAATTTCACCAGGACAATCAGGCATTCCTTCAGATTAAACGGGAAAGCTATTTGTATATGGCAGCATTTCAGGATACCATCCGAATGTTTGACGGCCTGATGTATGTGGTTGTGATTGTGGCAGGAGGCATCTTTATGGTAAAGGGCCTGATTGAGCCTGGAGATCTGGTGGCTTATACGCTGTATGTGACGACTCTCCTTGTTACAATACGGCGGATCATTGAATTTGCAGAGCAGTTTCAGCGGGGAATGACAGGGATTGAGCGGTTTGCGGAGATTATGGACTCAACGGTGGAGATTTTAGACGAACCAGGAGCAAAGCCCTTGAAAGAGGTAAAAGGGGCGATTTCTCTTGAAAATGTAAGCTTTGAGTATCCTGATGATCATAATTCTGTGCTGAAAAATATAAATCTTTCTATCCGTCCGGGAGAAAAGATTGCCCTGGTAGGACCTTCAGGGGGCGGAAAAACCACTTTATGCAATCTGATACCTCGGTTTTATGATACAACCAGAGGGGAGATCCGGATAGACGGCCATGAGCTTAAAAGCATTACCCTGCAGAGTCTTCGAATGAACATTGGGATTGTGCAGCAGGATGTGTATCTGTTTTCCGGCACCGTATATGACAACATTTCCTACGGAAAGCCGGAAGCCTCTCGTGATGAGGTGATTCAGGCAGCAAGGCTTGCCGGGGCCCATGAATTTATCTCTGCTTTAAAGGATGGGTATGACACCTATGTGGGAGAGCGGGGAGTAAAGCTTTCAGGAGGCCAGAAGCAGCGTATCAGCATTGCACGGGTGTTTTTGAAAAATCCGGCAATTCTGATTCTGGATGAAGCTACCTCAGCCCTGGATAATGAAAGCGAACACTTGATTTCCAAGTCCTTAGACCGTTTGGCAGAGGGAAGGACTACTGTGACGATTGCTCACCGCCTTACCACTATCCAGAATGCAGATAGGATTCTGGTGCTGTCAGAGGGAAAGATTGCAGAGGAGGGCAGCCATGAAAAGCTCCTGGAAAAGAAAGGCATTTACTATCAGCTTTATCAGTCTGTACAGGAAAATTAGCAGACTGTCTGAGACATACACGTTCTGGCAGAAAATCAATCACAAAGCCAGGTGTCAGGAGACTTCGGGAGTATATAAGTAAATAGATGGAGGGAACAGAGAATATGAAAACGGCAGTTGTGACGGACAGCAACAGCGGCATTACCCAGAGCCAGGCAAAGGAGCTGGGGATTTTTGTGGTGCCTATGCCATTTATGGTTAATGGACAGACCTATGAGGAGGATATTAATCTGACTCAGAGTGAATTTTATGAGCATTTGAAGGAGGAGGCGGATATTTCCACCTCTCAGCCGTCTCCGGAGACAGTGATGACATTATGGGATCAGATTTTAAAGGAATATGACGAGATTATTCACATTCCTATGTCCAGCAGCTTAAGCAGTTCCTGTCAGACGGCCCTTATGCTGTCAGAGGATTATGACGGCAGGGTGAAGGTGGCAGACAACAGGCGGATCTCCATTACCCAAAGACAGGCAGCAAAAGATGCTCTTGAGATGGCGGCTCTTGGCATGGGAGCAGGGGAGATCTGTCAGGAGTTAGAAAGAAGCAGCGGAGAGTCCAGCATTTATATTACCATTGACACCTTAAAGTATTTAAAAAAGGGCGGGCGGATCACTCCGGCTGCCGCGGCCTTGGGAACCCTTCTGCGGATAAAGCCTGTCCTGCAGATTCAAGGAGGAAAGCTGGATGCTTTTTCCAAGGCCAGAACCATGAAGCAGGCAAAGTCAACCATGACAGCCGCCATTGCCCAGGATTTAAAAAAGCGGTTTGACGACCCGGAGGCAAGGCATAGCTGGATCGCAGTGGCCCACACCTGCAATGAGGAGGCAGCAAAAGAATTTGCCGCTGAGCTGCGTGAAATGTACCCCAATACCGGGGAGATTGTGATTAATCCTCTTTCTTTGAGCGTTGCCTGCCACATCGGTCCAGGCGCTTTAGCAGTGGCAGTGACCAAATGCCTGGATGAAGACATGAAAAGACTTTCATAGTAAAATGTACTCTTTAGAGGACATTTAAAAAATAGGGGAAACAATGGAAATTGGAATGAAAAGATGGCAGATGTTCCGTCTTCCGGGCTTTTTAGTCAGTCTGAAGGTGCCGGTGGCAATTCTTTTAGTATTGTTTGGCGTGATTCCTATGACTCTGTGTACTTATATGCTTATGGGGTCTCTTCGTCAGAGCCAGACAGATTCCAGAATGGTGGAGGTTCAGAACCAGTGTCAGATCCTAAGCAGTAAAATGACCCGGGCCGGGTATCTGCGGGGGGATTTCAGAGATGGAACGATGGATAGTGAGATTCAGGCTCTGGCAGATGTCTACAATGGAAGAATTGTAGTGGTGAACAAGGATTTCAGGATTGTTCAGGATACCTTCCACATAGCAGAACGGCGATTTCTGGTGGCAGAAGAAGTGATTCGCTGCTTTCAGGGAGAAAGCAGCAGCAAATATAATAAAGAAAAGCATTATTTTGCTCAGACAGTGCCGATTTATGACAATACTCCGGTGAAGGGGATTGAAGGGGTGCTGGTGATTACGGCATCCACAGAGGAGATTTTGTCCTTAATGGATGCTGTGTATGACAAAGCTTTTTTTCTTCAGATTTTGGTGGCATTGATATTGATGCTGGCAGCGGCAGCTGCGGTGACGATTTTGCTGCGGCCGTTTAAGGAGCTGCAGCAGAAGCTGAATCAGGTGGCAGCCGGGGCGTTGGATACAGAGATCGGCACAAAAGGATATCGGGAGACCCGGGACATTTCTCAGGCAGTGGAAAGTACGATTACAAAACTTAAAGAGGTAGATCAGTCACGTCAGGAGTTTGTGTCCAATGTATCTCATGAACTGAAAACGCCCATTACATCCATACGGGTCTTGGCAGATTCTCTGATGGGCATGGGGGATGCGCCAGTGGAGCTGTACCGGGAATTTATGGAAGACATATCAGACGAGATTGACCGGGAGGGTAAGATTATTGATGATCTTCTGGCATTGGTAAAGATCGATAAATCAGAGGCAGAGCTGAATCTTTCCCAGGTAGATATTGTAGTTTTGGTTAAGCAGATCTTAAAAAGGCTTCGTCCCATTGCCAATAAGCGAAATATAGAGTTGATTCTGGAAAGCATCCGAGAGGTGCAGGCGGACATTGATGAGACGAAGCTCTCCCTTGCCATCAGCAACCTGGTTGAGAATGCCGTCAAATACAATTCGGCAGGAGGCTGGGTGCGGGTGACTGTGGATGCGGATCACAAATTTTTTTATGTAAAGGTGGCGGATTCCGGTATTGGAATACCGGAGGAGGAACAGGATAAGATTTTTGAGCGGTTTTACCGGGTGGATAAGGCACGTTCACGGGTAACCGGAGGCAGCGGGTTAGGACTAGCCATTACCCGCCGGGTGATTTTGATGCATAAGGGAGCCATTAAGCTGACCAGCCGGGAAGGGGAAGGAAGTGTTTTTACCTTGAGGATTCCCTTAAATTATATTGCGTGAGAGACAAGCCGGCAGGCGGAGGATACAAGATGAAAGGGTTAAGGATATGGCTGGCATATTTGATAATGCTGATGCTGGCAGGGTGTACAGGGAGAGAACATCCCTTAGAGGATGGGGAGACGGCATATCAGGTATATTACTTGAATCCGGCTATGACCCGACTGGCGCCTCAAGAATACAGAACCAGAACCACGGATCCAGAACTGCTGATTCAGGAGCTGATGGACCGTTTTATGAAGGTGCCTGCAGATCTGGATTCCCAGGCAGCGCTGTCAGAAAAGGTTACTTATCAGGGATATAAACAGGAGGATATGGTTCTTTACTTATATTTTGACAATAACTATGCCAATATGCCGCCTGAAAGAGAGATTTTGTGCCGGGCGGCTCTGGTGCGGACCTTAAACCAGGTTCCGGGAATTGATTACATTTCCATTTATTCAGGGGATCAGCTTTTGATGGATGTAAGCGGTATGCCGGTGGGAATGCTTTCAGCGTCAGATTTTACGGACAGTATCAGTGATGTGAATGCTTTTGAACGTGCGGAGCTGACCTTATATTTTACAGATGCTTCCGGGGAGCTGTTATTTCCGGAAAAAAGAGAGGTAGTCCATAACATCAATACATCTGTGGAAAAGGTGATCTTAGAAGAACTTTTAAGCGGGCCGGAACAGCCGGGTCTGGATCCGACCTTGGATCCAGGAATCAAGCTTTTAAATATTTCTACAAATGAAAATGTATGCTACCTGAATTTTGATACGGCTTTTTTGAATAATTCCCTGGAAATCAAGGATTATATCCCGATCTATTCGATAGTAAATTCCCTCTCTGAGCTTTCTTCCGTGAATCGGGTCCAGATCAGCATTAATGGATCCCAGGATGTAAAATTCCGTGATTCCATTGAACTGAAGACTATGTTTGAGAGAAATTTAGATTATATCGGGGAAGAAAATGGGCAGGAGAAGAAAGAAACGGAGGAATAAAAAATAAAGAGGCCATTGCTGATTTTGACAGCAGGATTCGTACTTGGAGAGGTGTTGGGCCTGTTGGGAATCAGGATAAGCACAATGGCTGTGATAATGATAACCGCTTTGGTTTTGCTGACATTGATTTGGAGCCGAATGAACGCTATCTCTAGCGGGCAGAGGGATACACGCCGCCTGTCCGATGAGAATCGCTTAAGAAGAAGGGCCATGGCAGTCAGGATAGCGCTTGGCGTGATTTTTCTGGCTTTTGGCTTTGGGCGCGGTCATAAGGCTTTTAAATGGTCAGAGGAAGAACAAAAGCTGGAGCTTGACAACAAAGACATCAGCCTTTGGGGAACCGTGGCAGATGTCAGGCAAAGCGGAGATTCTTATGTGTCGGTTCTGAAAGACTGTAAGGTGATTGAGAATGGACAGAAGGGCGGACACAAGGATATTAAAAGGATTCAGGTCTACTTAGAACAAATAGATGATATGCCGGCGCAGGGAGACAAGATACAAATAAAAGGGAAGGCAAACTTGATTCAGGGGGCGAGAAATCCAGGAGAATTTGATTACAGGCTGTATTATCAGGCCCAAGGCATCCATTATCGGGTATTTTCTATTTCCTGGGAAAGAACGAGACATGCCGGCTTATATCCTGGAAATATTTTATCCCGGTGGGCGGACAGTGCAGGAAAGATTTTAGATCAGATTGCCGTGCCGAAGTATGCCGGTATTTTCCGGGCTGCTATTTTAGGGGATAAGTCTGGTTTGGATGAAGACATTCGGGATTTGTACCAGAAAAACGGGATTGCCCATCTGCTTGCTATCAGCGGCCTTCATTTATCATTAATAGGCGGGGGTGTTTACCGTTTGCTGCGGCGTATGGGGGCAGGCTACGGACTGGCAGGGCTGGCGGCCGGAGCGCTGCTGGCTGCTTATGCTGTGGCAACAGGGGCCTCTCCTTCTGCAGTGAGGGCATGGCTGATGGCGCTGTGCGGATACTTGGCAGCATATATGGGGAGGAGCTATGATTTGCTGTCTGCCCTTGGTCTGGCAGGACTCTTGATCTTGTGGGATAACCCATACAGGATTTACCAGGCAGGAGTACAGCTTTCCTTTGGGGCGGCAGCAGGGATTGGAATTGTTTCTGAATATCAGCCTTCTGGTTGGGAAAAGGAGCAGAAAGGAAAAGGCAGCAGCCCTGAACAGATAAATCGATGGCAGGCATGGGGAAAACAGGCAGGCAGTGTTCTGGCTATAAGCTTGGGAATGCAGCTTGTAACGTTGCCGGTTGTGCTGTACCATTTTTTTCAGATCCCGGTATATGGCATTTTTCTGAATCTTATGGTGGTGCCCCTTATGGGAATTGTGGTAGCTTCCGGATGCGGAGGGATTTTGCTGGGAAGCATTTTTTTGCCGGCCGGCCGTTTTGCAGTGGGGGCTGGCCATGTAATCTTAAGGTTTTATGAATTTCTGTGCCGGATTTGGGAGGCTATACCCGGAAGCATTCTGATAGCCGGGAGACCAAATGGGTGGCAGACAGTGATCTATTATGGCATTTTGGCGGTTGCAGCAGGGCTGTGGAAACGTGGGAAACGGTGTCTCAGCGTTGTTATTTTGATGCTGGCACCGCTTTTTCTGATGCATCTGCCTGCCTCTGGTATGGAGGTCTGCTTTCTGGATGTGGGGCAGGGAGACGGGATCTGCATCCGCACCGGGAGAGGAACCATTTTAGTGGACGGAGGCAGTACGGATCAAAAGCAGCTTGGGAAAAACAGGCTGGAGCCTTTTTTAAAAAGCCAGGGAGTATCCTGGGTAGATTGTGCCATTGTCAGCCATGGAGATCAGGATCATATCAGTGGTTTGATGTATTTGATGGAGGAAAGTGATATTTGGATAAAAAATCTGGTGCTTCCCGGTATGGGAAAGGGACAAGAAATTTATGAGAGGCTTAGTCAGGCTGCCGAAGCACAAGGCGGAACCGTTTATTGGATGGACCGGGGAGACCGGCTGAAGTGGGGGAGGCTTGAGATCTTCTGCCTGTATCCTGAGAGCGGTTCTTCTAAAGAAAAAGGAGCCGGGAAAAAGGAGGAGGACCGCAACGAACACTCTCTGGCGCTTCAGGTAAGCTATGGTGATTTCCATATGCTTCTGACCGGCGACATGAGCGGTGAAGGGGAGCAGCGGCTTCTGGAGCTTGAACGGGAGGAAAGACGGAAGGAAGAAAAAGAAACAATACCTATGAAGCAGACGCAGGTGCTTAAGGTAGCCCATCATGGTTCTTCCTATTCTACTACAAAAGAGTGGCTGGATGAGATTTCTCCTGTATGGGCAGTGATTTCTTACGGGCAGGGAAACCGGTACGGGCATCCGGGAGAAAAAGTGCTGAAGCTTTTGGAGGAACGAAAGATAGAGACGTTTCAGACCGGCCAATCCGGGGCCGTGCGGCTTTGGACCAATGGAAAGCGGATATTGTGGAGGCAATGGATTCCATAGTTAAAAACACAGAACCAAAAGTTAAGATTATCGTTTTCAAATTCCCTGAAATGTGATAGAATAAAAAGAACAGCTCTGATAAAGGAGCTGCTGCAGAATAAGTTTAAACTGCAGAAGGTTTTGCAAAGCAGGCAGATTGCTGGAAAGGAGTTTTTATGGATTATCAAAATGTCAATCAGTATTATGGAGCAAATACCGCTCAGGAGTATGAGCCGTTGGGAAAATATACGGCGAAGACTTTTGGCTGGATGTTTGTGGGTCTTTTGACCACATTTCTCATTGCCATGACCGGCTATGTGACTGGATTGGTGGTGTATGTGTTTGCGGTTCCCTATGCGGTTTTCATACTGGGAATTGCAGAGCTGGCAGTGGTGCTTTTTATGTCAGCCCAGATCAATAAGGTCTCTGTGGGCACAGCCAGAGCGCTGTTTGTCACCTACGCTGTTCTCAACGGAGTGGTATTTTCCGCTTACTTTTTGATTTATGCGTTTCCCAGCCTGGTATTTGTGTTTGGGGCTACGGCGCTGTTCTTTGGAATTATGGCTTTGATCGGGTATACCACCCGGGCAGATTTAAGCAACCTGCGGAATTTCCTTGTAGGTGCAGTTCTCTTTTTGGCAGTGTTCTGGATTGCAGCCATGTTTATTAACCTGGAGAAGTTTGAGATTGTGGCCTGTACCATAGGGATTTTTGTTTTCCTGGTATTTACGGCTTATGATACTCAGAAAATCAAAGCTTATCATCAGGCATATTCCCATGATCCTGAGATGGCAAAGAAGGCATCTATTTTTGCTGCCCTTCAGTTGTATCTGGATTTCATTAACTTGTTTATTTATCTGCTGCGGGTTCTCGGAAAGCGTAAATAATGCAGGTTTTGAATCAGGATATTAAGGAGCACACCTTTAAGCCGGTTTATTTGCTGTTTGGAGAGGAAGTTTTTTTGAGAAACACCTATAAAAAACGTCTGCGGGAAGCCGTTGTAGGTGAGGATGTCATGAACTTTGCCCGTTTTGAGGGAAAAGGCTTGGATGTGGACGAGTTGATTCGTCTGGCAGACACCATGCCGTTTTTTGCGGAGCGCAGGCTGATTCTGATAGAGGACAGCGGATTTTTTAAAAGCGCCTCAGAGGCTTTGGTAAAATATCTTCCTGAAATGCCGGATACGACCTGCTTAGTATTTGCCGAGTCAGAGGTAGATAAGCGCAATAAGCTTTATAAAAAGGTCAAGAGTCTGGGATATGCCGCCGAGATGGCACGGCAGGACGCTGCACAGCTTGGACGGTGGGCCGGAGGGATTCTGGCAAAGGAAGGAAGAAAGATTACCAACCGTACTATGGAGCTGTTTCTTAGTATGGTGGGTGATGACATGGAAAATATCCGAATGGAGCTGGAGAAACTAATCAGCTATACAATGGGACGGGATGTGATCACAGATGAAGATGTAAAGGCTGTATGTACAATTCGGGTCAACAGCCGGATCTTTGAGATGGTGGCGGCCATTGCAGGAAGGCAGACACGAAGGGCCATGGAGCTGTATGAAGATCTGCTGACATTAAAGGAACCGCCTATGCGCATTTTGTTTTTGATTGCCCGGCAGTTTAATCAGATTCTGCAGGTAAAGGAATTGATGGAAAAGGGCATGGACCGGGGAACCATTGCTTCAAAGCTGAAGCTTCAGCCATTTGTGGCAGGAAAGACCATGCCGCAGGCAAGACAGTTTTCCAGGGAACAGATTTTTTCTTATGTAAATTCATGTATTGAGGCAGAGGAGGCGGTCAAAACAGGAAGGCTTTCAGACCGATTGGCAGTGGAGCTTTTGATCACCAGGAGATTATGAGAAGAAAGGTCTGGCAGAGAACATAAACAAAAAACGCGGAATAAGGAACCGCGTTTTTTGTTTATGCTGCAAATGTTAAAAGGAATTGGAATTATCCGTATCTTTTTTTGTTTGGGATTTAGAAGATACGGAGGGTTTTTGTGGCAAAGCCTTTTGGGAAGATATGGAAGGAATGGACGGTGCTTCTTTTTGGGTTAAATCAACACCCAACTGGGAAGCAAGCGTATTATTCATGCGAAATTCAACAATATCTTCCACAGCACAATCTAAAATCGTGCACAAGACATCAAGGGTATGAGTGGATACACAGGCATTTTCTTTGAGACGCCCGATTTGTCCTGCGCTGATTTTGTAGTATTTTATCAGTCGGTATTGGCTGATATCTTTGGCTTTCATGGTTTTCCACAGTCGATCATATACTATCATTCGCTTCACCTCTGCTATTATTAAAACAGTATTATCCGATTATGTATATTATCCATAATTGGATAATATATTCAAAAGCGATGAATGTGCATGATAAAAGGATAGAGAAAACCAGGATTTTATATTTTGCAGGATGCAGCATTCCTGAAACAGAATGCTGTAGGCTTGGCTGAGAATGGGGAAATGATTATGAATAAATGGAATAGGGATTGGAGTACTTTTGACTGGCAGGCAGTGCAGGATAAGCTGAATGATAAAGAACCTGAAATTGGTCTGACAGAGGCTGAATATCTGGAGTATGTTGCCTGGATTCGGGAGCATGACATAGAAGTGTACAGTCAGTTGGTGCTTTATACTGCTTTACGGCAGGAAGGTTTTCCCAAGGAAGACGCCAGGCATTGGTCAGCACATGCTGAGGATCTGAGAAAAATTATGGATTATGTAAAGGATGGTATGCCTGCCAGCAAAGTATTGCAGAAGTTTTTGTAGGATGTTGTATGAAATGGTTTTCGATTCATTATGGACAGTAAGAGGTTTGTTTATTATAATATATTGTGATGTAGGGATTAAAAGATATTTTTCATCCTAAAAATGCAGTCAACCGCCAGAAATTTCCTCACCGGAAAATACCGGTTGTGTTTTCACAAAAAAATGATATAATAGGAACACTTAGCAAAGTCATTCACAAGCTTTGTGTGAGCACTGGCTATTTGCCGAATAATGCATTAGCGCTGTAAGCGAAAAGGTGAGCTCAATGGTCAGGCCGCTATAAAATCAGAATATAGATTAAATTGGAATGGAGGGGGTTTTATGAAGGGACGCATCAACAATAAACTGGGCGAGATTCGGATCGGTTCTGAGGTCATTGCACTTTATGCAGGCATGACGGCAGTGGAATGCTTTGGAATCGTGGGCATGGCTGCAGTCAGCATGAAAGATGGCTTGGTAAGGCTTTTAAAGCGTGAAAGCATTACAAAAGGAATCAATGTAAGGATTGAGGATAACCGCATCAGTCTGGATTTTCATGTGATTGTGGCTTATGGGGTCAGCATCTGTGCGGTGGCGGACAACCTGATTGACAATGTAAAATATAAGGTGGAAGCATTTACGGGGATGGATGTGGATAAGATCAGCATTTTTGTAGAGGGTGTACGAGTGATAGATTAAGGAGGAGCTACCGGTGAATATACGAGAAATCGACGCCTCGCTGATGAAACGGGCGTTTTTGGCAGGCGCTCATGGATTGGAAGCGAAAAAGGAGTGGATTAACGAACTGAATGTATTTCCGGTTCCGGACGGGGATACAGGAACCAATATGACCATGACAATCATGGCGGCGGCAAGGGAGGTAGCTGCCCTTGAAAATCCTACCATGGAGACACTTTCCAGAGCAATTTCTTCCGGTTCCCTGCGTGGAGCCAGAGGCAATTCCGGCGTTATTTTATCCCAGCTTTTCCGGGGATTTACCAAGGAGATCAAGACAAAAGAGGTAGTGACCGTGTCTGTTCTTGCAGATGCTTTTGTGCGCGGTACGGAGACAGCCTACAAGGCAGTGATGAAGCCCAAGGAAGGCACCATTCTGACCGTGGCCAGAGGCATGGCAGAAAAAGCGGTGGAAATGGCATCAAAGACAGAGGATGTGGAAGAATTTGCCAGAGAGGTGATTCTTTACGGAGACTTTGTGCTGGGGCAGACACCGGAGATGCTGCCGGTGTTAAAACAGGCTGGGGTGGTGGATTCCGGCGGACAGGGTCTTATGCAGGTAATGAAGGGCGCTTTAGACGGACTTTTAGGAAAGGAAGTGTCAGAGGAAGACGCAGATGATATTTTCGGAAAGTCCGAAGGCGGCGCTGCGGCTGTGCGGAGCGGTTTTGGGCCAGATGCAGCGGATTTGGATACAGCGGATATTCGTTTTGGATATTGTACGGAATTTATCATAAATGTAGAAAAGCAGTACGATGAGAATATTGAGAGGGAATTTAAGGCTTATCTGGAATCTATAGGAGATTCACTGGTAGTAGTTTCGGACGAGGATGTAGTAAAAGTTCATGTTCACACGAACGATCCGGGACTTGCCATACAGCGGGCGCTGAGTTATGGATCCCTGTCCCGGATGAAGATCGACAATATGCGGGAGGAACATCAGGAAAGGCTGATTCAGAATGCAGAAAAGCTGGCCAGGGAGCAGAAAGAGGCAGAACGGTCAGAAGATAAGGCGGCGGCTGGCAAAGAGCAGGCAAAAGAAAATGGGACAAGCGCTTCAGGCACAGAGACGAAAAATCCCCGAAAGCCTTATGGATTCATTGCAGTGTCTGTAGGTGAGGGCATGGGAGAGATCTTTAAAGGGATTGGTGCGGATTATCTCATTGAAGGCGGCCAGACCATGAATCCCAGCACAGAGGATATGCTCAATGCTATTGATCAGGTCAATGCAGACCAGGTGTTTATTCTCCCCAACAACAAAAATATTATTTTGGCTGCAGAGCAGGCCAAATATCTGGTAGAGGATAAGGAGATTATTGTAGTGCCGTCAAAGACAGTCCCTCAGGGAATTACGGCATTGATCAATTTTATTCCGGAGCTTTCTGCTGAGGATAACTTAAGTACCATGATGGAAGAAATGGAAAGGATTAAGACCGGACAGATTACCTATGCAGTGCGCAGCACCCAGATTGACGGCATGGAGATTCACCAGGGAGATATTATGGGGCTGGGCGATCAGGGGATGCTGGCTGTGGGAAGCAGCATTGAGAGGACTGCCATAGAAACATTGAAGGCCATGGTGGATGAGGAATCAGAGCTGATCAGCATTTATTATGGAAGCGATGTGAAGGCAGAGGAGGCCCAAAGAGTTTTTGAAAAAGCACAGAAGGCATGTCCGGGATGCGAGGTGGAGCTTCACAACGGAGGCCAGCCGATCTACTATTATCTTATGTCTGTGGAGTGATAAGACAGAAGTTTTCAGAGTATAAGCTTAACAGTGGGGCGGGGTTCCGCCCCTATTTTTATGTGTGGTGATATTTTTGCCGTGCACATGCAGGTATAATCAGAAAGGGCTGGGAGGAACCATGAATCAGGAGCCGATAACAAGCCTTAAGGGAATCGGAGAAAAAACAGGCGCATTATTTAAGCGATTGGGGATTGAGACAGTGGAGGAGCTGCTTCATGCCTATCCCCGGGCTTATGATGCCTATGAGCCGGCCATACCGGTGGGACAGGTACAGGAGGGAAAACTCTGTACGGTTTGCGGACAGCTTTTGCGGACAGCTACAGTCCGGAGGTTTCAAAATATGCAGGTCATTGTGACGGTAGTAAAGGACTTAACCGGAAGCCTGCAGCTTACCTGGTTTAATATGCCGTATCTGCGTTCTTCCCTGCAGATGGGAAGGGTGCTGCTTTTTAGGGGAAAGGTGGTAAAAAAGGGGAACCGTCTGTCTATGGAGCAGCCGGAGATCTTTACTAAAGAAGCTTATGAACAGGTGATGCATTCCCTGCAGCCTATATATGGGCAGACAAAGGGTCTTGGCAATAAGGCAATCGTGAAGGCAGTGACACAGGCTCTTTCCCAAAGACAGATGGAGCGGGAGTATTTGCCGGAAAGACTTCGCAGAAAATACCAACTGGCAGAATATAATTTTGCTGTAGAACATATCCATTTTCCGTCTAATCAGCAGGAGCTGCTTGCCGCAAGAAAGCGGCTGGTGTTTGATGAGTTCTTGTTTTTTCTGCTGGCAGTAAGGCGGCTGAAAGAGAAACGTCAGGATGCGGGAAGTATTTACAAAATGGAACCTGCCATGGAGGTTAAGCGCCTTATGGGGGAGCTTCCCTTTAAGCTTACACAGGCTCAGGAAAAGGTTCTCGGGGAGATTGAGCGGGATTTAGGCAGCGGACTGGTGATGAATCGGCTGATTCAGGGGGATGTAGGATCCGGCAAGACGATTCTTGCGGTTCTTGCACTTTTACAGGCAGCGTGCCACGGATACCAAGGGGCGCTTATGGCTCCCACAGAGGTGTTGGCAAAGCAGCACTTTGAGTCCATGGAGGCGCTGTTTCATGCCCATGGAATTAAGAGCAAGGCAGTGCTGGTGACAGGATCCATGACGGCAAAAGAAAAGCGGCTGGCATATGAAAGAATTGCCGGACATGAGGTGGATATTATTGTGGGAACCCATGCCTTGATTCAGGAAAAGGTGATTTATGACAAGCTGGCTCTGGTGATTACAGATGAACAGCACCGGTTCGGTGTGGGACAGCGGGAAGCTTTGGGACGAAAAGGGATGACGGGGCAGGAGGAAAGTCGGCCTCATGTCCTGGTTATGAGCGCCACGCCGATTCCGCGGACATTGGCAATCATTTTGTACGGGGATCTGGACATTTCGATTTTGGATGAAATGCCTGCTGACCGGCTTCCCATCAAAAACTGTGTGGTGGATACAGGATACCGGGATCGGGCCTACCGTTTCATAGAGAAAGAGGCGGCTGCCGGAAGACAGGCATATGTGATCTGCCCTATGGTAGAAGAAAGTGAGATGATGGAAGCAGAAAATGTGCTGGATTATACAAAATTGCTGCAGAAAAAACTGATGCCGGGAATCAGGGTGGAGTATCTTCACGGAAAGATGAAGGGAAGGGAGAAAAACCAAATTATGGAGCGGTTTGCTTCCGGGGAGATCCAGGTGCTGGTATCCACTACCGTGGTGGAGGTGGGGGTAAATGTGCCCAATGCCACAGTGATGATGATCGAGAATGCGGAGCGGTTTGGGTTAGCCCAGCTTCATCAGCTTCGGGGGCGGGTAGGACGGGGAAAACACCAGTCCTACTGTATTATGGTGGATTGCTCCGGGGAGGAGGATACCAGAAAGCGTCTGGAGATTTTAAACCGATCCAATGACGGATTTTATATTGCGTCAGAGGACTTAAAGCTGCGGGGACCCGGGGATATTTTCGGCCTGCGCCAAAGCGGTGAGATGGAGTTTAAGCTGGCAGATATTTTTACGGATGCAGATGTTTTAAAGACTGTGTCAGAGGAAGTGAAAGAGATCATAAGAGAGGATCCGATGCTGGAGGGAGAGGAGTATAGGGCATTGGGAGAAAGAATGGAGCAGTACTTAGGCGCAGGCATGGAGCGGGTGAATCTGTGACAACAGAAAAAGCTATTGCTATTTACAGGATGCGATAGTATAATCGTAGGGATAAAATGGATTTTTAAGGATTAAAGAATAAAGAAGACGGAGAGGTGGATATGGCACTGAAAAAGAAGCCGGTAACTGGCATGAGGGATATTTTGCCCGCAGAAATGCAGGTGCGGGAATATGTGATGAACCAGATACGGGACACATACCAGGGATTTGGATTTACCCAGATTGAGACGCCCTGTGTGGAGCATATAGAGAATCTGACCAGCAAGCAGGGCGGAGACAATGAGAAGCTGATTTTTAAGATTTTGAAAAGAGGAGAAAAGCTGAATTTGGAGACAGCCCAGGGAGAGGGGGACTTAGTGGACGGTGGGCTGCGCTATGATCTGACCCTGCCGCTGGCCCGGTATTTTTCCAATAATGGAAGCCAGCTTTCCATGCCCTTTAAGGCATTGCAGATGGGAAGCGTGTGGCGTGCGGATCATCCCCAAAAGGGCAGATTCCGTCAGTTTACCCAGTGTGACATTGACATTTTAGGCGATGAGACCTCCATGGCGGAGATTGAGCTGATTCTGGCCACCACCACGGCTTTAGGCAGGATCTGCCCTAAGAACGGTTTTACTGTTCGGATCAATGACCGGGAAATCTTAAAGGGCATGGCTCTGTACTGCGGTTTTCAGGAAGAAACCATGGATCAGGTGTTTATTATTCTGGATAAGATGGACAAGATCGGCATAGACGGGGTCAAGGCAGAGCTTTTACAGGCAGGGTACGGACAGGACAGCGTGGAGAAATATGCTGCCCTGCTGGAAAAGACAGGCCATGACAGTGAAAGTGTCAGGGCTTTGGGGAAGACGCTTGAGGATGTAATGCCAAAGGATGTCACAGAAAACCTGGCTTATATTATGGAGACAGTATTAGATGTGGCAGAGACAGAATTTTCTCTGTATTTTGATCCGACCCTGGTGCGGGGCATGTCTTATTATACGGGAACCATCTTTGAGGTGTCCATGGAAGGATTTGGCGGTTCTGTGGCAGGCGGCGGCAGGTATGACAAGATGATCGGGAAATTTACAGGAAAGGATATGCCTGCCTGTGGTTTTTCCATTGGGTTTGAGCGGATTATTACCATTCTGATGGATCAGGGCGGGGCGATTCCCGGAGAAAGGCAGAAAAAAGCCTATCTGATAGAAAAGGGAATGGATTCTGCACGGCTTGGGGACATTATGAGGCAGGCCATGGCAGAACGGAGAAACGGTGTCCAGGTGCTGGTTTCTCAGATGAACAAGAATAAGAAGTTTCAGAAAGAGCAGTTAGGGAAAGAGGGATATACGGAGTTTGTGAATTTTTATCGGGAAGGGCTGAAATAAGGTAAAATTTATTTGCCAAAAGATGACAGGTAAGAAAGAGGAGAATATTATGTCAGAGTCAATGCAGGGGCTGAAGCGGTCTCACAGATGTACAGAGGTAAGCGCTGCCCATATCGGAAGTAATGTGACAGTTATGGGATGGGTGCAGAAAAGTAGGAACAAGGGCGGGATCATATTTGTGGATTTACGGGACAGATCCGGGATTCTGCAGATTATTTTTGAAGAAAGTGACTGTGGGGCAGAGAGTTTTGCAAAGGCGGAGAAGCTGCGCAGCGAGTTTGTCATCGCAGTTACCGGCAGGGTGGAGGCCCGTTCCGGCAGCGAGAATAAAGATGTGGTCAACAAAAATCTTGCAACAGGGGCTATTGAGGTGCGTGCAGAAAGCCTGCGGATCCTGTCCGAGTCCGAGACGCCGCCGTTTCCCGTTGAGGAAAATTCCAAGACAAAGGAGGAGCTGCGGTTAAAATATCGTTATCTGGATTTAAGAAGGCCGGATATTCAAAGAAATCTGATGCTGCGCAGCCAGATTGCCATTTTGACCCGGCAGTTTCTGGCAGAGGAAGGATTTTTAGAGATTGAGACTCCGACTTTAATTAAGAGTACCCCGGAAGGAGCCAGGGATTATCTGGTGCCCAGCCGGGTTCACCCAGGCAGCTTTTATGCCCTGCCTCAGTCGCCTCAGATCTTTAAGCAGCTTTTGATGTGTTCTGGGTATGACCGGTATTTCCAGTTGGCAAGATGCTATCGGGATGAGGATCTGCGGGCAGACCGTCAGCCGGAGTTTACCCAGATCGATATGGAGCTGTCCTTTGTGGATGTGGACGATGTGCTGGATGTAAATGAGCGGCTGCTTTTTAAGCTGTTTCATGAGATATTAGGAGTGGAGATCCCTCAGCCGATTCCCAGGATGACCTGGCAGGAGGCCATGGACCGGTTTGGCTCAGACAAGCCGGATATGCGGTTTGACATGGAGCTGAAAAATGTATCGGATGTGGTGAAGAATTGTGAATTTGCGGTATTTAAGGGAGCCTTGGAAAACGGGGGCACTGTCCGCGGAATCAATGCCAAGGGACAGGGAACCATGGCCAGGAAAAAGATTGACGCCCTAGTGGAGTTTGCCAAGGGATATGGGGCCAAAGGGCTTGCCTATGTGGCTATCCAGCCGGACAATACCCGCAAATCTTCCTTTGCCAAGTTTATGACAGAGGAGCAGATGGACAGCCTGGTGGCGGCCATGGAAGGAGAGGCTGGAGATCTTCTTTTGTTCGCAGCAGATCAGAACAAGGTAGTGTGGGATGTGCTGGGCAATCTGCGTTTGGAGCTGGCCAGACAGCAGGGACTTTTGAAAAAAGATGATTACCGGTTCTTATGGGTAACGGAATTTCCGCTTTTGGAGTATTCGAAGGAGCAGGAGCGCTTTGTGGCCATGCATCATCCTTTTACCATGCCAATGGAGGAGGATTGGCATCTCATTGACACAGATCCCGGCGCAGTCCGGGCAAAGGCATATGATATTGTCCTCAACGGTACAGAGCTGGGAGGCGGTTCGGTGCGGATCCATCAGAATGATATTCAGAGCAAGATGTTTGAGGTGCTTGGATTTACACAGGAGCAGGCGCAGGAGCAGTTTGGATTTCTGCTGAATGCTTTTAAGTATGGAGTGCCTCCCCATGCAGGGCTTGCCTATGGATTTGACCGCCTTGCCATGCTGATGAGCGGATGTGACAATATCCGGGAGGTCATTGCATTCCCCAAGGTAAAGGATGCATCCTGCCTGATGTGTGAGGCTCCGGCTGCTGTGGATGGAAAGCAGCTTGAGGAGCTTGGCATTGAGGTCAGCGAGGGAAGCTTTGTGCCGGGGGAATAGAATAGGACAGCCAAAAATCTGGCAGGAGACATGGAAAACATGTGCCTGCCGTTTTTGTTGCATTGGTATATTGCGCTTTTTTTCATGAAGTGGTATGATATGATAAGCAAAAATCCGGTTAAGGCTGTAAATAAACGAAGTGTGTCAGGATAAAACGGGGCATGGAATATTGTGAAACGTGCACACAATGGAGGAAAATATGGCAGATCATCAAACCTATTTGGATAAAAAAGAGAACAAGGGAAAGGATCATGATACTACCGATTATACCCGTATTTCAAGAAAATCCAGAAAGAGAAAACGCAATGCCAACAGGCAGTTTCTGATTTGGACCGGAGGGATTGCAGTATTGGTGGCTTTTGTGGCTGTTTTGTCCAGATTTGCAGATTCCAGACAGGATATTCCGGCGGAGAAAAAGGTGGAAGAATCAGGGATAGAGGAGACGATACCAGAGACGGAGACCATGTTTACTATTGAGTCTACCCTGTCGCCGGAGGAGCAGGAAAGGCAGAGGATTATTCAGGAAAAGCAGGCTGTGGTGGATTCTTATACCAATTTGGGGCTGGTTCAGGTGGCAGGATACTTAAATGTCAGGGAAACACCGGGATCAGGCGGGAAAATCATCGGAAAGCTGCAGCAGAACAGCGCCTGTGAGATATTAGACACAGAAGGAGAATGGTGCCATATTACCTCCGGCGGCATTGAAGGATATATTCATAACCGGTATGTGATCAGTGGTTCTGAGGCAAAACAGACAGCCATGGATCATGTAGGGTGGATGGCAGAGGTGAATACAGAGAAGCTGAACATCCGTTCAGAACCCAATATGGAGGATGCAGCCAATGTGGTGGCCCAGGCTTTAAACCACGAAAGGTATCCGGTATTGGAGGAGTTAGACGGCTGGATCAAGATTGAGGAAGGATACATATCCTCGGATTATGTGACCGTAAAATATGCTCTCAATGAAGCCCGTAAGCTGGACTTAAGGGCAATGGCTTTAAACCAGTATGATCACATTGTGATTTCCAAGGTGGACAATTATCTCAATATCCGCAAAAGCCCCAGCACGGAGGACGATACCAATATTATCGGCAAGTTCCCCGGCAAGGCGGCAGGAGAGATTTTGGAGACAGAGGATGGCTGGTATAAGATAAAGTCTGGCCCCATTACCGGTTATATCACGGCTGACCCCCAGTATGTGGCAGTGGGGCAGGAGGCCAGGGACCTGGCTTTGGAGTCAGCTACCTTGATGGCTATTGTAAATACAGACAGGCTGAATGTGCGTTCGGAGCCAAGTACGGGCGCTAAGATTTGGACGCAGATTTCCAAAGAGGACCGGTATACGGTGCTGGATCAGTTAGACGGCTGGGTGCAGATTGAGCTGGATACCGGTGACAGCGAGGAGGGGGATGAAGCCTCCGATAAAGCATTTATTGCCACTAGGGACAATAATGTAGAGGTGCGGTATGCCTTGACAGAGGCTATTAAGTTCTCTCCTGTGGAGGAGCGGGCCAACCAGCAGGCAGCGCTGCGGAGCAAGGTGGTCAACTATGCCCTTCAGTTTGTAGGGAATCGCTATGTGTGGGGCGGCACCAACCCGAATACCGGTGCAGACTGTTCCGGCTTTGTCCAGTATGTTCTGAAACATGCGGCAGGGGTCAGCCTGCCTCGTACATCCAGAGAGCAGGCAAAGGCAGGACGGGCTGTCACGGCCAGTGAGATGCTGCCAGGTGATCTGATCTTTTACACCAACAGCAGCGGCGTGGTGAACCATGTGTCCATGTATATCGGAAACGGCCAGATCGTCCATGCGGCCAGCCGACGGAGCGGAATCAAGATTTCTACATGGAACTACAGAAAGCCCAAAACCATACGAAGGTTTTTAAATTAACAGGTGTTTGAAAATGCTGCCATTATAAGGGGGATGGATAAAAGTGTTTTCGATTCTTACTCCGTTGGTTTTTATGCTGATTACAGCAGGAACCATATTGGGATTGATCTTTGGGGCAATGCCGGGAGTCAGCGCTTCCATGGCTGTGGCGTTAGCGCTTCCCTTTGCCTATAAGATGGCGCCTCAGACTGCAGTCGGATTTTTGGTAGCCGTGTACTCGGCATCCATAACAGGAGGAGGCATTACGGCGATTCTCTGGCGGATTCCCGGTACACCTTCCAGTGCGCCGACGGTTTTGGATGGTTATCCCATGGCCCAGAGAGGAGAGGCGGGAAAGGCCCTGGGCTTTTCTCTGATTGCCTCGGCAGCCGGAGGGATGATCGGGGCTCTTGCCATGGTGCTTCTTTGTCCCCAGCTTTCTGCGGTGGCCAGGCGGCTTGGATATTCGGAGCTGTTTGCCATAGGGATATTAGGATTATGCCTGCTTCCCTGCCTGGACAGGGGAAATATAGTGAAGACCATGATCTCGGTGCTTTTGGGGCTTTTGCTGGTCTGTATGGGCGTGGATCCCATTCACAAGACACACCGGTTTGCCTGGAGCGGCTCTGCATTTTTCTCAGAGATTGAGATGATTCCTGTGATGATTGGATTGTTTGTGACGGCAGAGGTGCTGAAACAGACAAAGAAACATAAGAAATCCGGGAAAATAGGAATAAACAGGGAGAAAAAGGATAATACAAAGCAAACCGTCTTTCCGGGAGCAGAGGAAATATGGAACACCAGGCTGACGATTCTGCGATCTTCCCTTGTTGGGCTGATTGTGGGAATCGTGCCGGGAGCAGGATCCACGGTTGCCTCTTTTTTGTCCTATGCCATAGAGAAACGAATGTCAAAGTATCCTGAACGGATGGGAACAGGCATTGCGGAGGGAATTGTAGCTTCTGAGGCTGCCAATAATGCTGCTACAGCCGGTTCTATGGTGCCCCTTTTATCTTTTGGCATTCCGGGAGGAAATGCGGCGGCAATTATGATGACCATATTGCTTGTAAAGGGAGTCCCGGTGGGCCCTTCTTTGATCGAGGTGTGGCCGGAATATTTATCCAGCGTGTTTTTTGCCATGTTTTTGACAAATATTGTCATGGTCATTACAGCAGCGCTGACAGTGAGAGGGTTTGAAAATCTTATTCGAATCCCTTACAGTGTGCTGGGGCCTGTGATCATGATTCTGGCTGCAGTCGGAGCCTATGGGCTGAATCACAGTATGCGGGATGTGCTTTTAATGGCCGGGGCTGGGATTGCAGGATATATGTTTATTCGGCTGGGGTATAATTCTGCTGCTTTGGTGCTGGGACTGGTCTTAGGCCAGGAGTGCGAGAGAAATTTCCGGCTGGCATATATGCTGAGCGGAGGAAAGATAAGCGGTGTTTTTTCAAAGCCAATGACAGCCGTGATCCTGACCGTCTGTGCGGGGATGCTGGCGTATTCGTTTTGGAAAGGGGCCGTGACGAAAGCCATAACAGACAGAGGCTGAAGCGCCAAATGGGTGCTTCAGCCTCTATAACATTCGGCTGTTTTTATCATTTCCTTGCCTAAACATCAGATTTCAGAGATTTTTTCCATTATCATGAGAGCAAAGGCTCTTTTTTTTTCGTCCAACAGAGCCCAGGAGTTGAGAAGCTGCTTTTGCTGCGCTGTCAGGTCGGGGTATTCTCCTGGTTCAGAGAAAAACTGTGCCAAAGAAATACCGAGTGCATCGCAAATCCGTTGGATTGTCTCAAGTGATAGGGAGGACTGCTGACGTGCCATTTTAGAAAAAGCAGATTGGGAAATTCCTGTAAGCTGAGAGAGGCGGTATTTACTTATATTATGTTGTTTGCATAGTTCATCAATCCGTTTTGTGATATTCATTTGGGATCTATTTCCTCCGTTTCTGCACATAATCGTGCTTTCAAGAAATTTAAGATAACTTTATTGTAGTTGGAAATGGTATAGGATATTAGTTGTCAAAAGTTGAATCAATATACTTGTCTTTTTGAAATGCTTAATTATTAAAAAGTAGTTTACTTTCTTATAGTTAAGTGATATAATTTCAAACAAATGTCGAAAAAGGCTACAGGGGCGAATGTTTAGATGAAAAGAAAAATGGTATTGGCAGATTGTGATGAGCGGTATTTGAGAGAGCTTTCTTATTATTTTATGGAAAATGTCCCTCAGTTGGAATTAATTACATTTACAAAAAGGGAGCGGATGTGCCGGTATTTTGAGGACAACAACAGGGCGGATATCCTGATGGTGGACGAGACTTTTGCAGATTCCGGCTTGAAAGAGATGACGCCTGGGCTGACCAGGATCGTAATGTCCAAAAGTATGGTTCCTGTGGACGGATTTGAACCGGTGAAAAAATATCAGCGGATGGAGACCTTGTCTGACACTGTTTTGCTGAAATATGCGGAGAACAAGGGTACGCTTGAGACTGTGAAAGGAAGCAGTGATACCAGGAACGCTGTACTTTTCAGTCCGGCAGGAGGCACAGGAAAGACTACGCTGGCGCTGGCTTTGGCGGCAGCGGGAGCCAGGATGGGAATGAACATTCTGTATTTAAATTTAGAGGAGATTGATTCTGTGGGAGAATGTCTGGGAAAGACGAAAGGCAGCCTTTCCGATGTGTTTCTTGCGCTGAAGACCAAGGGGATGAATGCAGGGCTTAAGCTGAAGGGAAGTACAGAGGCAGAAGTTTCCGCAGGATTTAATTATATATCAGGTGTGGAAAGCATTTCTGAATACGAGGAAATCAATGGCGAGGACATCAGACGACTTTTAAAGATGATTCAGGAATTAGCTATTTATGATTTGGTTGTGATAGATCCGCCTTGCGGCTTTACAGAACAGACAAAGGCAGTTCTAAAGGAAGCAGATGCTATCTTTGTGCCGGTGACGCCAGAGGAAGGAAATATACAAAAGCTTCAGCGTTTGATCAGAGAATCCAGGCTGCATGATACCTATGATTCCCTGTTTCAGAAAATGTATCTGGTTATGAACAAAGCCCCGGCAGGAGGAAATATGGCTGAGGTATTGCCGGAGGAGATACGCAGCAGGATTCCTTTTGGTGCCAGTGTTATGGCAGACGGGATTTTTTCAGGGAGAGGGAATATTCTGCGCTTTGGAGACAGGCTTTTGCAGGTAATGAATCCCCTGCTTCAGATTGCAATGGGAAATCGATGATTGCCGTAAGAAAGGGGGAGAAAACCTATGATTGCAGATATGCAGGAATATATCAGACAAATCCGTGAGATGGTATCAAACCAGCTGGATTTGACCCGGAATGTGGAGGATGATGAGATTCGGGAGGTTATTGCAGCGCTTGTCTTAGAGGAATCGAAGAAACAATATTTGTCCCTTACAGAGAAGCGGCAGGTGATGGAAGGGGTATTTAACTCCATGAGAGGGCTGGATGTGCTTCAGCCTTTAGTGGATGATCCCTCTGTTACGGAGATTATGATCAATGGGCCCCACCATATTTTTGTGGAGCAGGCAGGGCGTCTTTATCGAAAGAATGTAAGCTTTGGAACCAATGAAAAGCTGGAAAATGTGATTCTGAATATTGTATCCAAGGTGAACAGGACAGTCAATGAGGCAAATCCCATTGTAGATGCCCGGCTTATGGACGGATCCCGTGTAAACGTGGTACTTCCTCCCATTGCTTTAGACGGCCCCACTGTTACGATCCGTAAATTTCCGGAGGATCCTATGACCGTTGAAAAGCTGATTGGTTACGGCTCCATTACCCCGGAGGTGGCGGAGCTTTTGGAACGTATGGTAAAGGCGAAATATAATATTTTTATCAGCGGAGGAACCGGATCCGGAAAAACTACATTTTTAAATGCCATTTCCAACTTTATCCCTAAAGACGAGCGTGTGATTACCATTGAGGATTCGGCGGAGCTGCAGATCAAGGGTGTACAGAACCTGGTGCGTTTAGAGACAAGAAACGCCAACATGGAGGGAAAGGGAGAAGTGACGATCCGGGATCTGATTCGGTCTTCTCTGCGTATGAGGCCGGAACGCATTGTGGTAGGAGAGGTCCGCGGAGCAGAGGCCTTAGATATGCTTCAGGCCATGAATACAGGCCATGACGGTTCCCTCTCCACGGGCCATGCAAATTCCACAAAAGATATGCTGAGCCGTCTGGAAACCATGGTGGTGTCCGGAAACAATATTCCCATAGAGGCGATCCGGCAGCAGATCGCTTCAGCGATTGATATTATCATCCAGTTAGCCAGACTTCGGGACAAATCCCGCAGAACCATTGAGATCACAGAGATGGTAGGATATGAAAACGGGGTGTTTCAGATGAATCCTCTTTATCGGTTTGTGGAGCGAGGGGAGGATAAGAACAAAAGAGTGTTAGGAGAGCTTACCCGCACCAATCATGCCATGGTACATACAGAGAAATTCCGCAACGCGGGATTGCCGGATCAGGTGTAGGAGGCGCAGGAGAATGGGAGGCAGAAGAAATCCATGTTTGGAAAAAAGAAAGAAAAGCCGGAGACCGTGGAGAGGGAAGACGGTTTGACGGATTATGACGTCTATGAAATGGGAAGGCAGGAAAAGCTTTTGAATCTTTTTCTGGCAGCAGCAGTACTGTTTGCGGTGGGATATGTGTTCTATCACAGTAAGATTTTATCAGCCCTTCTGATGTTGTTTGCATTGAAATGGCCGAAGATTCGGACAAGGCAGATCATTGAAAAGAGAAAAAAACAGCTTACTCTGCAGTTTAAGGATATGCTTTATTCCCTGGCCTCGGCTCTGGCGGTAGGAAAATCCGTGGAATCGGGGATTCAGGATACCCTGCAGGATCTGAAGGTGATCTACCCGGATCCCCAGACCGACATCCTGGTAGAGATGGAATACATTCTGCGGGGAATCGGCATGAACAATACCATTGAGGAGATGTTCGGCCAGTTTGCAGAGAGGGCCCATCTGGAGGATATTGATAATTTTGTGGATATTTTTGTGACATGTAAACGGACCGGAGGCGATCTGATGGAGGTAATGCGCTCTACATCCAACACAATCGGAGAAAAAATCGAGGTGAAGCAGGAGATTGAGACTACTATTTCCGGAAAGAAATACGAATTTCAATTTATGATGGTTCTTCCGGTTATTCTGGTGTTGTTTTTGACAGTTACTTCCGGCGATTATATGGCACCGGTATTTACAGAGATTGTGGGACGTTTGGCCATGACGGCTGCGATTGTCATTTTTGCGGCAGCCTATTTTGTAGGAAGTAAAATCATGAATATTCAGGTCTAAAGAAAGAATGTTTTTGAAATGGAGGGAAAGTGGAGATGGCAATGGCAGGGATGGTCGTTTCGGCTGCTGTCTGCGGGATATTTTTGATTATTTTTGTGGTGTTTTATTTTAAATCCAAGGGCCTGTATGATGAATACGTGGAATATCTGGATAAAGACGAATACGGGCTGAAGGATTTTATACCCATTGGGCTGGCCATAAATGAGATAGAGTTTTTCGGGAAGCTCATGCCTTTGTCCCTGCGGTCTGCAATGGCGCGGCATAATAATCAGGTTTATCAGAAAATACTAGAAATCCGCGGGCCAAAAGAAGCAGAGTTTTACCATTTTATCCATAGTGGCTACCGCATGGCAGTGGGGTTGATTGCGGCAGTGGGAGTGTCCGTAATCGGGGCGATTCAGACCGCTCAGGGAAGCTCAGACGGCCTGATGTTCACAGGGGGAGCCGTTGCGGCATTTTTTGCGGTTCCATTTCTGGTGGACAGCAGCTTAAAGGAAACGGTTGAAAAGCGGAGGCTCTCCATTCAAATGGAATTTCCCGAGTTTGTCAATAAGCTGACGCTGCTGGTCAATGCCGGGATGACCATCTCAAAGGCATGGGAAAAAATTATCAATGAAAACAAACGGGAGCACATTTTGTATGATGAGATGCGGTATGCCCTGGCTGAGATCAAGGCGGGAAGGCCGGAGGGCATTGCCTATGAGGAGTTTGCCAGGCGGTGCCATGTAAAAGAGGTGACAAAGTTTGTGTCCGTGATTGTCATGAACCTGAAGCGGGGCGGTTCTGAGGTGGTTCCGGTGCTGCGGGAGCAGGGGCGGGAGTGCTGGGAGATGAGGAAGAATGCGGCCAAAGCCATAGGCGAGCAGGCCAGTACCAAAATCCTGATTCCCATGATGATCATGTTTTTGGGAATCGTGCTGATTGTGGCCACCCCGGCAGTGATGAGCATGACATCTGGTATGTAGATTCAGGTAAAACTACCAATTTTCTGGTAATTTTATAAATAGAAGGCTTTAGAAGCATTTAAGAAAGAGAGGTGGAAAGGGATGGAGTTGTTAAAGCGGTTTTATGAGGAAGAAGACGGTATGGGAACCGTGGAGCTTGTCATGATCATTGCAGCATTGATGTGTATCGCGCTGCTGTTCAGAAAGCAGATTTTTGCTTTCGCAAAAGGCATCATGGACAAAGTATTTAAACCTGATTTAGTAAAAGATCCCGGCGAAGGAGGCTGATTTTTTCCTGCATACGCCGAAAGAATGAAAACGGGCGCTGCGCGCCGGACAAAGGAACAATCGGATATCATGATTCGAAATGAGGATTTGGGAGGGTGCGCAGCATAAAATTGTTTTAGGGAGGATCCGGATGAAACAGGATGAAAACAGGATACGGGGTTATTTTGCCGGAAAGCAGGGAAGGCAGGACGGATATCTTACCATTGAACTCACCATTATTTTTCCGGCCATTTTCTTTTCCCTGATTTTGATTTTATTTATGGGAATGGTTCTGTATCAGGAGGTGAGCCTGCAGAGCCTGTCCGTACAGGCATCCGAGCGGGGGTCCGTGGTATACAGTTCCCGGGTGTCGGATATGGCTACCGGGATAAAAACCTCAGAGGACTTTCGCATACGGGATCCGTATCGGAATGTTCCCTTTTTTGATGGAGGAAAACAAGGAGAATATAAAGCTCTTGTAGATAGATATGTTGCAGGACGGATCGGGAAACGCGATATTTTAAGTGCAAACAACCAAAACGGCGGATCTTACACGGAAGTAAAGGATTACCTGATTGCCAAGCGGGTAAAAGTGAACATACACAGCACCTACAATACTCCGGTGGATTCCATTGCCAGGATGTTTGGAAAAAAAGGGCCTTTTGAGGTCAACACCACGGCAGTGTCTGCAGTGACGGATGCTCCTGAATTTGTGCGGAACGTGGATATTGTGGTAGATGTGACCAGCCAGACAAAGGTTTTTGCCTCCGCACAGGAGGGATATCAGAAAATTAAGGAAGCCATCGGGAAGGTGACGGATCTGCTGAAGTAGGGAGCGGGAACTATGAAAATTTTCAGAAACAGAAGAATCAAAGGGGCTATATCCATCTTTCTGGTGATTATTACGATTCCCACCATGCTGCTTTCCGCGGTACTGATAGATGGAAGCCGAATGGCAAGCGCTAATGCCATGGCTCAGGAGGCCACGGATCTGGCGGCGTCCAGTGTGCTGGCAGATTACAACCAGACCTTAAAGGATCAGTTTGGCTTGTTTGCCCTGAATGAGAGTGATGGGGACAAGCTTAAAAGCATTTATCAGGAGAGCCTGAATGCAACGCTTCTGGCCTACGGCATGGGAGACAGTGAGTATTCTGAACGGATCTGGGATATTATGAAGACAACCATTATCGGACAGAAATCCTATATGGGGGAATCTTTTTTGAACCTATATGATTTTAAGGTGGATGAATGTACAATGGAATCTATCCATCCTCTGATTGACAAGAACGTGTTGGAAAGCCAGATGGTGGAATATTCCAAATTCCGGGGATTGTATGTGATGGCGGATCGGCTGGAAATATTCCGCTCCCTAGGCGGTTTAAAAGCAGAAGCTGAGAAAAATGAGGAAACCGCTGAAGTGATGGAAGACAAGATGGATGCAGACGAGAAAAATGCTGCGGCGGACCGGGAACTGAAGAAGCTGCGCGACGAAGTGAGCAAGCTAAATGAGGAGATTGCCGCCGTAAAAACAGCACGGACTCAATATTTTGAGTCTTTGAAGGCTAAAATGAAAAAAATCCGCATTGAAAATACAGATACAGAGGAGGATGAGGAGGAGGAGACCTTATCTTCATCAGAAAGGGCTGCTGCCAATGCTTATGAAAAGAATCAGGGAATGTTAAAGGATGCAGCCAAAAGAGCATGCAGCCAGGCGGGAAAGGTTCTTAAACAGGCTCAAAGGGCAAAGGATGAGGTGGAACAGGCCATTGGACGCCTGGAGGATTTTCAGTCACAGAACCAGGGAAAGGCATCAAATAATGAATCTGTCCAAGAACTCACAAACGACGCCCGGGAAAATGTTGATTTTTATAACCAGGATTATCTTCCGGAGATTCAAAAGCTGATCGAGGATCCGGTTCTGGAGCAGATGAGTCAGGATTCGGATATTCAGTCAAATCTAGGGGATGTCATGGACAATATTGACGAAGCGATCACAAAATATATGGAAGTGATTGAGGAAATGCGGGAGAGCCAGGATGATGACGATGAAGATGATGAGGATGATGCAATCACAGAATACTATTACTATTATTTAAGCGGCTCGGGAAAGACACTGGATGAGAATCATGCTTTGAACGGAGGCGGCTCCTCAAAAAGCTATCAGCCGGCAGTAAACAAGTACCTGGAGTATTTTGCTGATAAGCATTGGAATCCTCAGAAGCTGGATCCTTCCCAGAAATATAAGGATAAATCCACAAATATAATCAACGAAAGCTTTGCCGAGGAGACATCAGAAAAGATGGGAGATTTGGCCGAAACGCCGGATGAAGATGCAAAGCGCGGCAAGGTTGAGGATGCCGTGTATCATAAAAGACCATCCAAATCCTTTACCGAAGACGAGAAAAAAGAACATAAAACAAAATTTTTCAACAAGGAAAGTGATCTGACTGGCTCTAAGGATATCCTGAATAAAGGAAAACGCAGCATGATTCTTGATGCGGCAGAAGTTGTGCGGGATGATGTGCTGTGTCTGACCTATATGTTCGGAACCTTTAAGACCAGGCTGACGGGTGTGGAAAAGTTTACCTCTGAGGGAATGCCGCAGGCGGAAAAGAATAACTTTTATATGCCTTCGTGGCGCTATACCCATCCGGACGGAGAGGTTGATATGCGGCTGGATCCCAAGAAGGACAGGGATACAGTCCTGAGGAGTGAGATCGAATATCTGGTTTTTGGAAACCAGAGCGATATGGCCAATGAGGCGGCTGTCTATGCCAGCATATTTACGGAACGTTTAGCTAACAATATAGGCGCCATGTACATGAAGGATACCATTAAGGAGACGTGCCATGCAGCCGCGGCAGCCGCATGCCTGGCCACAGAAGGAATTGTCCCGGAGACCGTGTTTTTCTGGATTTTTTTGACTGCATGGGCTACGGCAGAGACATCTATTGAGATGAATTATCTCATATCCTATGGATATAAAATACCGTTTATAAAGACAAAGGATAATATTCTTCTGGGGGATTCGCCCCAAGCTGCAGGAAGTGACCTGATAAATCACTATGGGGAGACAGGAGTCTTTGTATCCTATGAGGATTACTTGCTGATCCTTCTTCTGGTAAAAGGAAGGGATAAACGGATTATGCGCTCAGCAGATCTGATCGAGATGAATATGATCAAGGCAGGACAGACGGATTTTACCATGGAAAAGGCTTATACCTATATTCATGCAGACACAGAACTGTCGATCCGTTATCTGTTTGGCAGCGTGATGCCTTTTGGCCAGGCTTATGAAGAAAAAGGCTATTCAGGACGGATGCATTTTACAAACACGATTTATCAGGGATATTAAAGGTAAAAGCATATGAGAAGAAAAAAAGGTCAACAAGGGGTGCTGAGTATAGAAGCCAGTATTTCCTACTCCGTATTTCTGATGATTATTGTGACCATTCTCTATATTATGAGGATTGTCTATGTGTATGGGCTGATCCAGCATGCAGTCAGTCAGACAGCCAAAGAGCTGTCCATGTATTCTTATTTGTATCAGGTATCCGGGATCAATGATTTAAACCAGCAGATTCAGGAGGGCACCGGAGAAAGGACAAAGCAGTTTAATGGGGATATTGAGGAGCTGGTTCGGTTTTATCAGGAATTTAGTTCCGGAAATATTACGGAAAAATACAACGGGACCACAGACCCTCACGAAATTATAAAAAATATCGGAGCAATGCTTTTAGGACAGGCAGGAAAGGAAATAAACCAACAGCTTATGGAGCTGGTGGTCCGGCCTTTATTGGAAAGCTATATCGGGGCAGATGCACAGGGAAACGGGGCAGACGCAAGGCTTCAGGCATTAAGGGTTGAAGGCGGACTAAAGGGGCTGAACCTGAACAGTTCAAGCTTTTTTGAGGATGGTTCCACCATAGACCTGATTGTGTGCTATACCATTGATCCTGTTATGCCGATTGATATTCTTCCTTCCATGAATCTGGCAAATCGTGCCTGTATTCGGGGAATGAGCGGATCTTCAGCTTTTGACGGCAGCAGCGACAGCAAGAAGGAGGAGAAAAGCGTATGGGAAATGGCTCCGGTAAAGCGGGGCAATGCAATTCAGTCACAGGAAGGGGTAAGGAATCTTCCGGATCATTTTCCGGTATATTCAGCCTATGATTCTGAAAGTGGAAAGGCTTCTGCAGAGTATTCCATTGATCTGCGGGACGCCAGCTACCAGAGTGTATCTGGCATCAAAGGGGCAATAAGCCGCCGATGCAGAAAGATGGAAGATTTTGAGGATACGACATATGACGGGGTGACATTGAAAAAGGATGATATAGAGAGCAAGGAACTGATTATCTACATTCCGTCCTCAGCAGAGGGAAGGGAAATTGACCGGACAATCTATGATCAGGCAGTGAGGGAGATCCAGCAAAAATATCCGGATATTCAGATCATTACAAAGGAAATCGATTGACAAGGATGGGCGGAGAATGATAATGTGGGAAATTCTGACATTGGCTGCAGAGGCAATGCTAGGAGGAATGAAAGCATCATGGGGGATTTCCATATGGAAGGAGCGGGATGCTTCCTGCTTCCAGGTATGGTGTGAAAGGCAGACGGCAGTGCTTTTTGGAGTCTTCCTGCTGTTGTATGGTTTTGTATGGTTTGGTTCTGGAAAAGCTATGATAGCGCTGCGGTCCGCAGATCTTTTGTGCACGTATGGAATACTGGCATTGGTAGACGGAAAGAAAAGAATCGTGCCAGACGAAATCCTGTTCTGTTATTTTGCGGGACAGATGCTTATGGGAGCCTTGGGCATGCCTCTGGATATGCTGGGAAAGACGGTTTTGACAGGGATATTGTTTACGGCCGTATTGTCGGCCTGTGTATGGGTTCTGGGAAGAAAGATGGGGATGGGGGATGTAAAGATTTTGGGAGTGACAGCCATGACGGCAGGCTGGGGTTATACAGTGCAGCTTTTATTTCTGGCAATGGTTTTATCCCTGGCATACAGCATTTGCCTGCTTCTGATATGGAGAAAAGATATCAGGACAGAATTTCCTTTTGTGCCGTTTCTGGCAGCAGGAATGGTGATTCACATGGTTTTGTAAAGCGTTTGGTTTTGAATTATATCAATGGAGGGTAGGACTATGAATGAACAACTGAAAATATCATATGAAACATTAGGAGTTTCCAGTTACATGACTGTGCAGTGCCCGTCGGACATGGAAGTCATTCATTATCAGCTTGAAACCTTAATGTCAAATGAGATTGCCAATCTTCTGACTGCATCCAGGCAGATTATGGACGGGGATACTGTGATCTATTATAATATCACATCCCAGATTCCGCTTAGTCAGGTGCTAGAAAAGAGAAAGCTCAAACGAAAGGAGCTTTTGAATCTGATAGAGGGAGCCATTGTGGCAATCCGGGATGCATCTGCTTATCGGCTTCCTGCGGAGGGGATCGTGCTGGATCCAGACTATATATATGTAGATCCAGGTTCCTGCAGGCCGGCATTTCCCTATCTGCCCGTGGAACAGACAAAGGAATGGGGACTGAGAGAGCTGATATCGGACCTGATTATGCATGACAAGCTGGAAATGTCCGGCGACAATCTGGTACAGGTATTGCTGAAGGAATTGAATGACCCATCCTTTTCCATCGAACGGCTGGAAAATTGCTTAAAACCATATCAGGGAAAACGGGTGGATCAGAAAAAGGCAGGGAGAGGATATGGAAATGATTCAAATTCCGGGTTTGCCTCTTATGGATATGGGCAAAATACGGATGTTCAGTCCGGAATACCCATGCAGGGCTATGGAGGAAATCCGCAGCCAGGGATGCCTATGCAGGGCTATGGAGGGAATCCGCAGCCAGGGATGCCTGTGCAGGGCTATGGAGGAAATCCGCAGCCAGGGATGCCCATGCAGGGCTATGGAGGGAATCCGCAGCCAGGAATGCCGGCGCAGGGTTATGGAGGGAATCCGCAGCCAGGAATGCCGGCGCAGGATTACAGGAGCAATTCCCATGCATTTTCCAATAGCCTGCAGTATGGGGTAGAGGAAACGAATAACAATAAGCCAGAACCATCCCAGGAAAAAGACAGCCGTCCCACAAAGAAAAGGCCAAAGAAAGCTCCGGCAGTGCCTGGGGACAGGCCAAAGGCAAAGACCGGGCAAAAGCCGGAAAAGAAAAAAGAGAAAAATAAAAAAGAAAACAAGACAGAAAAGGAATTTGATCCGGAAAAAGCCAGAAAAATGTTTCTTCTGCCGCAGGCATTGATTATGCTGATCGTGGCAGGAGGGATCTCTTTTGGCTTGTTTGTAGATGAATTTGGCCAGATCGTGGTCAATAATGTGCTTGTGGTGGTCATTCTTGTGGCATTAACAGAGGTGATCTTGTACCGGGAGATCTATGTAAATGGAAAGGGCGCAAAGGGTAGCAAAGGGAAAAAGCAGGCAGGAAAAAAAGAAGGGGATTCTGGGAATACAGCCAGCCCTGCAGTGGATCCGCAGGCAATGCAGCCCTATGGAATGCAGCCCAATCAGCCATACGGCCAGAATCCCATGGCGCCGTATGGGGTGCAGCCGTATGGGGGACAGATGGCAGAGCCATACAGCCAAGCGCAGGCATCACAGCCCTATGGTCAGCTGCCCAGCCAACAGGAGTTTGGCAGATGGGAGGCAGCGCCGCCTTCCGGTTCCAATTATGCCCAGGAGACAGATTCAGATACAGAGGTAACACAATTATGGGACGATGCCTCAGAAGATGTAATGTCAGCCTATCTGGAATATTACGAAAACGGCAGGCTGATAAAGATTCCTTTGGGTATGCCGGAAGGTGTGATAATCGGGCGTCTGGCAAGCCAGGTTGATTTTGCGGTAAAAAGTGCTACGGTGGGAAAGGTTCATGCCAGGTTTGTTTTTCGGAACAATCATCATTATGTCATTGACATAAATTCTAAAAACGGAACCTATATC
This sequence comes from uncultured Lachnospiraceae bacterium, assembly GCA_910586205.1. Taxonomy (GTDB): domain Bacteria; phylum Bacillota; class Clostridia; order Lachnospirales; family Lachnospiraceae; genus Brotaphodocola. Next base: position 12,007 of record CAJUGD010000010.1, on the reverse strand, counting down.
AATGGAAGTAAAACACGGATAGAGAGCAATACCCCTTACCTGCTTCACGACAAGGACAGGATTATGTTGGCAGACAGTGAGTTTGTAATCCGCTGTGGAGAAGATTAGACAGAGGTGTGTATGTTTACATATGCTTATGGAGCCGTCAGTGACAAAGGTGATATCAGGACGGATAATCAGGACAGTATTCTTTATTTAACAGGAAGCATACAAGGCAGTGAGGCAGCGCTGTCTGTGATAGCGGACGGCATGGGAGGATTATCCTTTGGGGCACAGACAAGCCAGTATATTACCGAGCAGTTTAAACGCTGGTGGTATGAGGAATTTCCGGATATTGTCCGGGAGAATATGGACCACAAGGAGGATATCCGGGAGCTGTTAGAACAAGAAATATGGGATATTAATCAGGCCATTCTTGCTTTTAATCATCAGATGCAATGCAAATCCGGCTCAACTTTATCCCTGGTCCTGCTGTATAAAAACCAGTATTTTATTGAAAATGTAGGGGATAGCCGGGTATATCTTCTGCGTGGCCAAAGCTTGTACCAGCTTACGGAAGACCATTCACTGGTAGCCAGGATGATGCGGCACTATCAATTATCTGAGGAAGAAGCAAAACGCTCTGTTATGAAAAATAAGCTGACCATGTGTATAGGGATGTTTTCTGCGCCAGAAAGCAATTATTATGAGGGAGAGCTGGAGGAAGGAGACTGTTTTTTGCTTTGCAGCGACGGCCTTTATAACACTCTTAAAACATCCCAGATTGAACGGATACTCGGAGAGCGGGAATTTGATGCTGCAGAAAAGGCGGAGTATCTGCGCCGCATGATAGAACCAGGAAAGGCTTCGGATAATGTGTCGGCAATCGTGGTTCAAATAACAGGAGAGATATAAGATGGGAACAGATCTGCCAATATTCTATCTTGCAGCAGTTTTGGCAGCCGGATGGGGAGCGGGAACAGATTTAATCCGGCATAAAATTTATAATAAGCTCACCATACCGGCTGTGCTGGCAGGAATCTTTTTGAATTTGGTGCTTTATGGCACAGGAGGGCTCAAGGACAGCTTGCTGGGATTCGGCATGGGGAGCCTGTGTATTCTGTTTTGGATATTGGGAATGCTGAAAGCAGGGGATGTAAAGCTGTACATGGCAGTAGGGGCATTGGCAGGATGGAAATTCTGCGGATATACCATTGTTTATTCTGTGCTGACAGGTGGGGTTTTTGCCGTTGGACGGACGATACTAAAAAGAAACGGCCGGGAATCTTTCCGGAGAGTGGGAACCTATTTGACCCATTTGCTGTACACAAAGCAATTTCACAGTTATCAGCCGGAAAGCCAGGATGCATATTTCAGCTTTGGGGCCTGTATTTTTGCAGGTACCCTGGGGGCTGTCTGGAAGATGTGTCTTTAGAGAAAAAGGGAGGCGCTGCGTTTGCTGCTGCGCTTCTCTTTTTCATTGGGGGGGGCTGGCGTTCTATTTATAAGATTTTTCTTATCTCAAACATAACAATATATGTATTTGCCGGATGATGCAGAGCATGATACAATTTAAACAGTAGAAATGGATTTATGGTTTAAATATCATTTATGCAAGGAGGAGGACGGATATGGAGATTAAGAAAGCGGCTATGGCTGGAACCTTAGAGTCCAGCGATGCCCAGGTGACGGTGGAGCCGGGAGACGGTCAGATTGAACTTTCCATTGAGAGCAGTGTGATTCATCAGTTTGGAAAACAGATCCGGGCAGTTGTTCTGGAAACATTAGGACGGCTGGATGTAGAAAGCGCCAAGGTGACTGTGGTAGATAAGGGGGCTTTGGACTGTACCTTAAAGGCACGTGTGGAGTGTGCGGTGTACCGTTCGAATGGTGTGACAGAGAATCTTCCGTGGGGAGGTGTGATCAAATGAGTCATCCGAACAAAAAAAGACTGAGACGTTCCATGATGTTTTTAAACTGCCAGAAACCGGGGCTTATCAAGGATCCTTATATTTATAGACCAGATTCCATTATGCTGGATCTGGAGGATGCGGTGGCAGAGAACCAGAAGGACGCGGCCAGATATTCCTTGTATCATGCCTTGCAGGAGATTGATTACCGCGGCGTGGAGCGGGTGGTTCGGATCAATGGCCTGGATACGCCTCACTGGAAGGAGGATATCCGAGTGTGTGTGGCAGGCGGTGCAGATACCATTCGTATTGCCAAGACAGAGTGCGCTCAGGATGTACATACTGTGGAGGAGCATGTTTTGGCGGCAGAAAGGGAGTTTGGCCGTCCGGAAGGCTCTACCCTTCTCATGGCAGCTTTGGAGTCCTGTAAGGGAGTGCTGCATGCCCTGGAGGTCTGTGAGTCTTCGGATCGTCTCATCGGCATCGCTTTAAGCGGCGGCGATTATACCAAGGATCTGCAGACCGTGATCACAGGAACCGGAGTGGAGCTGCAGGGAGCCAGACAGCAGATGATTATTGCTGCCAGAGCGGCAGGCGTGCAGTGCTGGGATACGGTATTTACCAACTTAGATGCCATGGATGTGTTTGAGGAGGAAGTCCGGATGATCAAAATGATGGGCTTTGACGGCAAATCCCTTGTAAATCCCAGGCAGATTGACATTGTACATAAAATATTCACTCCCAGCCAGAAGGAGATCATTTTCGCGGAGAAAGTGGTCCGGGAGATTGAGGAAAAGAAGGCGCTGGGCATCGGTGTATTTACCGTGGACGGCAAGATGATTGACATTGCATTTTATGATGGAGCTAAGAGGACTATCGCATTGGCGAAGGCATCAGGCGTATATGAGGGGGATCTGTAAGATGATAAATGCTGTAGGTAGAGAAATCCCAGAAGAAGTATTGAAGATTACAGGAAAAGAGGCTTTTAAGGGAGCTTATGCCTTTGATAATTATGAATACGTAAAGGCAGCTCCCAAAGCCCGGACCATGATGGATCCAAAGAGGAGCAAAATGGTGGAGAATATCCATGAAGCCCTGGTGAAATGCGGGATCAAGGACAATATGACCATTTCGTTTCACCATCATTTCCGGGAAGGGGATTATGTGGTGAACATGGTTATGGAGGAGATTCATAACATGGGGATCAAGGGACTGACTATCTGTGCCAGCTCCTTGGGAAAGGCCAATGACCCGATTGTTCCCTATATTGATGACGGAACCATTGTGGGAATCCAGTCCTCCGGCGTGCGGGGAAAGATTGGTGAAGCCATATCTACTGGAAGGCTGCGGGATCTGGCCATCATGCGCTCTCATGGGGGCCGGGTACGGGCTGTGGAGTCAGGAGAGGTTCACATTGACATAGCTTTTATTGGAGCGCCTACCTGTGATGAGTATGGGAATATGCGGGCCAATGGCGGCAAGAGCGATTGCGGTGTTTTGTCCTATGCTATGGTGGATGCTCAGTATGCGGATAAGGTGGTGGCAATCACAGACTGTCTGGTGCCATTTCCCAACATTCCGGCCAGTATTTCCATGACCCAGGTAGACTTTGTATGTGTGGTGGAGGAGATCGGGAATCCAGCCAAGATCGCCACCGGGGCAGCAAAGCCTACCACAGATGTGAGAAAGATTATGATGGCGGATTACTGCACCCAGTTTGTGATCAATACGCCTTATTTTAAAGAAGGCTTTTCCTATCAGACTGGTGTGGGCGGGGCGTCTATTGCCTCCACCATCTCTTTAGGGAAAATCATGGAGGAGAGAGGCATCCATATGGGGCTGGGGCTCGGAGGTATCACCACTCCCATGTGTAATCTGCTGGCCAAGGGGCTGATCAACAAGATTGTGGATACTCAGGATTTTGATATGGGGGCCATTGAGTCCATTAAATCCAATCCTAATCATATTGAGATCTCTGCTTCCGAGTATGCGGATCCGTTTAATAAAGGGGCTTATGTGAACAAGCTGGATTTTGTGATTCTGGCTTCCTTAGAGGTAGATGTGCATTTTAACTGTAATGTAGTTGTAGGGTCAGACGGTATGATAACCGGCGCCCAGGGAGGACATCCGGACACAGCAGCCGGAGCAAAATGCACCATTGTGATTGCGCCTCTTTTGCAGGGACGGATTCCGGCTATCTGTACCAATGTAACCACGGTGACTACACCAGGTGAGACGGTGGATGTGGTGATTACAGACTATGGAATCGCCATTAATCCCAGAAGACAGGACTTGATTGACTGTATGAAGGATGTGAAGCTGCCTTTCTGTACCATTGAGGAACTGCGGGATAAGGCTTATGCCATTGTAGGGGAGCCAGATCCGGTGCAGTTTAAGGACCGGGTTGTGGGGATTATTGAGAGCCGGGATGGAACCGTGCTGGATGTGGTCCGGGAGATTAAGGAGTATACCTTTTCGGATTGACGGATGGATGAAAAGGACATCCACTGGAATGTGAATTGCATGTGACAGACAGGAATGGGGCGCAGGCGGCAGGATATGCCGTAATAAGAAAAATACCAACAGAGTCCAATGAAAGGACTCTGTTTTTACTTAAATTCTAAAAAATCAAATGCTTATAAGAATAGCACGCAAAATTAAGATTAAAAAGAGTGATAAATCATATCATTTGAATACGATTGCTTGCTAAATGATTCATTTTTGAATATAATAAAAGAAAATGTAAAGGAGTAGGTTGACATGAAAACCATAAGTATTCGATTGGAAGATACAATATACGAAGAACTTAGCGAAATGCTGAACGCCATGGGACAGACAAAACAAACCTTTTATGAGTCCTTTACCAGAACTGCCCTAAGGGAAAGAAGGATACCATTTATTATCTCTGCACCAGAGAAAGCGAAAAGTACAAATGAACGTGATAAATTAGCAGCATTTGCAAGGTTGGAAAACTCAAGGAAGTTATTTTCCGACAGCGAAAAGAAATAATCGAACGGGTATTTGCAGACGCCAAGGAAAAACATGGCATGAGATATACACAATACAGAGGGTTAGCCAAAGTAAAAATGGAGCGAAACCTCTTGTTTGGCTGCATGAATTTAAAAAGAATAGCTAATTGGAAGTGGAAGAATAGACTTTGTTTTGTAGCATATTCAGTGATCATTAAATTAATAAACCAAAAAAGAGACAAACATGGTTCGAAGCGTAGCTTCAGAACCAGTTTGTCTACAGTCTGAAACACTACCCGCAGGCGCGTTTTATGTTGTGTTTAAAAGGTTGTGCCATTGCTTTTCTGAAGCGATTTCTGATAATTCTCATTTGCTTCCCGGATAAATTCTGCATCATTTTCTTTCTCCGGCGGGATGTAAGCACGACCCATTTTTCTCTGACGAAGGTTAAAGCGGTTCATCTCGTTTTCAAGAAGCTTTGCATTTTCCCTCATCTCACTGCTTGCCGCTGCGGCTTCTTCATTTACAGACAGGTTAGCAGTGATGGACTCGTTGATCAATTCAACCTGTTGATGGATGCGTGAAATAGCATCATCCTGTTTCTTGGAAGAATGGGAGATATGGGAAACTGTCTCAATAATCTGATCAAGATCCTTTACAATATCTCCGAAAGTCTTAAAGGCTTCTGCGCTGGTCCGGCTTCCGTCTTTGCTTGCACTCATGGTTGCTTCAATCAGAACTTTACTTTCATTGGCAGCTTCTGCGCTCTTAAGAGCCAGTACACGCACCTCGTCGGCAACCACGGCAAATCCCTTACCAGCCTCTCCGGCGCGGGCTGCTTCCACGGCAGCATTGAGAGCCAGAATATTCGTTTGGAAAGCAATGTCATCTATCAGTTTGATTACATTGGCAATCTTCAGAGAGGACTGATTAATTTCATCTACTGACTTGACCAACAGTTTCATCTTAGCATTGCTGTCTTGCATATCCTGCCGCATAGACTGAGAAAGCTGGGTGGCATGAGCTACATTTTTTGAATTTTGTTCTACAAGGGTTCTGGTTTCTTCTGTGGATCCGTTCAGCTCATTTACTGCCGCTGCCTGTTTTGAGGCAGTGTCAGCCAAAAGCTGGCTTGCATTGGCAATGTGATGAGATGTATTGGCAACGGACATAGCGATTTTAATAATCTTGGCAAACATAAAATCGTTTGACTGTACTAGATGGTACAAATGTTTTCCCAGTGTGTCCTCTTTGGAGCGGATATTGACAAATACAGTCATATCTCCTTCTGCCAAACGTTTGACTACCTGTACATTCTCCTGTACGCTTTCCACCATTCTCTGGAACGAATGAATCATGGATCCGATCTCATTGTCCTCATTGCCGTTTAAAATACTGGTGTCAAAATCAATCTGATCCGCACCATTGGATAGTCTTTCTGACCACTCGGCCACAGCAGTAATAGGGCCGGAGATCTGCCTTGCAGAACGGTTGCCGTAGAAGATCGCAATAAAGAATCCAACAAAGGCGCTCATAATATTTAAAAGGATCATAACCAGAATCAGCTTATCCAGCTTAGCTGAGGTATCGTTTGCCAGATTTTGATATTGGTTTGAAATCGTGCCCAAACCAGCGATAACCTGCTGAGCCAAAGGCTTAATCTGCTCTGTGAACTGTGTGGAAGCGGCTTCTTTGTCTGTCTTAGAGAGTTCAAGGACAGAAGATGCCTGCATGTGCATCTTTTCATGAGGAGTACGAATGGCGTTTAAGGTATCGCGGATAGTGGAATCAGCAAGATCCTCCTCCTTAATGCCTGCCATCCATTTTCCCAGAAGACAGGTATTGGGATCTAAGCTTCCGCTGAAGGTTGTTCCGTTCTGAAGGCTTACATTGTACATTTCCATCCATTCGTAATGCTTGGCAAGAGCAGACTGGGTGTCAGCCTGGTTGTTCCGGTTATTGGATACCACATGATAGTCTTTGTTTACCTGCATTAATGAGATGAGAGAAATGATCACCAGCAGGCACATGACCCATATGACACGGCTGTATCCGGATAAGATCTGTTTGCGGATAGATTTGACTTTTTTTTCCTTCATTTTAAATACTCCCCTTTATGCATACTTGAACGTTTATAGTTGGAGCGGTTCTTTTTAGATACCACGAAACAAAGTAGTAATCGTTCTTAATTTTATTTTAGCAAAATTTTACAAATAGTCAAGTGTAAAAATGATAGATGTTCATTTGTTTTTAAACCTCTTTTTCAAAAAGACATTTCTCCTGGCTTTGCATTACTAAATCTTCAAAGGAATCATCAAATATGGTTATCGTTTTTTGCGGGATCAAGGATTTTGGATGGTGATTCTTCCCTGCCCCCGGGGGTTGGAGTATTCATTTCCCACAGTTCCCCCAAGAAAATCCTGGATATAAGCAGTAATTGTATCCACATCTACCATGACCTCATCTCTCAAGAGCGGGCAGGAGGGGAACATACTCATTCCGTCGCCGCCGGATTTTAACCAATAATTATGGGAGGCAAGGGTATAGGTTCTGGCCAAATCAAGAGGCTCATCTCCCACATAAATGTCTTTTACCCGGTATGCCCCGGCAACACCTGTAAAATTCCCCTTTTCGTCTGTCTGGACGCTGGAAGGAACAGAAGCGTCAATGGTATAACTCATGCCGGAAACATGAATAAAGCCTCCGTTTTCTTCCGGATAATAGCGAGCGCCCATTTCCAGTGCATCCTTTAGCTGCTGGCCTGAAATCTCTACCATACAGATCATATTTCCGAATGGATATACCTTTAAGGCATCTTCAAAGGTAATGTCTCCCGCTTCAATCCCTGCCCGTATGCCGCCGCCGTTGACAATGCCGATTTCTGCGCCCAACAGGTTTCTGTAGGCATCTGCACAGAAATCCCCTAAATTGGTCTCAGAATTTCTCACTGCCCGGTTTCCAGTTTCCGGATCCTCAGCAGTCAGCTCAATACTTGTATGGCCAAGGACTGTTTTTAAGGATTCCTCATACTGGGATTTTACGTCAGTAATGACCTGAGCCATCTGAGGATCTTTTGCCTTCTGGCCGTCCTCTCCTAAGACAGAATCTACCATTTCCATAGTGATATCACCGGAAGGTGTGATGGTCATTTTCCCGATATGGGTAAATTTGGTCCCGGTCTGTGAGAGGGGGATCAAAACGCCGTCTTTGTTGGGAACTCGTTCCATATAGGTTTCATGGGAGTGCCCGTCAATAACAGCATGGATGCCATTGGTGTGGGCAATGACATTTTTGGATGTCCAGACGCTTTCTACGCCCTCATTTCCAAGGTGGGCAACAAGAATGACATAATCAGCCCCTGCTGCTGTGGCGGAGTCAACCGTCTTTTGGATCTGGCTGTATAGGGCCTGGCCAGTGGTATCGCCGCACAGGTCATAGATGTAATTGCCGGAACCGTCCTGAAAGTAAGTGGGGGTGGATTTGGTGATGCTCTCTGGTGTTGTGACTCCCACATAGGCAATGGTTACATCATCATAATCAATCAGTTTATAAGGCTCAAAAACCGTTTCTTTGGCCGGGCCGCTTATGAGATTGCAGGAATAATAGCCGCCGTCCAAACGGGCAGAAAGTGCCAAGAGACGATCCATGCCATAATCAAACTCATGATTGCCAGGAATGGCAAAATCATAGTCTGCCTGGTTCATCAGACGGATAATGGACTCTCCTTCTGTAAGAGTGCCTACAGGCGCACCCTGAATGGCATCACCGGCATCGACCAGGGTTACATAGGGGGTAGAGGCTTTTACCTGTTTTTCATAAGCAGCTACGCCTTCATAGCCAAGATTATCTTCAATGCCGCAGTGTGTATCATTGGTGTGAATGATCACAATATCCTGATCCACAGCAAGCACCGGGATGGCGGCGAAGGTGGCTGCGGCTGCTCCTAAAGCGGCTGACATCAAAAAGGACCTTAATCGTTTCATTTTTGTTCTCCTTTCGCAGTACATGTGTGCTGGTGTCTGAAAAATTATTTCTGCCATTTGTATGCCTCGCTTTGCGGTATATTTGTCTCTGCTTGATTAAAATAGCCTGCTTCGTCTTTAGCATTTGGGTCAAAGTTGCCTGTTTCGTCTCTCTCATTCGGGTTAAAGCAGCCAGCCGCGTCTTTTTTATTTGAATCAAAGATGTTCGCTATACCTCGCTCATTCGGGCTGATTTTTCCACAAAACAGAACATATATCTGACAGAAAGCATTTTTCAAACATATTCTTAAGATAAGTTTCTTAAATACATTTTTCTATTATAAGATGAATTTGGGAAGTTTGAAAGCAGTTTTTGCGAAAAATCGTGAAAGCTGTAAAAGTACTGCTTGACAACAAAGGATACCAATCGATAAGATAGAGAAATGGGGACAGTATGGCCCGGAGTGTATTGACAGGTTATTGGATCCGTTTATATGTCAGGCAGAGGAGGAGCGTATGGAGATTAGGGGAAATAAAGTGATCCTTCGGACAATGGAGGAACAGGATCAGGAGATGCTGCTTGGCTTGATTCAGGATCAGGAGATTACAAGGGTGACGGGAGGTTATTCTTCCCCTTCCTCTTATGAGCCTCAGATTCAATGGCCTTGTTCTTGGGAAGATTCAGCCGACAGCCTGCGCAGCATTATAGCAGATAAGGAAAATCCGGAAATCGGCTTAGGGATCATCCTGCTTTCTCATGTGGATCCTCAAAATGGGATCGCAGAGCTTTCCATTAAGCTCGGAAAATCCGTCCGAGGCATGGGGTATGGACAGGATGCGGTCAATATTCTGGTTTCCTATGGATTCAGAGAGTTGGGACTTAACAGTATTTGTTCTCATATCCTGGAATCCAACACAGCGTCCCGAAGGCTGTTTGAAAAATGTGGTTTCAGGCAGAATGGGCTCCAAAAGGGCAGGACGGGCCAGGAGGGGCATTGCAGAAGTGTGTGTGTTTATATAATTAAGAAAGAGGACATTAGCTGTACATAAACAGAGTTTAATTTTCTGTATCTAAAGAGGATTTCAGATGAAAGCAGCCATTTTCTGTATTTCAAACGAGACTATTAAAAAAATGGTTGCCTTGAGGTTCAAAAAAAGTGCCTTTATTATTACCAATGAGTATCTCAGAAATAATATAGTGTTCTTTGTCAATCTTTCAATATACGAAGCATTCTCTGCGTATTCTCTCAAAACATTGAAAAAAACGTCAAACAAGCGATTATTCCTCCGACAAATTTCTATTTATTGCCTTTTATTTGTTATTATACCACAATTCTGAGAGTGTGGAAACAGCCTGCTTTTTCGCTGGATTTCCCACCTTTCGGACATATGGAATAGGCGGTCATTTAGGGATAGACTTAAGGTAGTTCATTGATGGGCAGCACCTTGAAAACCGAAAGACTGTCAGAAAAGGAATACCCCGGCTGAGGAAGCACCGCAAGGAGCCGGACTTCGGGACAAAATATCCCGAACTTATGGGGAGCGTGCCAACGTCGGAACACGCCGCAGACGCAGAAAAATGGATTGCCTTAATGAAAGATTGTCATCCGTTCGATTATTCCCATAACATTCAATAATGGATCAATTGAAAAGTAGGAATGTTTATAGTATAATTAATAATAATGTTAAATTTGTTTTTTAAAAAAGAGAATATAAAAGCAGGTACTATTTAATTGCCAGCAGATTAAAAGGATTTTATAAAGGATAAAGAAACAATGGGTTATAAGATATGTAAAAAAGAATAAATAAGGAAATTGTATGGAAACTGTGAAATTTTTTACTTTCCAATGAAAAAATTTTTCGGCGCTGTTTTGATAAAATATCAATATAAGGACCGATTTGATACATATGGACCGGAGAAGCAGGAAAGGAGCGGACATTTTTAATGGCGACAATCAACCGGAAACACAAGGACCGCCTGTTCAGTTTTCTGTTTGGAGAGAAGGGAAGGAAGGAGTGGACACTGAGTTTGTACAATGCGGTGAACAGCACTCACTATACAGACCCGGACAGCATAGAATTCACCACTATGGAGGATGCGGTGTACATGGGGATGAAGAATGACGTTTCCTTCCTGCTTTGCCAGGTGATGAATGTCTATGAGCAGCAGAGCAGCTATAATCCGAACATGCCGGTAAGGCAGCTGATGTACGCGGCAAAGCTGTATGATAAATATATCCAACAGAAAAAACTCAACGTGTACGGGAAAAAGCTGGTGGAGCTGCCGGTGCCGAAGCTGGTGGCGTTTTATAACGGTACAGAAGGAATGGATGACTGTATCCTGAAGCTGAGCGATGCGTTTACCCGGGGAGGGGAGATCCGAGAGGCGGATATTGAGGTGCGTGTCCGTATGCTCAACATTAATTACGGGAAAAATAAAAGCCTGCTATCATCATGCAGGCCGTTAAAGGAGTACTCATGGCTGGTGGAACGGATCCGGGAGAACCAGCAGACGATGGGGATCGAGGAGGCAGTAGACAGAGCAATTCTGGATGTGCCGGAGGATTTCGAGACCCGAGAGTTTCTTATTGGTCACAGAGCGGAGGTGAAAGACATGTGTATCACGGAATATAACGAAGCGGAGACTATGCAGATGATTCGTGAGGAAGGTCGCGAAGAAGGTGATCTGAAGCGAGCAATGAAGACAGCATATAATATGCGGAAGGATGGGGAACCCATAGATAAGATAGCAAGGTTCCTGGAGGTTTCTCCTGAAATGATTTTGACGTGGGTAGAAAAAATCTGATGGCGGGCGGTGTTTGGAGAGGAAATGTGTATCACGGAATATAACGAAGCGGAGACTATGCAGATGATTCGTGAGGAAGGCCGTGAAGAAGGCCGCAAGGAGGGTCGCAAGGAGGGTCGCGAGGAAGGCCGCGAGGAGGGTCGCGAGGAAGGTGATCGGAAGCGAGCAATGAAGACGGCATATAATATGCGGAAGGATGGGGAACCCATAGATAAAATAGCAAGGTTCCTGGAGGTTTCCCCTGAAACGATTTTGACGTGGGTAGAAAAAATCTGATGGCGATGCTTGGCGAGGAAATGTGTGTCACGGAATGTAATGATATGGAGACCACGCAGACGATCCGCGGAGAAAACGATTTAAAATATCAATGAGGACCGGTTT